>PBLQ01000014.1 GCA_002721815.1 Myxococcales bacterium
GTCCACCAGTACCTGACCATTGCTGCATTCAGGAATGGTTTCGCAGTTCCCAGCGCTGTTTTCGAATTCACCATCGGGGCACACGCATTCGCCATCGACTTCCAAATGGTCTTGTGCGCACAAATCGCCTTCGCAGGTGTTCTCCTCACTGTCCCACACTTGTTCCCCGGGGCAGGTACAGCCCGCCTCGCCGTTGCTAAAGTAAACTGTGGCGCCCTCCGGGCAACGGGCCTCGACCACACCATTAATAATGACGCTCGCGCGACCTTCAGGGCATTGGTCATCAGGCAAGACACAGGCATCGCCATCGAAGTTCACCACGTAGCCTTCATCACAGATGCAGGAATTATCCGCTTGCTGGGTGCTGTTTTCAGGGCAGGGTTCAATCTCAACACAGGCATCGCCAGTACTGTTAGCGGTATAACCCTCATCGCATTCACACCGCTCAGTGCTTGCGTTCCAAGTGGCGTTGGGCGGGCAAGAGTCTTCAGGCAAAACACAGGCCGTTCCTGCGGCATTCACGGTATAACCCGTAACGCAGCGACAGGTTTCGTCATCCACCCGGTAAGAGTTGGGAGGACAGCCCGTGGTATCGGCGCAACTGCCATCTTCAAGTTCGATGGTGTTAGGGGGGCAAACACAATCGCCATTTTCGTAAATGCGGTCTTCGGGGCAGTCTGGGGTTTCAATACACAGGGTGTTGTCTGCGTTCCAAACATAACCCTCATCGCATTGGCAGGTTTCTTCAGCATCTAAGTTGCTGTTTTCAGGGCAGCCGCCATTGTCCAAAACGCAATTATAGTTGCTGGAATCGTTGACATCTTCCCAGGCATAGCCTTCTTCACACTCCGATTCGTTGGTTGCGTTGTTGTAAATGCAGTGATTTTCGGTTTTGCAGGGGTGCTCTTGGGTGTCTTGACCGGTTCCCGGACAGCCAGCCAGTACAAATGAAACGGATAACCCAGTCAAACAACGAACGAACAGGTGGCGCATCATGCCTCCCCCTTTTTGGATACTTTGATTTTATAAAACCCATGAGAAATTAGCCCAAAAATGGGTTTAGATCCAAGGTGGCAGGGCAAAATAAAGCAAGGTCACCGAGGCTTTGGGTGAAGGGGGGCGCCGCGCACCTATCTGTTGGAATTGCAGAGCTTTTTCGTCCTTTTTCAACGGCTCTGTTCAGCGACCTTAGTCATCACACGCATCACCCACGCCATCACCATCGGTGTCGGTTTGATCGGGGTTGTAATCTGTTGGGCAATTGTCAGGGACTTGTTGTTCGTACCAGGCGATTTTATTTTCATCCGAAGACGCCGATAACGCATCCAAATCACCATCGCCGTCTACATCGGCGGCAAAAACATTGGTTGCGCCATCCGCTTCGGTCGTGATTGTGTGCGCGGTGAAATTTTCTTCACCATCATTTTTATACCAAGCAATTTTATCATCCGAAACAGATGCCGAAAGTACATCCATATCCCCATCGCCGTCCACATCAGCAGCAAAAACACTGTCTGCGCCATCCGCTTCGGTCGTGATCGTGTGTGCGGTGAAATTTTCTTCACCATCATTTTCATACCAAGCAATTTTGTCATCTGAATAAGACGCCGACAGCACGTCCATATCCCCATCACCGTCCACATCAGCGGCAAAAACGCTGCGTGCCGCATCGGCCTCAGTGGTAATGGTGTGCTCTGTGAAGCTCTGACTGCCGTCATTTTCATACCAAGCAATTTTGTCACCCGTAGAATACGCCGCAAGCATGTCCATGTCGCCATCACCATCTACATCTGCAGCAAAAACACTCCGACATACCCCCGTCGCCCCGGTTACGTTGTCAATCTCATGATGCCAGAATGGAGCAGATGCTTGTGGGGTATTTTCATGCCAGTAAAGATCACTGCCGCCTCCTGACAAAATATCCACATCGCCATCATCGTCCATGTCAAAGGCAAAAATATTTGCTACCGATTGGGTGGGGACAAATTCAACGGTGTGCGTTGTGAATACTTCATTACCGTTATTTTCGTACCAAGCGATATGCTCAAGGACCCATTCAGAGCCGCTCGACAGCACGTCCAAATCACCATCGCTGTCCATATCAATAGCAAAAACGCTGTTGGCAGCCGAAGCCTCGTTAGTGATGGTGTGTGTGACAAAATTTTGATTACCATCATTTTCATACCAAGCGATTTTGTTATCGTCGCGAGAAGCTGAAAGCATGTCCATATCACCATCACCATCCACATCTACAGCAAAAACGGCCTGTGCATAATGGGCCACGCTGGTAATGGTGTGCTTGGTGAATTGTGGGTTTATGGTGTTTTCATACCAGGCGATCTTGTCATCATAAGACGACGACAGCACATCCACATCGCCATCGCCGTCCATGTCGGCAGCAAAAACGCTTGAGAAAAAAGCGTCATGAGACGCGGTAATGGTACGTTCAGTGAAATTTTGGCTGCCGTCATTGTCATACCAGTAAATGTCATGAGAAAGGCCCCCATCCGACAGCACGTCCATATCCCCATCGCCGTCCAGATCCATGGCGAAAACGTTGCTCAGATATAATGTACGGTCAATGATGTGCCTTGTGAAGACTTGAGCACCGTCATTTTCATACCAGGCGACGCTGGCAGGATAGTTAGAAGAGGACGAAATTACGTCCATATCGCCGTCGCCGTCCATGTCAGCGGCAAAAAGACCAGAGAAATCACTTTCATCGGTGACGAAAATAGTGTGCTCAGTGAAATTTTGGCTGTCGTCATTTTCATACCAAGTTATCTTTTTATCACCCTCAAAATAGGTATCCGAAGACGCAGAGAGCACATCCATATCGCCATCCCCATCCATATCCACGGCAAAAACGTGAACTGCCCCATCCGCTTCGGTGGTGATGATGTGTGTGGTGAAATTTTGATTGCTGTCATTTTCATACCAGGCGACTTTGTGGTCCTTGTAAGAGGCTGAAAGCACATCCATATCCCCATCGCTGTCTACATCGGCAACAAAAACGTGAACTGCCCCATCCGCTTCGGTGGTGATGATGTGTGTGGTGAAATTCTGATTGCCGTCATTTTCATACCAGGCGATTTTATCGTCTTTGTAAGAAGCTGAAAGCACGTCCATATCCCCATCCCCGTCTAAATCAACAGCCGTTACGTGTTTTGCCTCATCCGCCTCGGTGGTGATGATGTGTGTGGAAAGATTTTGATTGCCGTCATTTTCATACCAGGCGATTTTGTCATCATCCAGGGAGGCCGACAGCACGTCCATATCGCCGTCGCCGTCCATGTCGGCAGCAAAAACGTGGGTTGCCCTATCGGCCTCGTTGGTGATGATGGTTTGCGCTGAGAACATGAGTTGATTTTCATACCAGGCGATTTCGTTGCTATCAGAAGATGCCGTCAGTACATCCGTGTAACCATCACCATCCAAATCCGCAAAGAAAACGCTTTTTAGACCATTGGGGTTGTTCCATTCGGAATCAATAATGATGCCATTCGTATGCTTATCAAAGTTTTGATTGCCGTCATTCCGATACCAATAGATTGTTTCATTGACCCAATTGGTTTCATCGTACGACGGCGCAAGTATGTCCATATACCCATTGCCATTTATGTCCGTAGCGAAAACGCTTAAGGTGCCATTCTCGTTAGTGATGATGGTGTGCTCTGCGAAGCTCTGACTGCCGTCATTTTCATACCAGTAGATTGTATTATTGCGGTCTGGCCAGTCTTCAACATAGGATATTGCAAGCACGTCCATATCACCGTCACCGTCCATGTCGGTGGCGAAAACGCTCCCTGGTGTGTCATCAAACAGCGTGATGGTGTGGCTTGTAAAGGTTTGAGGACCATTGTTTTCATACCAAGCGAGTTTGCCATCGCTGTTGGCGGCAGAAAGCACGTCCATATCACCATCGTCGTCTATATCGGCGGGATAGATGTTTGCGCTGCTGCTAAACTGCGCATCGGTGGCGATGGTGTGCTCAGTGAAATTTTGACTGCCGTCATTTTCATGCCAAGTGATTTTTTGGCTGTCCCAATAGGAGCCCGATTGACTAAGCACGTCCATATGGCCATCGCCGTCCATGTCCACGGCAAAAATACTACCCGGCGTGTTTTCAAAAACGGTGATGATATGGGTTGTGAAGACTTGATTGCCGTTGTTTTCAAACCAAGCGATTTTGTTATCATTAGCAGATGCCGACAGCACGTCCATATCCCCATCCCCATCCATATCAACAGCAATAACGCTGTATGCCCCATCCGCTTTGGTGGTGATGATGTGCACTTTAAAGCCTTGATCGCCATCATTTTCATACCATGCAATTTTATCATCATCGCTAGACGCTGAAAGAACATCGATATCACCGTCCCCATCCATGTCAGCGGCAAAAACGCTTTCAGCACTGTCTGCCGGAGAGGTAACGGTGTGGTCAACCCAATGTTCTGTAGAAACACCGTCACAATCTTCATCGATGGTGATGTCGAGTTCGCCGTTGCAGCCGCAGCTCTCATCGATTTGTCGCGTACTGTTTTCAGGGCAGGGTTCTTTGCATTCAGTGCTGGCAAGGTTCCATTCAAAGCCGCTATTGCAAGCGCAAGAATCATCAAGCTGTCGGGTGCTGTTTTGGGGACAGAGATCGATGCATGCGGTAACAGTGTTGTTCCATTCGTAATCGGCGTTGCATTCGCAGCTGTCATCGTTTTGTCTGGTGCTGTTGGTGGGGCAGAGTGCGAGACATTGGGTACTGGTGTTGTTCCATTCGTAGTTATTGTCGCACGCACATGATTCATCGTTTTGTCTGGTGCTGTTGGTGGGGCAAAGTGCAAGACATTGGGTGTTGTCACCATTCCATTCGTAATTACTGTCGCATGCACAGGAATCATCACCTTGTCTTGTGCTGTTATCAGGGCAGAGCGTGAGACACTGGGTGTTATTGTTGTTCCATTCGTAGCCGGCATCACAAGCACACGAGTTGTCTGCCTGCCGGGTACTCAGATCTGGACAAGGCAGCTCACATTGGCTGCTAAAAAGACTCCATTCGTATCCGGTATCGCAAGCACATGTGTTGTTCTCTTGACGGGTTGCATTTAAAGGACAGGCATCACAAGCATCACCGACACCATTGCCATCAATATCTGCTTGTTCGGGGTTGGGTGTTGATGGGCAATTGTCATTGTTATTGTTAAGGTTTTCGTACCAGGCGATTTTATCGTCAGAATAAGACGCAGACAGCACATCCACATCGCCATCGCCGTCTACATCGAGGGCGTATACGCTGTTAGCCGCATCAGCACTTTCGGCAATCACGCGGAGGGTGAAATTTTCATCGCCATCATTTTCGTACCAGGCGATTTTATCGTCATTACTAGACGCAGACAACACATCCACATCGCCATCGCCGTCTACATCGAGGGCGTAAACGCTGGTGGCACCATTGGCGCTCTCGGGGGTTTCATTGGTATCGTCCACAATCACACGAAGCGTGAAGTTTTCATCCCCGTCGTTCTCGTACCAGGCGATTTTATGGTCATAATAAGACGCAGACAGCACATCCACATCGCCATCGCCGTCTACATCGAGGGCGTAAACGCTGTAGGCACCATCAGCACCTTCGGGGGTGTCACTGATATTGTCCACAACCACATGCGTCGTCCACTCGCTGCCATCCCCCACATTCAACACCCCGTCGCAATCTGCATCAACCACAGTGTCAAGGCCGTTGCTACAAAGACAGTTGTCGTCAGTTTGCCGTGTGCTGTTATCGGGACAGAGCGTGAGGCATTTGGTGTTGTCATTATTCCATTCATAATTGCTATCACACACACACGCATCATCACCTTGTCTGGTGCTGTTGTCAGGACAAATGAGCTCCTCGATGTTTCCACCATCCACCTCTGGCTCTGTGGTTGCATTGCCCGCATCTGTTTGTGGTTCGGGCACATCACTGCCTGCATCTGTTTGTGGTTCGGGCACATCACTGCCTGCATCTGTTTGTGGTTCGGGTGCATCACTGCCAGCATCTGTTTGCGGTTCGGGTGCATCACTGCCTGCATCTGTTTGCGGTTCGGGTGTTGTATTGCCCGCATCCGTTTGTGGTTCGGGTGCATCACTGCCCGCATCTGTCTGTGGTTCGGGCGGCTCATCTTTGGGTTGTTCTTGGGGGGGAGCATCGGGCGGGTTTTCCGTTTCCTGGCCCGGACAACCCGTTAAATTCAAAAATGTCGCGCTCAAAAAGAAGCAGATTAAGATTCGATGCATACTCACCCCTATGACTGCGGATATTATAGATCATGATCACGTCAGGGGCGAACGCGGTGAAATTAAAAATAATTAAAAAATATAGGAGTTTGGCCTGTTTTGACGCTCCGGGCACACCGCTCAGCCCTTAACGGCTTTGCCATCCACCCATTGGTAAAACCCTTCACCGCTCTTTTTACCCAATTTGCCCGCGGCCACCATCTCTTGGGCGATGGCAGGGGGTTTGAAGGTATCGGTGCCGAGCTTTTCGTAAAGATAAGTGGAAATGGCCAAGCGCACATCGAGGCCCACCATATCGGTGAGTTGTAAAGGGCCCACCGGATGACCGTATCCTAATGACATGGCCGTATCGATGTCTTGGGCGGATGCCACCCCTTGTTCCACCATGCGCATGGCTTCGTTGCCCAAACAAATGCCCAAACGGGAGGTGGCAAAACCGGGTGCATCGTTCACCACCACATGGGTTTTACCAATGCGTTTGCCGTAAGCCACGGCACGGGTCAAAGTGTCGGCATCGGTTTGCTCGCCTTTAACGATTTCCAGCAATTTCATGATGTGCACGGGATTAAAAAAGTGCAGGCCAATGACATTTTGTGGTCGCGATGTGGCGCTGGCAATTTCAGACACCGATAAGCTCGAGGTGTTGGTGGCCAAGATCGCGCCTTGGGGACATTGTTCGTCCGCTTGTTTGAATAAGGCTTTTTTAAGGTCCATGTTTTCGGGCACGGCCTCTACAAACAAATCAGATTCAGCCAAGCTGTCGTTGCGGGTAGAAAATGCCAAGTTGGCCAAGGCAGAGGCTTTGGCTTCTTCGGTGACTTTGCCCCGCGCCACGCCTTTGTCGAGGTTGGCAGTGACTTTGGCTTGGGCGGCATTGAGAACGTCTTGGTTTAAATCGACCAAAGTCGTATGAATGCCTGCCATGGCAGAGACTTGAGCAATGCCGTGGCCCATGGTGCCACCGCCAATGATGGTTGCGCGTTTGATGGTACATTGTGTCATGTTTGGCCTCTCTGGGATGGCTGCGGAAGGTGATTTTTCACGGTCAGGCCCGCGAAAGAATCATTCCTGCGCCGTTGTGCTGTCTTGGATTTATTCCATTTCAATGGCGACGCTGAGCCCTTGGCCCACGCCCACACATAAAGTTGCCAACCCTAAAGAACCGCCTTTTTGTTTTAAGACGCCCAACAGAGTGGTGAGAATCCGTGCACCGGAGCAACCTAAGGGATGGCCCAATGAAATGGCGCCGCCGTGTTGGTTGATCTTGCTTTCGTCTAAATCTAAAGAGCGAATCACCGCCAAGGATTGTGCCGAGAAGGCTTCGTTGAGCTCGATGGCATCAAAGTCGCCTGCGTTTAAACCAGATTTGGCCAAGAGCTTTTCGGTGGCGGGCACGGGACCGATGCCCATGATGGTGGGGTCCACACCGGCCGAAGCCCAGTTCACCACTTTGGCAATCACTTTAAGGTTATTGGCTTTGGCATAAGCTCTGGAGGTGATCACCAAAGCTGCGGCACCGTCGTTGAGGGTGGAAGAGTTACCGGCGGTCACGCTGCCGCCTGTGCGAAACACCGCGCGCAAGGTGGCGAGCTTTTCGGCGGTACTTTCTTTGCGAGGCCCTTCGTCTTTTGAAACNACTTTAGGGTCNCCCTTGCGTTGGGGAATGGANACCGAAAAGATTTCCTCATCAAAGGCGCCACTGGCTTGGGCGGCCAAGGCTTTTTGATGGCTGTTCACGGCAAANGCNTCTTGGTCTTCNCGNGANATGTTATGCTGGTCCACGAGGTTTTCTGCGGTACAGCCCATGGCNTCTANNGGAAANATNGCTTCCATTTTGGGGTTGGGAAAACGCCAGCCTAAAGAAGTGTCGAAGATTTTAGGGTTNCCCACGGGAAAAGCTTTGGCCGCTTTTTCCATGACCCAAGGCGCGCGGGACATGTTTTCCACGCCGCCGGCCAAGGTCATTTGGTAATCGCCAAGCTTGATACCCCGCGCTGCCTGGACCACGGCTTCAAGACCCGAGGCGCACAACCGATTCACGGTGACACCTGGCACATGATAAGGAAAGCCTGCGAGTACGGTGGCCATGCGCGCCACATTGCGGTTGTCATCACCGGCTTGATTGGCGCAGCCCGCAAAAACTTCATCTACGTCTTCTTTGGAAACACCCGCACGGGCCACGGCTTCATTGAGGGCTAAGGCCAGCATGTCATCGGCCCTTACGGTGGCTAAACCGCCGCCCAAGCGCCCAATGGGGGTGCGGCAGCTGGATACGATGACTGGATCATTGTCTGAAGGGCTAAAACGGCTCATAAGATCACCTCAATTCCTAGGTCCCAAGCAAAAAACGCCCTTAAGCCTTTGTCAACTGCCCAAAGCTGGTTAGACTATGAATAAGCAGCCTATTGGGACCCTTGGAGGAATGGAAATGAACAAATGGATGATCAGAGGTTTAACCGCGGTTAGCGCCGGCTTGGTGGGCACCTATTTGATCATGTCCGAGGGCAAGAAGCGTCGCGCCAAAGCGGCGGCCGAAGAAGCCCAAAAGACCGCCAAATGGAAAAAGGGCCAGCAAAAAGGCGATGAAGACTTGGCGTGGACCGAAAAGGTGAAACAAGCGGGTCAAAAGGTCAAAAAGAACGTGGAAGAGTCGGTACAAACCGACAACATTCAGGATCGGTTGCGTAACTTATCTTCTTGGATGGAGGGACCCGGCTCACCTGGTTATGAGCGGGAAAAACCTGACAGCGATGATTCTGATGCAGAAGAAGTGAACAGCGAAGAAGCTTAGTTTTTCTTCGGTCTTTTCTTACGGGCTTTTCGCTTGGACTTTGGTGTTTTGGGCTTTTTGGGTTTGGCCGCTTTGGCCGCTGCCGTCTCCGCTTGGGCTGCCGCAGCTGAGTATTCTCTTGCCGTGACCGAAAACAGCACCGTTTCTTTATTGTGTTGGGGACCAGCCACCAAAATGGTGCCGCCGTCGGGCAAGGCCACCCGCGTTTTGAAATCTAAGTTATCGATGGCCAGGGTGAAACCGAGTTTTCCGCTGGGCTGTTTGCCATGGGCCTGAATGCTGAGAAGCTGCGGGTCACCTTTACCAGATGGAAATTGCAAAGAGACTTGTTCAGAACTCTTTAAAACCTTCTTGTGCATGTCGCGCTGCTTGAATTTTTTAAAAGGCAAGGCACGCAAATCTTTTGAAAGTGGTTTGAGTTTTTTGTCCACTTTGAATTTGCCTTTGCGCTTGGCCGTGATGATGCGAACGCCGATTTCATAACCGTCTTGGGTGACGACGGCTGGAGCAGGCGCAGGGGTTTGGGCGAGACTGGGAAGGCTGAACAGGGCCAGACAGATAAGTCCGAAATAATTCAGGCGGTTCATGCGATGAAGTTTCATCCTTGCTGTTCTCCGATCCAAATTACGGTGATGTTTTTATTGGGGGTTTTAAAGACCATGGGGTTGCTGCTCCGCGTGTCTAAAGACTCAACCTCGGTGAGGGAGTTGTCGTTCAAAATGGGGAGTGCCTCTGCGCTGGTTTCATGGCTTTGATCCAACTCCATCTGCCAAGCTGCCAACAAGCGATCTTGCCATTGGGGGTCTGCTTTTGAACCCTCTTCGGGCACCAACGCTGCGAAAACTTCGCTGGAAGATTCGGGCGCAGGGGGTGTATCGGGCTCGCCCGCAGGTAAGATAAACAAACCAACGGCGGCCGCAACGGCAGTGGCCACAGCGGGTATTTTTACCTTTTGGAAAAGTTGAATGACCTTGGCGCCTGGCGTGACCAACACAAAATCGTCATCGTCTTCCAGGTCGGCTTGGGGCTCAGACGTCTCTACGCCATCGTCATTGGCAGCGGTGGCCGGGTCGATGTTTTTCTGAATGTCCTCTGGGAGTGGCACCGGGGGGATGACCGATTCTTCGACGTTTTGTTCAGTCGCATCTTGGGGTTCAGAGGTGATGTTTCTTTCGGATATAATTTCTTCTTCGGTGATGATGACGCGTTTGTCTGTGGTTTCGGAGTCATCGAACATCTCTGTGGGGTCTTCAATGGCATCAGCGGTACCGAATAACTGGGTCATCGTACTGTGGCGGAGTTCATCGAGTGGCTCTTTCACCGCTTGGGTTTCGAGATCGTTTCTCACCGATTCCATTTGCCCAATGATTTTGGCGGCCTCTCGCACGCAAGCTGGGTCGCGTTGGGCAATGGTTTCGAGCGCTTCCCGTTGTAAGCGGCCCTGCAAAACATTTTGGGCCAGCAAGTAAGCGCGTTCTTGTAAGAACTCTTCTTCGTGACTTTCTTGGGCGTCGGCCTCGATTTGGTGCCAGAAATCCACCACCATGTCCGCTTGCTCTTGGCTGGATAAACCTCGGAGGCTGTTTTCAATGGCTTGGCGAACGGCTTTTTGTTGCTTCAAAAAGACCAACATCTCAGCGCGAAAGGCAGCGTCTTCATGGAGTGCCTCGAGCAGAAGGCTAGATGCCTCAAAGTCGAGCTCGCCATCGATAAAGGCGCTCATCCATGTTTCGAGTTGTTCGCGGTCTGATCGTTCCATTTTCATGGGTTTCCTTCAAAAAATGTCCGTATTTAGGACGTTCGGCGCAGGGGCCTTATTCAACCAAATCTTCATTAAAATCCGATGGATCTCCTTCGTCTGACTCCAAATAAGGGGCGAGCAAATGCTGTAGGTTGCGCCGGGCGTGATACAGCCGGCTCATGACGGTTCCCTTTGGAATTTCAAGGGCTTCTGAGATTTCATCGTAACTCATGCCTTCGACTTCACGCAGCAAGAGAACGGAGCGGTGGTCTTCGGTGAGGCCCCGCAGGCCGTCTTGGATTTTATCGCCCAACTCTTTATTTGCTATATTTTTTAAAGGGTTAGACCCTGTGGTGTCGGGCGCAACGTCCACTTGGGCATAGAGATTGTCATCATCAGTGCTCAGAGGGGCGATATTATCAATATCGACTTTTTTACGTCGTTTGGCCGCTCGCTGTTTGTCGATGCAGACGTTCACACAAATGCGGTACAGCCAGGTGCCGAAACTCGCATTGGCCTGAAAATCTTGAAGTTTTTTATACGCTTTGATCCAGGTTTCCTGAACGGCGTCTTTGGCGTCATCGCGATCGTGAAGCATGCCCAAAGCCAGAGAAAAGAGCTTTTGTTGGCTTTTGGTGAGGAGTTTCTCAAAGGCTTGGGCGTCGCCGGCTTGGGCCGCCTCCACCAGTGGCAATTCAGCGGCCCGTGCCGCTTGCCGTTTTTCTTGTTCGGTTTGGGCTCGTTCGGAGGCCGCCGCGAGTTTTTCGAGGGCTTCGCGGGTTTGGTCGCCGTTTTCTTCGGGCGTGATTTCGTCGGTTAAATTCAAGTTTAGGCCTCGATTTATGGCGGTTTGGCGCGCCAAGGACCCCCACCAAAACACGTCTTGAGCCATTTCTGCAAGACATTCGTTGTTTTTGGCATAGGATGTGCGCTTATATTGGTTATAACAGCGGCAAAAGGCCAGTTTTTGGCCTGGAAAAAGCAGGAAAAAGGACCCTTTGAAACATCATGCCCGTCACTGAACCGCAACCTCATGAATCTGCCTCGAGATCCCAAGGGGCCTCCCTGGAGCAGGTTCTACAAAAAGCCAAGCGAACGCTTTGGGCCTATTGTGGGCTCGATCTTTTGGCATGGCTGGCTCTGTGCTTCTGTGGTCTCTTTGGGGCTTTGGTTCTGTGCGTTGCCTTTGTGGGAATGCCTTTTGAAACGCCCTTGGCGGTTTGGTCTTTTTTTGGGGCCGCGTCGCTTTTGGCGTTGCTGGGCGTGGCATGGAAGTCATGGCGACCCCTGTCAAAGAACTTATCCCTCGCGGGTTGGATCGAAAGAGCGGCCCTACGGCGCGGACACGATTTAAAAGACAGCGTCCGTTCTGCGGTAGAGCTCATGGCCGAGGACAAAAGCGGTGGCATTCAAGGCCGGTCACAATATTTGTCCAAAGCGCACCAGACCCAAACCGCTCAGGCCATTCTCGATACCCAGGCCATGGACTCCCTCCTTTTGGTGGGCTTGGCCCAACGGTGGAGAAACTTAGCGGCTTTGGGATTCTTCTTTTGTTTTTACGGGCTCATGGCTATGTCTCAAGTGTCAGTGGTCCTCGACACGTGGTCTTTCTTAATGGGGGACAACACCAACCCCAAGAGTTTCGTCCGGCCCCAGGTTTTTCGAATCCCCATTGTGACCGATATCCATTTAAAGCTCGACTATCCCGCCTATATGAAAAAAGAGTCTCAAGATATGAGAGGAACCACCGGGGACATCGTGGCGCCCTTGGGGACCATCGTCACTTTTGACGCTCAGGCGGATAGGCGCATTAAAGAAGCCTACGTGGTGATGGGTGAAGAGAAAATAAAATTCTCGGTCGAAGGAGAGCGGCAAATCAAAGGTCAGTTGCAGTTAAAGCGATCAGGCAACTACCACTTTATGTTGGTGGAGCCCGACGGTGCGGTCGAGATCGATCCGGTGGGTCACCAAATCGCATTGATACCCGATGAGCCGCCGGCGGTGGATTTGTTGTTTCCCACCGAAGACATGACCGTGGAGGCCAATGAGACTGTGCCTCTCCAATTTGAGACCAGTGATGATTACGGGCTCAAAAGTATTCGGTTGGTGGCACGCATCCAATCCCAGCGCGGTAAGCCGTGGACACAGGTCCTCCAGGAAATCCCGGGAGACCTGAGGTCTTTTTCGGGTACGGGTAACTTTTCGCTCGCTGATGTGGGCGCGCGTCCCGGAGATCAGGTGAGTTTGTATTTGGAAGCCACCGACAACAACGCGTTCGCCGGGCCACAAGTGGGCCGATCCATCACGCGTATCCTCACAGTGTTTTCTGAAATCAAGTACCACAAAGAACTGCTTAAAAAATATGAAGAACTGTTGTGGCAGCTGGTGGATGGACTGGCTCAAGGGTTGGAAAATCCCGCGCCAACGTTCGCCACCATGGAAGATCTACAACAAGAGCAGGGCGTGGTGGGGCAGCAGCTGCGCATGGCCGCCGATGAACAAGAGTTGGTGGAGAGCATGAACAAGCTGTTACAGGCCTCTTTAAAAGACCCCTACGACATCGCCACTCTCACTCAGGCCTTGAGCAACGCCCATAAAGACATCAAACGGGGCACCCAAATCAAAAAACGGACCCTCGACCGCATTGGGGCCTCCCATCAGTTGAGCAAGCGAGGCAGTGCCAATGTGTGGTCTTTGTTGTTGTCGCAAATCCGAACCTTGGTGTTGTCCTTCGAAAAGCATGTTCTCTTCTTAGAGGATTTGATCAATACCCAACGTCTCAACGATGCGCACCAACTGGCCTCTGACCTCAAGAAAACCCAGGACGCTTTAAAACAATTATTGGCTAACTATAAGGAGGCGCCCACCGACGCCGCTCGAGATGCCATTCTCAACCAAATCGAACGTCTCAAAGAACAACTCCAAGATTTGTACCGACGCATGGCTGAACTCAAGCAAGATGTGCCAGATGAATATCTCAACCAAGAAGCATTCGATAATGACAGCATGATGGAGCAAGCCCAAAGCCTGGATTCCCTCTTAGAAGAAGGGAAAATGGAAGATGTGGTGGCCACGCTCGAAGACATGATCGAGCAAACCCAGAAAATGCTCGAAGGCATCGAGGACAGTCAAGAAGAGTACGGCGGCGAGGAATATGCCGAACTCAAAAAAGACCTGCAAAATTTTTCGGAACAGTTGGACGATATGGTGAGTGCTCAGTCTGAACTGGCGCAAGACACCGAGGCCATCTATCAAGAAGCCTTGAATCGCGCCAAGAAAGAGGCCGCAGACAAGATCAGCAAGACCGTGAAACGCTTGGTGGAGAAAACCAAAGAAGCGTTGTCCTCCACCAACCGATTGCCGCCCGAAGCCTTGAACTCCTTAGAAAAAGAAGAAATGGGCCGCGTGACCCAGCGGCTCATGGACCTGTTAATGGCTTTACAAGAAAACTACCTCGAAGAAGCTTTGGAAGAAGCGCAAGGTGCGGCTCAGGCGTTGCAGAACCTAGAGAGCAGTTTGGCATTGCGTTCTCAAAATGCGCCCATGGGTCTGGAGGCTGAAACACGCCAGGCCGCCAAGGAAGCCAGGAAAAGTAACCAAGCGGTGAATGAGGTGGCGGATGCCTTGGGACAGCTCATCCCTGATTTGAAAGGCTCACTCAATAAAGGAGAATCACAACAACTGGGCGAAATGGCCCAAAAGCAGTCCGCCTTGAATGACGGTGTCAAGCGGTTGCGTCAAATGATTCAAAAAATAAACAACCAAGCGCCTCTCTTTGGCGAAGAGCATCAATCCAAACTCAACGACGCCAGTCGTGCGTCTCGACAAGCGGGCATGGATTTGGGCGGCCAGCGATTGAAGTCTGCTCGTGAGCACCAACGGCAATCCCAAAATGCATTGGAATCGTTGCAAGAGTCTTTGGATGAAATGAAAAACCAATCTGGTGGTAAAGGCATGCCCATGCCCCTGCCGCGTCCTGGCCAAGCGCAACAAGAAGGCGGGCAAGAAGACGGTAAACGGCACGAGCAAAAGCGAATGAAGTTGCCAGACGCCGATGCGTACCAAGTCCCCGAAGAGCATCGAAAAGCCATTTTGGATGCCATGCGTGAAAAGGCACCCGAGGATTGGTCCAAACAGGTGCGAGAATACTACGAGGAGTTGGTCAAATGATGATTACAACTTTGCACCGGCTGTTGTTTGTAGTGGTCCTCCAACTATTGATGCCTTCGGGTGCGGCAGTAGCTCAAAATGCCAAAGACGTTTCCGCCAAAATTAAGGAAGCTCGCCAAGCCCTCAATAATTGGCAGCTCAACCGTGCCAAAGAACTTGCGCAAGGGTTACACGACGACTTGCCCGATGTGCCACCGGTACAGGCTTTGGTGGGCACTGTTAAATTTCACGAAGGCAAGTACGAAGAGGCTGTCCGGCTTTTACAACGGGCGGCCGAAGGCGGCATGGCCCCACCTTTGCTGCCTTTGGCCGAAAGTACATTGCAGGAAACCCGCGGTTACGTTCAAAAGAAGAGCGAGCACTTCGTCATGCGTGTGCCACCGGGCAAAGACGAACTGCTTTTCGAAAAAGGACTTTGGGCTTTAGAAAGGGCGTATCAGCACATTACAAAGGCGTACAACTACGAGCCAAACCACATGATTCCTGTGGACGTGTTGGAAAGCCCTCGTGGGCTGGCCCAAGTGTCTTCATTGACCGAAAAAGAAATCAAAACATCTGGCACCATTGCGCTGTGCAAATACAATCGATTAATGATCACCAGTCCCAAAGCATTGGCGCGCGGCTACTCTTGGTTGGACACGTTGGCTCATGAGTTCATTCATTTGATCATTTCAGAGAAAAGTAATAATACCGTTCCCATTTGGCTGCATGAAGGTTTGGCCAAGTACAGCGAATCGTTGTGGTACGGCGATCCTGGCTTGGCTCTTTCGCCGGCCAGCGAAAACCTCTTGGCTGACGCGGTCAAAGCCAATGATTTGGTCACCTTTGAGCAAATGCATCCCTCCATGGCCAAGCTCCCCAGCCAAGAAAAAACCGCACTGGCTTTCGCTGAGGTGTTCACGGTGATTGAGTTCATGCACAAACAAAAGAGAGACGGCGCCACCGGGTTTCAGTTAACCAACCGGTTACTCAAAGTCCTGGGCACGGGCGCGTCCATGGACGCGGCTTTGGAGGCAACTCTGGGTGAAAATTTAAGCACCATGCAGCGCAGTTGGACGGCCTACCTTAAGAAAAGGCCTTTTCGTCGGGTTCCTGGTGCCATGCCCAAGCAATTGGTGTTTGTGAAGGGCAATGGTAAAACCCTGCGCACCGAAGAAGAAGAAGATGAAAAAGCCATGGAAGACGCGGGGAACGTGAAGACGCGAAAATGGGTTCGGCTGGGCAACTTGTTACGACGCCGGGGCCACAAAAAGGCGGCGGTGATCGAATACGAAAAAGCGGTGAATGCTGGACACCAGGCCAAAAATGCGGCTTTGCAAAACCGATTGGCTGGCTTGTACTTGGACCTCGAAGAGTATGACAAGGCGGGGGCCCTGATGCCCAAGACCATCGAGGTCTTTCCCCACGATCCCCAAACCCGAATTTTAGAAGGCCGGTTGGCCCTGCGCCAAGGTCGACACGCCGACGCGCTCAAAGCCTACGACCGCGCTGCCTGGGAAAACCCTTTCCATCCTGAGATATACATGGCGAATTACGAAATCGCGCAAAGCGAAGACAACGAAAAGGCCATGGAACAGGCCACCGAAAAAGTGGCCTTATTGACCGGGAAAAAGAAAAGTAAGAGCTCTTACGACAGCAGCAAACCAAAGGTGTTTGGAACGCTCACCCTCAACTCCAAACCGTGGGGCATGGTGTACATCGACGGTCGTGAAACTGGGTTGACCACGCCATTAACCGACCATCCATTGGAGCCAGGCCCCCACGTCATACGCGTGGTGGAAAGCATTCGGGGGACGTCCGCCGAACAAAGTATTGAGATCGTTCAAGGTGAAGATATCCGTTTGGATTTGGAGCTATCGAACTGACGTTGTGCTCAGCCTGGAGGCCAAGATAAAGGCCGTCCGCCCATCACATGCAAGTGAATGTGAAATACTCTTTGGCCGCCGTGAGCGCCCGTGTTGATGACAAACCGGTAACCATCATCGGCGATGTTTTTAATCTCTGCGACTTTCTTACCTGCCAAGAGCATGTGTCCGAGGGCAATGGTATCTTCGGGAGTCATGTCGTTGCCACCCACAATGTGTTTTTTGGTGATCACCAAGCAGTGCACGGGGGCTTGCGGGTTGAGGTCTTCAAACGCGAGCACATGGTCGTCTTCGTAAATGATGGTGGCGGGAATTTCTTTTTTAACAATTTTACAGAAAATACAATTGTCGTCAGACATACCGGCTCCTTAAGAGGCTGGCCATTGTGGGCGGCGTTGGGTAAAATCAAACTGGTTTTCGAGCACGTGAGCTGTTTCTAAAAGTTGTTTTTCCGAAAAAGCCGGCCCCAGAAGTTGCATGCCAAGGGGGAGGCCGTCGGGAGAAAACCCGCCGTTGATGGAGATGCCGGGAATGCCTGCGAGGTTGCATGAGATGGTGAACACATCGCTGAGGTACATCTGCAATGGGTCGGCCGTCTTTTCGCCCAAGCTAAAGGCGGGGGTTGGGGTGGTGGGCGATAAAATGAGATCCACCTCTTGGAACGCTTGGTCAAAGTCATCGGCAATTTTGCGTCGTGCTTTGAGGGCTTTGAGGTAATAGGCGTCGTAATAGCCAGCGCTCAAAACGTAGGTGCCCAAAAGGATACGTCGTTTGCCCTCTTGCCCAAAAAGTTGGCCTCGGGTTTCGTTGTACATGGCGTCGAGGCTTTCGTCGGCACCGCGTCTGGGTCCGTAGCGTACACCATCAAAGCGCGCCAAGTTGGAGGAAGCCTCAGCGGTGGCCACGATGTAGTAAGTGGCTATGGCATAAGGGGTATGCGGCAATGAAATGGGAACGATGGTGGCACCCTGGGCTTTGAGTTGCGCTTGGGTGTGGGCCAAGGCTTCTGCCATGGCCGGGTCAAGCCCATCCAAATCGACGGTTTCTTTGGGAACGCCTATTTTCAAACCTTGAAGATTTTGCGGGGCTTGGGCATCTGTTGTCTCAACGTCTTTTTCCACGGAGGTGGCATCTCGTGGATCGAAACCTGAAATGGCTTCATACAGCCATGCGGTCCCCAGTGCATCTCGAGCCATGGGGCCCACCTGGTCCAATGACGAGCCGTACGCCACGACGCCAAAACGAGACACACGTCCGTAGGTGGGTTTTAATCCGGTGATGCCACAAAATGCAGCGGGTTGGCGAATGGACCCCCCGGTGTCTGTACCGAGAGCACCAAAACACATGCCGGCGGCCACCGCAGCGGCTGCACCCCCCGAAGAGCCCCCGGGCGCTTTTTGAAGGTCCCATGGGTTTCGGCAAAGCCGGTAGCCACTGTTTTCATTGGAGGAGCCCATGGCGAACTCATCGAGATTCAATTTGCCCAGAATCACCGCTCCTGCGGCTTCGAGTTTGCGGGCAACGGTGGCGTCGTAATTGCTTTGGTAGCCCGCCAATATTTGTGAACCCGCGGTGGTGGGCATGTGCTGCGTGAGAATGTTGTCTTTAAGGGCGAGGGGAATGCCATCCAGTTTGCTTAACGGGCTGCCCTGGGCCCGTCGTGCATCGCTGGCTTGGGCTTGTTGCAGCGCGAGGTCTTTGTCGATGTGCAAAAAGGCACCCACTTGTTCGTCATGGCGCTGGATTTGTTCAAGACAAGCATGGGTCAGCTCAACACTCGTGGCTTGGCCTGAGGTTAAAGCCGCATGGGCTTGTGAGAGGGTGAGTTGGGATAAGTTTTCAGTGGTCACAACAGCAGTCCTATTCGATGATGCGGGGGACGCGAACCAGGCGGTTTTCGTAGCCTTCGGAGCCTTGGAGGGCTTGCGGGCCAGCCACGTCAGCCGCCTTATCGGCCCGTAATCGGAGGGTGAGATCGTGGGGGTGATAGAAGGGTTCGACCCCCTCTACGTCCAATTCATCGAGTTTTTCGATGTAGGCCAGGATTTGTTGGAGATCTTTTTGGAGGGATGCTTCAGCCTCTGGTAAGACTGACATTTTCGATAAGATATTGATATTATTTATGTTTTTGTCTGACATGTGCCATTCCAGGGTCATTTTTTGCGTGCGGGGCCAATCTAGCGCGAACTTGAGGCCTTGTCGCCCCTTGATCTTTCTTTTTCAGCATTTACAGTCCCCCAGCCCAATGAAGGGTTCGGGTCCGCTGGCAGGTTTCAGGCTGTGAATGACCCATGGAGTGAAAAATGAGTTTAGCTGTATTAGCAACCAAAGAAGGCATGACCCAAATGTTTCTCGAAGATGGTGTTCGTGTCCCAGTTACCGTTATGAGAGTAGAACCCAACGTAGTGGTTCAGAAAAAGACCGTTGAAAAAGACGGCTACAACGCATTGCAATTGGGTTACGGCGACATCCGCGAAAAGCTGGTGACCAAGCCCGAAGCAGGCCACATGAAAAAGGCCGGCGTAGACATGAAGCGTTACTTGCGCGAAGTGCGTGTGACCGAAGAAGAGTTGGCCCAGTACGAAGTCGGCCAATCCATCACCGCAGAAATCCTCGCAGAGTCTGAATCCTTGGATATCGCAGGGGTGAGCAAAGGCCGCGGTTTCGCCGGTGTGATGAAGCGTCACAACATGAAAGGCTTTCGCGCCACGCACGGTACCCACGAGTATTTCCGTCACGGGGGTTCCATCGGTTGTCGTGCCAAGCCCGGTAAAGTTTTCAAAGGCAAGAAGATGCCTGGCCACATGGGCAACGCCCGCGTGACCGTAAAGAACTTGCGCGTCATCGAAGTTGACGGCGAAGAAGGTGTCGTGATTGTTCGTGGTTCCATTCCTGGCCCCAAAGGCGGCTTGGTAGAGTTGCATCAATCCAGTCGCAAGGTACGTCCGCTGCACGGCATAGGTGGCGCGGTGATTACCGAGCGTTCCAAGAACCCAATGAAGGCTTCCAAAGCCGCGGGTTCCCGACGATAAGATTTGCATTAAGCCTCCCAGCACTTGGGAGGCTTTTTTTTTGAAAAGGCTTTATTGAAGTCACGAGAGGATGAGAAATGGCAGCAACCGTTGAAGATTTGACAGTTAACTGGGAAGAAGATGGCGAGCTTCGTGTGAAAGAAGTGGCCAAACACTGTTTGAGCAAAGGCTCTTGGGCCACCGTCATGTTTTTGTTTCAAGAAATGGATCCAAAAACCAAAGAATACCGACCCCCAAAAATCGGGGTGCGTCGCTACCGCAAATTGAGTGGTGAGTACAAATACCAAAGTAAGTTCAACATCTCCTCCGAAAAGCAGGCCATGGAAATGGTAGATGTGATGCAAAATTGGTTTGGTGAGAATGGCGAAGGACGCAAGCTCAATGCGGCCATCGAAGAGGCCAAGGCCACCGCTAAGGCTGAGGCAGCCAAAGCACCACCCGCAGAAGCAGCGGCTGAAGCGTAAACTTACTTCTTTTTCTGGAAGAACTTAGACAGGAAGCCAGACTCGGGCGCGTTTTTCGCATCGAGGGCTTCCTGTTCTTCTTTGAGCCGTTGAATCACCACACTCTTTTCTTTTTTAGCTTGTGCGTGATCAGGGTCCATTTTGAGCGTTTTGTCAAAGAGCTGTAAGGCGGTGTGGTAGTTATCGTCACGAATGCACAGCAGGCCCAAACGGTATGCCGCCTCTGGGTGGTGAAAACGTTGGATGGTCTCAGACAATATTTCTTTGCCTCGCTGAATCATCTTTGCATTTCGGTTTCGCGGGTTCGTGGCAATGCACCAAGCCAATGACGTGTGATATTCCGGCACTTCGTCATCGAATTCAATGGCCAGTCGAAAGTGCTCCTCAGCTTTTTGGTATTGACCCTTTTTGAGATAGCTCTCAGCCATGGTGTTTTGCGTTTGTGCATCACGCGAACGTCTCATTTTGCCACTGCGCATCACCCTGGTGTTGATGGCACCACTTTCCAGTTGGGCATCGTAGTCTAATCGTTTGTTGAAGTCTTTGAGGGTATTGTAGGCTTCATTGAGTTTCCCAAAAACCGCCTTGGCCAGTTCGTGTACTTCAGGAAGGTCAATCCCCAAACGGGTCAAGTTGTCTGGGTGCATCTCTTTTACTAAGGAAAAATAAGCGGTTTTAATATCGCCATCTTTTGCCTTGGGGCTGATGCAAAGAAAATTATAATGGTCTTTGTTCATGAGCCGTTCATAATTTTCGATGACTTTTCGGATGGCCATCCGTTGCTGTGACGTGCCCGCGATTTTTATTTTACGCGGATCCAGACGATTGCTTTTGTTTGACTTACGACTGCTCCTGAGTTGGGGAGGGGCAGGGGGGGCCGCTTTTCGGCTGACCGATTTTTCTTTCTCAGCGGGTTTGGCGGGCGCTCGGGGCTTGAGTTGCTCTTTGCGTATTTTTTTACGTGCCGTATCTTTGACCCCGCGGAGTGCATTGCGGTGTTTACGAATCTCCAATGGAACGATGTGTCGTGCTTTTTCTAAATCGGTGAATTCTAGGATTTCCCCCAGGTAAAGTCCGTGGAGCAGTGCCAGGGTATCCATTTCGGGAAGGACACCTGAATCCAGAAGGTCATCAAAGTTGCGCGGATTTTTCACCAGCCGAAACAGGACTTTTTCATCTTCTGTGAGTTTGAGTTGGTCTTCGATGGCTTTGGCTAAGGTGGATTTTAAGCACACCGCTTTGCTTTTGTTGGCCTCATGCCAACCCTGGTGGGCATCTTCCTTCATCTTCGTTCGTGCAGAGAAATATTTGGTTAGTTGAGCCATGAGTGAATCTATTGGGGACCGCAATAGCCCACATTGTTGGTTAAGTCGTAGCAGCGCTCGCCCGTTGGACAGGCCGGGTTGGCACCTTGGGTGAGGGAGCAATAGCGTTTGCAAACGCCGCTGGTATTGCCCGCTTCGGTGTAGCAGAATGCGCCGATGGTGCATGCATTGGAGAAGACGTCGCAGGGCTCGCCGGCGGCGCCCATGCCAGGGGCGATACAATAAAAAGCGTTAATGCTCACGTCCAGGGGTTCACAGCCTTGGCTGTGGCTGGGACAGTCGTTACAGGCGGTGGCATAGCTGCACTGAAAAGGATCACACCCTTTCACGCAAAGGCCGCTGCCCACGCCATTGACCAAACTGACACAGTAGTTGTTCAAGGGGCTGTTGGTGTCGCAATCGGTGTGCTCAGAGCAAACCCCTTCTTGGCAGAAACCTTTGATGGACAATCCCAAGCTGGCATCGGCCTCAAAACAGCGACTGCCAACGGGGCACTGTTCAGCATCTTTGCCCATATAGGGTTCACATGCTTGTCGGCATCTTTTCCCTGTGCCCACGGTGACGCTGAGATCGCAGTTGATGTCGGATGCACAACCTTCATAGTAATCGATACACGTCAGCCCTTCTGAGCATTCCTCGGTGGTTTCGCAAGCGTCATTGGCTTGCAGCGTCTCTGAGAGAACGCAAACATCATCTTTACAGAAGTAGCCGGACTCGCATTGTCCTTCGCTGTTACACGGCAGGCCTTCGATATCGCTTTCGGCGTAAAACTGGACCAAACAGCTCGAAGCGAACAGGGCACAACACAGCGTGAAAAAATTCAAGGTTGCTCTTTTCATTCTTCAAGTCTCCCTGCGAACCAAATGGGTTGGGTGAGCTGCTCTTGGGCCAAGACATCGTCGATTTGTGTTTTGCGGCCATAGCCTTTCACCAGTTGGTAGATGCCCACGCCGCTTAAAACGGCGCTCACGCCGTAGCTGATATCGGCACCCAGTGCACGGTAAAACCAAGCAGTTTTGATCTCTTGGGCTTGGGTTTGTGGATAGTTTTTAAAATCTCCTCGGGGTTGTTGGCTTAAAATGGCCAAGGTGATGCCACTGGTGAGGGCCAAGCCAGAAAGGGTGAGAAAAATATAGCCGCTGCGTATTTGGTCGTTGATGCCTTCGGTCGCCACGGGTGGTGGCACGTAACCGGGGTCACTGGGTTGCAGTTGCGCGTCGGGTTGAACCTTTGGAATGCTGTACTGTGGTTTGCGAAAAGATGAGGCCAGCCAGCTTTCGACTTCTCCCCTGAACAATGGGGAAAGGGTCGAGAAGGATTTCTGTGCTTCTTGGTACACTTCACCCGTGATGCCGTCGGCGAGGATACCAAAGACCGTCACGTCGGGGCCCAGGGCTTGAACCCGCAAAATAAGCATGCGGTCTACTTTTAAAATTTGCCCCAGTTGGCTCAAGCTTGCGGTGTTGCCTTGTCGAATGGGGCCCAGCGCACTTTGATAGTTGGCAAGGCCACGGGTGGGGGAGAGGGCGGATTGAATGGTGGTTTCTTGGTGCGGGGCCACATCGATCAAGCGCCCATCGTTTTGATAGCCAGGCGACACCAGGCGCAGATAATGGCGACCGGTTGGAATTTGATCCATTTGTAACGGCGCAATACCGCGAAAACGTCCGTCCAACCATACTTCAGCCATTTGCGGAGAGGCGAAGACCCCAAGTCTGCCAGTGCTCGCCTCACTTACTTTTAGGTGTGCTTCTTCCATTGCAGGGACGGCCACTTCGGGCATGATCTCAGACGGCATTTGGGCTCGTGGGTCCAGTGTGAGTGCTTGGGCAAAGGCGTCGATGGCCGCCGGTTGGTTACCCAAGAGTGCTTGAGTAGCCCCCATCATCAAATAGGTCTGCACCACGGGCTCAGAACTTGTCCAATGGGAAGCGCTTTTTTCAAAAGAGATACTGGCCGCCGTGAGCAAAGTCAGGGCACCGGTCAAATCCAACGCATCGTAAGCGGTGGCCGCCTCTTTCAGCTTGAGCAAGGCTTCGCTGTGGGCTTGTTGGCCCGGCAAGTTTTGGCCCTCCAACAAGGTCTCTAAGGGGAATACATTGTAACTGGGCGAACGATCAAAACCCGTGCGCGCGATGTAGCCAATTTCAAGGGTGGGCTGTTCCGCTGCGCGGTCGGTGGGAATTGGCACGATGGCCAGGGTGAGCCCGCTGTTGGAAAAGGCCGTTTGCGGCGCGGCCAAGGAGAGCCCAGTGAGCAAGGCCAAGCAAGGATAGGTATACCGTTTCATAGTCATCCCAAAGTTCGATAAGGGCCCCAGGCTAGCATTCTTGGGGCCCCAAAAGAAAATTCTTTGTGATGATTACATGCTTCTGCGGTAGGCGCCCCCAACGCTGTATAAAGCATCTGAAATTTGGCCCAAACTACAGGTTTTGGTGGTTTCCAGAAGCTCTTCAAAGAGGTTGGCACCCTTTTGAGCTTGGGATTTAAGCTGTTTTAAAGCCAACGCCGCCTGGGCTGCATTGAGTTGATGAAGGCCTTGGAGACCGTCCAGTTGGGCTTGTTTTTCTTCTTCGGTGGAGCGAATGAGTTCCGTTTCGCCCATCACGCCAGCCCCTTGTGGATTGAGGTAGGTGTTGACCCCAATAATGGGAATCTCACCGGAGGCTTTGAGTCCTTCGTAATGCATGCTCTCTTCTTGAATCTTGGAACGTTGGTACATGGTCTCCATGGCGCCCAAAACGCCACCGCGCCGGTCCAGGGATTCAAACTCTGCGAGCACCGCTTCCTCCACCAAGTCGGTGAGCTCCTCCAGGAAATAAGCACCTTGAAAGGGGTTTTCGTTTCGCGTCAGACCCAGTTCGTGGTTGATGATCAACTGAATGGCAATGGCCCGACGTACGGAATTCTCGGTGGGGGTGGTGATGGCCTCATCAAAAGCATTGGTGTGTAACGAATTACAGTTATCCAAGATGGCGTAAAGCGCTTGCAGGGTGGTCCGAATGTCGTTGAAGTCAATTTCTTGGGCGTGCAAAGAGCGACCCGAGGTTTGAATGTGGTATTTCAGTTTTTGCGAGCGGCCGTTGGCCCCGTACAGATCGCGCATGGCAATGGCCCAAATACGTCTAGCCACCCGGCCGATGACTGCATATTCAGGATCCACGCCGTTGGAGAAGAAAAAGGAAAGGTTGGGGGCAAAGGAATCAATGTCCAACCCACGAGCGCGGTAGTATTCCACGAAGGTGAACCCATTGGCCAAAGTGAAGGCCAGTTGACTGATGGGGTTCGCCCCAGCTTCAGCGATGTGGTAGCCACTAATACTCACGCTATAAAAGTTACGCACTTGATTGGCGGAGAAATAAGCTTGAACATCGCCCATCATGCGCAGTGAAAATTCGGTAGAAAATATACAGGTGTTTTGAGCTTGGTCTTCTTTAAGAATGTCCGCTTGCACCGTGCCGCGCAGGGATTGCATCACGTCTCTTTTAGCCTCAGCATAGAAATCTGGGTCGACGATTTTATCAGATGACACCCCCAAAAAGCCCAAGCCATTTCCGTCGTGACCTTCAGGCAGTTCCGCACGATAAACAGGTTGGGGTTGACCATGTTTGTCGAAATGGGCTTTGATCTTTTCTTGGGTTTCCGCCCAAGCGCCATTGGCTTTGAGCCGGCGTTCCACTTCAGCATCAATGGCCGCTTTGAAAAAGAAGGCCAAGATGGTGGGGGCGGGCCCATTGATGGTCATGGATACGGAAGAGGTTGGGGCGCACAAGTTAAAACCTGAATAGAGCCTTTTAGCGTCGTCCAGCGAACACACTGAGACACCGCTGTTTCCAATTTTACCCCAGATGTCCGGACGCTTATCCGGATCAGCTCCGTAGAGAGTGACGGAATCAAAGGCGGTGGACAAACGCACCGCGGGTTGGCCCTTGCTGACGAAGTGAAATCGCCGGTTCGTTCTTTCCGGCGTGCCTTCACCGGCGAACATGCGGGTGGGATCTTCACCCTTACGTTTGAACGGGAAGACCCCCGCGGTGTAAGGGAAGCTGCCGGGCTTATTCTCTTTTCGTAAGTAACGGGTTTGGTCAGCCCAGTCCGCGGTTTGGGGCACGGATACTTTGGGGATGGCATTGCCACTGAGGCTTTCGGTGAAATTTTCCACCACAATAGATTTGCCCCGGACTTCGTAGCTTTGCACTTCATCACGGTAGGCTTGGGCCATGCTCTTGAATTCGCTCAAGGCCTTTCGGGTGTCAGGGTGCAGTTCGTTAAGCAAATTGTTGTACTTGGCGCGCAACGCCAGGTACTCGGGCTCACTGTTTTTGAGTTGATCTTCTGAAAAAGGCACCGCGGGCGGGGGCACGTCCATATCGAGCTCTTGAAGGGTGCGCCAAAGGCCGTCGGCGCGGGCCGCGATTTGGGCCTGGGAATCCGTATCGGCATGAAAGTCGCGGATTTGTTTGGCGATTTGTCCCAAGTAATTCACCCGGTCTGGAGGAATGATACTGGCCGTATTGGCTGGGCCTTCCGGAAACGGTTCGAAACCCCAGTCTTGTGGGCTTTCTGTTTTGCTTTGCAGGTGCTGAAAAAGCGCGTTGAAAAATGTGTTGGTACCCAGGTCAAAGAAGCGGTGGGCGCTGGTGCCATAGATCGGCATGTCGCGGAAGTCTTCTTGAAAACGCTCACGGTTGCGCTGGAAGGTTTTGGCCACTTCACGCAATGCGTCCTGGGCGCCCCGTTTGTCAAACTTATTGATGACCACCAGATCGGCGAAGTCCAACATGTCAATTTTTTCCAGTTGGCTGGGGGCGCCATATTCGGGGGTCATCACATATACAGATAGGTCGGCGAGTTCTGTGACTTCGCTGTCGCTTTGTCCAATGCCTGCGGTTTCAAGGATGACCAAGTCGTACCCACTGATGCGCAAGGTGGTGAGGGCGTCTTTCACGGCCGCGCTGGTGGCCAAGTGTGCACGTCGGGTGGCCATGGAACGGACATACACGCGTTCATTGTTGGCAGCGTTCATGCGAATGCGATCCCCCAAAAGCGCCCCACCGGTTCGTCGACGCGAAGGGTCCACGCTGAGAATTGCAATTTGTTTTTGCGGAAAGGCTTGTAAGTACCGCAAGATAATCTCATCGATGAGCGAACTTTTTCCGGCCCCACCGGTGCCCGTGAAGCCAACCACCGGACAACGCTTGGCGGTAACGGCTTTTTCTTGAAGCTTGGCCAGGAGGGGAGACTGCAAGTCTTCTTGCAAGTGCAAGCGTTCCACAGTGCTCAAGACCCGGGCCACCGCATTCACATTCTTACTGTTCAATTGGTCGAGGTCGGATTCCTTGGCAGGGGGGATAAAATCACATTCTCGCAGCATGTGTTGAATCATACCGACCAAGCCCATTTTGAAACCGTCTTCGGGAGAGAAGATCTTATTGACCCCGCGGCGATGCAGTTCCGTAATTTCGTCTGGGACGATCACACCGCCACCGCCACCAAAAACTTTGATGTGACTTGCATTTCGCTCTTTTAGAAGCTCGAGGATATAAGTGAAGTATTCCATGTGCCCGCCCTGGTAGGACGAAATGGCAATGCCTTGGGCATCTTCTTGAATGGCTGCATTCACCACTTCTTGGACCGAACGGTTGTGACCCAAGTGAATGACTTCTGCACCCTGTGCTTGGAGGATGCGACGCATGATATGGATGGCGGCATCATGGCCATCGAACAGAGATGCTGCAGTGACAAAGCGGACTTTGTGTTGCAGGGCAAATGTTTCGGTCTCAATGGTTTTGGCGGTGTTGTTTCCCATGATGGTACCTCTGTTGAATGCGTGCCCTGGGCTTAGGGCATTTTGAGCGGTATTGCCACTGGGGTTTGGCCAGTTCAAGCCCTTAAAGATAGGAAAAGGCGCTCAGATGGGGCATACTCGAGCCCGTGGTGATTTTGCTGATACGCAGGGCCGACTGAATGATAAAGTTGTTTAAAATTATGTATTTAACGGTTTTGGTGTGCGCTTTGGGGCGCCCAGCCGTAGCCAAACAATACGAAGACACCAAAAATCGCTTTGCTTTGGAGCTCGCAGCCGGTTGGCAGTTGGCCCCCGTCCCCTTGGATACTGAGGGAATGGTCTTCAAAAAGGAAGTGGATCTAAGTCCTGGCATGTTGCGAGTCAAAGTGATGCCAGGGGCAACTGGAGACGCTTTGGCGTCTCATGTGAATCGGGTTTTATTGCCGTTCAAAAGTGAGATCGGGTTCAAACAAGAGAGCACCCGGGCCGTTCGTATCAATGGCATCAAGGGACAGAAGGTGATTTTCACCATGTTCGCCAATGGGGACGCGCGGTTCGTACGGCGCGCGCAGTTGAATGTCTTGTTGGCCTATGGACACGTGCACGTTATTTATTTTGAATGTTTGCAAAAGGCATGGCGGTATTTCGCACCCGATTTGTCTCACATGTTAAAACGCTACGAACCGAGATCTGGTCGCGATGCCTATCAACTTTTGGTGGGTGAATGGGCAGATGTTATCGATGGCAAAAAACTTCGTTTGGGCGCGGACAACACGTTCAAAATGAAGCATCTCGAAGGCATCTTCACTGCGGATGGCGGGCAAATGGTTCTTTTCCTTAAAAACGGGAAGGAAAGATTCAGATACCGCATAAAAAATGGAAAACTCTATTTGCGAAATCAGAATTTGGGTGTGGACCAGGTTTTTCAGCCCATCAAATTGAAAAATAAGACAAACAAGAATCAAAACATCGTCGCTGGCAAGCCGCCCGATCGGGACAGCCTCTACGGCAAATGGCGGGTGGTGGATCAAGCCTTGGCCGAACCACTCACCCTTTTCTTATCGCCCACTGGGAGCATGTCTTTTGGCCCCATGAATGGTCGTTGGACGTTGACATCACATCGTTTATCACTGACCAGTGTCAATGGAATAGAGCGGACCTATCATATTTCAATTCACCAAGGCCGCATGCGAATGTCTGGTGGGGATTTAGATAAAGAATTAATTTTGGTGTGTGCCAAATAAAAAAAGCCGCCTTGGCGGCGGCTTGGTTCGTGGTCGAACAGTGATTACGCTTGCTCGATGTATTTCGCTCGCTTTTTGCGGAGGTTGTTGACGATCTTGTTCACGGTAATGATGTCCCCCGAATAGACACAATCTACTAATTTGGTATCGGCCAGCAGGTGCAAGGCTTCGTCGATGGCCCCCGCAGATGTTGCGGACAACTTATTCGGAAACAGCGCTTCCCAAACGCCGTATTTGACCAAAGGGGCCATGTGGCTTGCTAAAAAGCGTTGGAAGTCTGAACCTGGTCGGTGGTCGATCCGCCGAGTAGTACCCCGGCCGTTGCTTTTGTAGGTTTCGTAGTAGAGCTCACTGACGCTTTCTGCCGCTTCTTGCCGCCACTCGTTTTCCATGGGCTGCGCGTTCTCCATCTCTAGTTCGTCATAGGCTTGCATCAAGCTTGGCCAATCCACCATATTTGTCTCTCCTGAAAAAGTTCGCCCTGTAATTTAGCTGATTGAGCCCAGGGTGCAACCGGTTTAAAGGTTTTTTAAATCAAAAGGTTACGATAATCCCAATACGTCGTTCATCGAATAACGGCCGGGGACTTGGCCGCTGAGGAAAAATGCTGCCGCTACGGCGCCCTGGGCAAAAATCGTTCGGCTTTGCGCTTTGTGGGAAATTTCGATGCGCTCATCATGGAGGAAAAAGTAGGCGGTGTGTTCACCGGGCACATCACCGCCTCGCAAAGCGGTCACACCCACTTCTTTGGGCTTCCTGAGCCCATGGGTTGCACGATCGAGTACCATGGGGCCTCTTTCGCTGGCTTCCATGATACCATCTGCGAGCCAAGTGGCGGTGCCACTGGGCGCATCTTTTTTACGCTTGTGATGGATTTCCATGATTTCAACATCCGCGGTGGGTAACGCTTTTGCCACTTTGGCGGTGATCCAATGTTGCAGGTTGGCACCCAAAGAGGTGTTGGCTGCGTAGATGATGGGGATGTTTTTGGCCGCGTGGTCGATGGCCGAATTCAATTCCTCATTCATGGGCGTCGTACCCACCAGCATGGGGATTTGATGGGTGGCGGCAAACCCGAGGTGCGGCAACATGGCTTCGGGAGAGGTAAAGTCGATCATAACGTACTGTCGGTTGGGGTGTTCTTCTTTGAGGCTGGTGAGGATGCCCTCAAGGTTAGATGACACAGGGCCATCGCCAAAATTACCCATTCCGATTTCGAGCAATGATTTGCCATCGCTGGCGTCACCCATGCGAACGGTACCTGCGGCCAACGCTTCATGGTGTGCCGCTTCTTGAGCGATCAGGTGTCCCATGCGCCCCTTGATGCCCGCGACGATGATTCCGGTTTCATGCATGCGTGGCACCTTCTAACCAACCGTCTGCAGTCAGCGCGTACAGCAGATCGTTCTTATCGCTCGTCGACATTTTGCAAAGCGGAAGGCGAAAGTTTTCTGCCACCAACCCCTGAGCGGCCACTGCGGTTTTCACTGGAATGGGGTTGCTCTGACAAAACATAAGCGGAACCAAGTTGCTGAGTCGTGCAGAAATATTTTGTGCTTGTTCTAGGTTTTTATCGGCGTAGGCATTGACCATCTCTACCATTTCCGTGGCAGCCAAATGAGAGATCACGGAAATAACGCCGTGCCCACCCATGCCCAACAAGGGAAGGATGAATGTGTCTTCTCCGCTGAGCACCGCGAAATCACTGCGAATATCTTTTAGACCGGTCAGGATTTGTTGGCTGCGCGCAACACTGCCGGAAGCTTCTTTGATGGCCACGATGTTTTTACAATCTTGCGCCAAGCGCAAAACGGTTTCGGGCAAAAGGTCAACCCCAGTGCGTGAGGGGACATTGTACAAGACCACATCCAATGGTGCACTTTCAGCGATGGCTCGGAAGTGTAGGTACAATCCCTCTTGGGTGGGTTTGTTATACCAAGGCGTGCATTGTAAAGAGGCATTCGCACCCAACTCAGCCAGTTGCCGATTAAAATCGCACGCGGCTTGCGTGGCATTGCGTGAACCGCCTGCAATCACTGGAACTCGGCCATTCACCGTTTTGATGCAGGCTTGAATCACTTGGATTTGTTCTTCGTCGGTTAAGGTCGGGGTTTCACCAGTGGTGCCGCAAGGGACCAATCCATTTACACCTGCTTGAAGTTGGCTCTCGATGAGTTTGTCGAAGGCTTCAAAATCGATTTGACCATTGTCGAGAAATGGCGTGATGAGAGCGGTGTAAACCCCGCTAAAGGCAGGTTGGGTCATGTTGTACTCCAGAGCATGCGGTGAACCGTCCTCAAGCCTAGGAGATCAAAATGATGGACGCAACGGGGCTTACATTAATTTTTCTGCATTTTATTCAGACGATATTTACGATTTCTTTGAGCCATTTCAAGGATTTCGATGAGCGTATCGATGGTGTTACGGGCTGCTTCGGCCTCGGGCCCACGAGGAGAAATCGAAAGGAACTTATCGTACGCTTCTAAGGCTTGATGGGGTTTACCCGATAGACGAAGTGCTTCAGCCCGTCCGTAATTGGCCATGGGGTCGGTAGGGGACAATCGGATGGCCTCGTCGAAATAGCGCATGGCTTTTTCGGGTTTGTTAATGTCCATGTTTGCCCAACCCAGTTCTACGAGCGGGGCAGGCTCTTTCGAGTGTTTTCTTGCCAGTGCCTTTAACTTTTTGATGGCTTTCTTTTGTCGACCACGCAGCCTGAGTGAGCGAAGTTTGTCGACCGCTTTTTCTACTTTGTTGCTGACATGATTGGCCCTGGCGTCTTTTTGGGGCAAGATATCCGGTGCGATTTTCTTAAGAATTCGGGCCCGTTGATGATTGGGGTTGTCGTTGATAAAAATGTCTAAGCCTTCTTTGATGCGATCGATACGTCCAAAGTCTGGAAAGGTACGCAGCTTATTTTCAGTGATGCCTAAAATCAAAGAGAGGTAAACGATGCGTTTGTCCTCGTACCATTTGCTGTTGAGAAGGAGGTGCAAGGAACTCAGAGCATCTTTGACCAAGCTGAGGTCGCTTTTGAGCATGCTGTTGAGTGCGTCACCCAGCATGACAATAACTTTTGCTTCGTAATGGACCATCGCATCGAGTTTGTAGGCGAGGCCGACGTTACGCGCTTTTTGAATGTTCAGGCGCATAAGGTCCATGCCACTTTCGTAGGCGTTTTTGTCTGCTTTAGCCAAGAGCACCAATGGGTGATCTGGCAATGCTTCACCGGACGCGGCCACTGCGATTTTGGCTTTAGCGAAAAACGCTTCTGCTTTTTTAAGCGCGCTTTTTTGCGAGTCCATGGCGACTTGTGCAGCTTGAGGGCGCATGCGCTCCAAACTTTTTGCGTGCAAGTAATGGAGATGAGCAAGTTCCTTTTCCATGCGAGCCATGGATAAATAGAGGCGTCCCTTAGCGCTGTACAACAGACTTTGGTTGCCTTTGTCCATGGCAGTGTTGGTCAATGCGGTGTCGATTTCGGTCAACAGTGCATTAATTTCTTGAATATTATCCGACGACAATACATCTGGAAGGGTTCGAACCAGCATGTCAGGCTGACTCATTGCTGCCTGCGGTGGTGGGGCCTTTTTCTTTTTTGGTGCACTGGGCGTCAAAAGAACATTAACGATGCTGGCAAGAAAGAGCAGCGCCATGAATGACGAAATACCGATGCCGATCATGGTATTACGTTTTGCTTTTTGCTCCTGCCATTTTTTGATGGGGTCATCGTCATCCAGGAAGGGGTCGCTGGCCGATTCACCAGGGCTCGATTTGGAGTCTTCTTTGATGGTGGCGCTGTTGTTTTGATCTTGAGTGGTGTCCGCGGGCACGCCACCGCCCTCCATAAAGGATTCGAGCGTGACGTCTTTTTGCTTGTCACTGGCTTTTTTGCTCGTTTTCTTTTTCTTCTTTTTGCTGGCTTTCTTCGCGAGCATCCGCTTCTTTTTGGTCTTCTTTTTCGGGGCTTCGGGCGCTTTGGGGTCCTCAGGCGCTTCCTCTTGGGCCGGGCTGGGCGCTGGCCCGATGGCCTGAAAAAAGACTTGAAATTCAGGTACATCTGCCAATCGGGTCCATTTGTCTCCCGTTCGGCTGATCTGATCACTGCCGCCGACTTTGCGCTCTACGATCCATTTTTGCAAAGTGGATAGCGCCTTAAAGGACAGCTGATCACCATTTTCTTTTTTTATCTGCCAGTTGCCGGTCTTGCTCGGTGGGGTGCTGGTTTCCTGAATGGCTGCACCGTCGTCGTTCTTAGAGACTTTGAACACATGCCCACAAGTGGTGCACTTAACGGTCACTCCCCCTTCGGGGACCCGTGCCTCATCAAAATCATATTCTGTGCCACAACTGGAGCAAACGACTTCCATGGCTTCCAATCTCTCAAAACGTGTCTGGGGTGAAGGATCCTATACACCCTTAACCCATTGAAAAAACACTATACCCCAATGAGAAATTGTCTCAATTTTACGGCTGTCGGTGGGTCGAAAATTTGCCTTTTTAAGGGGCGAGAAGCTCTGAGCGCAACTGGGTGAACATTTGGCGCGCCAAAGGGGGAATGGGCTGGTTTAGGGCACTGATGACCATGGTTTCGGCTTGCTCATGGCGGTTTTGGGCCTTCAAATATTGAGCTTTGGTGTAGACGGTGAGCAGCTGAAGGCGTTGATTGTCTACCTGAGCGGCCAATGAATTGGCAGAAGCCCAATGTTTTTCGGCAGTTTTGGGCTCTTTGTGCTGGCTGTGTAACAGGATACGTCGCAATACCGCTTCGAGCTCCATGGGGGTGTCTTTGGCTTCTTGGGCGTAGGCAATGACGTTCCGTAATGTTTGATCAGTGCCGTCCTTGTCTCCCAAATCCATTTGGATTCGAGCCAGAACCAGTTCTGCATGTGCGTAATTGCGTTTGTTTTGCTCCTCTTTCAATATTTTGAGGCTTTGGCGGCAAATGTTGATGGCTTCTTCGGGGTTTTGGTTGATGGCCTTGATAAGGGCGAGGGCTGCCATGCCTTTACCCACCGCTGCTTGGTTGCCTGCCGGTTTGGCCAACGCGATGCTTTTTCGAAAAAATTGCTCTGCCTTTTTGAGTTGGTTTTCGGCGCGCGCCGTTTCCCCCAGCATGTACGTGTATCGAATGACATTTGGTGAATCATGTCTTTGCTGTGCGTGGTTAAACAATTCGGTGAAATCTTTGTGGGCTTCGCGAACGTGTCCTGCCCAAAAATGCTGATCCGCCAACTCGCTTTGAGCTTGTTCCGCTTCACTGTGTTTGTTGAGATTGCGGCAAAGCCACAGAGCGCGTTTTAAGGACGTGGTGCTCTTTTCGTAAGAGCCTTCAAGGGCATAGACCTGACCCAGTAGACGATGCGCTCTGCCCCGCAATGGTAGAAGGTCTTTCGGAAGCTTGGTCAAGCGCAGTACTTTTTCGGCTAGATTTTTTGCTTGTTCAATTTTTCCCACCTGCACCAGGCTTTCTGCAACTTGAATGTTGAACCGCGCCAAATTGATCTTGTTTTGTTTCTTTTTGTAGTTCTCACGACGACGGCTAGCCAGTTCTGCACATGCGTCATGGTTTCCGATCCTGTTCAATGCAGATAGCCGCATCAGAGTGAGTTCGAATTCCGCACGTACTACCAGCGGGTCGGTTTGCGCCGAGACACCCTTTCTTTTGAGAACTTTGTGAGCATTACGAATGAGCTCCGCCGCAGTTTCATTGGCGCTGTTGTTTAATGCTTTTTGGGCTGCATGTACCCAATGGATGAGGGCCTGGGTTTCATAGCCCGCCTCGAGCATGTGGTGCGCAATGCGTTGGTGGGCCAGTGGTTCACCAGACATTTGGGCTTGCTTTTTAAGCGCTTCTGCGATGAGCAAGTGAATGCGCTTCTTTTGGCCGTGTTCTAGGTTTTTGGATACGAGTTTGCGGTCTGACGATGGGAGGAGGTAGTCTTGCCGTTCTCGGCTTTCGTGCAGGACCTGACTTTCCAAAAGCTCATTGATGGCATCTAAAAGCATATCTTCAGAAAAGGGCACCACGCGTTTGAGAAACAAAAAAGAGGTTCGTTGCCCAATGAGAGCAATATACGGAAGCAAATCTCTGGCCACATCCGATAAGCCTTCCAAGCGAATCTCCGCAAATACAGATAACTCTTCGGAATCACCGAGATCGGCTTGAGTCACTTGCGAAATGTCGATGATGTTGGTGGCTTCCTTTAGGCTTTTGAGGTTGGTGAGACCTGATTCGGAAGACACTTGTCGCGACAGAACCCAAACTCTTTTTTGCCTCTGCAAGTAGCCAGAATCTACCCACACCCTTACTTGGTTTTCCACCAACCCTGGTAGACCTTTAGTGTCCTTATGAATGCGTTCTTTGATCACCTGCGCCACTGCCGCCCCACCCAGCATAGAGGCCACCACCTCGCCTACTTGCCCTTGGGTGAGAGGTCGAAGGGGCATGGGTTGAAATCCATGAATGTGTGAAATCTTTTCGAGCAAGGGCCGCATTCGACTGGTGCTTTCGGTGTCCACATCGGAGGTGAACAGCAATCCCAGTTGTAATGGGATGGATTTTTTCTTGTCTTGCTGGTGGCGGGCCATTTTTTTTGCCAGTTGCTCGGCCAAAAGAATGGAAAGCTCATCGGCAAAATGAAAATCATCGATGGCAATGAGAACGGGGCGCGACATGGCATACCTGGACACAAACGACCATACTGCTTGAAAAAATTGCTTGGGGTCGTTTTGCGTATTTAACGCGGGCATGATGTGTTGCGCGCCCGGGTCGTTCAACTTGCGTAAGGAGGGGATGTGCGCTGCAAGAATGTCTCGGGATTTCCCAATCATTTGCTGGAAGACGGTGGCGGGTAGGTTTTGTGCCACCCGAACCATTTTATCGATGATTTTAACAAAAGGCTGGAATGGGCTTTTATCCTCAGGGTCACAGTAGGAGACGATCACATCCAAATTCTGGGAACGCCCCATGGCCAATGCTTGTTCTAAAATACGAGACTTACCGATGTTTTCTTGGCCGCTCAACCATAAGACACTGCCTTTGCCTCGTACGGTTTTTTTACACAAGCCCTCGAACGTTCTGATTTCTGGATCGCGTCCAATGAGCGCCGGTTCAAAAATGATGGGACCACCATCTAGGTGGTCTTGGGCCATTTCAGCATCAGTGTTTTCCAGTGGTGAACGGAGCAAAAATGCCACCTCGCCCGCGGATGCTATACGGCGTGTGGGCTCTTTGTTCATGAGTTGTTCGATAAGTTGCGCCAGATCAAAAGGGGCTTCCTCATTATACGCATTAACCTTTTGGGGAATGGTGCGCGCATGATGAAAGGCGTAGCCTACATCTGTTTCTGAGTAGAAGGGGTGACGACCGGCCACCGCTTCGTATAGTAAAACCCCCATACAGTACAGGTCAGCACGGGTATCCACGCGAATGCCGAGCGCTTGTTCTGGCGCCAAGTAGCGATACGTGCCAACCAACAGGCGACCCGAGCTAAACTCCGTATGGTTGCCCAAGGTTTTTGCAATGCCGAAATCCATGATTTTAAGTTCGCCTCGAGCAGTCACAAAAATGTTGTCCGGCTTTAAATCCCGATGCACGATGCGGTGGCGGTGAATGGCGGTGAGGGCCTTTGAGAGTTGTTCGAAAGCGGCTCGAATCCTTTCAATGCGTTCGGGGGTATTGAGTTTGTCTGCCTTTTCTTTGGGCCACGGTTTTTCGTTGAGTTTCCCTTTGCTGCCTTTGATGAGTTTTTCGCCACCATCCAACCACTGAAAAAGGGGAATGCCCTGAATGAGCTCCATGGTGAAGTAGGGACGGTTGCGATCACTTCCAGACTCAAAGACGCGAACCACATTGGGGTGATCCACCCGCTGCATGGCGCGAAACTCTCTTTTGAACCGCAACCGGTCCGCTTCTTCCCGCATATTTTCGGGAAGAACCATTTTGAGCGCACAAATTTTGCCAGTTTTTTGGTGGCGGACTTTATAGACGACGCCCATGCCACCCCGGCCAATTTCATCCATCACTTCGTAGGCACCAATGGTGTGCTTGTTGGAACTCATGGCAGGTCCTTTTGCCGATGTGGGGCGGTTGAGCCTCAACTTTCGCACAACTGGCCCTAAAACACCACTGTGAAGGCCGCTTTTAAGCCCACTGGGGCCGGGGGAGCTTGCGCCCAGAAACAGAGTGGGTATGCTGCCCACCTCAAACCATAACGAGGCAATAATGGCGGCTTTTCCCCCTTTCAAAAACGATTTCTCCTTTGTGGCGGCTGAGCACGAAACGCTCAAACTCTGGGCCGATAAAGACATTTTTCCGCGTTCTGTGAGCCAGCGCCAACAGCCCAATGCTGCTGCTGATTACGTGTTTTATGATGGCCCCCCATTCGCTACGGGGTTACCTCATTACGGACATCTGGTGGCTTCCACCATCAAAGACATCGTTCCCCGATACTGGGCCATGAGGGGCAAACACATCACGCGCCGTTTTGGCTGGGACACCCATGGATTGCCCATCGAAATGGAAGTGGAAAAAGAGCTTTCCCTCAGTGGCCCCACGGCCATCAGAGAATACGGGGTCGCAAAGTTTAATGAGGCCTGTCGTTCCGGGGTGCTTCGTTACACTGAGGAGTGGCGTAAAACCATCACCCGCCTGGGCCGTTGGGTGGATTTTGATGACGACTATAAGACCATGGACCTGCCATTTATGGAAACGGTTTGGTGGGTGTTCGGCCAGCTTTGGGAAAAAGGTTTGGTCTACCAAGGTGTTCGCGTCATGCCTTTTTCTTGGCGGCTGTCTACGCCATTGTCCAATTTTGAGGCCAATCTCGATTATCGATCGGTACAAGATCCCTCTGTGACCGCGCGTTTGGCCATTAAAGACGACGCTGATGACGCCTCTCTTTTGATATGGACCACCACCCCTTGGACCCTGCCTTCCAACTTGGCGGTGGCAGTGGGTGAAGACATCGATTACGTATTGGCCGAAACTGAAGCGGGCGAAAAAGTTTATGTGGCTCACGATCGCATGTCTTCGGTTTTAGGTAAAAATGCCAAAGAGCTGAAGGTGGTTAAAGGCAAAGCTTTGGTGGGCAAGCGTTACGAACCTTTGTTTCCTTACTTTGAAAATGATGAGACAGGTGCCCCGCGGCCCAATGCGTTCCAAGTGATCGCATCCTCTCACGTGACCACAGAAAATGGGACGGGCTTGGTTCACATGGCCCCTGCTTTTGGTGAAGACGACTTTAATGCTTGTGCCAACATCAACTTGGCACCGGTGGACCCAGTAGATGAAGAGGGTCGCTTTGACGACTCGGTATCGGATTATGCGGGCCAAAACATCAAGGATGCAGACAAGGCCATCATCCGGCGCTTGAAAGACGAAGGAAAACTCTTCGACCAAGGGACGGTGCAGCACAGCTACCCGTTTTGTTGGCGCAGTGGAACGCCGCTCATTTACAAAACGGTACCCGTTTGGTTTGTAAAAGTAGAAAAGCTGCGCGAACAGATGCAGGCACACAACGCTGGTATTCATTGGGTACCCGAGGCCATTGGGCAAAAGCGTTTTGGTAATTGGTTGGCAGATGCCAGGGACTGGGCCATCTCTCGGAATCGTTTTTGGGGCACGCCCATCCCCATTTGGAAATGCGATGATTGTGACCAGACCCAATGTGTTTCCTCGGTTGAGGAGTTAGAGAAATGTGTCGGCAGTTCGGTATCTGATTTGCACCCACATTTCGTGGACAAGCATCAATGGCCTTGTGAGAACTGCGGCGGCACCATGTCGCGCATACCCGAGGTGTTTGATTGTTGGTTTGAATCGGGCTCCATGCCGTACGCACAAGAGCATTACCCTTTCGAAAACGCCGAACGGTTTGAACGGCGGTTTCCCGCGCAGTTCATTGCGGAGGGTCTCGATCAAACCCGTGGGTGGTTCTATACTTTGTTGGTCCTGTCCACAGCTCTCTTCGACAAAAAGCCTTTCGAAAATGTGGTGGTCAACGGGATGATCTTGGCCGAAGACGGCAGCAAAATGAGTAAATCCAAGCGGAATTACCCAGACCCCAATGAAGTACTCGAGACCATAGGCGCAGATGCTTTGAGGGCTTACCTCATTAACTCTCCTGTGGTGCGAGGCGAACCTTTGCGTTTTACAGAGCGAGGGGTGCGGGAGGTGGTTCGTACGGTCATGTTGCCCTTGTCAAATGCATGGTCCTTCTTTGTCCAATACGCCAACGTGGACGGTTTTGATCCTAAAAAAGATTTGTCACGGGCGCCTGCGCGCCACGAACGTCCAGAGCTCGATCAATGGATTTTATCGGTGCTGCAAAGTTTGGTGGGTGAAGTCAACACGCAAATGGAAGGTTATTATCTGTATAAAGTTGTGCCTCCCATGGTGGGCTTTATCGATGACCTCACCAATTGGTACATTCGACGCAGCCGACGACGGTTTTGGAAAAATGCTGAAGACGAAGCGGGGCAAAAGGACAAACTGTCCGCCTATGCAACCCTTTATGAAGTTTTGGTTGAGTTCGCCAAAGTGTTGGCGCCGGTGTTGCCGTTTATCACTGAAAGCTTGTACCAAAACCTTGTGGTGAGTACCGGAATGGCCTCCGAAAGTACCGAGAGCATTCATTTGTGTGATTATCCCCAAGTGGATACCGATGCGATTCAAGAAGAGTTGGAGCGTATGGTGGCCTTGAGCCGAGAAGTTGTGAAAATGGGGCGTGCTTTGCGCGAGAAACACAAATTGAAAACCCGGCAACCACTGGGGGCCGTGGTGGTGGCTTCGCACGACCCCGTTGTAAGGGACGCACTCAAAAGCCAAGAGCAAATCATCTGTGAAGAACTCAATGTAAAGTCACTGCACCTCGAGGAAGACGCCAGCGCCTTGGCCACGTTGAAGATCAAACCCAATTTTAAAACTTTGGGGCGTCGCATGGGAAAAAATATGAAGCAGGCCGCAGCGGAAATCGCCCAACTTGGAACGGACGATTTCAAAAGCTTACAAGCGGGCGCCAGCGTGACTGTATGCGGCGAAGCCATTGGGCTTGACGACCTCATCGTGGCCCAAGAAGCAAAGGGGGATATGGTGGTTGAAACAGCGGGCGCGCTCACAGTCGCTTTGGATACCCAACTGTCCACCGAATTGGTTCAAGAAGGCCTGGTTCGCGAAGTGATCAGTCGCCTACAGAAGCACCGCAAGGACAGTGGTTTGGAGATTACCGATCGGGTGGCGCTCAACTTACGGACCCCATCCCAAGATTTGGTTGATGCGCTGAATCGCTTCTCAACGCACATTCAAGAGGAAGTGCTGGCGATCCAGCTCAACAGCGAGCTTGGCGATACCGCTTTGGAGGCAAACGCCGAAACCGAAGTTGAAGGAAATAAGCTTTGGATTGGGATGGAAAAGCAGGCTTAGGCGCTTTTCTTTTCTTCACTGAATGTGAGCAGCGGGTCGGCGCCTTCATCGATCACTTTGTCAGTGATGGTGCACTCAATGATGCCGTCCAAAAAGGGCACGTGGTACATGATATCGAGCATGGCATTTTCGATAATGGCCCTAAGGCCCCGTGCGCCGCATTTTCGGTCGAATGCTTTTTGTGCGATGGCCGCCAGTGCATCTTCGGTAAATGACAGTTTCACGCCTTCGAGCTCAAATAACTTTTGATATTGTTTCACCAATGCGTTCTTGGGCTTGGATAGGATGGTAATCAAATCGTCTCGCGTGATGTGCTCGAGCGTGGTGATCACCGGCAAGCGGCCAATGAATTCTGGGATCAAACCAAAATGCGTTAAGTCTTGAGTGTGCACGTGCTTGAGCACCTGACCTTGGGTGCGCTCGTCATTGGTTTGAATGGCCGCGCCAAAGCCAATATTCTTTTTCCCGATACGACGACCAATGAAGGTCTCGATACCTGCAAAGGCGCCGCCACAGATGAACAAGATATTAGAAGTGTCTACCTGAATGGTATTTTCTTGTTGTCCGTATTTTTTGGTGCCTCTGGGGCTCACATTGCATTTGGTGCCTTCGATCAACTTGAGGAGGCCCTGTTGGACGCCTTCTCCTGAAACGTCACGGGTCACGCTGGGGCCTTCGCCTCGTGAAGCCAGCTTATCGATTTCGTCGATATAGACGATGCCGGTCTGTGCCTTTTCGATATCGTTATCGGCTGCAGACAAAAGGTTTTGAATGATGCTTTCTACATCTTCGCCCACATATCCTGCTTCAGTGAGGGTCGTGGCGTCAGCAATGGCGAAAGGCACTTGTAGAAACCTGGCCAAGCTTTGGGCGAGCAGGGTCTTTCCGGTACCAGTAGGCCCAATGAGCATGATGTTGCTCTTTTGTAGCTCCACTTGCCCGTTTTCGGTGGGCGCGTTGATGCGTTTGTAGTGGTTGTAAACCGCGACGGATAAAACCTTCTTCGCATCGTTTTGCCCTATGACATAGCGATCGAGAAACGCGTTGATCTCTTTTGGCGTTGGGAGATCTAAGAGCTCTTGGGTGCGTTGTCCGTTTTTGTCTTCTGCAATGATATCATTGCAAAGACGGATACACTCATCACAGATATAAACGGTGGGGCCGGCAATTAGCTTTTTCACTTCTCGCTGGCTTTTGCCGCAGAAGGAACATTTCAAAAAACCGCCACTTTCACGCTTGCTCATTCATTTCATCCTTACCGTCTTGTTCGCTTCAATATAACATTGTGCGCTTCAGGCGGGGCTGGTGCAAATAATCGACCCAAAATTCCCATAACTTGAGCACCTTTATGTAGAGATCTACACCCTAAAAATCTACACCAAAAGCGGTCCGGGGCCAAGGGAAGGTTGATTGACGGTGATTTTGCCAATTTGTGCTTGAAAATTAGGCCTTTCGGAATATCGCTGGGCCCGGTAAATGAAAAATATGGATCAAAAATTTTATCTAGACGCCAATGCATCTGTACCCCTGCGAGCTGGAGCCACCGAGGCGCTGGTGGAGGCCATGTCCTACACGGGCAACCCTTCATCCCCACATGCCATGGGGCGGAAGGTGCGACAACTTTTAGATCTGGCCCGGCAGCGATTGGGACGGGCCTTGGGCGGCAGTGAGAAAGATGTGATTTTCACCTCTGGTGCCAGTGAAGGCAACCGGTGGCTGGTTGCTTCGTTGTCCTTATTGGCTGCGAAAAAGAATCGCCCCTTAAAGGTGGTGTCGACGAAAATCGAACACCCTTCTTTAGCCAAACCCTTGGCTGCTGCAGCTTCGAGGGGAGATTTCATTTTGGATTTCATCCCCATCGATAGACGCGGTGTATGGGATTTGAATGCGGTCCCATTGGCCCAGGCCGATGTCTTGATCACCACTGCTGCGCATAATGAAACCGGTCTTTTAGCGCCTTTAGCAATTCTAGAGCAGGCCATCGGGCCTGAAACTTTGTGGTGTTTGGATGCTGCTCAGAGCTTTGCCCGAGAAAAGCAGCCCCCTCACAGGGCTGATGTGGTGGTGGTTTCGGGCCACAAAGTGGGAGCCCCTGCGGGTTGTGGTGCCATTTTATTGAGAAATAAAGCCAAGGGCCTGCCCGTACCCTTGATGGGTGGCGGGCAAGAATCGGGGCTCAGGCCTGGTACGGAAGCTTGGGTGCTCCACCACGTTTTTGGCACGGTTTGTGGTTCGATTGAAGAAATTCGCGATGAAAATCAAAGGCTTAAAGGTTTAAGAGATGAGGTTGAGCGCATGTTGCTTTCGGCTTGGAACGGGGCAGAAGTATTGTTTCAAGACCAGCCCCGCTTGCCCAATACCAGTGCCATCACCCTACCTGGCGTCAATGGTGAGGCGCTTCGGATGGCCATCGACGTGAGTGGTGTTTGTGTGGGCTTTGGCGCCGCCTGCTCGGCTTTAGCGCCCGAACCGAGTCCCGCGCTGTTGTCCTTAGGGCTGTCCCCGCAGGAGGCCCGTGCCACGCTTCGAATTTCTCTGCCCAGTGGGATTGAAGCTTCTCAGCTCGAAACTGCCTTGGAGCGTCTCAAGAAAGTTGGGGAAAGATTGCTCCAAAAATGAAGTCTTGGGTTTCTATTTCGTCTAAATTTCGGCTACCCTGACCGGACAGCGAATATGATGAACAAGTCTTTGAATTGTATAAAAAATCGGTTTTTCCCACTGGGGACTGCAGCAGTGGTCCTTCTGATGTTTGTGGTGCCGATCCATTCCAAGGTCGCCCATGCTGTTCCGACGCAGATTGAACAGAACAGTTATTTTTTTGAGGAATTGCTGAAGAGCTGCCAGGCCTCCTACCTGAAAAAAGTGTCCATGCAATCATTGATTCGTGCGGGTTTACTTTCCTTCGTGGAGGAGAGTGGTTGCGTGCTGCATTGGGGCTCAGGGAAAATCAAAGTGCGTTGTTACCACGAAACGGTGACCCACGATTTGCCCTTAGACGCTGCGGATGATGGGGCAAAACTACTCGCCAGGGTGATTCTTCTCAACACCGTTTCCAAGTCGAGCGTTCAATCTTTACGAGAGGCTGTTGCGAAGGGGATCGTTAACTCCTTAGGCGATCCGTTTACCGCATATTTAGCGCCCGGCGAGGTGCAACAACTCAAAAGATACGGCCATTGGAGCGTTGGCGTCGCCATGGATCCGAAACATCCTGATCGCGTGCACGGCGTGCGACCCGGGTCGTCCGCAGATATGCGTGGGGTTTTTGTGGGTGACCGTTTGTTGCGCGTGGATGGACAATCGGTGAACGGGAAATATTACAGTGAGATGAGTGCAATTTTAGTGGGACCACCCGAGGAGCGGGTGACCATCGAACTGTCGCGAGACGATGGCATCCACCGTTTTCAGCTTAACCGCTCCGATGAAGAGTCTATTCCCATTTGGGCGCAGAAGATTCACAAGGATCTTCTCTACATGCGGCCTGGAAAATTCGACAATGGGATGGCTGACACCATGTGGGTTCAATTGGCCGCTCATGCACAGGTTAAAGGTGTGATTTTGGATTTACGCCACAATCCAGGCGGGTTGTTGAGTGAGGGGATTTCCTTCCTAAATGGTTTTGTTGGGGAGGGCGCATTGGGAAGTGTTCATCCGCGCGCGGGTCACCCGGTACAATCCTACAAGGCATCGCAAGCGCATGTTTTGTCGGAATTGCCCATCGTCATTTTGGTTGATGGCGGGACCGCCTCTGTCGCTGAATTTGTAGCTTTGGTGCTTAAAGAACGGTTAGGCGCTGCTTTGGTGGGCCAGTCCACTTTGGGAAAAGGAAGGGTGCAAAGGGTGATCAGTTTACCGGATTCAGGGGCCATGCGCATTTCTGTGGCAGAGCTGGTGGGACCTTCTGGCCAGCGCATCAAGAAGAGCCTAGAGGTCGATCACTTTTTGGCACCAGCGGCTGGGAATACTGCGATTTCCGGTAAAAACCCCGCTGAGGATTCTTGGGTGGCCTTTGGGGTGGGCCTTCTGCGCAAGAAATAACGGGTTGCGTGTGTCTCGCCATGTCCCACTGACCAAACCGTTTTGCAAAGCTTCGGATTTATGCCAAACTTTCAGGGTACCGATCTCAATTTTGGGCATCATCTGATGAATCTACGTTTCTTAATTTTTTTGTTCGTGTGCCTGGGTTTAATGACCCATGGTTGTTCCTGCGAAGAAGAGCCCATTCAAAAGGTCGAAACTGAATTTAAATGTGAGATCAAAGAATGCGATTCAGGTGAGGCTTACCGAAACGGACAGTGTGTTCGGGAGGGGTGCGAGGCCGATAGTGACTGTTGTCCCGGAACGCGTTGTCGCAGTGACCTCAACATGTGTTGGCCCTTTGAACTTGAGGCTGACTTTGCCTGTGAGAGTGATGGCGACTGTCCAAACCCTTCCATGCGCTGCGCTGAAAAGGTTATTGGCGAACGCCAACCGTTGCGCATATGCCAGTTCGACAGTTGCGACAATGATGGAGAATGTGGACGCGGACAGAGCTGTTTTAGCGGCGTTTGCGTGGCCACAGTGCCCTGTGACACCAGTTGCGAGATGGGCGCCGTTTGCGATGTGTTGACGGGGTGGTGTACGCAAGTTCCCACTGACGCTGTTGGTTGTGATGACTCTTGCAAATCGGATGAAGTGTTGGTGTTGTCCGAGCCCACTCTGATGCGGGGAGAGTCTTGTTGTGAGGTACGTTGCGCCTGCGCCAAGCGTCCACCCATACAGCCCGTTAGATATGGTCCCTATACTCGCGTGGCTGCTTCGCCCGAGAAGGTTTGGGTGGCAACCTACGAAGAAGCCTTCGGCGACCTCATGGTGTTACAATACGATCATGATGGCAATGAACTCCTGTCCGAAATTGTTGATGGTGTTCCGCCCGAAGGGGAGTTGCTTGGGGATCCCAATGGTGCTCGAGGGGGGGTCTCAGAGCCAGGGCCGGACGTAGGCACGCACATCGCCCTGGTTTTATCCGATACGGGTCTGCCAAGAATCGCCTATTTCAACGCCACCACGCGTTCCCTCAACCTCGCGGTTTTTGATGGCGCTGAATGGCTCATGCATCAGGTACAAGGCCCATTGGAGGGTGATGAAGTTGGTTTTATCGGGCGGTATAATGCCATTGCCATCGACGCGGCCACTGGAGGCTTATTGATCGCCACCCATTTTGGAAATCTACGACAAGCTGATGGGACCTTGCGTTCGGGCGTGCGTTTGGCACGGGCGGCACATACAGCACCGAGCAGCGCTGCCGATTGGAACTTTGTGGACATCAAAACCCACTGGCCTGTGGGGGCTTGTATGGGCAGCTGTGCTGAAGGCGAGGCTTGTATTGCCCAAGGCGAAATCAGCGTTTGTGCGGCTATTGTCGGGGACTGCACGGGGTGTCCCTCGGGCAGTGTTTGTGTTTCGGAATCTCAGGATGGCGGTTTGGGACAAGGATTTTGCGCCGAAGCGGCCCTCGACCCATCGGAAGGGCCCATTGCTGCGGCCGGGCAATACAATCAGCTCTACTCCGATGCGACTGCCACCTTGTTGGGATCTTATGATGGACGTTTTGGCTCTTTGCAGCTCATTACCGTCTTAACGGACGGGACCTTCGAGTCCGAAACGCTGGATGGTGATGGGCAAGGGGCGCACCCTTCCCACGATGTGGGCAGACATTTGGATATCGCCAGTCACGAGGGGCAAACATTGGTGTCATACATGGATTTTACAACCCATGCATTTCGCTATTGGTTGGGGGATCCGCTCATGGACAACGGTGAGTTTGGCGTGATCGACAATGGTGCAAGCATAGATCAGCCTGGCTTAGGCTTCGTAGGGGCTTCAGGCCAAATGGTGGCTTCCGTCACGGGGGTGGTTTCTGTGGTTTACCAAAATGCCACCGATTTGAACCTGAAAATGGCCTCTTTCCAAGGGGGGGAATGGATTCCCAGAAGCCTTCTATCTACTGGAAGTCACGGCTTTTTCTCGGATATCGCTGTGTATGGCACCAAGGCTTTCGTGGTCTCCATGGAAGAGCAATTGGACGAGCGTGGCATCAACCAGCCTTACCTTTGGCTACTGGTTGAACAAATTCCGTAGGCAATTGGGCCAATTGCCGGTTGCCCTCACCTCCAAAAAACAGTAGATCCGACCCATATCAATATGACTTGAACTACAAACTTTTGGAGTGTTTTCATGAAATTTCTCGTTACCGTTAAACGGGTTACGGACTACGAAGCGAAGATTAAAATCAAGCCAGACGGCAGCGATATCGTGACCGATGGCGTCAATATGATTTCCAACCCTTTTGATGACATCGGCGTAGAAGAAGCCTTACGTCTCAAAGAAAAGCATGGCGGTGAAGTGGTGGTGGTATCCATCGGCTCCAAAGACGCCACCAAAGAAATTCGCTCCGCACTGGCCATGGGCGCCGATCGCGGTATTTTGGTTCAGCACGAGGGTGGTTTGGACAGCTTCAATGTGGCCCAAACCTTGAAGGCCGTGGTTGCCGAAGAAAGCCCTGATTGTGTGATCATGGGTAAGCAAGCCATCGATGATGACAGCAACCAAGCGGCCCAGATTTTGGCCGAAATGTTGGGCTGGGGTCAGGCCACTCAAGCCAACACGGTGACCATTGAGGGTGACGACATCACGGTGATTCGCGAAGCTGACGGTGGATTGGAAACAGTGGCCATGAAACTTCCTGCCATTGTAACCACCGACTTACGTCTCAATGAGCCGCGCTATCCGAACTTGCCGGGCATCATGAAAGCCAAGCGCAAGCCATTGGCAGAAAAGTCATTGGGTGACCTGGGTATCGACGTGACCCCTCACGTGATCGTGAAAGGTCTCGAAGCCCCCGCGGAAAAAGCGGCCGGTCAGATCATTCCTGACGTGGCGACTCTGATGGACAAATTACAAAACGAAGCCAAAGCACTTTAAGCAAAGCAGACAGGAGCAAATAGAATGGCAACTCATCTTGTTGTTGTAGAACACGATAATGGACAACTCAAAAAGCAAACCTTGTCAGCGGTTGCGGCTGCCCGTCAATTGGGCGGTGACGTACATGCTTTGGTTTTAGGGCAGGGCGTTTCGGGGGTGGCTGACGAAGTCGCCGCTTACGCCGATCAGGTACACTTGGGTGAACACGATGGTCTCAAAGATCGTTTGGCTCAACCTTACGGTAAAGTCGTGGCAGATGCCGCAGGAACTTTGGGAGCTACGCACGTTTGGGCGGCGGCCACTGTCGCAGGAAAAGATTTCATGCCACGCGTGGCCACCCGTCTTGGCGCGGCCATGGCATCCGACATTCAAGAAGTGATCGACGAAAAAACATTCAAGCGACCCATGTGGGCGGGGAATGTGATTGGTACGGTAGAACTCACCACCGAGACCAAAGTGATCACCGTTCGGACCACCGAGTTCGCGCCGGCCGAAGCAGGGGCTGCGGGTGCGGTGAATGCCATTGCCGTTGACCCCGGTGAAACCACCATGCGCTATGTTGGGTTTGACGGTGTTCAATCGGAGCGCCCAGAGCTGTCCGAAGCCAGCGTGGTCGTATCCGGCGGGCGTGGCGTGAAAGGACCTGAAGGCTTTAAAGAACTTATCGAGCCATTGGCCGACTCTTTGGAAGCTGCCATTGGTGCCAGCCGTGCGGTTTGTGATGCGGGTTGGGTGCCCAACGATTGGCAAGTGGGTCAAACCGGCAAAGTCGTGGCCCCCGAGCTTTATATCGCGGTGGGCATTTCTGGTGCCATCCAACACGTGGCAGGGATGAAAGGTTCTAAGACTATCGTTGCCATTAACAAAGATCCGGAAGCACCCATCTTTCAGGTGGCCGATTACGGATTGGTGGCCGATGCTTTTAAAACCGTTCCAGAACTGATCGAAGGGATTAAAGCCGCCAAGGCTTCCTGATTCGTTCAAAGGCGAACACGAGTTTAAATCCAGCCGGGTGTGTCATTGTAGCGTGACCACTCGGCTTTTTAATTGGCGTTCTTTCTGTTGGCACACAAAAGATCGAGGTCTGGTTTGGCGTAGGTGTAGGCGGTGTTGCAGAAATCGCAGGTAATGGTCTGGTCGCCTTCTTCCGCCATCTCGATCAGATCTTGGGTGCCCATGGCTTCAATGGTTTTGTTGATGCGCTCTTGAGAACACGTACATTTGAATTGCACAGGGCGACGATCTAAAAGCTGTGGGCTGTCTTCTTTGAATAGTGTTTGTAGCCAATCCGCTTGGCTTTGCTCCTCAACGGGTGACCAATCACCACCCAGCGCGTCGACAAATTCACTTTTTACGTTAGAAAAAATATCATTCAAATTGTCTAAAGATGCATCGGGAAGTGCAGAGACAAACAAGCCCGCTGCACGATCAACGAACAAACCTTCGGCCATGCACACATCGCCCACGAAGGCGGCATCGATTTGGGTTGAGTTGTCGAGGAGAGCTTCTAAGTCTTCGTCCACTTCGCCACTTCGCAAGGGCACGGCGGAGTGAGAGAAGGCCCCTTCTTCGGGACGGCGAAACAAAGAGGCATGCCCACGGTTACCCAAAGCATCTTCGAGGGCTTCTCGTTCGTGGTGGTTTTTTTGGCTCACCAAGGGGTTGCCCACGTAACCCCGCACTTCTCCTTTTTCTGACGCATCCACCACCACGGTTTTGATGGGGCCATCGGAGGAAAGGTGAAATTGAATTCGGGTGGGGTCTTTTTCTTCGGCCGCCAAGCACAGCGCACCCATCATGGCGCGGCCCAAAGCCACCGAGCTGGAGGTGAGGGTGGTGTGCTGTTTTTGCGCCGTTTTAAGGGTGTTGGTGGCACAAATGATGGAAATTTTAATGCCGGTTTCGGGCAAAAGCCAGCGTGTGAGGGTGTCCATGGGGCTCTCCAAAAAATGAACTCTTTTTGTAGCCGCTCAGGCCGGCATGTCTAGGCCGAACTGCTGCCGCGTTCTGGAGAGATGAGTAAATAACGCAGATGCGATAAAGCGAAGCAGGACCTGTGAAAATAAAAATTCTTAATTTCATAATGTTACGTGGTTTGAAGACGCCTTTTTTGGTCAAATTTTTGCGGTGTAGGGTATTTTAAGACACCATGGACTGCCTGTCTCCCTTTGTAGGTAATTATCCGACTTTAAGGACACCACCATGCCGCGAACCTCCAGTTTGTCTTCTTTGCCCACCGTTCCCCCTCAGTCCCTCGAATTGGGGGATCTTCCCACCGAGCCTGAAGCCCCTGCAGAAGCGGCTGAAGCTTTGGAGGTGCCTCAGCCCAAGCGAACGCGGCGAAAGAAAAAAGAGGAAGCCCAAGACCAACATTTGTCATTGGTTCCGCAAGAGGCGCAACCTGAAGAAGAGGTTTCGGAAGCGCCCAAACCCAAGCGAACCCGACGCACCAAGGTGATGAAAAACAAAAAGGCCGCGGCAAAAAAGAAGACGACCAAGGCCAAGGCCAAGGGCAAGGCCAAATCTAAATTGAAAGCCAAGGCGAAAATTGAAATTCCCAGAAACATGATGTCGGAAGTGTGGGGCGTGTTTTTCGGGGGCCTCTCCGTTTTAATCATGGCATCGCTTTATTCTTATAATCCAAGCGATTTGTTACCCACCGCTGGCGTCACCCACGACGTGGTTAATTGGGTCGGACCTGGTGGGGCTCAGTTTGCACAATTTCTTTTGGATTTCTTCGGTGTGGGTGCTTTTGGTTTACCCCTTTTAAGTGGTTACATTGGTTGGCTGTGTTTCAAGCCACGCGTGTTTCAATTTAGTTGGGTGCGCGCGGGTGGGGCGGCTTTGACCGTCCTGGCCACCACTTCCCTTTTGCACGTGAGCCTTCAAGGGCGCATGGATGTGCCTTATCCTGTGGGCGGTGTGGTTGGTCTTTTGGTGGGTGGGCTCATGAACTCCGCCGTGGCCAAGTTGGGCACCGTGGTGATCTCATTGGGTACATTTTTGGTTGGCCTCATCATGCTCACCGAGAAATCCATTGGGGAGGCCATCGACTGGTTCACAGCATTGATGGTTCGATTGGGCGACCAGGGGAAAGAGCGTTTCTCCGCCTGGCGTGAAACCCGGCGGTTGCTGCGAGAAGAAAAAGCAGCTTTGGTGGCCCAATGGGAAGAGCAGCGCTCAGACGATGAGGAGCCCGTGGATTTGGACGAGCGCCAAAACCGGATTGAAGAACTGGCAAAAGAAAAGGCTTTAGAAGCCATCAGTCAGCAAATGGAGCGCAAGCGCGAAAAAGAAGAACAACAGGCGCAAGCCGTTGAAGCGGCGAGCATCGTCACCAGTTTGCGGCCCCAGCCCGTGGAAGAGCCGGCCTGGATCGGCAATCTCGGGGTTGAACAAAAACCTTACCAAGCCGTGGCCATCTCCACTCCACCTGCTTCGGCCGAGCCCCACGAAGGGTTCGTCCTGGAAAGCAACCCCACGCTGATCGATGAGCAACCGCCCAGTCAAATTCCCATGGAGTCTGCTGAGGAGATTCGCATTGTTGAGCGCGATGTTGAAGTGGGCGAGGCCCAAGTGCTTGAGGCCGAGCAAGAAGACAATCCTTATTCCGATAGTTTTCAACTGCCACCCCTGAAGTTGTTGGATTACGATGCTCCTGAAATTATTCCTATCAACGAAGCCGAGCTGCAAAACATGGCTGAGAAGCTCGAACGTAAATTCGCAGACTTCGGCATTGAAGGGCGCGTGCGCGAAGTGCGTCCCGGGCCCGTGGTGACAACCTTTGAGTTTGTGCCAGCACCCGGCATCAAGGTGTCTAAAATTGCCAACTTGGCGGATGATGTGGCCATGGCGATGGAAGCGGTTCACGTTCGCATCGTGGCACCCATTCCCGGTAAAGGGGCGGTGGGGATCGAGATTCCCAACGAAAAACGTGAAATGGTATTTCTCAAAGAGATCGTCGCTGATCCAAAATACCAAGCGGACGCCCATCCACTCACCATGGCGCTGGGCAAAAGCATTGAAGGCAGCACTTACTTTGCGAATCTTGCGGAGATGCCCCACGTGTTGATTTCAGGGACCACGGGCTCTGGTAAATCCGTGAGTGTGAATGGAATGATCTGTTCCATTCTTTATCGTGCCTCCCCCAAAGATGTGCGCTTTTTAATGATCGATCCAAAGATGTTGGAACTGAGCGTCTACGACGGTATTCCGCATTTGCTCCTGCCCCCCATCATTGACAGTAAAAAAGCCAGTTTGGCTCTTAAGTGGACAGTGGGGGAAATGGAACGACGCTATCAAGCCATGAGTGAAATGGGCGTACGAGATCTCAAAGGCTTTAATGACAAAATCAAAAGCTTCGAAGAGAACGAGCAAGAGTTACCTAAGGATAAAGATGGCAATGCCTACGAACATCTGCCGTTTATCGTGGTGGTGGTCGATGAGTACGCCGATTTGCTTTCTATCGCCGGCAAAGATGTGGAGTCCTACGTGATGCGCTTGGCTCAAAAAGCGCGGGCCTGTGGCATCCACGTGATGTTGGCCACCCAAAGACCCAGTGTTGATGTGATCACCGGGGTGATCAAGGCGAATTTTCCAGTTCGAATGGGTTTTCGTTTGGCTTCTTCTCACGATTCAAAAACCATTGTGAACCGCCCCGGCGCAGAAAAATTATTGGGGAAAGGTGACATGCTCATCATGCCTCCAGGGACCAGCAATCTGACCCGTGTGCACGGCGCATTTGTGTCCGAAAAAGAGCTGCACCGCGTGGTGGATTTCCTCAAAAAACAGGGCAAGCCCTCCTACAACATGAAGATCATTGAGCCGCCCCCTGCCGAAGCTGGTGAGGGTGGGGACAGCGAAGAAACACAAGATCCTAAGTATTTAGAGGCACTGGCGGTGGTGGCACGTACCAAACGATGCTCCACCTCCTGGGTGCAAAGACAGCTGGGCGTGGGCTATAATCGGGCCGCGCGCTTGGTGGAGGCCATGGAGCGCAATGGTGCCGTGGGTCCCATTTTGAGTGCCAAGGGCGATCGGGAAATCTTTGTGAAACCCGAACATCTTCAGGACGGTGGGGTCTTTGCCCAATAATCCCGCTTTGCATCTGAATCAAAACTGCTAAAGGGCCATTGGGAGCGCGTTGGAGGCAGTATGATTCGGTTCTATGGGCCATTGATGTTGGCAGGGATGGTGATGCTTGGTGGGTGCCCCAGTGGCTCCTCTGGTGGACCCGCACAAAACAGCGCCTCCGAAAAACCAGTGACACAATGGGTGAGCACGCCCGATGCGCGGACCAAGGAAACCCAAGCCACCTTTGAATTTTCTGCATCCACGGAAAACGCCACATTTGTCTGTCGCCTAGACAGTGGAGAACGGGATACCTGTACATCACCACACGTGGTGGACGGGCTTGCAGAAGGCACCCATTACTTCGAGGTGAGAGCCACTTCTTCTGAAGGCCTCCAAGAAATGGCAGCCCAGCTTTTTGAATGGGAAGTTGATTTAACCCCACCTGATACGGTTTTTGAAACCGATACGGCTTCCCCCACCAACCAGGTGGCGGCTACTTTTTCTTTTGAGACAGAAAGCGACGTGGCGGCTTTTGAATGTGCTGCTCAAAACGACTCATTTAACAGTTGCAGTTCCCCCTGGACGGTACAAGGCCAAGAGGGTGAAAACCAAATACAAATTAGAGCCATCGATGATGTGGGCAATGTAGACCCATCACCGGCAGTTTTTCAGTGGACGATCGACACGGTGGCCCCACGAAGTACCATTGTCACTGGCCCCCCCGAATTATCAACCGAATCCCAAGTCACCATTGAGGTGACGGTGGACGAAGAGACTTCTGGGTTTGAATGTACCTTAAACGATCTGGAATGGGGGGCTTGCCGGGCGTCCAATGTGGTGAACAATTTGAGCCATGGCCGACATGTGTTTCATCTGAAAGCGGTGGATTTAGCCGGTAACATCGAAGAAAACCCTGTGGTCTTTCAATGGGAGACAGATATCGAAGGCCCCATCATTGAAGTCTGGGCGCAACCTGCAGCGCGCACCAACGAGACCAGCGCCACCTTTCAGTGGAACCAAAGTGAAGCGGGGACGGTGTACTGCAAGCTCGACGCACGCCCCGAAGAGATTTGTGAGGCCTCCAAGACCTTCACCTCTTTGAATGAGGGCGAGCACATCTTTACCATCTATGCCGAAGATGGCTTTGGCAATACTTCTGAAGCGCAGGAATTCCAATGGACGGTTGATACTTCGAAGCCCATCACCACAATTATGGAGGGGCCCGAGGACCACACCCAGCAAACTGAGGCCACTTTTACCTTTGAGTCCAATGAGAGTGACGTCACTTTTTATTGTGGGTTACAAGAGGACGCCATGTCTTTGTGTGAGTCACCGTTGACATTGACTGGCCTTTCGGATGGTACACGTCTTTTTTCGGTATACGCGGTGGATGCTGCGGGCAACGAAGGGGCCGGTACGGCGAAATGGTCTTGGACGGTTGATACCACAGCCCCCATTGTGACCTGGACAGGTCCGGCTGAGCGCACCAACAGTGTGTCCGCAGAATTCCAAGGTGACAATTTAGATGCGAGCACTTTTGAGTGTTTCCTGAATGATGCACCTTATGCCGATTGCGCTGCATCCTTCACCATCACCGATTTGGCAGAGGGGCCTCACGAGTTCAGAGGCCGTGGTCGTGACTTGGCTGGCAATTGGTCAGAGGAATTCACTTGGACTTGGGAAGTTGACACCACACCGCCTTCACTCACAGTGGACACTCAGCCTGAGGACACCACAACGATGGACGAGGCCACTTTTACTTTTTCCTTTGAAGCGGGGGCCACTGTTTTTTGTCGTGTTCGACCCGTTGATTACGCGCCTTGTGAATCACCCGTTACTTTTTCGGGACTGACCCACGGGAATTGGTTTTTCGATATTTATGCCGCCGACGATTTGAACAATTTCAGCGAACCCATCACCGTCAACTGGAGCGTGGATACGGTGCCGCCACAGACAACATGGTTGGACACGCCCCCCGCCATCAATAACTTGGATCAGCCCGTCTTTTCTTTTTCAGCGGACGAGCCGGTGGCCCAGTTTTTCTGTTCTCATCAAGGGGCGACTTTTGAGCCGTGTACCAGTCCGGTTACGTTAGATTCATTAACCGATGGGCAGCAGAATTTTGCTGTGTATGCGGTGGACTTGGTGGGAAATACCGAACAAGACGAGGCTGTTTTTAACTGGTGGCTCGATCGTGTGCCGCCCGAAATCTCATGGACTGGTCCCATTGCGCGGACCACCGAAACCAGCGCGACATTTGCCAGCGATGCCATGGGGCTAGATATTTTTGAATGCACCCTCGATGATGTCAGCATTCCGAACTGTGGAACCCAGGTTGTATTCACCGATTTGGCTGACGGTACGCATACATTTGTGGGCCGTGTCAGTGATGCCGCAGGCAACTGGTCGCCGGATTTCACGTGGACCTGGACGGTTGATACCACGCCCCCTGAAGTCCTTTGGGTGGCGACCCCTTCATCTTATACCAATGAAACAATGCACACCGTGACTTACAGCACTGAAGCCGATGCTTTGGTTTATTGTCGTTTGAATGATGCGGACTTTGATGTTTGTGAACCTTCGTCTGTTTTTGATGGCCTGGAGGATGGTGTCTATACTTTTGATGTTTACGCCAAAGATGATTTGAATAACGAAAGCGAATGGCTTTCCTATTCTTGGACCCAAGACACCGAAAAGCCAGAACTGTTTTTGGTGCATTCCATCACGGACCCTACTTTAGACACTTCTGCTACCTTTGAAATTCAAGTGAGTGACGGCGAAACGGTGACCTTGGAATGTGAATTGAATTCCGAAACCCTTACGGACTGTGAGCCCACCATGACCTTCGACGATTTAGAGGAAGCTGAACATGAGTTTCGTGTGCGTGGCACCGACGCTGCTGGAAATGTATCGTTGTGGGCCACATTCGCTTGGTATGTGAATTATCCGCCAGCCGCACCTGATTTTACAATGGTTCCCGGTCTGAACATTGGTGTTACAAGTGCCCAATTCGGCTTTGATTCAGAGGAAACCAACGTCGGTTTTCAATGCTCAAAAAATGAGGGACAATTTTTTGATTGTGAATCGCCGTATACATGGTCCGAATTGACGAACGGCGAGTATCGTTTTGAGGTAAGAACCCTTGACGATTATGGTGCGTCCAGTGAGGCCTCCATTACGTATGCGTTTACAGTGAACCTGTGTGGTAATGGCGTCTTGAACGGCGGTGAGGTATGCGACGGCGCCGCAGTTTGTACTGATTTATCGAATGACCACTACGTTTCGGGCACGGCGACCTGCGTGGCCTCATGCTCCGCGTATGACATGAGCGCCTGCGTTTATCGTCCTTTTTCGCTGGGACAGGAAAATATCACGTTCGACAATGAGATCGGCACCATTGATAAAATGTGGGCCTTACAGTTGGTTCCCGGTGGCAAGGAGGAAATTGTTGTGGCTTATCTCCAAGGGAAGCGGGGCAAATACATCGACGTGACAGATCACTTGTCGCCAACAGTGGTCTCCTTGTTTGATTACACAGGGGCCATGGAGGACATGTGGTTAACAGATTTCGATGGTAACGGGGATGTGGACCTCATTTATGCCAAAATACCCAGTGATGCCACAGGGGGTAACAACACCTATCGGTGGACCGCAGGTATTTTAGATGGGGGTTCTACTTTATCTTTGGGGACTTCTACCATTGGCTTCCAGGCGGGGGTCATGGCTCAATTTGTTCCAGGGGGAGACAAAGAGTTAGTGGTCCTGGCGCAGAAGCATGTGGTGGTACATGAAGAGAGCATCGGAAATACGGTGATCACCAATCAAACCATGAGTGCCATGGCCGTGGGTGATTTTATCGATCCGGGGGACAGCGCCAATGAAATCGCGATTTTTGATTATGGGGCAGGCGACTTGGTCTTTTATCAAGGAAGTACCACCAACATTAATGTGGTGGGTGGAGCGTCTTTAGGCGCTATCCAGTTACACGAGATGGTCACCACTGATTTCAACGAAGATGGTTTAGATGATTTGCTCATGGCAGGAATGAATGGGGTGACCACTTACTTGAACCTTGGTAACTCGGGTTTTGATTACCGACCCGTCGCCAATATCGAAGGGGCAGCACACCTGCACGCCATTGATTTAGACCTCGACGGTGATATGGATGTGGGTTTTTGGGTTCCCGATACGGAGCGTGTTTATTGGGCGGAGCAACTGGAAGTAGACAGCTGGGACGTTCATCTGATCCAAGATTTTGGAGATTCCAGCGGCACCATCTCCGACGTGGTTTTTTCGGATGTGGATGGTGATGGTGATTGGGATTGTTTGGTCGCTGAAATCACAGGAACCATTTTTTGGACCGAGAACAAAAGTATTCCCTAGTCGATGGGCAATAAGCGAATGTTCACTTCACTGTCGCCTTGATTACCAGCGGTATCTACCGCCACCACTCTAAACGTGGTGTTACGAGGCAATGGGCTGGTGTCTTCCAGTTCGTGAATTAAGCCAAACTCTTCTTCGTCAGCCGTACAAGGCCCCGTGGTCCCATCGTTTCTGATGAGAGGGCTGGAGCTGGTGGCGATGGCATCGTTCACGCCCTCTTCGTAGAGGATGATCATGGAAATGCCATTGCTGTCCGATGCACAAACTTTCACATCGGTGAGCGCGAGTCGATCTTGACCCGCCGTGGGCTCGATGATTCGGACCTGCGGTGGCGTGAGGTCAAGTCTTACATCTTGTGAAACGCTGGCGCTGTTGTTGGCACTGTCTGTGGCGCTCACACTCATGGCGGTGGGCCCCTCAGCAAGCCCTGTGAGATCGGGCTCAAAGACCTGAAAGGCGCTGTTGGCTTGTTCTTCAAAAACGCGTCCACCGATGGTGAGGGTGATTTGCACGGGGACAGACTGGTCAAGTACCCTGACTTGAATGTACGGTGTGTTACCAATCAGCGCGTCTGCTGCGGGTTGGACAATGGCCAAATCGGGGGGCGTGGTATCCGGTCCTGCATCGGCAAGCGGAATAGGAAGAGGTGGTTGTGGTTCGTCGATGGGACCATCGCAAAGCATCACGTCCTCGTGAAGCACCCCACCGCCGTTAGAAACCCCAAAATAAGAGTCGTAAATGGCTTCGTTATTGGAAAGGTCAATGGCTTTGATGACCAATTGGTGTGCGCCTTCGAACAGTGGGCTCACATCCACACTGAATCGATAGGTACCGTTGCCAAGCTCGGTGACTTCGCGAAGTACCCCCGCAAAGCGTGTGGAGATATAACCGACGGATCGTTCCGCATCCACTGCGGTGAACTCAAAGTCCACCATGCCAGAAATACAAGAGGTAGTGGGTGAAACCAAGGTGATTACCGGCGGGGTGACATCGGGTGGCGCTGGCACAAAAGTGCCTGCATCACCGTAGAGGTCTTCATAATCGTATGCGGGTGGTGGATTGTCAGAGCGCCCAGTGCAGCACACGAGACTCAAAATAACCAAGGAGAGGGTGAGGGCTTTCAAGGTGAAATTCATGACCACACGGTACAATGAATGACGAAGGGATGCATACAATTTAGATTCCAATCAAATTAGGGCGTTTCATCGTTGCCCAGCTGGGTGTAAAGGCGTTCAAAATGTTTGTTCGGTGATGGCTTCGTTCGTCGTTTCCAGTAAGATTCTTTTTTCACATGTATGGAGAGCAGATCTTTACCTGCAATCCGCAAGCCCAAGGCGGTGGGCAAAGCCACCAAAAAAAACAAAATGCCCAAGATAACTCGGGTCATGACGAAGTTGAGAACGAAAGCCAACCACATCCAACCGTGGTAAAGGGGTTTGGTGCTGGCTGGATGAATCGTGCCCCAGATGAACCAGAGGCCACCGATCCCCCCCAGAATTTTGACGGTGCTGGTCCAAGAAAAATCGTTGCGGTAGAAGAAAAAACCACACAAAAGCAGGAAGAACCCACCCATTACGCGAGTGAAACTGATCAAGTCCTGTTTTGTATGCTGTTGGTAGTCAGGTGTGTGCATTGCGCTTAATCCAGCTCAAATTCGTCTTGCCAGTTGGAGTCATCTTTTAAGGCGGGTTGTTGGGTTTTATCTAGGATACAGTTTTCGACGACGAGATAGTCCATTTCGGTTCGCATAAAACATCGGTAGCTGTCTGCGGCCGTACAAACGATGGGCTCGCCTCTGACGTTAAAGCTCGTATTCACCAAAACGGGACATCCTGTTTTGTCTTTAAACTTCTTCAGCAGCCCGTAGTACATTGGATTGTATTTCCCATCCACCGTCTGAATGCGGGCGGAATAGTCCACATGGGTGATGGCGGGCAAATCCGAGCGTGGGATGTTCAACTTATCAATGCCGAAGAGTTTTTTCTGCTCTTCATCCATGGGGATACGCCGCTCCTCTTTAACGGGTGCCACCAATAGCATGTAGGGGGAGTCGCTGTTTTGTTGAAAGTACTCAGAGACATCTTCGCGCAGCACCGACGGTGCGAAAGGACGAAATGATTCTCGATACTTTATTTTCAGGTTCATCACTTTTTGCATTTGCTGGGAACGCGGGTCGCCAATAATGCTCCGACCACCCAATGCGCGTGGGCCAAATTCCATTCGGCCCTGATGCCATCCGACGACTTTTTCTTCAGCCAACACCGAGGCCGTTTTTTCCAGCAATTGGTCTTTGTCGAGGGTTTCAAAAGGCACACCGATTTGGGTGAAGTATTCTGCTGCACTTTGGGGAGAAGTTTGTGGTCCGAGATAACTGCCTTTTTGACTGTCGCCATCTGACACTTCGCGTGGTTTATCTAAATACTTATGCCAAACCGCCAGTGCGCAACCCAAGGCCCCACCCGCATCGCCGGCTGCCGGTTGTATCCAGAGTCGATCAACAATGCCAGAGCGCAGTAGTTTACCATTCGCAACACAGTTCAGGGCCACCCCACCGGCCAAGCACACGTCTCGAACGCCGGTTTCTTGAACCCAGTGCTTCGCGATTTTTAAAACGATTTCTTCCACCACGTCTTGGATGCTGCGGGCCAGATCCATTTCTTTTTGGGTGATGGTGGTTTCGCTCTGACGCGGCGGCCCATCGAACAGCTGGTGGAATTTCTCGCTGGTCATGGTGAGTCCGCGATGAAAATTAAAATATTCCATGTTGAGCTTGAAGGAACCGTCTTCCCTGAGCTCCATCACGTGTTTCATGATGCGCTCTTTGTAAACAGGCTCACCGTAAGGTGCCAGACCCATGACCTTGTACTCACCGGAGTTCACTTTGAATCCGGTGTAATAGGTGAATGCTGAATACAAGAGCCCCAAGCTATGTGGAAATTCGAGTTCAGCGATCAGGTCCAAGCGGTTGCCATCTCCAAGACTCACAGAGCTGGTGGCCCATTCGCCCACACCATCTAAGGTGAGCACCAAAGCTTTTTCGAAAGGCGAAGGGTAGAAGGCACTGGCTGCATGACTTTCGTGATGCTCGGCATAAAGAATATCCCCATCGAAGTCCAATGCATCTCCAATGATTTTATCCATCCACAATTTTTCACCGAGCCAAACAGGAATGGCTTTTAGGAAAGAGCGAAACCCGGAAGGGCAAACGGCCAAGTAGGTTTCGAGGATACGATCAAACTTCGTGAGCGGCTTGTCATAGAACACCACGTGATCGATGTCGGCCATGGCGATGCCTGCTTCTGTCAGGCAATAGTCTACCGCGTGTTTGGGAAAACCTGCATCGTGCTTTTTCCGCGTAAAACGTTCTTCTTGGGCCGCAGCGATAATTTCGCCGTCTCGTACGAGTGCTGCTGCGCTGTCGTGATAAAAAGCGCTGATACCTAAAATGGTGGTCATACGTTCAACTTAGAAAAGAGTATAAATAAAGGGGGCTACTGCGGAGCCTTGGGCCACCACTAATAAAAGTCCCAAAAGGACCATGGACATGAGCAATGGGGCCAACCAGAACTTTTTTCTGACCTTCATGAAAGACCAGAACTCGCGAACAATCGCTAGCTTCGAACGTGCCATCTTCTTTAACTCCTCTTTACAGGCCAACCCTTAAACGGTTTGATGCAAAGAGGCAAGAGGGGCTCGAAGGCCCTTTTTAGGTCAGGTGCTTAATAAAAACAGGTGTTTAGATGCTACCGGAGACGGGATGAAGCCCACCTATTCGGGCAGGCATTCGGCCACCAGCTCGGCCACATCTTTGACCTTTACATCGTCCTCTTGTCCCAGGGCTTTGGTCCCATCGGTAATCATGGTCATGCAGAAGGGACAGCCCACGGCCACCGTTTTTGCGCCGGTGTCTATGGCCTCTTGGGTTCTCACGGTGTTGATACGATCACCGATATGTTCTTCCATCCACATGCGACCGCCACCCGCACCACAGCACATGCTGGTTTTTTTGTTACGCGGCATTTCGTTCAGTTTGTTTAGACCTGGCAACTGAATGAGCGTATCTCGCGGCTCATCGTACTTGTCATTATAACGCCCGAGATAGCAGGGGTCGTGAAAGGTAATTTCTTCTTCGATTTTCTTTTTATCATCCAACGGAATGCGTTTGTCTTTCATGAGCTCCGAAAGCAGTTGGGTATGGTGCTGAACAGTATAGTCGGCGCCATATTCACCGTATTCATGTGCCAATGAATTGAAACAGTGGGGACATGTGGTGAATATCTTTTTGAACTTATATTGTTGCAATGTGGCCACGTTTTCTTGTGCCAACATGTCGAACAAGTATTCATTGCCCATGCGTCGCGCAGGGTCACCGGTACACTTTTCTTCGCATCCTAAAATGGCGAAATCCACGCCCGAGGTTTTTAAAATGCGCACCAATGCTTTTTGAACTTTTTTAGCTCGGTCATCGGTGGAGCCTGCGCAACCCACCCAAAAAAGATATTCCACTTCGCGGTCGCCTTGATCGGCGATGACGGGTACATCCAATTCTTCGGCCCAATCCGCGCGTTTGTCTTGACCCACACCCCATGGGTTGCCTTGCGTTTCCATCCCGCGAAAGGCGGGATTCAGTTCTTGAGGGTAGTCTGCTGCTTCCATTTGGACGAGGTGTCGACGCATTTCAATCAGACTGGTCGGAACGGTGTCAATAAGAACCGGACATACCTCCACACAGGCGGCACAGGTCGTGCACCCCCACAACTCATCGAGGTGAACGGCCCCGTGCGTTGGATAGGTTCCGTCCTCCAAAATATGTTCTTGCTCAGGGCTTTCCCGGTTGATGAGAGGTACTTTGGCCTCAAAGGCCATTTCTTCCTCTTTTTTCTCGTCAATGGGTTGGCCCATTTTGTCGCGGAACTGCATGATGTCTTGGAAGTTGTGGACTTTTAAGTTGTCTTTAATGTCATGCAGTACTTTCTTAGGTTGTAGCGGTTTCCCAGTGTTGTAAGCAGGACACACGGAATTACAGCGACCACACTCGGTACAGGCAAAGGTAGACAGGAGTGTTTTCCAGGGCAGATTTTGTACCCGATCTGCGCCATAGACCTCAGCTGTTTCGAAATCAATACGAGGTGGCTTTGCGACACCATCGAAGTTTCGGAAATAAATGTTGGGCCCTGCAAAAACGAGGTGCATGTGTTTGGAGAAGGTCAGGTAGACCCCGAAACTCAAGAAAGTGGCCAAATGAATCCACCAACAAACCCAATGGACGGCAGTAAGTACTGTTTCAGGTGCATTGCTCACGACCAGCGCAAGCACTGAGCTGAATGGCAGGTGCCACAGAAACCCGCTTTCAAGCTCTTGAAGGTTGATGCGAAAGACCGTTTCCGTGCTGATAAGACCAAAGAAAGAAACGTAAAGAACGAGAATGAAGTAAAGAATGATTTCCGCATCTGTGGAGCGGGGCATCAACCTTTTCACCTTACCCGATAGCCGTCTCCCCAAAGCGATCACAGATGCGAGCACGACCATGAACGCCATAAAGTCTTGGGAAAGCTCGTAAAGTTGAACCCCTACATCGGGAAAGAATGGAAGGTTTCTAAAAAGGAATGGTTTGAGAGCGACACTGTCGAGCCCTTCAAAGAATTTCGTCAGTCCGTAAAACAGCAATTCGGTGTGGCCGATACCTAAAATCAAAAATCCGTAAAGAAAGAAGACGTGTAGATAACCGGCCTTTTTATCTTCCATGACCTTTTCGTGACCGAAGACCATATTGACCACAGATTGGATTCTCTCTTTTCTGCGGTCACTGTAGTCGACGGGTGTGCCCGTTCGAATCATGATATAAATACGTCTGAAACCCACAAAACCGAGGTAAAGCGCGGCCAGGGTCATGATGAGAACTATCCCTGAGTGAATGAATGGGACCACAGTCATTAAAGCTTCTCCAAAAAATCGTGGTGCCACGCCATTAACGGCGGGGCGCGGCAAGGAAACGAATGAATTCCCTTGTTTCTAACCAATAAAAGGGTCTTTAACAAGTTTCCCTTTTCCGTTGGGGAGTTAGGGAAGCCAGCAGGGCCTCAAAAGAGGATTTGAGCCGTGCGAAGTGGGCTTAAAGTTGTCGCAGAACAAAATCTCGACGGATCTCCCAGCACCCATCCTCGACCCACGGGGAAACTTCGATGGGGCCTAAGTCCGGGAGTTGTTGATTGGGCTCGGGCTGACCGCTCACGATATGAACCCAAAGGGCTTTAAACCGTCTGAGCCGCTCACGGGAGGCAGAGGAGTCGATCAGTGTCGGATCCACCTCCAAAGCCCAATCGTCTGTCAAGCCGTTAACCTGGATGAAATGACCCCTAAAGCCCTGATTATAATGAATAATATTTGCGCCCGTGGAGAAGGTCACGAATCGTGGGCCACTGCCCGGCAGATCTTCCAGCAGCTCATTAATAATGTCTTTAATAACTTCAGCGGCAACGGCGGGCGCGTCGAGCAGCCCAACCTGGTTGAGTTTGGCCAAAATGCTGAGGAAAAAAACCTCGCCGGCTTGGTGACCTTGTACGGAACGTTTGAGGAAATCGGGCAGGTTGCTGAGCAACATGTCACGTTCGGCCATGGCCTCATCCCCATCAATGGGACCACCTCCCACTGCAGCAGCGTAACGCCTTAATTTATATGGCCCCATTTGCGTTGCTCCCGATGCATTTTTGGGGGAAACGTCGGATGCTCGGCGCAATTGAAAGACAGAGAAGGCGCCTTTTTTGTTGTTCATGAGCTGTTCCAGTTGGGTGCCTTTTTTCCACATGGGGACTCTCTTAAGAACCACATGGGCGTCTACAGAAGTGGCGAGTCCGTAGCCCGTGGCGTCGTCTGGAACCATTAATAGGGGTTGCATGCCATGTAGCGCCACTGGCACCCGAATGGGGTCGTTGGTGAAGCAGCCTAATGCGAGTGTCATTCCCATGACGAGCTCCTGACAAAAAAGGGATTCCGTATAATATGGTGCAAATACCAGACCAACTGAAGCCCCATCAATGACTTTTCGAAAGTGTAACATAAAACGATGCTTTACGCCGTCAAGCCATTCTTCAAAATGATATGGGTAGTGGCGACACCTGTCGGATGCGCCTCATTGGACGGTAAGGCTTGACTGCAAGGCCTCTTGGCTGGAAAACATGAAAACGGGACTTTTCTTGAAATGGAGTGGGCTTTGAAACCTGTGGCCATGGGCATCGATTTAGGGACAAGCAACAGTTGCGTTTCCATCATTAAAGACGGACGAGCCGTATTGATCCCCAATGAGTGGGGGGAAAAAATTCATGCATCGGTGGTGTCGTTTTGGGAGGGAGGCACCATTTCCGTTGGCAATGATGCCAAGCGAGAAATCATTACGAATGCTGCTCACACGGTGTATTCAACCAAACGTCTGATTGGCCGGTTCTTTTTTTCGGAAGAAGTTCAAAAAGCCATCGAGTTGATGCCTTACGAAATAGTGGAAGGGCCCAACGCTTCCGTCTGTGTTTCCGTGAGAGGGCAGCAGTATTCATTGGCTGAGATTGCCTCCATGATTCTCAAAGAACTCAAGCAAATTACCGAATCGTATCTGGGGCACCCGGTCACCAAAGCAGTCATCACTGTACCCGCCTTTTTCAATGACACGCAAAGGCAAGCCACCAAAGATGCCGGACGTATCGCAGGCCTTAATGTCATGCGGATACTCAATGAGCCAACCGCGGCAGCTTTGGCTTACGGGTTTGGTCAAAATATTGACCAAAAAGTCGTGATCTATGATTTGGGTGGCGGCACCTTTGATGTGTCCATCCTTGAAATTGGTGTCGACGTGTTTGAGGTGCTGGCCACTTCCGGAGACACCTTTTTAGGGGGAGATGATTTTGACGATAAAATCATGGAATACCTTCGCGCCGATTTTCAGCGACAGCACGGTATCGATTTGTCACAAGATTTGTATGCGCTCCAGGCGATTAAGGAAGCAGCCGAACAGGCCAAAAAGGCTTTTAGTACCGATTCCGAAGCGAGTGTTTATATCCCGTCTATCACCTCCACAGCAACGGGGGAGCGCATCGACTACAAGTTAAGGTTGGGTCGACAGGACTTCAATAAAATGGTGGTCGAAATGCTCCAGCGAACTTTTTTGGTGTGTGACGAAGCCATGGCCACCGCCAAACTTGATATTTCTGATATTGACGGGGTGATTCTTGTAGGTGGCCCCACGCGTTTGCCCATTGTTAGAAATGCGGTGAGTCAGTACTTTCAACGGGAGCCCAACATTAATATCGATCCTGATTTGGTCGTCGCCATGGGTGCAGCCATTCAAGCGGACGCTTTGTTGGATAACTCCACCACCACTTTTCTTTTGGATGTGACCCCGCAGACTTTGCGATTGGGAACCGTTGGGGATTTTACTGAGTCCATCATCCATAAAAATACGCCCATCCCCATTGACCGCAGTCGTACTTTTGTGACCGCTTCGGATTACCAACAAAAGGTTGTGATGAAAATTTACCAAGGGGAAAGTCGCTTGGCTTCAGAATGCCAACTGTTGGGCGAATTTACGTTTTCAGGGTTCAAAAGTGCAAAAAGAGGAGAGGTCTCCATCGATGTGAATTTTGAAATTGACACCGACGGGATCGTTAACGTATCGGCCACCGAAGTGGGGACCGGTCATCAAACTTCCACCACCATTCGGCTGTCGAGTGGGCTGCAGGAGTCCGACATCCTTGCAGCCCAGCAGAGGGTGGCGGGTATGGATTTAACCCCGGCCTCAACGGGTGTCTTGCCAAAGAGCTAAAGCGCACATGGACTATACCGAAGAAAAATACCACCCGGTACTCATTAAGCTCGCATCCGATATTGATCAGATGGATTATTATCAAATTCTCAATCTGCCTTCTTCGTGCACTAAGGTGCAAATCAAAAAACAATATTACGGCATGTCGCGCGCTTTGCACCCTGACAAATTCTACCAGTTGGAAAATGACGAGCTTAAACAAGCAGTGAAAAAGATTTTCAAAAGGGTGACCGAAAGCTACACCATTCTCAAAGATGATAAGAAAAGAAAGCTCTATACCGAACAGTTATCGGGCTCAGATCGCCAAAGCCACCTGCGGTTTTCAGAGAAAGACGAACAGCAGTTGAGTACACAAAACGTGGTTCAGGGCCGGGTGGCGCAAACCCCGCAAGGGCAGAAATGTTATGCCGCCTATTTGACGGAATTTAATCGGAAAAATTGGGATTCGGCCTTACGCCATTTGCAATCTGCCATGATCTTTGAAACGGGTAATGCTCGATTGGCTGCTTTGAAGGCTGAATTAGAGGCCAAGCGTGAACAAGCCGATGAAGGAGAGACACCGTCATGACTACGGACGCCGTTGAAGCCATTCGACGCAAACTCATTTTGGCCCTGGATTTCCCCTACGTGCAAGAAGCCATCGGCATGATTCATAAGGTGCGCCCCGAAGTGATGCACTATAAAGTGGGTCTGGAATTGTGGTCATCTACCGGGGGAGACTTATTCCACTACTTTAACGAGGAAGAGTTAGACTTCTTCGTGGATCTCAAGTTGCACGATATTCCCAACACAGTCGCACAAGCTGTCAAAAAAATTATGGCACACAAGCCGTCGTTGATGACCATTCATGCCATGGGTGGCATGGACATGATGCGGGCTGCGGCCGATGCGAAGAACGGTCATGAGCATGCTGCACATTCAAAAGTGGTGGCGGTCACTGTTTTAACCCATCACCACGATTCGGATTTGCCAAAACTGGGAATGTCAGGGAGCGCTGCGGATCAAGTCAAACGTTTGGCCAATTTGGCGCAGGAAAGTGGTCTCGATGGCGTCGTCTGCTCAGCCCAAGAGGCAGCCACCTTGCGTGCACAATGCGGCGACGATTTCACTTTGGTATGTCCAGGCATTCGCCCTGCCGGTTCACAGGCCCACGATCAGGCCAGGATCATGACGCCCAAAGCTGCCATTGCAGCCGGCGCTGATTACCTGGTGGTGGGTCGTCCCATTCGTCAAGCCGAAGATCCACAAGCCGTGGCGAAAGCACTGTTAAAAGAAATGGCAGAATAAAATGCGTTCTGGACCGAATAAAAAGAAACGTCGAGGTGCCCAAAAAAAGCCAGCGTCTCGTCCATCACGACATACAGAAAATAAATCACAAAAAAGTGGGCCCCCAAAACGAAAGCCCGCACCGCGAGAAAAACAAAATTCTTCAAGCATCATTTTGGATCAGGGACCGTTGGTTTTAACCGGACGGCATACCTGTGAAGCGGTCTTACGTTATCAGCCACGACGCGTCTTACACATATGGCTACTTGAAGGGGCCAAAGGCTTAGACGTCCACCTCAAATTAGCGCAAGGTGTTCGGCGGCCCATTTCCTTCGTAGACCGGGCTGAGCTGGACGCCATGGCACCCGACATGAGCCACCAAGGCATTGTGCTCACCGTCGAGGAATTTCCATTGCATGACATGGAGGCGCTGCCACGTTCCGATGTGCCCTTGTGGGTGGGATTGGATGGAATTCAAGATCCTCGAAACCTGGGTGCGGCGGCAAGAGCTTGTTATGCCTTTGGGGCCGATGGCATTTGCATTCCCAAAAACCGTGCCGCGCAGGTGACCCCTTTGGCTGAAAAAATCGCCGTGGGCTGTCTGGCGCGTTTGCCGGTGGCCCAAGTGACCAACTTGAGGCGCGCCATGGATTATGCCCGAAAAGAAGGGTTTTGGATTGTGGGCGCAGAGGCCAATGGCGAAGCAGATCCCTGGGATGTGGATATGAATCAGCCTCTCTTTTTGATGGTGGGTGGCGAGGATTCGGGCCTTAGACGTTTGACCCGTGAAAATTGCGATCAGATCGTTCGATTGCCCACACCTCGTGCCGTGAGCCTCAATGCGGCCGACGCCTTGGCCGTCTTTTTGTACGAAATGAACCGTCAAAGACAAAAAACACAATAAAACCATATAGTTGCGAAATGAGGGGTTCCAGAGGCAAGAATGGGTTGTTCTTTGGATTTTAGGCTTGTATAGGCATCATGTTGTGAATTCAAAACAGGGAGGACCCAATGTCATCCAACACCACGCAAACACGAACCATTCGTGAAGCAAAAAAGAAAAAACAAGGCCGCAAGCGCAAAAACAAAATGGTCAACCACGGTACTTCTTTGCCTGCAGAAGAACTGTTTAAAGTGGTGGACGCAGAGTAAGCATTTACCTGCGCGCATCATGAATGAAGAGCCATCCGAAGGGGTGGCTTTTTTATTGCTTGGAAAACGCAGCCACGAAAAACCCATCGCTCAGAAAGTCATGTGGCAAGATGTTCAGGGTATGTTGCTCTAGCTGATGTTCGGGTAGCACACCTTCAGGACGCAGTTCGTTTAAGGGCACCGGGCTCAGATTCAGGTTTTCGAGTGCCCATGACACCACATCTTGGTTTTCTTCTTTCAAGAAAGAACAAGTGGCATAGATCACGTAGCCATTCGGGGCCACCAGGCGTTCGGCCTGTTGTAACAATTGCTTTTGTAGCGCCACGTACTCTGTGACCTTTTCACTATTTAAACGACTCAGCAGATCGGGATGTCTTCTGAGTGTTCCGGTCCCAGTGCAGGGCGCATCCACCAAAATACGATCAAACATGCCCTCAGCCAACTGAGGTTTGGTCATATCGAGGCATCGGAAGGAAATATGCTGAAGACCCGACCGTTTTTGTGCTGCGATGATTCGTTTGTTTGAAACATCGGTCGCCACCAGTTTACATCCAGTTCGAGCCAATGCTTTGGTTTTACCGCCGCCGCCTGCGCACATGTCCAAGACCTGATCACTTGGCAGTGCGCCCACCAAATGAGCGATTAACTGCGAACCCAAATCCATGGGCCAGACGTGTTGCGCCACCTCGACAGGAAGACGGCTTAGGGGCAGATGTTGGGCGGACCAAAAAGCATCAGGGCAAGCCGAAAAAGGTCGAACCTCAATGGCAGCTTCTTCGAGGATTTTCATGATGCCTTGCCGGTCCGCTTGCTGGGTATCTATGGCAAAGGCTGGAACTGCCTTTTGTAAAAACGCCTTTTCAATGTCTTTGGCTTGATCCCCGAATTGGTTTTGAAGTTTTTCGAAGAGCCAGGGAGGCAGACCCTCCAGCTGGATTTCATCTCGCGCAGTCTGTACAAAACTCAATAAAGACTCGGGAAGTAAGTCTTCGGTTTTGGTTTCAAAGGTGGCTTTCATCTCTGCGGACATGGTGGCCAAGAGTAAGGCCAAATCCTTCATGCGTCGATCCGGAGGGACACCTCCTACGGCGTTCACCTGTTGCTCCAAAAGTTTTTCAAGGGTGCTTTGTTGCCTTTGGAGCTGGAAAACCCAATCGCGAATTTCATTTCGGTCACGATTACCAAATCGGCGATTTTTTAAGATGGGGTTAATAATATTTTGAATGGGCTCTTGTGTGGCACGAAAGCGAGCCAAGACATCCAGGGCCGCGATCAAAATTGGCGGCAGCGCTTCTCTTTTTTGCAGTTTGCGTTCACGCCCTGCACCAGGGCGGTGTTCAGATTTTTCAGCGCTCGCCCTTTGTTGTCGGGTTTGCATTTGCGCATAGGTGCGTTTTTTCTTGGGGCGAGGTCGCGATGCCACAGGCCTGACTCCTCGCTCAGTAGGTGGGGGTGCCCACGTCCAGTTGCTTGCCTTCTGCAGATGCAAAACCGAAAAAGGCATCCATTTGGTCCTTGAGGACCTGACGGTGTTCGGCCAAAGAAAGGTCCAAACGGTACTCATTGACGATTTTCATCTGCATCTCGATCCATTCTGCCCATGCCTCCGCACAGATGTTTTCAAGGATTTTTTGCCCGATTTCACCGGGAAGAGGTGCTTTTTCCAGGGCTGGGCCCTCTTTTTTCAGGTGTTTACAGAAGATTTCTTTGCTCATGGGATGCTCCTCACAGATCGTGTGTCTGTTTCTACCCTTTCAAATGCCTGGGTCAACCATTAGCCGGGGGTCGGTTTCTTGCTTTGACCTCCCTGATCCGGCACATTTAAACCTTGGAAAAGGTTAGACAATGAACCGAATGGTCCTGTTAATTGATCCTGATTCTGGAAGGCGGGAACGGCTCAGAGAGGCGCTCTTTTCTACAGGTCTAACTGCTTTAGGATCTGGCAACACCGACCAAGGCCTTCACATTCTGATTCACAACCCTGTTTCGGTGGTGGTGGTGGCAGAGCCCAACTGGCGTACGTTGTCTTCTTTTTGCAGTCAAAGCATCAAACGTTGGCCCAAAACAAAAATATTTGTGTTGGTCGATGTGTTGCCGGATGATTTGGATTCTGCGCAAATCTCTCATTTTCACCCCAACATTTTACCGAAAGATTTCGCGGATGCGGTGAATCAAACCATTCGCTCCGCAGGCACAGAGCCCACCTTTCAGTTGGACATTGATGTGAGTGGTTTCGAAGACAGCGTGGCGGAAGCAGAGCCCGTTGCCCCCGGTGCACAGGTGCCATCCTTTATTGATTTTGGTGGGGGCGCCCCGTCGGCCAAACCCCCGGCCATGGGTGGGGGCATTGAAAAACAAGTCACAGGGAGTACCGGTGGAACATCGACGCCGAAAAATGTTCCGAGCCCGCTTGGATTTGATTTTGAAATCCCCGTGCCGCCTCTGGCTGCGACGCCAGCACCCGCACCAGAGCCAGAAGAGGTTATCGAAGAGCTACCTTTGGACGCCGTTCAGATTGAGCCGGGTGAGCTGGAATTAATCGTCGAAGAAGACGTGGGTGAGGACCTTGATGACCTTCTCTGGGACTCTGTGGATTCCAACGACGGTGAACCCATCGATTTGGAGATGTCATCCGAAGAATCCGAAGAAGAGGTGCTGCCTGACCCCCCTGGTATGCGTTCTGACGATGTGCCGAAACAACGTATGTTTTTCGGAGGCAAGCCCCTGGATGACGAGTCCCCCGTCAGCGCTGCAGATGCCGATTTTGGTGAAGAGGTGTTGCTGGAAGTCGAAGAGGACGACGAGGTTGGAGAATTGTTAGACCTCGATGTGGAGCCTTTGCCTGACCCTCTTAGCTCCACTGAAGGGACGCCGCACTTCGACTTGGACTTGAGCAGTTCCGAGATACAGGGGGCTCCTGGTGCTGTCTGGTTGATGAAAATCGCTTCAGAAAAGGAAAACGGTCGTCTCTTTATTTCTGAAGGACCCGCGAAGGGGGTTTTGTATTTTGCCAATGGCGAAGGTGTGTGGGCAGAGTTCGACAATGGAGTGGATGAGCTTCGCGATTATTTATTGCAGAAAGATTTACCTACACCGGGTGGAATGAACGGAACCGAGATCTCTGAGGGAGAGTATCTTTTTCGAATGGTAGAAAACGACGCTTTGCCCAGCGAAGAAGCATCGCAGGTTATTTTGGACTTGGTACGAGACAGAATTCTCAAATTGGCTTTTGAAGGGTGGGGCGATTTTCGTTTTGAACGGGACGAGGCCATGGCGAAAGTTCCGCCCATGCTGTCCGTGCATCCTTTCGGACTAATTTTAGAATCACGTCAACGAGAGTTGGCACCCACCGATCTCATTGGGTTGTCTTCGGAACTCGAACACGATGTGCTAAAACCTGGACCGGCATCTACCTGGGTTGGCAACACGCTCGACCGTTATTTAAACAACCTCGACTTGGACAGTTTCCTGGAGCAAAAACGCACCGTCGCCGATTTCTTTACCGAAAGCGCCTTAGGCCCCATCACGGGGACCCTCATGGTTTTGGCCCTTCGAGACACGCAAGTGATCACCACCAAACACGTGGCGTAAAACTTAAAATGCCAAGAGCTCTCTTGCGTGTGCCTCAATGGTTTCAATTTGTGGCAGCGTGGCATTTTCCAAAATTTTGGAAAATCCGATGGGAATATCTTTGGCACCGTGTCGTCGGACGGGGGCATCCAAGTCCATAAAGCAATGCTCATTAATTTGTGCAATCACTTCACCAGCGATGCCATTGAACAGATGGTCTTCGTGAACCACCAACACTTTGCCGGACATGCGGGTCGCCTCAATGATACCCTCTACATCGATGGGTTTGATGGAGCGCAAGTCGAAAACGGTCACCCCAATATCTTCGGCTTTGAGTTTATCGGCCACTTTATTGCAGAAATGAATGGTGTTGCCGTAGGAAATCAGCGTCAGGTCTTCGCCTCGACGATGAAACCGGCCTTTACCAAATGGGATGGCATATTCGTCACTGCCCTGAGGGGCCCGTGCTTCTACTCGGTTGTACAAGTTTTTTGGCTCCAAGAAGAAGGTCAGACCTTCAGAGCGAATACTTGTTCGCAAAAGCCCTGCAGCATCATCTGCGAAGGCGGGTGCGACCACACGAACGCCCGGAAGGTGACTCATGATCGCCTCAACGTTTTGTGAGTGATAAAGACCGCCTGTGATGTACCCACCAGACGCCAGACGAATGGTAATGTTAGGCGAAAACTGGCCTTTGCTGCGCCAATAATCATGGCTCGTTTCAACGATCTGTTCCATGGCCGGCCAAACATAATCTGCAAACTGGGCGGCTTCGATCACCACCCGGATTTCGGGATCAAATCTGGCCATGCCGTTAGCGGTGCCGACGATAAAGTCTTCGGCGATAGGGGCATTGAAAACGCGACCTTTGCCAAATTCTTGCTGCATGCCTTTAGTAACATTGAACACGCCGCCTTTGTCTTTGGAGGCCACATCTTGCCCCCAGAGAAATGTTTTGGGATTGCGTCGGAACTCTTCTTTTAGAGTACGGTTAATGGCTTCTCGAAGTTTTTCGTTGGCCTCACCCTGGGGTGGCTCTTGATCGCCGGGTTCGTAGGCGGGTGGGACCACAAACAGTTCCACACTTTCAGGAGAAGGCGTCGCCGCTTCTTCAGCTCGTTTTGATGAAGCTTCTTGCTCTGCGTTAATCTCTTCTTCAATCGCCACCACGGCCGCTTCATCGAGAATATTGTGGCTCAAAATGTGGTGCCGCAAACGTTTGACCGGGTCGTATTGCGCAGCATCCATCAGTTCTTCTTCGGAGCGATAAAGTTGATGGGCGTCGGAATTGGAATGTGCGCCCATGCGGACACATTGGGCGTGGACGAGTGCAGGACCTTTACCCGATCGGATGTAGGCCAATGCTTCTTGCATGGCCGCCCAAGAAGAGAAAATGTCAGTGCCGTCACAGCGTACAACGTGGAGGTATTTGAGACCGGCAAAGTTATCGGCCACGATGGGGTTGGCACTTTGCTCCCAAACGGGGACGGAAATTCCATAACCATTGTTTTGAATGATGAAGCAGACCGGCAACCGTTCGCGGCATGCACCACTGATGGCTTCAAATGTATAACCTTCAGAAGCGGAGCTGTCCCCTTGGGATGAAAAAGCCACCCCGTCGGCTTCGAAATATTTGATGGCTCTTGCAACACCCACCGCATGAAGCGTGTGGTTCCCAGTGCAAGATGAAACATTTTGAATGTTGATGGCAGGTTTTCCAAAGTGATTGGACATGTGACGACCGCCAGAGCAGGGGTCAGCATCGCGAGACAGTCCGTTCAAAAACAGATCTTCTGAGGTACAACCTGCTGCCAAGTTGGTTCCAGTGTCACGATAATAGGGGAAAAGATAATCAATACCGGGGCGGAATGATTTGCCCATGGCGATCTGGATCCCCTCATGACCACTGCAGCGCGCGTGATAAGACCAGCCCATACCGCGTCGAATATATTTACTCGCACGATCATCCAAACTACGCGTGGCGTAGGAGAGTTTGTACCAATCAATGATTTGTTCATTGGTGACATTGGGTCCCGCCAATGAAAATCGCAAAGGAATGATCTCTTCTTGGGGTGCTTCCACTTGGGATGGGTTTTCAACTTGCGTGGCCATAACGTCCCTCCGGCAAAGAAAAAGTCTCTTGTTTCTGGCATATTGATAGTCAGAAAAAAGAGCAATGCCTATGATTAAAATAGTGGGTTTTGCCGCAGTGCGTAACTTACCAATTTGCCCTTTGTAGGACCTCTAGAGGGGGCAGACCAGCTTTTTCCATCAGATGGGCGGTACCCTCAGCGGCTGGGCCTGGCTGCATTAAGAGGTTTTTATTGTGGGCCAAGTGCCACATGAGGAAGGGAATCAGCAGCGGGCCCTCTGGTGTGGGCATGTCACCCAACTGTTCGGGGGTCTCGATAAGCGGACAGAAGTCGAGCATTTCCAGGATGGCTGCCGGTAACTGCCTCAGTTCAGCCCAAGATTTGAGGTGGGACAAGGCTGCGGCTGCATCGTCTCCTGTGCAGCCTGGAAGGTCGCTGAGCATCCCGTGTAGGACCATGGCACAGGCCGGTAAATCAGCGGGGACTTGTAGGGCATGGGACAGCTGATCCACCGCTTGTAGACGGAAGTTGAGACTCTCGATGCCCTGATAGTCTGTTTGCATTGTCTTGGGGAGCGCCTCTAATTCCAGTGCATCCGGTAATTCCAGTGCACCTGCTTCCAGCGCGTTTTCGAGCAATCGCGAAAACCCACCCTTATTTGGTCCTAATTCTGCATCCAGACGCGCCAGGGTGCGATGGAGCTCTCGAAAGCCCGATGCTGGGTCTTCTGCCAAGGCAAAGACCTGTAGGCCTCGAAAAACGGGCAACAGCTCTTCTTTGGTGGCGCCCAGGGTAGCCATGCATTGCAATCCCACGTACAACCATTCTTGTATGTCGGCGGGGTCGGGAGAATTACCGCTTTGAATACAGCTGCTTAGGTCAGCCCTGGCTTCCGTGTAGCCGCGCAGGACTTCCGGCAAAACGGTGGTGGTGGTTTCGTTGGCGTTCATCGTCATTAATCTGAAAGATCCCAAAAATTATCGTTCCACCCTTGTATATGGGCGGGAACATCCTTTTGGCTTTTGGGGTGGAGATTAGGACGTTTTTAATTTATCCAAAAATCCCGACATGCCCGTCTTTTTTGGTTTTGATTGAGCGGCTTTTCGCTCCGCTGCTCTTTTTGCGGCGCTGGCCCACATCTCTTTTTGTCGAACTGCACCGGGATGATTGGCATCCATGGTCAGTGCCAAATCGAAGAACCGTAATGCTGCTTTGCTGTTACCAGAACCTTGCGCCATCAAGCCCAATTTGTAAGCGGCATCGGCATGCCGAAATTCTTGGATCACTTCTTTGAGAATTTCGGTGGCACTGGCCACCCGCTCTGCATCGTCGCGTTTCGTGTTCATAGCGATGGACCAAGCGTAGGCAGTTTTGAGTGGGGCGTCCTTTGGGTTTTCTGCCACCGCGGCACGATAGTGTTCTTCAGCGAGGTGGAATTGTCCTTTTTTGAGATAATCATCCGCCTTTAATTTGTGCATGCTCACTTTTTCGGCTGATGAGGCAGGGGCTTCGGATTGTGAGAACGCTTTTTGCTGCAATGAGTGATCGTATTCAGCTCGTTTGTTGGAGTCCGTTAAAATTTGTTGCACCAATTTTAAACGCGAAAAGATGGTACCCGCTTTGTATTGTAGGTCCATGTCATTGATGCCCGCTTTGGCCAAACTTTTGGGAATGAACGCACGCGCCATGTTTTGGTAGGCCGCTTTAATCTCCATGGCAGAAGCACGTTCATCCACTTCAAGAAATTGGTAGTGTGTTTGCTCGGCCATACCTTCGTGTTTGGCTTCGATCTTCTTGGCGAGGTCAGATGCGAGATTGTTATCGGCCCAAGCTTGCAGTTCTGCATCTTGTGCAGTGTCCACTTTGTATGGGTTAAATGGAGCCATGCCTTTGGATGGCTCATTCGTTGCGCTGGGCTGGCCAGGAGGCGCAGTTCCGGGTGGGGGCGGTAGACCACCACTGCTCGGTGCCGACGGTGGACGTTGTGGCGCTCGAGCAGGGGACGCTGGCGGCGGTCGATGAGCCGGTCTTTCTGATGGGGCCGGGCGGTGAGGCTGTGGGGCTGCAGTGGCTTGAAATTCTTCCGATGAAAAACTCATGGGATTTCCCGCATGGGAAAACCCCGGTCGCGGAGCTTTGGGTCTTTCGCCTCGAGACGGCGGGGGTTGTGCCCGTCGTGCGGATGGCGGTGCACCCGGTCTAGATGCCACTCTTCTTTGCCGTGCAACGGGGCGTCCCCGGGCCCCAGGGGGTGGTGCTGCCTTTTTGGTGGCCAATCCAAATTTGGCTTTTAGTTTTCGAATCTCCAACGGGAGAATGTGTTTCGCGCCGTGGGCCCCTTGTCGACCCAGACATCCCGAAGACACCAACGCGTGAAGAAAAGCCACAGCGTCTTTTTGGGGTAAGACTTCGCAGGTGGTGAGAGTTTCAAAGGTGCGGGGGAGTTTTAACAGTTCAAAAAGAATTCGTTCCTGTGGACTCATGGCCAACTGGTCGGGCAAGTTTTCAGGTAAATTGGCGGCTCGCTTCAGCGCTTGACCCACAAGGGTTTGCTGCCAAAGCTCATGAGCCTTGTAAGGTTGGCTGCGAATTTTCTGATAATGGTCCAAATTAGTCATGACGCTGCCCGCTTGGAGTTTAACTCCAAATGAAGCCAGAGACCTAATTTCTAACAAAAAAAGCCCTCTCCTGAGAGAGGGCTTTTCCGCCATTTGGTACCGAAGGTGGGAATCGAACCCACACTCTCTTGCGAGAATCGGATTTTGAATCCGACGCGTCTACCAATTCCGCCACTTCGGCTTGGAGCCCCTTTACTAGGGGGCGATGAGCCGTTCGTCAAGACTTGAAGCTTCAGGTCCCCATGGCTTGAAAGCCCGCGTCCACGTAAATCACTTCGCCGGTAATGGCTGAAGCCAACGGGGAACACAGAAAAAGCACCGTATTGGCCACATCTTGGGCAGTAATGGCACGTTGTAAGGGGGAGCGTGCTGCAGTTTCGTCGATCATCACGCCAATATCGCCGATGGATTTGGCTGCCCGTGATGCGTAAGGGCCCGGACTTACAATGTTTACCGTGTGTCCCTGCTGTCCCATGGTCCAAGCCACCATGCGTGCATCGCATTCTAAAGCTGCTTTCGCTGCAGCCATGCCACCGCCGTAAAAGGGGACGGCACGTTGGGAAGCCAAATAGGACAGGCCGACAACGTGTCCTTGACGGCCTTCCATCAATGGTGCGGCAGCCCGGCAAAGTGCCACCAACGAATAGGAGCTGGTACTCATGGCGGTGAGATATGCCGCTCGGGAGACTTCCATATGTGATTTGTCCACCTCGGGGGAGAAGGCCACTGAGTGAATGAGGATGTCTAAATGGCCCACTTTTTCTTTGGTCGCGTTGATCAATCCCTGGATCGAAACGTCATGCCCTGCGTATCCTTTTTGTTCTTTTTGTTCTGCTGGAATATCTGCCTCGGTGTCGTAAGTGACATCACATGGGATAACAGCAATGGCACTCAAGGCATCCTGAGAACCGTAGGGGAGCTGTCTGCTCTCCGCGTATTTCTCTTTGGTGAGAAAGCGCTCTAAAATGGTGGAGACCCTGGGATGACAGGATATGATCACTTCAGCCCCGGCTGCTTGGAGTGACTTCGCGATGTGCCATCCAAAGCCCACATTGTCGGCGATTCCGGTGACGAGTGCTTTTTTGCCTTTAAGATCAATAATTTGCATGATTCGACCCTTTGCTGGTGAAGGCGCTGGTGCCTGTGTCAGAAGGCTTTCAGCCTTTTTTCCAGCAATCAACCTCCTTTGGGTTCGAATTTTTGCGTACTGCGTTAGGAAAACGCTAATCTCAGGCTCCATTTACCAGAAATGTCTCTATTAAGGTTGGTGCCATGCAGTTTTGGATCCGCTCCCTTTATGTTTTTTTGGCCCTTTGTTGCGCGGGCCCCAATGCCCAAGCAGAAACCACTGGGGACCTGTCCAACCTTTCGGATGCTGAACAACAGGATCGGCTATTTGATAGCTCTGACCCGAGGGCCAAGCAGGGGAAGGTGATTGGTTCACGCGGGATCAACCCGGGTTGGAAAAACCGATGGGTCGCGGAGCGCTCACCCAACATTTATGGTCAGACGGGTTTGATTCGAATCAACAGCGCACGTGCAGGCAAAAACGGTTACTTCGATATTGGCATTCATGCGCGAACTTTCATGACCGATGATTTCATTTTACAGGGGGCAGATACCAACACCTATGCGGACCAAAGTATTACATTTGGTTTTTCGGTTTGGGACGCGTTGGAGGTGGGTTTTGCCACGCGCGCGGCCAGCAATGAGAACTCCTTATTAACGCCAAGGGTGACTTTCGCTGTGGGTGATTTTGCCACGTCGATCAAATATGCATTTGATTTGGATCCAGTGGTATTGGCAGCGGATGTTCGCGGCTTTTTGCCCGCGGGGTCGGATCGGGTCGGTATTGCTTTTGACCAAATGTCGTTGACCGGTTCTTTTCTAGCCACGTTGGATCTTTATCAGACCATGAACTTCCCCTTGCGGGCTCACACAAATATTGGTTACGCATTTCAAAATTCAAATCGGACTTTGCAGTTGAGCGATGTGCATCTCGATAATGCCAGCCACTTCGTCACGCTCACCACGAATCAATGGTATTACGATCAAATTGTTTATGGCATTGGTATTGAAGCACCTCTGCCTTACGTGACGCCATTCATCGAATTTTTTGCTCATACCCCCGTTAACGTGGACCGTACATTTGATTACCTACAAGACAGCGTCATCACTTTGACCCCCGGAGCCCGTCTGTCCATTGGTAGAGGTTTACATATTGATACGGGCGTGGACCTTGGGGTGGGCGGCTTTAATGCCATCCAGGGGCAACCCATCAATCCGCAATGGGCTGCTCAGCTCGCATTGGCCTACACCTTTTCTCCCTTTGTTGCAGAAACGCAGGTGGAGGTCAGAGAAAAAGAATGGTCCATGGGTAAGATCTCGGGTTGTGTGGTGGATGCCGAGACTGAATTGGCTGTCCAAGAAGCTTATCTCGAATTTGTTGGGGCAGAACTACCGAGAATTGTGGTTAACGAAGATGCTTGTTTTACCTCTCCATTATTGCCAGGAGGTGAGATCGCATTGAAGGTCAGACACCCCGATTACAAAATGGGCATGGCCAAATTACAAGTGGTGCCTCAGGGGAATGAAAGTTACCAGCTCCCACTCGTGGCTGCGCCTCGGTTTGGACGATTCTACGGAACGGTCACCAATTTTCAGGACGAGCCACTCAAGGCCGATTTACGAATTACCAACAAAAAAGGCGATTCCTTTATCATTAAAGCTGAGGATGGCACCTACGATACCTCATTA
>PBLQ01000015.1 GCA_002721815.1 Myxococcales bacterium
CCTGATTCGTCCAAGGCCATTAAAACGCCACTTTGTTTGCCGGAATTGACTTCTGATGCGATTTGTTGGACGCATTTGCCTTCACTGAAATTACATTGATAGCCGCTTTCACAATCTGCATTGCCGATGCAAGACGTCTGCAGCTGCGGATCGCCTTCCCAAAAGGACGCGAAACAAGGACCGAGGCCTGTGTTGTTGTTACCGCAAAAGTGCCCCAAAGCGTAGATTCTTGCTTCGCTGAGCTCAATCTCAATGAAACCATCGGTGTAAGAAGAATCGGCCGGCAGTGTATTGTTTTCAGAGTTCAAGAATGCCGTCCAAAGGGGATCGCCAGTGGCGTTTCTTTTTTGGATGAATCCGTCTTCGGACGATGTGGTTCGGGACTCCAAGATGCCGTTGTAGTGACCCGCGCTGTAGTGGTTCGCTGCTTCATCCAGGTCGAAGGCCGCAACTTGAAGCTCCGTTTCCCCCGCACCCATCTCATAGGCATAAATCGTTTCTTCGCAGCCATCGCTGAAGTCACCGTTGTGGTTGATGTAAACCAACTCTTCAAACTCGAAACAATAAAGCGAACAGCTCACGCAATACCCGTTCAGTGGCGCATGGTCTAAAGCCGTGTCGCAATCTTCGGCCCCCAGGTGGACGTAGCCATCGCCACAACTGGCCACTTCACAGGTGTTCAAGCAATCATCGTTATTGTTGTCATTACCATCGTCGCAGCCCTCATTGGTCTGGGTTTCATCGTCCCCACAAAAACCGGTGATTTCACCACAATTGCTGGCACAATAATCACCGTCTTCCGTGTTGCTGTCATCGCAGGCTTCATTGGTTTGTTCTTCGCCGTCCCCGCAATAGCCTGTGACAGTGAGGCAGTCTGCGGCGCAGTAATCACCGTCTTCTGTGTTTTCATCATCACAGACTTCATTGGTTTGTTCTTCGCCGTCCCCGCATGCGCCAATGATGGCTTGGCAATCCGCTGAACAATAGTCGCCCTCGTCCGTATTACCATCGTCACAAACTTCATTGGTTTGTTCTTCATTATCGCCACAGGCACCGATAATGCTGCGACAATCCCCGGCACAATAATCACCGTCTACCGTGTTTCCATCATCACAGGCTTCATTGGGTTGTTGTTCCGCATCACCGCAGGCTCCGGTTATCGTGAGGCAATCCATCGAACAGTAATCGTCGTCCACCGTGTTGCCATCGTCACAGGTTTCAATATCTTGAATTGTTTCGTCTCCACACCTGCCCGTCACCGTTTGACAATCATCGCTACAGTAATCCCCATTGTCTGTATTGCCATCATCGCACATTTCAATGCTTTGCCTCAGCCCATCCCCGCAGCTTCCGGTGACGCTCGCACAGTCTGCACTGCAATAATCGCCTTCTTGGTTATTGCTGTCGTCACAGACTTCGTTGCTTTGCTGGGTCCCATCGCCACAACTACCGGTATGGGCGGTACAATCACGGTTACAATAATCGCCGCTTTCGGTGTTGCCATCGTCGCACACTTCATTGCTTTGTAAAATGTGATCACCACAATAGCCTGTTTGAGCGCCACAGTCGTTCCGACAATAATCGCCATTGTCGGTATTCCCATCGTCGCACACTTCATTGTTTTGAATGATTTGGTCACCACAGTATCCGGTTTGGGCTTGGCAATCGGCTTGACAGTAATCCCCACTAATGGTGTTGCCATCGTCACAGGCCTCGTGCGCTTCTTGAAGGATGCCGTCGCCACAGAATCCGCCTACAGCTTCGACCAATTGGCAGTCTGAACCGCATAACGTGCAAGTTGTGACACCGTAATCGCATGTCTCAGGTTCAGCGCCTCGGTCGCAAGCTTCGCCATTGGCAGTGTCTGTTGTTCCGTCTCCACAAAAAGACGTCAGACCGGCGGTGAAACGGCAAGAGGCATCGCATACAAAACAATGATTGAGACCATAGTCGCATTGTGTGGTCAGGGCTGTGTCATCGCATTCCTCTTGGGTGTCCTGGAGAATATCGTCACCACAGAACGAGACATCACCCCTCACAATTTTACATTCTGAACTGCACGTTTCGCATTCGGTAGCCCCGTATGGACAAGGTGCATCATTATTATCGCCTTCATCGCATTCTTCGCTGACCTGTTTTTGTCCGTCCCCGCATTGGGCGACGTTTTGGGGCGCAGATTTTGCGCAGCCCCCCAAGGGGAAAGCAAGGAAAAGAAGGAGGAACGACAAAATGGAGGAGCGGTACTTCATCAAAACCACCCCGCAATCCATTCTATGGTGTCATCAACAACATCTACGACCGTATCGACAACATCATCGATTAAGTCTTCTACGAAATTTTGCAAGACGCAGGTGTAGCCGGCCAACGAACAGCCGCAAGGGTGCCAGTCGGTAATCTCTTCTAAGTCGAGTCCCGTGATGTAGCGCATGCCGGGAAATTCACCGACGGTCCATATTCGGTCTTCGTGGGTATTGATGTACAAATCTTCAATGCCCACAACACTGCTGTGGGAGTAAACGCTGGATATCCCGTCGAGATTTGCCGCTCCGGCGTGAAGCCAGCCAGACGGTACGCGACCAACGCTGTAGTTCGAGGCGACCCAATAAAACCCCCTCTTGGGATCGTACGCCGCTCCTTGAAGGTCGCCAAGGTTTGGGAAAATGGCGCGTCGTGCCTTGACCAGTTTGCTGTCGTATTCGGTCACCAAACGACCGGTGTTAGGGTCCAACTCCCATTCCATGATGCGAGCTGGATAGCCGTCTTCGTCGCTGTATTCGCCCGACACCAGTCGAACGCCAAGGTCATCGCGGTAAAGCGATACGTACGAAAACCGAGCGCAACAGCAAGTTTTGCATTTGTAATACCGACCCACCTCGGGAATCACGTAGCGGTAATTGAAGGCACTAATAACTCCATCGCTGTTTCGTCCGATGAAGTCTCCATCGCGGTCGGTGGGGAGCTCCATGATGTGGTTGAGGTCAAAAATACGAAAGCCGCTCCCTGTTTGAGGAACGTACAAGTAGTTCTTGTACCACACCAATCCTCCCACATGACTGATGACGGGTTTGATAGATGGGTTTCCGTTGGCGTCTTGGGTCGGTGTGACCAGCAACATGTGTCGGTAGGTCGCATCGTTCATGTTGTTGGTGTTGAAAAACGAGATGCGGGCGCCTTTGCTGCAATCGTCAATGTCGGGATCGGACAAACCGGGCGGGCACGCGTCAGAATCGGTTGTGCTCAACGAGCCCGGTGGTGCCACGCTGTAATCGCCTTCAGATGCTTTATGGTACGAGGAGATGGCCATGTATTCGTTCCCACCGAATAAGCCCTCTTCGTACGCGTCGGACGTGCCCGAAACACCTTGAGGCCACCAACCAGCTTTGGCGGAAATCTCGGCAAGGCCACTTGGGTTAAAATCATCATTGTCAAAACTGAAGGCTTCGTCGAGGCACAAGGGCCGGTTGAGCAGCCAAAAAGAATCATCTACCGCGTGTCGGTTCCAGTTGGAAATGGCCGTGGCTGCGCTTACCGCATTAACCCCGTTTATGTTTTTAATTTGACCGATCAGTGATTCGAACTCACCCCACAACTCTCGGTCCTTTAAAACAAAACCGCTCGAATCGGTGACTTTGAAGTAATCCGAAGGTGCATCACCCGGCGTATCAGGCGTGTGGCCGCCGCTACAGGCGTCGGGTGAAAGAGGGCAGTAGTAATCGTCAGCCAGGGGCGTGGGGTGGTACCACGAAAGCGAACATTCTCCGGTTGAGGGCCGACAGTTCGTTTTTCCGTGACATGCGTAATCATCCGGATCGGCACTGCCTTCATCGTCTTCATCGTCCGGTTCAATGCCGAGCTCGATATAACAATTTTTAGGTTCACCGTTTTCGCATTGCCCGTTTTCGGGGTTACACGCCTTAATGCCATCGCAAAGATTTGAGTCTTCACAGACCACGGGTCCGGTGGTGTCGGGAAGTCCTGTAGACTGGTTGCAGAACTCCGTGCCGTTGCATAGGTCGTCATCGGCAAGATCAATGTAATCGTACAAACACTGACCGGTCGTTTCATCGCAAGAAATCTCGTAGCAATCGCGGCCCGAGTAACCGTCGAGGCCATTGCAAGCTTTTGCCGGGTGTTCGCAAGCACCGGTGTCTTCGCTGCAAAAAGAGTCGGTGCAAAGATTTCCATCGTTGCAAACCACGGGCGTATGCACGCAGTTGTTCGCTACGCAGGTATCGACGGTGCAATGCCGGCCGTCGTCGCAGTCCGTCTCGTTGCCGCAAGGCTCATCGCCACAGGCAGAAGTTACCAAAATATCGTCTACCACCAGGGCGTAGCTGTTTTCAATGTCCTGCATGGCCGAGTCGAACCCGAACTTCAGGTACACCACTTGACCCGCGTAGTCGCTGAGCGATACGGTTTGCGTGTTGTTGTTCGCGTTTGCTGATAGCTCCTGCAAAACTTCAAAGTTACTTGCGCATGGCGCGCCCGTTTCAAGTTGAGTGGCAAGGCTCACGTGGAAATTGAAACTCCAGGGGTGAGCCATGTAAGCGAGTAGGGAGAACTGGAGCACCAGGTCATTTCCGCCCTCTGGAAGTAAGATCGGCTCTGTGATGAAGGACCCCGAAACTGCCGCGTCTGGGTCCTCACTGTTCTGCAAGGACAATGTCTCGGTGTTGCCAAAGTAAAGTGCGCCCCCTCGGCTGGTGCTCTGGAGGTCTGAGAACTGCCATTTGGTGTCGCCACCGGCACCGTGGCAAAAAGTGAAGCTGGATATGTCTTCAAGGCGCGACAAGCTGTTGGCGTAATCAAAAAATTTACCTTCACAACATTCACCTTGGGTGCGATCGGGGTAGAGGTACGTGCAGGTGCCTGCGCTGCAGCCGGCCAGGGAGCAACTGTTGTTGTCATGACAGGGCAGGGGTTCGTGGCTTATATCTCCGGTGGCCACATCACATTGGTCGATGGTGCATGCGTCTTGGTCGTCCACATCGATCAACACATTTTCACATTCGCCCGAAATGCCACAGCCGTCGTTGGTGCAAGGGTTGTTGTCGTCACAGGCGGTTAAGGGCGGTTCTTGATGAAGTACGTTGCTGCAGCCAACCTGACTGTCACAAGTGTCCAACGTACACGGATTCATGTCGTCGCAAAACCCATTGTCATCGCCATAATTCGGTTGGCCCGGCGGCAAAACCCCAATTTCGGCATAACAACCGGCGGGTGCGTTTTGGGCACCCACCGGGCGGCAGTTGACCCGGCGACATAAATCGGTTGGTGACTCGCCCAGTTCTTCATAGCAATCCAAGGGTTCCCACTCACACAGGCCGGTGTTGGCGTTGCAGGTACCTTCATGTTCGCATGCGTCACGAGCACTGCATTGAATGGGGGTGTTGCTGCACGTATCGGTGCTTAAATCACAGGTATCAACAGTACATTTATCACCATCATCACAAATGACGCTGTTGGTAAGGACGAGTTCATTGCTGCACTGTCCGGTGGTCTCATCGCAGCTGTCCAGGGTGCAAAGAATGCCATCATCGCATTTGGGAATAAAGGTGCATTCGCCCGTTTCAGAATTGCAGCTGTCGATGGTACATCGATCATCGTCTTCACAGGTTGAAGGGAAGTAACAACCGACACCGGGAATACATACGTTATTGTGGGTGCAAGCATCTCCGTCATCACAGACTAAGGGGGCACCGGTCTGGCAAACTCCAGTGGTGGTCTCGCAGGTTTCGACCCCGTTACAGGGGTCATTGTCATCGCAATCTTCGTTTGCATTACAACAGCCGGGCTCATTACTCGGGTAAGAGATACAACCATTTTCAGTACATTCATTGATGGTGCAGGGGTCATCGTCTTCGCAGACCAGCGGATCACTCACGATTTCTTCGCCGGTTTCAGGGTCACACGTCTCGGTGCCATTACAAGGGTCGCCATCGTCGTAAACAGTTGGGCTACCTGGGAGGCAAGCTCCGGTGGCGCTTAAGCAGGTCTCTGTTCCGTTACATGGGTTCCCATCGTCGCAGACCAGTGGGGTCCCCGCCACACATCCGCCCATTTCGCTCACACAGACCTCGTACCCGTTGCAATGGTCGCCATCGTCACAGTTCACCGGTTCACCGCCGGTGCAGGCACCGCTGTTCGGGTCGCATTTCTCGTGTCCGTTACACGGGTCTCCATCTTGGCAATTGATTGCCGCGCCGGCTTCACAAGCACCTGTGTCAGCATTACAAGTTTCCACACCATTACAGGGGTTCCCATCACTGCAAGAAACGGGAGTGCCGGGCGCGCATCCTCCGGTTTCTACATCGCACGTTTCAATGCCATTGCAGGCATCGCCATCATCACAAATGACCGCTTCACCTGGGTTACAGGTACCATCTGCTTCGTTACAGGTTTCAATGCCATTGCAGGGGTTCAGGTCATCACATTGCCGCAATTGACCCGCTTCACATTCACCGGTTTGGGCATTGCATATCTCAATTCCATTGCAGTCATTGCCATCGCTGCACTCTTTAGGCTGCCCTGGTTCGCATGCGCCAGAACTCTCATTGCAGGTTTCGACACCGTTGCAGGGATTACCGTCATCGCACACCAAAGGAGAGCCGCTTTCACATTCACCGGTGGTGAAATCACAAACCTCCATCCCGTTACAAGCATTGCCATCATCGCAGTCAGTGAAAGAACGACACCCTGTATGACCCGCGTCTAAAGAAGACTTTTCCACGCATATTTGCTGAACGCAGAGCAAACCCGCTTGGCAGGTGCCGTTGACGAAACAGGGGCCTTGGCGCTCACCTGCCTGTGGTTCGTCTTGAATAGCCACGGGACTGTTGGGGCAGCCCCAGATGAAAAAGAGAAAAAGAATGGGCGGGAAGGGGAGTTTGGACCATGCATCAATCATGGAGAAAGCGTACCACAACAACGGTACATGCACGAAGAAAGGTCCTCTTAATTATTCGGTTCGTGGGGATTGAAAACCGGCTTTTTCGATGGTGGCTACGATACTGGCCCGATCTACAGACCCTATAACGGAGGCCTTACCTTCTTCTAGGTCGACGCTCACTTGGTTGACGCCAGGCAGTTCTTTCAGATGACGTTCGAGTTTGCCCACACAGCCCATACAGGTCATGCCTTTGACGGATAATTCTTGTGCGAGGTGGCTCTGGGTGGCGATTTTTCGTTTATTGAAAAAGTGCCTCAGATCATCTACGGCGAAATAGACAACGAGTGCAGCCAACAGGTACCCGCTGCTCTGATAAATAAAGCCACCCAGCATCTCGTGTTCGTTCAGATCGAAGAGAACGGTGGTTTCGAAAAAACTATCAAAAGTCAAAGCAGCTAAAATAGAGCCGATGATTAAAGTACTAAGGTAAGAAAACGTTACTTTTTTACCAAAGGCCCGATGGATGGCGCCTAAGGTGGCAGCGTTGGTGGCAGGCCCGGCCATGAGGAAAACGAGGGCCGCACCTGAAGGCAACCCGGCTGAAACCAGGGCTGCAGCGATGGGAACCGAAGCAGTGGCACAGACATAGAGTGGCAAAGAGAAAATGAGTGCACCCACATAGGCACCAATCAGGCCCCACCCAGTAGAAAATGGAATTTGGTTTTTAGGAACAAAGGCTTCGATGGCGGCAGAAATCAAAATACCGATGACCAACCAGCCCCAGATCGGTCGGAGAATATCAATCGCATGTTCGATGCCAGCTTTTACAGGGTTGCCTTTGGCCTCGTGAACATGGCCCGGTTCTTCGGTGTTCCGATTTTCATCCACAGGGATTCGATCTGCCCAAAGCCCACCGAAAAATCCCATGACACCCGCCATGAACACTTTGAAAAATGCAAAGGGCCAACCCAGAAATGAAGCGGCGACCAAAATGGAATCCACACCGGTTTGTGGGGTGGCGATCAAGAAGCCTATGGTGGAACCTTGGGAGGCCCCGTCTTTGCGTAAGCCAAGGCCTGCCGGAATTACACTGCACGAGCACAAAGGCATGGGGACCCCAAATAAGACCGCTTTGGCAATGCCGCCCACACCCTGAAAAGATCGTTTGATGAAATCCTTAGGAATGATCACATGGATGAGCCCGGCAATGATCATACCGAGTAAAAGCCAGGGCGCCATCTCTAGCCAAATGTGCCATATTGCGTGAAGAAAATGATTCATCCGCGTTTACCGCTCCCGTAACGTTCAAAGACATCGAGTAACTCCTCGATATACTGCTCCCGCTTCTCGCCATCACCATATTCAAACGCTTCAGAAACACAATGGCTCATGTGGTGACCCAAAAGAATTTGACCAACTTTGCCTAAAGCGCCTTGGGCGGCGGAGATTTGTAACAGGACATCCACGCAGGCTTTGTCTTCTTCCATCATGCGGCGTAGCCCGGCCACTTGGCCTTCTAACCGCTTCAGGCGGGTGCTAATTTTCTTTTTGGTGGTTGCATCTAGGCTCATCTCAATCCCCCTCAGGCGGTATTATACCCTTGGGGGGTATTGCTGCAAGTCTTTGGATCGCTTGGTTTAACTTGCTGAAATTAAGAACTAATCATCGGCATTGAGATAGGTGTAATCATTCAAACCCTTGCTGTAAGTTTGGAGCAAGCGTTTGCCCTCTGGCAAAGTGATGGTGCCGGCCTGAAAGCTTTCTTCAACCTGTTTGCGCATGCTGCCCAGCATCTTTTGGTCATCGAATTGCACGTAATGCAACACTTCGTGCACCCGGTCGCCGTCCACCAAATCTAAAATACGGTAACCTTTATTGTTGTCCACCGCCGCCACGTGAACCGCATTGGTATCGCCAAAGAGGTTGTGTAAATCACCTAAGATTTCTTGGTAGGCACCCACGAGAAAAATCCCTAGGTAGTAGGGCGCCTCGCTTTTTTCGTGCAAAGGCAAGGTGCGGGTGATGTCCCAGTTGGAGACAAAGCGGTTGATGCGCCCGTCAGAATCACAGGTCAGATCCGCGAGCATGCCTTCTTGGGTGGGCTTCTCGTCGAGACGGTGTAGGGGCACGATGGGAAAGACTTGATCGATGGCCCAAGAGTCCGGGGTAGATTGAAATACCGAAAAATTACAATAGTAAATGTCGGCCAAGTCTCGGTGCAGGCCCTCGAGTTCTTCGTGACGGGGGTCGTCTTCAGGGAAAAGCGATAAAAGCTTTTGCGTGAGGTGGGAATAGAGTTCATCCACGTAGGCACGTTCTTTTAAAGAACATAAACCCAACTGAAAACGGTTGATGCATTCTTCACGAGTAGCCGCGGCGATGTGATAAGATTCTTGCGCGTTGTCTTCTTCGAGTTGGTAAAACAAATCTTTCAGCTTATCGACGCTGCCGTAGGCTTTGGCAGGAATCCGTTCGAGTTCTTCAGTGGGCCTGGTTTGCGAATTTACATCCAGAACCGGCACGATAAGAAAAGACGAGTGAGCCACCATAGCGCGGCCGGTTTCGGTAACCAAGTTTGGGTGTGGTACTTCTTTTTTATCGCAGATGTCTTGGATGGTGTGCACCACCGCATGGGCGTATTCAGGGATGTCATAATTGATGGAAGAGGCATCATCGGTGCGGGTGCCATCGTAATCTACACCCAAACCGCCGCCCACATCGAGGTAGCCCATGGGCGCACCCATGTTGACCAATTCAGAATAAATATAAGCGCTTTCTTTAATGGCGCCTTTAAAGGCACGAATATTCGATACCTGACTGCCGATGTGAAAATGCAAAAGTTTAAGGGTGTGTAGCATCTCTATTTGTTCAAGTTTTTGCACGAGGCGCAAAATTCCGGACATGCCCAAACCGAACTTGGCTTTATCGCCAGAAGAAGTGGCCCAGCGCCCCACGCCTTTGGAGGCCAAGCGCGCACGCACCCCAATTTGTGGTTCGATGCCTAGCTCTTTGGACATTTTTAAAATGAGGTCGAGCTCTTTGGCCTGCTCCACCACGATGACACAGTTACGGCCGAGCTTTTGGGCCAAGAGCGCCATTTCGATGTATTCTGCGTCTTTATAACCATTGCAAATGATCAAGGCTTCGGGGTCCTTGACCCTCGGTAAAACGATGAGCAGCTCCGGTTTAGAGCCACATTCCAACCCCATGTGGTAAGGCTTCGAAAATTGAATCACTTCATCGATGAGTTGGCGTTGTTGGTTGACTTTGACGGGATACACCCCTCGGTAATGGCCTTGGTAATTACGTTCAGTAATGGTTTGGTTAAATGCTTCGGCTATTTTTTGGATGCGGTTTTGCAATACATCGGTGAGACGTACCAAGGCGGGCAGTTCGATGCCGCGGCCCTGTAGGTCGTCGGCTAACTGTTTGAGATCAATGTTGCCCAGTGGCGTTTTGACTTCCATGTTGCCGTCTGCATTGACGCCAAACAGGCCGGTGCCCCAGTTGGAAATGTTGTAAAGCGATTCACTTTTTTGGGGATTCCAATCCATTTTGAAACTCCATCAGTCGTTGAGCAAATAAGCGAACATCAAAGGGGCCACAATGGTGGCATCGGAATTGATCATGAACTTAGGGGTATCAGGATCGAGTTTGCCCCATGTAATTTTTTCGTTGGGCGGCGCACCGGAGTAACCGCCATAAGAAGTTACTGCGTCTGAGATTTGACAAAAATAGCCCCAAAAAGGCGTGTCTTCCATTTGTAAGTCTTGAATCATGAGAGGAACAGCGCAAATGGCAAAGTCACCGGCGATGCCGCCACCGATTTGAAAGAAGCCCATGGAGGGAGCCTTTTCTGTTTTTCCATGGTTTTCTTGATAAAAAGAAACCAGGCGCTGCATTTGTTCGGTGCCGCTGGCCACGCACTGGTGATGAGACACTTCATTTTTTATGATGCACGCGGTAAACATATTGCCCGTGGTGCTGTCTTCCCATCCGGGCGTGAAAACGGGCAAGTTTTTTTCCTTGGCTGCGATCATCCAAGAGTCTTCTTTGGGAATTTGAAAATGCGTTTGGAGACTTTTGTCATCGAGCACGCGGTATAAGTATTCGCTGGGCATGAGCGTTTCGTTGTTCGCAGCACCCTGTTGCCATTGCTCTAAAAGGCGAGATTCTAAGTGACGCATCACGGTTTCGGGAATGCAGGTGTCAGTGACGCGGTTCATGCCGCGGTCGTAGAGGGCTTGTTCATCCTCAGCGCTGAGGGCACGCCAATTGGGTATGATTTCGTAGTCGTTGGCCGCCAGTAGGTTAAAGATGTCTTCTTCGAGGTTGGCACCCGTGCATGAGATGGCATGTACTTTGTCTTCGCGAATCAGGCGGGACAAAATGCGACCGATGCGAGCGGTACTCATGGCACCCGCCAACGACACGAGCATTTTACCGCCCCTGGCCAAATGGTTTTCGTAGGCTTGGGCGGCGTGTAAAACTTCACGACTGTTGAAATGCAAAAAGTGATGTTCCATGAACTGGCGCACGGTGCTCATGTTGCCTCCTCAGATTTTGTGTTGTGATTTCAACGCCCAGCCGGCCATTTTGTATAAGAGCCGGGCGCCCACATTGGCGTCCCAGGGGTGATTACCCACCTCGACCAAATCAAACCCTACGATGTTACGACCAGATTGCCCCAAAGCCGCTAACAAGGTGAGGGCTTCTCGAAATTGTAAACCGCCGGGTACGGGGGTGCCGGTGCGCGGGCACAAAGCAGGATCCAACCCGTCAATGTCAAAAGACACCCACACATTTTGAGGCAGGGGTTGCAACATGCGGTGACAAATACCGGCAAAGGTCTGACCTTGGGCCAAGGCATCTTGAATGGCCAAGTCCGAGTGCAAATGAATGCGTGGGTCGGTTTGGGCCATTTTGTATTCTGCTTGGCCGAGATCACGAATGCCCACTTGCACCAGTTGATTAACTTCGCATTGGGTCATCACATTATAAAAAATAGATGCGTGGGAATGGGTATAGCCTTGGTAGGCCTTCCGCAAATCAGCGTGAGCATCGATGTGCAAAATACCGAAGTCATCGTGAAGAGCGCTGGCAGCTTTGATGGCGCCCAGGGGAACGGAGTGGTCACCGCCCAAAACGGCGGGGATTTTTTGGGCAGCATAGGTGGCTTGGGTTTGTTCATGTACCAACCCTTCCAGCGCATCACCCATGGCATTGATCTCGTCTAAGAGACCCGGTTGCTTCTCTTGCTCGTAGGCCGCGATGCGCTCACAGGCTTTGGTGTTCAATGCTTTGATGGAGGGGTTTTCGGGGAGCAAAAATAAACCCGCCTGCCAGGGGTTGCCTGTCTCTAAGTCAAAAAGGTCCACCTGCCAGCTGGCTTGCAATATTTGCTGGGGGGCTTTGGCGGTGCCTTTGCCAAAAGAAGTGGTGGCTTCAAAAGGAACGGGCATCACCCAAAGGGCGGCTTGGTCTTGGGCATGGGGTAACCCGTAAAGGGTATCCAAATCCGCTGCATCATCGGCATGAAACTGATCCCAATCCAAATCGAACTCCTCCAAAGACTGGTGGCTTTTTTAATCGGGTGGGAGATAATGGAAAAGGGGGTTTCTGCCGCCAAAATAGGGGACTTGGGCGTTTTTACTTGCTCCCAACGGGGGACTTCTGCTTTGAAGGGGGTGGAAAACCACCAGCCAAAGCGAGTGTATTCATGACCCAAGCAGTAATTGCCATCCACGGAGGCGCTGGAAGCTTTGAAGGATTAAAATGGCGCCAAGAAGCGCCCTTTCGCGAGAACATGGCCTTGGCCTGCGAAGCCGCCGCCGCCCATCAAGGCGATGCCGTTGAAATGGCGCTTGCAGCTGTGGCCCAAATGGAACAGTCCGGTGCCTTCAACGCCGGTAAAGGGTCGGTACTGAATGAGAATGGCGACCAGTATTTAGACGGTGCGGTGGCACGGGGGTGGGATGCCAACTTTGGTGCGGTGGCCCATGTCTCTGCCACGTATTCTGTAGCTCACCTCGCCAAAGCGGTGATGGAGCGTTCTGCCCATTCCTTTTTAGTGGGCGCCGGTGCGGACGCTTTGGCCAAAGATTTGAACCTGCCAGCTTTGGAGCTGCCCAATGCAGCGTTGCAAAAAGTGTATCGGGAGCTCAAAGATGGTGAAAAGCAAAAAGAAAAGCTGGGTACTTTTTCGTTTGGCGGAGAGACCGACACGGTGGGGGCGGTGGCCCTGGACACCCAAGGCCGTTTGGCCGCGGTGGGTTCCACCGGCGGGACTTGGCTCAAAGCTTTGGGGCGAGTGGGTGATACCCCCGTGTTAGGTTCGGGGTTTTATGCGGATACTCACCGGGCTGTTTGCGCAACGGGCGTGGGTGAAATCCTCATGCGTGGTTTGGCGGCGACGCGGGTGGCCCAGTGTTGTATGGATGGTCTAAGCCCTCAAAAAGCAACAGAAAAAGTTTCTAAGGTGTTGGCTGAAATGTTCGAAGTGGACTCGGCCGGCTTTATTGCTTTGAGTCACGACGGCCAATTGGGGTTTGCCATGAACACCAAAGGCATGGGTCGCGCTTTTTGGCGCATCGGTGAGGCCCAAGGCCCGCAGCAAGCCATTTGGCCCCACGAAGATTTAAAGCCCTTATAAAGAACGTCCTTTTGTTTGTGGACCAAGGTGCTATAGAGCAATGGAAATATTTGAATTAAGGAGCGTTTTTAATGATGTCTGCACAACCTAATAAAATGAAAAAAGGCAAAAAAGTCACTCAGGCATCCAAGGCCGATAAATACGATCTGTACCAACAATCTGTACAGTCTCCTGAGTTTGAAGCGGAGTTCATGGCGAAAGCCTTCAAAAAGCATTACAAGCGCGAAGCCACCATTTTGCGGGAAGATTTCTGTGGCACCCACGCCGTGTGCTGTGAGTGGCTCAAAAAAGGCAAAGCCGATCGCCAGGCTTGGGGCGTGGATTTAGACCCGGAACCGTTGGCCTGGGGCAAAGAGAACAACCAAGACAACTTGTCCGAAGGGCAAAAAGAGCGTTTGCACTTGGTTGAAGGCAATGTGTTAACCGCACAAACCCCCTTGGCCGATGTGATTGCCGCCCAAAACTTCTCCTTTTGGATTTTTAAAACCCGTGACGATTTGCGCACCTACTTTGAAAAAGTATACCGCAATCTTAACAAAGACGGTGTCATGGTGCTCGACATGATGGGCGGTGCTGAGGCCATCACTGACGATAACGAAGAAGAAACCGAACACGATGATTTCACCTACGTGTGGGACCAAGATTATTTCGATCCGGTCACTCACAATTGTGTTTTCAAAATTCATTTCCGCTTTGATGATGGCAGCGAAATCAAAAACGCTTTCACCTACAAGTGGCGCTTGTGGACCCTGCCCGAAGTGCAAGAGATTCTCAAAGAAGCCGGCTTTAAAAGCGTTGATGTCTATTGGGAAGGCAGCGACGAAGACGGCGAGGGCAATGGCAAATTCAGCGTGGTCGAGCACGGTGAATGTGATCCTTGCTGGGTGTCTTACGTGGTGGCTGCGAAGTAATCATGTTTTCCACGTTGTTTAAAAAAACAACCATTCCAAACAAAGAAGACTGCTTGCCCGGTCGCGATGAGAAAATGCCGGTGTTTAACCGGCATGAAGTGCTGGGCACGCTCTTAGATGATGAATTTGATGGCATGAAACAACTCATGGTGGGCATGGGTTGTTTTTGGGGCGCCGAACGCAAGTTCTGGGTTTTAGAAGGCGTTGTTTCTACCGCGGTTGGTTATGCCGCGGGCCATACCCCCAACCCTACCTACCAAGAAGTGTGCTCCGGCCAAACCGGTCACAACGAGGTGGTGCGCATTGTTTACGACCCCACCAAAATAACCATTGAGCAGTTGTTGAAAACTTTTTGGGAAAGTCACAACCCCACCCAAGGCATGCGGCAGGGCAACGACATGGGCACCCAATATCGTTCGGGGCTTTATTGCTACGATGAAGACCAGAAAAAAGTGGCCCAACAAAGTTTAAAGGCTTACGAGAAATCTCTGAAAGCTGCCGGCCATGAGGAGATCACCACCGAGATTCTCGATGCGCCCACGTTTTATTTCGCTGAGGAATACCACCAGCAATATTTACACAAGAACCCGAATGGGTATTGTGGGTTGGGTGGAACGGGCGTCAGTTGTCCTATTGGATTAGAGTAGTTTGAAATCTTAATTCGCAAAATCAGAAAGGCACTGCCATGAACCGCAAACTTTTTTCAATTAACCTCGTTTATGTGCTCGTTGGTATTTCATTTACCCTCGGGTGTGGCGGTGGAAAACTGAAAGACCGGTTGGCGGGTAACTTGCCTCCAGAGGCGTCCATGTATCTGACACTGCCAGGTGAGGGCGAAAGCAGCGCCAGCCAGGCCTTGTGCGCATCCGATGCTGAGACCGAAGCTTACGAGAATTATAAAGAGTGGGTTGATGAGCACAATGACACCATTCAAAACCAAATCGCCTTAATGAAAGCGTTGTTGCGAATGTCTGCACGCAAGCTTCAGAATGAGGGCGAATACGAATACGTGGCCGAAAAAGATGAGCGTTCGCTGACTTTGAGTGCGCAAGTGAGTGATGACGAGAGCGTGACTTACCAGGCTGTGTTTAATGGCCCTAATGTTTCGGACTACGAGTTTTTGAACGGTACCGCGAACGCTGAGCGGACTGAAGGGGACTGGAACATACTTTCTACGGATGGCGAGGAAATTGTGAAGGTCACCTGGACGAACGCCGACGACCTTTTGACGGTGGTTCGCGAGCGTTTGGATCGTGGTCGCACAGTGACCTTTACGCGGGATACCACCACGGCCAACGTTGAGTTTGAGGGTGCCAACCGAAATGCAACGGCCACATGGGATGTTGAAACCTACAACGGCTCATTTGAAATTTTAGGTCAGGAAAAAGTTTGCTGGGAGCACATCGAGTCGGAATTTTGTGCGGTGACCTGCTCAGAGGAGTAAGTCCAGGTTAAGGAGCGTTTCACCGTCCTGACCAACCCCAAAGAAGGGCGGCACATTGCCACTGCATTAACCCGGTCCCTTTTTAAGCGATAGATCCGGTATGCCCGTAAAGCATCGCATCACCCACGGGCAGGTGTAGGTCACGTAATAAGCGTAATCGCCATCGCCATTCACCAATCCAACATCGCTTAAAAACGGTCACAGGACCATGTTTGGGTGACGCGGGCGTCCACCATTCCATCAGTATCGTTATCAAACTCACTGGTCAGTAAATTTCCATTACTGTCATAGGTATGGGTGACGCGGGCATCCACCGTCCCGTCAGCATCGTAATCTTCCTCGTCGCTGAGTTTATTTCCATTGCTGTCATAGGTAAAGGTGGTGCGGGTATCTACCGTTCCATCAGCTTCTCTATCATACTCTCTGGTCAGCATATTTCCATTGCTGTCAAAGGTGTAGGTGGTGCGACGATCCACCGTTCCATCAGCATCGCTATCCTCCTCTTGGGTCAGCAAATTTCCACTGCTGTCATAGGTGTAGATGTTGCGGGTATCTATCGTTCTATTACCATCGACATCAGACTCGTCGGTCAGCATATTTCCGTTGTTATCATAGGTGTAGGTAGTGCTATAATCGACCGTTCCATCACCGTCGTTATCATACTCTCTGGTCAGCATATTACCATTGCTGTCATAGGTGTAGGTGTGGCGGAAGTCCACTGTTCCATCATCGTTATTAATACCCTTTTGGGTCAGCATATTTCCACCGCTGTCATAGGTGTAGGTGGTGCGAAAATCTACCGTTCCATCAGCATCGTTATCTTCCTCTTGGGTCAGCATATTTCCATCACTGTCATAAGTGTAGGTGGTGCGAAAATCCACCGTTCCATCACTGTCGTTATCATACTCGCTGGTCAGCAAATTTCCACCGCTGTCATAGGTGTAGGTGGTGCGATAATCCACCGTTCCATCACCGTCGTTATCATACTCGCTGGTCAGCATATTTCCATTGCTGTCATAGGTGTAGGTATGGCGGGTATCCGCCGTTCCATCACCGTCGTGATCCGCCTCGTAGGTCAGCAGCCTGCAATCGTTGCTGGCGCTGTTGTTGTTCCCAGCGCCATTATTGCCACCATCATCAGAAACCTGGGAAGGACCACAACCGATGCCCAACATGACTCCAAAGACTAGTGAAACAAAGAATGGATTTCTTCTCATTCTCACCTCCTGAAATGACCCATGAACACGTTTTTTCACTGACCAACAAACAATCTGCCATTGGTGGTACAGGAACGTCAAGTGATGCATGGGTTGGCTGTCAGGAGCCAATTCATCCAAAAAGAAGATCGAGTAAAATGTATTTGTTAGCCAAGGCCAATCTTTGAAGGGTGATTCAGGGTGAGCTTTTTTGAAAAGAACTGTTCGGGGTGCCCGTAAAACAACGCATCACCCAAGGAAAAGTATAAGTCACGTAATAGGCGTATTCGCCATCACCGTTCACCATGCCGTTACATTCGTCTAAGTCGCCGGAACCATCAAATTCATAATCATCAATGAAGGTCCCGTCGTAGGTGCCGCCAGGGAAAACACCTTCATTGTTTTGGCTTACGCGGTCTCCTGATTTGAGAACGTAGCCCGATTGCACCTGGCGGATGGTGCCATTGTCATCAATGTAGGGGCCAAAGATAGGAAAGCCATCGGCAGCAAAGCCAATGACACCCGAAGCGGTATTGCCCGAGTCATCGTACATGGAGGCAGGATCACCATGGTAGTGATAAGCCCCGTCGGGTTGGGTGTGGGCATTGTGTGAGTCGGTATCAAAATCATTGCCTGCAAACATGGGGTCGTAACGCCAGGGTTTGTTCATATCGAAGCAGCCGATTTTCTCTTGGCCTACGGGGCCGGGCCCCACACCGTAACAAGCGGCAGGTAAGAGGTCGAGCTTGGCACCGTTGAGGAATATGGCATTGTCCCATTGTAAGGAGAGTGCTGTGGGGGTGGTGGCCACGGTGGGGTTTTTGGTGATGTCGTAGGATTCCACCACTTCGGCCGCAGCATTGGCGAAACCATCGCCGTCGTTGAAATCATGGTTGGGAATGGCGTCACTGGTGATGGTGCAGTGATCGCCGCTGTCGGAAATTTCCACATCGCTGTAGAACACAGTGCTGCTGCCAATATCTTGGGAAACGGCGAAATAGCTGCCGATGTACGCCGTGCAAGACCGGTCTTGTGAATCGAAAATGGCATTGGTGATGTCCTCGGGAATGGTGCCGCACGTGGGGGCTGCGCCCACATTGTTGGTGCAGGTGTAGTAGTCATCGTGGTCACATTGCCCATCGTCATCGGGGCACCAGGTGTTGGTGCTGGTGCTGTAATTGGGGTCACCGCATCCGCCGAAGTTGGTGGCGCATTCATTCACGTCCGCGCATATGGTACCATCCCATTCTGTCCCAGAATCACATGAGGGTGGTCCAGCGTCTTCCGTGTCGTCCGGTATTTCGGTGGACCCCGCATCTGCTTCATCGTCGTCCGGTGTTTCTGGTGATCCTGCATCAATATTGGGCGTCGGCGCATCTGATGTGCCCGCATCCTCTTCAGGTGTGGGGGTGTCCGGTGATCCTGCGTCTACTTCAGGCGTAGATGTGTTTGGTGAGCCCGCATCTACTTCAGGCGTAGATATGTCTGGTGAACCCGCATCCACTTCAGGCGCGGGCGCGTCTGGTGAGCCCGCATCCACGTCAGGCGCGGGCGCGTCTGTTGAACCCGCATCTACTTCAGGCGTAGATGTGTCTGGTGAGCCCGCATCCACTTCAGGCGTAGATGTGTCTGGTGAGCCCGCATCCACTTGAGGGGCAGGTGGCTTTGGGTCACCCTCATCGTTTTGTTCTTTTTCGGGTTCTTGTTCGGGCTCTTCAAGATCGGTGGGGCAGCCTGCAAAAAAGAGACATAAGGTACTGAGTAATAATAAATGCTTGATGCTCATGACTGCTCCTCATGGGTTGTTCGAGGAGGACTTTAACTTGGAAGGGAGGGAGCGAGCCAATATTTTGATGCTAAAGCCGTTAAAAAACCAGACGAATTCACCTATCAATAGAGATGTTCGCACTAAAATCCAAAACCAAGAAAAAATCCCTTTAATAAGATATAAGTAGCTTACAGAAGACCATTCTGTCATTTCACTCATGCATATCCATCACCGATAACCTTGGGGAAAACATGACGGCTGAAGAAGAAGAACATCTTGCCAAGGCTATAGAGGGTAAAGTGCCCGAGCCCGCAGATTTACTTCAGGGCCTCAAAGAAGAGGACGTGGAAGGTGCCGAGGTTCTCGAAACTCCTGTTGTGGTTCGTCCCAAAAGTCTCGATGCCATTTGTTTTGGTTATTGTGAAGACTGTGAAGAAGTTCACGAATTGCATTTGGGCGCCTCCCAGGAATACGCATTGGACGTCTTGCAGAAAATGCAAAACGAGGGGCGTATGGATTTCGAGGTGTTTGCAGAGGAGGCCGACCCCAAATTCAAATTAAAAAAGCTGTTTCCTGGTGATCGCGGACACATGTTTGGCGTGATGGAATGCCATAACGAAGCAGGCGAAACGGTTTGGTTGAAGGCATACTCTTCTTTGCCGGGGGGGTATCGTAAAGTACCAGGGTGGGTACCTATGATTTTGTCTGACCAAGATTTCAACGAGGTGGTGGCGCCCCAGCAACCAAAAATAAGACAGCTCACCCGCCGAATCGAACAATTAGATAAGAATGCGCTGGGCCGTCCGAAGCTCATAGAAGAGCGTCAGCAGATATCTCGAGAGCTTCAAACCCAACTTCACTTTCTTTATGTGTTTCACAATCAAAAAGGCGAAGCCCGAACCATGAAAGAGGCTTGGTTTGGCCATCAAGGAATTCCGGGTGGGGTAGGTGAGTGTTGTGGTCCGAAATTGTTAACTCACGCCGCGAAAAACAATCTTAAACCCATCTCCGTGGCGGAGTTTTTTTGGGGGGACAAAAACAAGGAAGGCGAATGGCTCAAACCACGTTTTCGCATCTGTTGCTCGGCGCGTTGTCAGCCCATCATGGGTTTTTTATTGTGTGGCGCCACAGGGTAGTCCCCGCGACCGGTGATTATTTACGCAAGCTTGCGAGCAAAAAGTCACCATTCATGTTGGAAATCACATTACGAGAAATCTCTTTGGGGCACGCTGCTTCGCATTCGTATTGATTGGTACAATTGCCGAATCCTTCTTCGTCCATTTGTTTGACCATGTTGCGGGCACGTTCTTCACGCTCGGGTTGTCCCTGAGGCAACAAGCTTAAATGGGTGACTTTGGCGCCCACGAAGAGCATGGCCGAAGCGTTTTTACAGGCAGCCACGCAGGCTCCGCAACCAATACAGGTGGCGGCGTCAAATGCAGCATCAGCGTTTTCTTTGCCCACGGGAGTGGCGTGCGCATCGGGAGCAGCACCGGTTCGAATAGAGACGTATCCGCCCGCTTGGGTCACCCGATCAAAAGCGCTGCGATCGACCATGAGGTCTTTCAATACCGGGAAAGCGCCAGCACGGAAAGGCTCGATGGTAATGACATCACCGTCACTAAAGCTGCGCATGTGTAATTGACAGGTGGTGGTTCCTCGCTCGGGCCCATGGGGGTTACCATTGATCACCAAAGAACACATGCCACAAATGCCTTCGCGACAATCGTGGTCAAATTCGATGGGGTCTTGACCTGAGGTGATCAAACCTTCGTTCACCACATCGAGCATTTCTAAAAAGCTCTTGTTCGGGTTAATATCTTTGGCTTGGTATTCTTCGATTCGGCCTTTGTCGCCAGGTCCGTTTTGTCGCCACACGCGTAAGGTAAGATTTAGTCCGCCGCTCATTATTTGTAACTCCTTTGAGTTAACTTCACGTTTTCGAAAGTCATCTCTTCTTGGTGCCGCTTTGGTGTGGCGTTTTGTCCTTGGTATTCCCACACGGCCGCATGACAAAAGTTTTCGTCATCCCGCAGGGCTTCACCTTCGGGGGTTTGGTGCTCTTCCCGGAAATGGCCGCCGCAGCTCTCTCGCCGTTCTAGTGCATCGCGACACAATAACTCGCCAAATTCCAAAAAGTCAGCCACGCGGCCTGCTCTTTCGAGGTTGGCATTGATGCCTTCGCCGCCACCCACCACGGCCACGTTTTCCCAAAACTCGGCACGAATGGCTGGAATTTTTTCGATGGCCTCTTTGAGGCCCGCTTCGTTCCGTGCCATGCCGCATTTGTCCCAAACCAGTTTGCCCATTTCGCGGTGGAATGAGTCGGGGGTGCGTTTGCCGTTGATGCTCAGCAGTTTGTCGATACGTGCTTGGGCTTCATTTTCTGCGTCTTTAAAAGCCTCACCGGTGTTGTCGGTGTTGCCATAACCGTGCTGCGCCAAATATTGACCGATGGTGTAAGGAAGCACGAAATAACCGTCGGCCAACCCTTGCATGAGTGCGCTGGCGCCAAGCCGGTTCGAGCCGTGATCCGAAAAGTTTGCTTCTCCAATAACGTGCAGCCCGGGCAGGTTGCTCATGAGATTATAATCCACCCACAGGCCACCCATGGTGTAGTGGGATGCTGGGTAAATTTTCATGGGCGTTTTGTAAGGGTTATCTGCCGTGATTTTTTGGTACATATGAAACAGATTACCGTACCGTGCGCGAATGGCGTCTTCACCCAGCCGGTTGATGGCGTCGCGAAAATCCAAATACACGCCGTATCCGGAGTCGGCCACGCCTCGGCCATCATCACAAACCAGCTTGGCGTTTCGGGAGGCCACATCACGGGGTACCAAGTTACCAAAGCTGGGATACTTGCGCTCGAGGTAATAGTCGCGTTCCTCTTCCGGAATCTGGTCGGGCGGACGCTTGTCGCCTTTATTTAACGGTACCCATACGCGACCATCATTCCGCAAGGACTCGGACATGAGTGTAAGCTTACTTTGGTAGTCGCCCTTCACGGGAATACAGGTGGGATGAATTTGAGTGTAACAAGGGTTGGCAAAACCAGCGCCCTTTTTGTAAGCGCGATAAGTAGCCGTGACATTGCAGCCTTTGGCATTGGTGGAGAGATAAAAGACATTGCCGTAACCCCCCGTAGCTAACACAACGGCATCGGCTGCATGGGAGCGAATCTCACCTGTGATGAGGTTTCGGGTCACAATGCCTGCTGCGCGGCCATCTTGAACCACGATGTCCAGCATCTCGTGACGGGTGTGCATGTTCACTTGGCCCACTGAAATTTGACGACTTAAGGCACTGTAAGCCCCCAAAAGTAACTGCTGGCCAGTCTGCCCGCGGGCATAAAAAGTTCGTGAGACCTGGGCACCACCAAAAGATCGGTTGGCCAAAAGTCCGCCGTATTCACGCGCAAAGGGTACACCCTGTGCAACACATTGGTCGATGATGTTCACACTGACTTGGGCCAAGCGGTGGACGTTGGCTTCGCGGGACCGGTAATCGCCCCCTTTGACCGTATCGTAAAAAAGCCGGTACACGCTATCGCCATCGTTTTGGTAGTTTTTGGCCGCATTGATCCCGCCTTGTGCTGCAATGGAGTGAGCCCGACGCGGCGAGTCTTGAAAGCAAAAGCAGTCGACATTGTAGCCCAGTTCACCCAACGTGGCAGCGGCAGAGCCCCCAGCCAAGCCAGAGCCCACTACGATGATCTTATACTTTCGTTTGTTTGCCGGATTCACCAACTTGAGGTTGAAACGGTGTTTGTCCCATTTTTCGGCAATCGGTCCAGAGGGGATTTTGGCATCAAGTTGCATGATAATGTGCTCCTATTGCAGAAGGCCGGTGAGAATGGCGAGAGGGATGGATGCATTGCCCACAAGAATGAGCAAAGCATAGGCGGTGCTGATTTGTTGAACCCTGGCGCGTTTGCTTTCTTGATCGAAACCTAAGGTTTGAATCACGCTGGCCACGGCGTGTGAGAGATGCAGGGCCAACAAAACCTGCGCTACGATGTAAAAAATGGCCACGGGCGCCCACTGGAAACTGGCGACCACCATGCCGTAGACATTGTGCATGGCGACGGATGTACCATGAATTGTGTGTTCCATGGTCGGTGCGTAGGCCACCGCAAAGCGTTCAGGCATGAAGGTAAAGTGGAGCAGGTGGTAAACAATAAACACCAGGATCAACAGACCACTGAAGCCCATGTAGCGGGATGCGATGGTCGCTTGAATCGTATGGCTGTATGCGTATTTTTGGGGACGGGCCTGCCAATTCTGTTTTTTCAGTTTGACCGCAGTGAACACGTGGATGGCCAAACACAGCAGGAGAAAGATCCGGGCGCCCCATACCACCGCACCACTTTTACCAAGCATGGGCCCAGTGTGGTGGAGATTGTATGCGTAGACATTGATGGCCTCTGCGCCTAAGAAAATCTGTAAATTACCTAACATGTGCACGAATACGAAGCCCACATAAACCAGCCCGCTGGCGGCCATGAGCGCCTTCAGCCCGATGGAGCTGTTAATAAAACCTTTGGATCGTGTGATCGCTGCTGTCATTTGAGACCTCGCTTCGACAGAGAAGGGAGCACCGAGGCGCCCTTCACTCTTATTTAACATTGCAGGTAGTGTAAGTATTCCAAATCAGGAGTCAAGATGAGAACAACCGAAACTGATTGATTTTGGGGGTTTATGTTTCAAATGAAACTGGGTTGGCGGGTATCTGCGAACGCTCAGGCGGAATCGCCGGGGATCGCGATGTCAAAGAAGGTATTCAAGTACCCCTTATCGGAGCCATTCTTTGGGGTGACACACCCACCTTGTTTTGATAACCCCTTGATTTGCCCAGAAAGGGCGAGGGCAAACTGCGAAGAGTGGCGTAAATGACTGGTGGGAGTGAAGAAATAAGAAAACAATGCCGGATCTGTTCCGGGAACGATCTGCGAGCAGTGTCGGGCCCATGGGGGCGCCACTTGGTCTGTCGGCAGTGTGACAGCGTCACCAAAGATCTCACTTTTGATCAGTACCAGGCCATGAACCCCTCCTATGACCCTGGGCCCAATATCGAGCTTGAAAGCCAGGAGGCGGTTCTCGAATACTTGGGCGTCAAAGATAAAGAGGCCTTCCTGCGGCCCTTTTTGAAAAGGGTTCACAGGCCACAACGTATGCTGGATATCGGTTGTGGGGCTGGCGGTTATTTGGTGGCGGGGCAAAATCTCGGTTTGAAAGTAGAGGGCGTCGAGCCCAGCGACAGTCACTCGACCATTGCTCGCTCACTGGGATTGGATGTGAAACAGGGTTATTTTATTCCCGATGACTTTCCGGCGGAAACCTACGATCTGGTGGTGTTGTCGCATGTGATCGAGCACATTTACGAACCTTTTGAGTTTCTTCGTGGCATTATGAAGGTGCTCAAACCGGGCGGTATTTTAGTGGTCAGCACGCCCAACGCAGGTTCAACCATTGCGCGTTTGAGTTCTTCCTACTGGGTGATGTTGAAGACGATTGATCACGTCAACATGTTTTCACTGAAGAGTCTCAACCATTCTCCCATCAAAGACATGGGCAAAGTAGAGTCGTTTACCAGTGAATACAGTTGGGAAAGTATCGCCTCATTGTTGGCTGCAGGTAAAGATTTTATAAAGCAACCACGCACACCGATCGAAAACCTTGGCGAGAATGAGAATCAAGCGTCGACCCCTCCTGACGATGGGGAGCCGCCCAAGTCTAACTTTCGGTGGCGAGGCACCCAATGGATCAAAAATGGGTTACGTTTTGCGTCGTTCCCACTGCACGTCTTTAACCAAATGACAGACCGACAGCACTGCTTGGTTTTTTCTATTCAAAAGCCCGAATAAGCATCGTCACGTCACATCGCTGGTAGGCGACGTCACTCCACCAGTTATCGTTTCGATGTCAATTTTTCGCCAAACACTGGCAAGCCAAGGTTGTTCATGGCGCGGTTTTCCTGATGGCCGATAGTAATGTTCCAAATATTGGTAACCGCACGCCATCATCAGTTTTTGCCATGTCTCCCAACTGAGGTAACAACCGTACCGCTCTTCTGGTATATCATTTTCGACATTAGGCCCGTGAGGATTAGACGCAAAGAGTACGCCATTGGGTTTTAAGCTTTTCCGGAGTTCTTTGAGTACTCTTGTTAGTTCGCCAAAGGGAATGTGAAACAACACAGCATTGGCAAAAATACCGTCGAAATGGTTGTCGGGTAAGTCCAGCGCCACAAAATCTTGATGCCAAACTGGACAGTCCGCATGGGCTTGTGCCATGGGGATGAAATTAGCCGCACCTTCCAAGCCCACCGGTGAATGCCCCAGTGTTTTCAGGGTCTTTAAGTCGCGCCCGGGTCCACACCCGAAATCCAAAATGGTGCCAGGTGCATCGCACACCAAGTGGCGCAACAGTGCATCGATATTTTGACTCACATCGTGATCCTTGGTCCCTTCCCAAAAATCGGCTGCCTTTTGGTCGTAGTGGGCGATGGTTCGTTGAACCGCTGCTGTGGTTTTTTGGGAGATGGGTGCTTTGTGCGACATGAAGGTGGCCTAACAAAAAATTAGTCAGTGACAATGGGGGCTTGGTTTTGTTTGTGTTAGTCTCTTAGCAGAAAGGGGTGAGCATCAAAATGAGTCGATGGGATAAACAGGTCTGTCCACACGGACCTTTAGAGGAGATCGGGGCTGGCCTGTGGCAGGTCACCGGATCTCTTAAACGCAGCCCTTTGCCGCGCAACATGGTCGTTTGGCGCACGCCGAAAAAAAGTTTGCTCATTCACAGCGCGATCTGCTTGGACGAAGTGAGCATGAAGGAATTAGATTCACTGGGCCCTGTGAGCCATGTGGTGGTACCCTGTGAGATGCATCGGGCAGACGCGAAAGCTTTTCAGGATAGGTATTCTGAGGCAACCTTTCTTGCACCGGCTTGTGCTCGAGAAAAAGTAAGCCAGGTCATCAGCGGGGTTGAAGATCTCGAAGAGGGCTTGGAAGACTTAAATGTTACCTTGCATCGCCCTGCGGGACTCAAAGATTTTGAACTGCATTTGGAGTTGCCTTTAGAAGATGGATCTCGCGCTTTGGTTATGACAGATGCTTTATTCAATTTGGCGGGGGACCCACCCAAGGGCTTTGGTGGTTTCCTAGTTAAATTGTTGGGGAGTGTGGGCCCATTAAACATCACCAAAATAGGGCGACGAATGCTTTTAGAGAATAAAAACGACTATGCGAACTACGTGCGAGATTTGTCAAAGATCTCCAATCTGAGCGTGTTATCCGTTGCTCACGGTCAGTGTATTCGCGAGGACGTGGTTGCAGAGCTGATCGCTGCCAGTGAACGTATTCGAAAATAGAGGGGGATTCAGATGCCAGTAAAGTTTATTTTGATTTTAGGTTTGGTGTTTTGGGGCTGTGATCTTTTGGATAAAGGCGAGGCGCAGGGGCCTGATGTCATCGATGCGGGTGTCGATGATGCTGGCGCAAAAGAGCGGGTCGTGACAAAAACACCGGCCGGCGGAATCCGTGTTCTGCACATTCGAAATGATGCCGATGAACGTATTGCCATCAAAATCACCTATCCGGAACAGGCCCGTTATGATGATGGCGCCCCTGTGGTGGTGAACGTATCCACCTTCTTCACAAATAATTTCGGCTTTTATAAGGACCTCGATGCTGAAAAAATTGGAGCGATTCATATTAGTTATCTTTGGCCGGGGAAGGCTGACGATACCGTTGATGCTGTGAGTGATGGTGAAAATGATTATGGTGGTGAGAACGCCATCGCGGCATTGCGAGATGTGATTCGGTTTGCTGCGGGTTCTATTGACGATGAAAACGGCGTCAATATTTCAGAAATGTCTGAAATCACCCCGCTGCTCGATAACCTGGGGTTGTGGGCATTTTCTCATCCGGGACTGGCAGCGGTTAATGTGATGGCGAGCCATGGTGATACCTTTCCCAGTCTCAAGTATTTTGTGGGCCGTGAGAACCCCACTGTTGATACCATCGCTTCGGTAGAGGTGGGGTATTGGGAAGGTGACACACCAGTCGTAAACCCGAGTTACAGTTACCCCGAATCCTATTCGCCCTTGGCCATCACCATGGATTATTCTTTGGCGGGTTAGCTCACCGACGAAACGCTTTATGACGGTGAGTCCAATGGGCGGGCTTTTATTGGGAACCCTGGTGTTGGTGATTTTGTGTTGAGTTATAAAATCCCCACCATGTGGGACAAACGGTATTATTCCATGGCCATGACCCATGCCCTTTTAGATAATGGCGCCCTGACTCTGGAAACATGGCCTGAAGATTTGGCCACGCCGGACGAAGTTGATGCGGTATGGTCTTATCGAATCTCCACGGGAAAGTATCCAGCGATAAAAGAAAACCTTCCTGACTTAAAAGTCATGTTGGTGTTCGGAAAAGAGGGCCATGTGAACCCCATGCGTGACATCCCCCAGGTGCATCAAGCATGGGAGGGACTTCGGTTTGGCTGTGGTTTTTGGGTGCGCTTGAATCCTGATGCGGCATACGCGTTATATACCACACCCGATTCGAGCATTGTGCCACCTGACAACGATGCCAACAGTGAGCCAGACGATTGGTCAGAGGCTTTTGAATGGGGGCACGACAAGTCTCAAGGCTCAGCAAAATTATTTGGCTTGGCTGCCGTGGCTGAAATGGCCGACCGGGTACATGAAAATAATTGGGACGATAATTAACCCCGTGTTTTAGTGGAAGGCCCAGAGGTGGTTTTAGGGCCCTAAAACCAAGTCATCCATGCGCAGTCAAAAAGATCTAAAACGATGTGAACACATAAACCAATTCCCAGGGGTCTGGTTTTTTTAGGAATGCATAAGCCAATATAAATGGGCATCACCCAAACCGTGTGCAACGGATGGAACCCAACGCTGCACCGATCGGGGTCATACATGGGCGTGGCAAAAAAGTGATCCACGTCGATGATCATGCCCCCCATCATCCATAAGAAAGCATGGAGCCGGTTTGCGGAATAACCAAACCGTGCCACCAGGCCCGGTACGAGAATATGAAGAATCACGTGTAGCCCTGCACGCATTTAGGCCTGCCTTTGAAGAAACTGGGTTATTTTATCTTGAAAGATAACGACCTGACCCTTGCATGCTTCCAGTTCCGCCGCGGTCATTGCCATGATAAAGTTACCGTCATTTTCAAGAACCACGCAGGGCGTGTGGTTCTTGGTGAATTTTTTCAGGGCGGCCGGTTGCTCGTTCAAATGTAAATTGTGAATGGGAATGGGGAGCTGATTTTTGCAGTCCTGAAATTCTTTTTTCTCAGTAAGCGCTCCGTGGGTAATGTCGCACAAGGCACAGTGCCGGGTGCCCATGAGTTTACCGACCATGTAAGTCAACTCTCCCACCAAACCACCATCGGCCTGATAAACCCCATATAATTTCACGTTAGTTCCAAAACACGCGGATGCGACCCCACCAGTGCAGCAGCCGGACCAAAATGAGCATTCTCAACGGGGTTGAGTAGCGAACCGGTTTTTTGCGTAGCGCTTTGAGAACGTGTTTTGCAGCTTTATCGCGGGTCATTTCAAAGGGTTTTGTGGGGGCAGAAGCTAATTTGGTATCGACAAAACCAAATCGCATGTTGGTTAAAAAGACGTTGCGTTTGCGGACCCGCAGCGCCAGACTTTCTACGTAGCGCGACAGGCCCGCCTTGGTACTGGCATAGGCGGGGTTGTCCGGGGAAAAGACTTCGTCCGCCACACTGCTCAATATCAAAACCTGCCCGGACTCTCGGGTGGCCATGGGGGGGACGACAATTTCGAGGAGTTGGACCGCGGCGGTGAGATTGACTTGGAACACATGACTTTCTTTGTCCATCTTTCGAATTCGGCAAGGCGCCCACATGCCCACGCAATAAATGACCACATCGGGCAGGCCCTCGGTTTCCATGAGCCTTTTAAGTTCAGAAACATAAGCCTCGCTGGCCACATCCAGTTGGTGGTGTTGATATTGCTCGTGAGCGATGGGGCTTGCGCTTCGAGATAAGCCTGTGATCTGATGACCTTCTCCCAGCAAGGCTTCAGTGGTGGCGAGGCCTATCCCGTCGGAGTTTCCCAGTATCCAATAGTGGGCCATTTAGGGTACCACCTGTAGACGTTCGTTGCCCTCATGGGGGACGATTTCTCCGAAGGACGTCAATTCAAGACCGGCTTTTCGAGTGATGGCCATGAATGCCGTTTCGTTGTTGAAGTCTACCGCCACCAGTAAACCACCGCTCGTTTGCGGATCACAGATAACGGCCTTTTGTGTCTCATCAAGGGGCGAAATCTTGTGACCATAACTTTGAAAGTTGCGTTGGGTACCACCAGGAAAGGTTTTTTGTTCCAAATAGGTGGGAAGAAAATCAAGAGTTGGAAGTTGTGAAAAGTTGATTTTCGCGGCCACATCACTGCCTTCACACATTTCTAGAAGATGTCCGCCCAGTCCAAATCCCGTGACATCCGTCATGGCCGAGACGCCTTCCAGCTGTCCTAGGGTGAACCCCACCTCGTTAAGTGTTCCCATTTGTTGTTGAATGAATTGAATGTGGTCGTCTTGGGCCACGCCTTTTTTTTGCGCTGTGGTTACGATGCCAACCCCAAGAGGTTTGGTGAGGTAAAGTTTATCGCCCACCTTGGCCGTTGCATTGGCCTTCACGTTTTGCTTTTTTGCCATTCCGGTGACGGCCAAACCGAAAATCGGTTCGGGCGCATCGATGCTGTGCCCACCGGCCAGGGGAATGCCAGCATCTGCGCAGGCGCCTTGGGCCCCATGGAGGACTCGGCCTGCCACTTCAGCAGGAATCTCGTTGATGGGCCAGCCCAAGATGGCAATGGCCATGATGGGTTTGCCACCCATGGCGTAAATGTCACTGATGGCATTGACTGAGGCAATACGACCGAATGCTTCAGGCTCGTCCACAATAGGCATGAAGAAATCAGTGGTACTAATAATGACATTATCGTTGTCCGTTTCAAAAACAGCCGCATCATCTTTTTTATGATTGCCCACCAAGAGTTGCGGGTGGGTCATTCGTGGTCCCGCGCCATCTAAGATTTGCGACAGCACTTCGGGCGAAATTTTACAGCCACAACCCGCACCGTGAGAATATTGAGTCAGTTTGATGTCCATCCATGGGCTCCTACGCGAAAATACCGGCTGCACCATAAACCTTTTCGATCTTGAATCTCAAGCATCATCGCCCATGGCCCCCCAGAGCGTAACAATCCCCTAAGTCCCTAAAATAATGAAAAAACGAGATCTCCGGACCCCCCTTTTCGGCACCTCTTCCACCCGTTAGGTTCCGAAGCAGGAGAAGATCTATGGCAAAAGTTCATTTTTTATCCTTGGGTTGCCCCAAAAACAGAGTTGATGCCGAACACATGCTCGGACTCGCGATCGAAGACGGTCATCAAATGGTCAATGACCCTACCGATGCAGACACCATTGTGGTGAATACCTGCTCCTTCATTGGTGATGCCAAAAAAGAGAGCATTGATGCGATTTTACAAATGGGTGAGCTCAAAGAAACGGGCGGGCAAAAGCTGGTGGTATCTGGCTGCTTGGCTCAGCGCTACGCAGACCAACTTACTGAAGAAATGCCAGAGGTAGACCATTTTATCGGGACCACCGATTATGTGCACATTGCCAATTTGTTGGGACCTAACTCAGATACAAAACCTTCGGCCGAGACGGCCAATGATGCAGGCTTTATTTCATTCGACTCCTTGGTGGCCAAAAGCAAAAACAAGCAAAGCCAAGCAATGGCTGACGATCAACTGCCTAAAAACTTAGTGTCGGACGAGTTGGAGTATGTGGCCAGAAGTCATACGCCTCGGGTGAATTCCATGCCTCAGTACACCGCTTACTTGAAAATTTCTGAAGGCTGTAACAACACGTGCGCATTTTGCATCATTCCCAAGTTAAGAGGCAAGCAAAGGTCGCGCCCCATCCTCGATTTGGTGGCAGAGGCTGAAAGATTGGCAGCCCAAGGGGTGAAAGAGCTGAATCTCATTGCGCAAGACCTCACAGGCTATGGTTATGACCTGCCGGGCAAACCCAAGTTGGCACAACTCTTAGAGGCGTTAAGTGGTGTGGAGGGTATTCGATGGGTGCGTTGCATGTACGCGTACCCGCGAACCTTGTCGTCGGATTTAATGCACCAACTCAACACTGGAAGTAACATCCTTCCTTATTTGGACATACCGGTTCAACACGGTTCAGATCGCATGCTGCGTCGTATGAAACGCGGCAAAGACCAAAAGCGACTCTCTGAATTGCTGCTCAAATGTCGGGATGAGGTTCAGAATTTGGTCTTACGCTCCACAGTAATTGTGGGTTTCCCCGGCGAGGAAGATGAAGACTTTCAAAAGCTCGTTGATTTTGCGCAAGCCGTACAGTTCGAGCGCTTGGGCGTGTTTAAATACAGTGACGAAGAGGACACTTCTGCTTTCGACCTTGACGGGAAACTCCCGTACAAAGTGAAGCGTTCCCGTTATGACAAACTCATGCGCCGACAACGAAAAATCTCAAAGACAGTCTGTAAACAGATGATGGGGCAAGTACACGAGGCCATCGTTGAGGGGGTTTCGGAAGAGCATGACTATTTGGTGAAGGGACGTTTGTGGTCTCAGGCCCCCGAAATTGATGGGATGACGTATTTGTCATCAAACAGGGCATTGAGCGCAGGTGAAATTGTGAAAGTTAAAATCGTCGATTCTCATGATTATGATTTGGTTGGCGAGGTCCTGGAGGAAGACGACCCACAAGGCCAATTCGCTCTACCGTTCAACGCGAGACATGCAGGAGAAAGCCATGCGAGTTGAAAGCGACATTAAACTTGGCTTTAAAGATGTTTTAATTCGCCCCAAACGGTCCACACTCAAAAGCCGTTCGCAAGTGGATTTGGAGCGAACCTACCGGTTTTATCATGCCGACCACGAATGGACGGGCATCCCCATCGTGGCTGCCAATATGGACACCGTGGGGACGTTCAGCATGGCGAAAGCGCTGGGCAGCAATGGCATGCTCACGGCCATGCACAAGCACTATTCTGTGGCTCTTTGGGATGAGTTCATGAAGACTGCGCCGGAAAATGTCATCAATCACGTGATGGTGAGTACGGGAACCTCCAAAGACGATCTTGAAAAAACCAAGCAGATTTTTGCGCGTTGGCCATCGTTGCGATTTTTGTGCATCGATGTGGCCAATGGTTATTCAGAAGCTTTCGTCGACTTTGTCAAACAGGCGAGAACTGCGTTTCCCAAAAAAGTCATTACCGCCGGAAACGTGGTGACCGGCGAAATGGTGGAAGAGCTGATCTTAGCTGGTGCTGACATCGTGAAAGTGGGTATCGGACCGGGTTCCGTGTGCACCACCCGTGTTAAAACGGGCGTCGGGTACCCACAGCTTTCGGCCATCATCGAATGTGCCGATGCTGCCCATGGCTTGGGAGGCCTGATCATCGGTGATGGCGGTTGTACCTGCCCAGGAGATGTGGCCAAGGCTTTTGGCGGTGGTGCAGACTTCGTGATGCTGGGCGGCATGCTTGCAGGGCATGACGAGTGCGAAGCCACCATCGTTGAGCGCGACGGTCAGCGCTTTTGCGAGTTTTACGGCATGAGTTCTGCCACCGCCATGGACAAGCACGTGGGCGGCGTGGCCGAATATCGCGCCTCAGAGGGAAAAACCGTGGCATTGCCCTATAAAGGGGAAGTGAAAGCCACCGTTCGGGATATTTTGGGCGGGGTTCGTTCCGCTTGCACTTATGTGGGTGCGCCTCGGCTGAAAGAGCTTTCAAAACGGACCACTTTTATTCGGGTTCAAGAGCAAGAAAACCAGGTCTTTGGCTCATAAGGCGGGCTGAAAATCAGTCTAAAGAGCGGAATTATTGGTCTTTTTTGGGCATTTCATTGCTTGATCCAATGGGCTCAGCCTATACTTTTCATCATGCTTAGACTGAGGAATGCCTGAATGAGATTTGCGATTTTGATGAGTGTCTTACTGAGCGGCTTGTTGGGCTGTCCCGAAGACGTGTTGGTGGTCCAAGAAGGGGCTGCCATTGATATCAACACCCTTCAACTGGACTTTGGTGAAGTCAATATCGGGGAGCGCAGTGAACTGCGTGTGTTGGTCACGAATATCGGCGAACAACCTTTGATCATCGAAGAATTATCCATGCAGCCCGCCACTGACCAATTTGGCAGTGTAACGCAAGCCCCCCTCGAAATCCCACGCAATCAAAGCGAAGAGCTCACCCTCTTCTTTTTTCCCGTATCGGCCCAGCTTTATTTGGGCGGTTTAGATATCAAAAGCAACGCGGAGAATTCTAAATCCATTCGACTCGAGCTCAAAGGTCAGGGCAGAGATTGGAGCATTTGCGGCGATTGCGACAGCCCCCCGCAGCCCGACTGTGTGACGGATCGCCATCGTTTAATTTATGATGAACAGGGCAGCTGTGAAGGCGACAACCAATGTCGTTTTGCTGTGGGTGTCGAAACCTGCGCGGAGATTTGTCTCAATGGTGTTTGTATCGGTGGTATCGAAGGTGCTGATGGGGGCATGTTGTGTGGACCCGGCGATCCAGATTCAGATGGGGACGGGGTGTGTGACAGCGATGACAACTGCAAACAAGTGAGTAATCCCAATCAAGAGGATACCGACGAAGATAATAGGGGAGATATTTGCGATATTTGTGCCGGCTTTGATGACTTCATTGACACCGATGAAGATGGTGTGCCCAACGGTTGTGATATCTGTACCGCCGGTGATGACACCATCGATACGGATGACGATGGTGTCCCCGATGCCTGCGATCGGTGTGAAGGGCATATTGATGCGTTGGACCAAGACGAAGACGGTGTTCCAGACGGTTGCGATTTGTGTGATGGCGAAAGTGATGCCATCGATACAGATAACGATGGCGTCCCCAATGCTTGCGATTTGTGTGAGGGCTTCGATGACACCTTAGATGAAGATGACGATAACATTCCAGATGATTGCGACGTTTGCCCCTTGGGCAATGACAACATCGACACCGACAATGACGGGATCCCCAACGCTTGTGACGGTTGTGATGGTGCTGATAATAACAACAACGGTAACGATGACGATGATGCCGATGGGGTACAAGATGCCTGTGACCAATGCCCCAACTTTAGCGATAATTTAGACACCGATGGGGATACCGTTCCCGATGCCTGTGATATTTGTTCATTAGGTGATGATTTTGTAGACAATGACAATGATGATGTGCCGGATGCCTGCGATGAATGCCCGGGGGCCGATAACAACAATGACAGTGACAATGACGGCGTCCCCAATGGATGCGACGAGTGCCCTGAAGGTCCGAACCACGTGGATACCGATAATGATGGGATCCCCAATGCCTGTGATGTTTGCCCTTCATTAAACAGCACCGACCAGTCGGACAACGATGGTGATGGCGTGGGTGACTTATGTGATAATTGTCCTCAGGTTGCCAATCCAACCCAAGAAAATTACGATGGGGACCAATGGGGGGATGCTTGTGATCGTTGCCCCTATTTGGTTCATGCCAACGATCAGGTGGACTCAGATTTAGACGGTGTCGGTGACTTATGTGATGTTTGTCCTGGTTTCGATGATTCCGAAGATACCGATGGCGATGAAACCCCGAACGGCTGTGATAATTGTCCGAATGACAGCAGCTTCAACCAAGCGGACAGCGATGGCGATGGTGTTGGGGATATTTGCGATACCTGCCCAGGGTCTGATGACAATATCGACGTTGATGGCGATAACATTCCAGATGCTTGTGATATCTGCACCTCAGGACCGAACGACTTAGATAACGATGGAGATGGGGTGGCCAACGCCTGTGACATTTGTCCCGGCGGAGATGACACCTCAGATGCAGATGGGGACGGTGTTCCCGATGCGTGTGACGTGTGTCCGGGAGGCGATGATGGCCTGAATACCGATGGTGATAACTTGGCCAATGCCTGTGATCCGTGCCCCCTTGTGGCGAACGAAGGGGATACCGATACAGACAACGATGGCATTCCTGAGGATTGCGATGATTGTCCTGATTTGCCAAATGGGGAGGGCACCGACGTGGATGGTGATGGCCGTGATGATCAATGCGTTGCAGCCACATGCGTGAGTGGGATGAATACGTGGCCGGTTTTAGACTACCCTTTCACGACCACTCCAGACCGATTTGCCCGTTTCGCCATTTGTGAAGACGCTGGAGACTGTCCTGAAAATGCAGTTTGTACCGAGGGCCGCTGCGTACTTGGTACTGAATCTCAAATGGATGCAGGGGTGTGGGAGAGTGATGAAAGCCAATGGGTGGTGCATGATCAAGAAACTGGTTTGGTGTGGCAAGGCTGCATGCTGGGAGAAAGCGGGTCTAACTGCAACACTGGTGACCGACTGTTAGCGTCCCACTCGGATTTGGCTGCAAGCTGCACAGATTTAAATTACCTGAATTGGGGCGGGTATTCGTCCGGTTGGCGCATGGCGACCATTCAAGAAATCTTGTCCCTGGTGGACTACAGTCACATCACGCCATTTATGGATCTCGAGACTTTTCCGAATAATGAGGCAAAAATATTTAGTTTAACCAGCAAGGCCAATCAAAGAGAGACCTTCGCTTACATGTTGTACATGGAAGATAATGGAACCATTTACAGTCCTGGAACTGTGGCCCCTACCGCGAAACAGTCTGTAGATGTGGGCACTCGGTGCGTGAACGGCACTTTAAACCAGCAGCGGTGCTTTTCAAATGATGACCTCGAGAATACTGATGGAGACAATGACGAATCAGATGCATCAGAGCGCTCCATTGCTGATTACAGCATGCAGCTCGAGTGGCAGGAGGGTTTTTGGGGTTGGACGCCTTCGGGAGGATGGGAGTATAACTCCGTGGGTTTGGGCAACTATGTGGGTTCACGTGATGACTATTCTCAATGCGACAATGGCAACCCTTGCTGCAACATGTTCGACGGGAAGACGGATTGGCGTCAGCCCAGCATTGGCGAACTCATGACATTAATTCACACTGGGTTGCCCCAAAATGGCCCCCCCAATTGGCCCCAGTCGGTTTTTGGAACACCTGATGGCGTGGGCAGCACTTTATTCTTTTGGTCCAAAAGCAGATATCCCAGTAGCCTTTCACGGCGGTGGGGCGTTGATTTTTATTCAAATGTAGACTTGGTTGTCTGGCGTGAAAACAACGGCGTGTTCAAGTGTGTGCGTGATTTAGACTAAGCTCTGTTGGTTTGGGCCTTTTCCGTGTTCGGAATGGGCCAGGGAGGAATCGTTGATGGTTGGGGAATCAAGCTCAAAAATAAGAGGAGCGGTAAAGGCGACTTGTTGTTGGCTCGCGTCCTTATCCTTTGTGGTGGGTTTAACTGGTTGCGAAGAATCGGTGGGGTACGTGGTTCAAAAAGGCCCCGCCATTGAAGCCAATACCAAAAAAATCGATTTTGGCGCAGTGGACGTGGGCACCCAAGCCTTTATGGAATTAGATTTGAGCAATATTGGTGAGTCGTTGTTGCAAATATCAGAAGTGTTTGTGCAACCAGCAGGGACCGTTTTTGGTTACATGGGCGAAACCGATTTTAATTTACAGTTAAATCGCAGCCGCGTTTTACAATTGTATTTTTGGCCCGTGGAGGTACAGGCTTATTCCGCCACACTCGAGATCTACAGCGATGCCGAGAACTTTCCCATTTATACCATTGAGTTGGTGGGTGAGGGCCAAGAATGGAGTTTATGCGGTTCTTGTGACAATCCGCCAGAAAACGAATGTTTGCCCGGGGGCTACCTTTTGGTTTACGAGCAAAATGGAACTTGTGACGACACCGCGGAGTGTCGTTATGCGGCCAATGTGGTTCCCTGCGCGGAAACTTGTTTGGATGGTGTCTGCGTGGGCGATGGCGGAATTTTGTGGCCCGAGGAACCTGATGCAGGCACAGCGCCACCATCTACGGCAACCGATGCCGGTACAGAAGCGCCCCTTCCGCCAGTGATCGATGCCGGCAATTCAGCCCCCTGCCCGAGTGGTGATACGGACAACGATGGCATTTGTGATGACGTAGATAATTGCGTGAACGACCCCAATACCAACCAGGCCGATGGCGATACCGACGGCATTGGTGATGTTTGCGATGCCTGTCCGGCTTTGCCCAATGGTGAGGGGACAGATGCAGACGACGACGGCATTGATGACAGCTGCGGCGGGGACCATTGCTACGAAGGCATGAGTGACTGGAGCCCCGCGACATACCCCGTGGCATCAGGGGCATTAACTCGGGCGGACCCTGCAGGGAATGACCAATGGGTGGTTGAAGATTCCCGCACGGGACGGACGTGGCTCAGTTGTCTTTACAATACTGCTGATGGGACCGGATGCGAGGACATCGACCCTTATGACGATTGGGATCCCAGCACTGAAAACGACTATCTGGATTGGAACTCTCAATGGATTCGTTGCGATGAACTGGAGTGGGCAGGGCACTCCGACTGGACGGTTCCCAGTATTGATGAATTACAGACCCTCAACGATTTTGCCCCAGACAATTTCCCGGTGGACAGCACGATGTTTCCGAATCTGGTCAATCCAGAGGGAACCAATGCTTTGGTTTGGAGTCGGTCACCTTATCCCGGTTCCAGCACCCAGTTTTTCAGTTACTCCTTTGCATCGGGGTATGTGGGTTATCACAATCAAACCGCGGACATCGGTGTGTTGTGTGTTCGGAAAACAAATCCTTCTTCGAGATGTTTTGATCTCGAAACCTCGAATATTGCGGACGAAAATATCATCCTCGATCACACCGCGGGCCTGATGTGGCAGGAAGGCATTTGGGCCATGAGTAACAATTCGTGGGGTTTGAACCATACCTATGGCGGTATTTATCCGTCTCCAGTAACCTCACCTTGTAATGCGTCTTATGGTGGCCACAACGATTGGCGTTTGCCCACTGTTTCAGAACTGGGCGGTCTCGTCATTTACGGCACCGAAAACCCTGCTTGGCCGGATGTGTTTGGGAGCGCTGGTTATGGTCAGACTTTTTGGAGTGCCACGCGAAAAGCAGACAGCGTTTCCAGCTATTGGGTGGTGGATTTTACCGATGGTGACGTGAAAACCCTCGCCAATGACGCAAATGCCAAGGTGAAATGCGTGAGAGACAACGTGGATTAAGGCAGTTCGAGCTTGGGAGAGTCAATTGCATTCCGCTGGCGATGGGGTATGATGCTCTGCCGGAGCAGATTTCTTGGTGCGACGCCAGAAATTTGTGATAAAATTGAGTGTATTAGGGGAGAATTCATGACGAAAAAGACTATTTTAGGCTTCATTTTGCTGTTCACCGGCGTTTTAAGTGCCGGCTGTGAAGACACGATCATCGTGGATGCCATCAAGCCACCCGCCATTCAGGTTCATACCAATCGTCTTGATTTTGGGTCACAAAATGTGGGGCAACGCACCACTTTGGGACTTAAGATTTCCAACACGGGAGACAGTTCCCTGCAAATCAGTGATTTAACCATTCATCCAGGTGACTTTATTTTTGGAATCGACGGGCCCACGTCTATGGCCATTCATCCCGGCGCAACAGAGGTCGTTAACGTTTATTTCTGGCCCACGGCCATCGATCAGTATACGGCATCCCTTAAAATTTACAGCGATGCCATGAACGCCGACAACACGGCGGGCACCAACGAAAACGTGCCCCAAGACAGCGTGATTTTGGTACAACTCGCAGGTGAAGGGGTGACCTTTTGCCAAGAGTGTTCCAGCCCTCCTTCGTCGGTTTGTTTGCCCAGCGGCGATTTGCTGCGGTTTCTTGAAGAAGGAGAATGCCAAGAAGACGGTGAATGCGAATACACAGCAGTGGTCGAGGAGTGTGATGGCTTTTGCGACGAAGAAACCCTTCTATGTGTGGATGGGGATGTCGACGCTGGCGTCTACACCCCAGCACCAGTCACGCAGCCCGATGCGGGTTCGTCGCCCACCGTTGAAGTTCCTGATGCCGGCACGCCAGCGCCGCCTGTTGGAGAGATTGATGCAGGGCCTGTCATTGCTCCGTGTGCCGACCAAGACGAAGATGGCATTTGTAATGATGATGATAATTGTCCGGGCTCAGCCAATACCGATCAGGCGGACGCGGACAATGACGGGGTGGGCGATGTGTGTGACCTTTGTCCCGGCCATGACGATGATGCGGATGCCGATGGCGATGTGGTGCCCGATGGTTGTGACAACTGCCCCAATGACAGCAACCTAGACCAAGTGAACAGCGACGACGATTCTTTTGGGGATGCTTGTGATAATTGTCCCTACGCCGACAATCAAGATCAAGCCAACAGTGATAGTGATACGTTAGGTGATGTCTGCGATAATTGTCCCAATGAAACGAATGAAAATCAAGAGAATGATGATAACGACGGGCATGGGAATACATGCGATAACTGCCCCAACGATGACAATGAGGACCAAGCCAATAATGACGATGACTCCTTTGGCGATGTTTGCGATAATTGTCCGAGCGTCGATAACGAGGCGCAAACGAATAGCGACAACGACACCCATGGCGATGCTTGCGACAACTGCCCGAGCGATGATAACGAGGCGCAAACGAACAGCGACAACGACACCCATGGCGATGCTTGCGATAACTGTTTGATCGGTAACAATGAAGATCAAGTCAATAGCGATAGCGATGACTTCGGTGACGCGTGTGATGACTGTCCGAATGACGGTACGAAGACAGAGCCGGGGTATTGTGGGTGCGGTGTTGAAGACGATTATATCGATACCGACAGTGACGGCACGCACGATTGTATGGATGGTTGCCCCAACGACCCGGACAAGACCGAACCAGGCCTGTGTGGTTGTGGTGAGGCAGAAGAGCAAGATTGTGGCGGGTTGTGTTTTGAAGGCATGTCCAACTGGCCGCCGCCCAATTCAGCCCAGCCCATGGACCCATGGCGATTTACGCGGCAAGACGGGATGAGCCAAAATGGCTCACCGGATCCTGACGAGCCAATCGTGATCGATTCGGCCACCCAGTTGCAGTGGCGAGGGTGCTTGCGTGGTTTGAGAGGGCCGAACTGTGAAACCAGTGAAGGTGCATCTTCAGGATACGCTGCTGAGGCATACACCACGCACAGTACAGCTTGTGACCTCTCCAACTGGGGCGGCTATGGGGACTGGCGGCTGCCCACCATCCAGGAGTTGGCGAGTTTGACGGATTATAATTACACCAACTCCCCTTTGCCTCCCGACACGGTATTCCCCGTGTTGGCGGGGGCTGCCTGGAGCAGCAGTCGAATGGACTCGAATAATCCTACTTTCTTTTATATGAATTTTGACAGCAGTGCGGGCTACGGTGGCACCATCTCTATGGGGTATTCGAATACTGAGCTGGCCGCGTTGTGTGTGAGGGCAGGGCCAGAAAACAATCGTTGTTTCGTGGAGGAATCCGACTCGGGTGACAATGTTATTACTGACCCCACTGCCAATTTGATGTGGCAAAAAGGCTATTGGGGCAACAATGGCACTTGGACCTACAATCCGAGCGAAAGCTTCAGCTCTAACAATTACCCCGTAACAGATATCTGTGGAGAATCACCATTTGGCGGTTGGAACGACTGGCGAATGCCAACGATTGAAGAATTGACCAGTCTCATGCATTTTTCGGGTGACCCAAGTGAGGGGTTTCCCGCAGAGGTGTTTGATTTCCCTTCAAACTACGGGGATTGCTTTTGGTCCACCAGCTTACTGGATGACAGTTTTTCCAAACGATGGATTTATTATCACTACAACGGGTTGATCGACGATGCGGAAGCCAATAGCGACTACTGTTACGTTCGTTGCGTGCGAGATGTCGACTGATGACCACCCTCATCTTCATTCACTCATCGGGTTTGGGCCCATCTCAATGGAAACGCTACCAAGAAGATTTCGATCAATGGCACCCCATCGTGCCTGCTCTTTTAGACTATGAGCAAGAAGGGCATACGGCAGATTTTTCACAATTCACCATTGATGACGACGTAGCGCTTATCGAAGGTGTTTTGCCTGAAGACGAAGATGTGGTGTTGGTTGGACACTCTTATGGCGGCATGGTCGCGCTGCAACTGGCGCTCAAAGACCCCGAACGAATTCAGGGCATGGTGCTTTTTGAGCCTGTGGCTTACGGCATCGTTCGCGAAGGAATCGAAGATAAAGAAGAGATGGAAAAGACCATCACGACCTTCTTAAAAAAAGGGCACATCAGTCCTAAAATGTGGATTGAAGTCTTTCTGGATTATTGGAATGGGGATGGCGCCTTTGCGGCCATGAACGCGGAACAAAAAGTTCCCTTTTTACGCCATGCCAATAAAATATTTGCGGAGGTACGCAACCTCATGGCCGATGAGACCGGTGCAGCAGCCTATGAGGCATTGCAAATGCCGGTCATGGTGATGGCGGGTGAGAAGACCATTACGGAAATGAACTATTTGTGCAGCAAGCTCGTTCAACATCTGCCACAGGGCGAGTTACATCATATTGAAGATGCTGGCCACATGGCACCCGTGACCGAATACGGAAAAGTGGCGCATCATTTGTTGCGCTTTTTGGAGCAACTACAGTCCTAACATTTGGGCGACCAATGGCTCCAATGCCGTGAGGCCTGCTTTTCGGCCATCATTCAAAGCTTCGCGGGGGTCTTTGTTTTGAATATGGGCCGCTCGAAGCGCCATCAATGCCCCTACACGATTGGATGACCCACAATGGATGACCATGGGCCGTGCAGCTGTTTGCAAAAGCGCATCGAATTGCCGGGTGTTTTCTTCGTTGAGATCTCCGGGCCCTGTGATGGGTAGGGCATGGTAATCCAACCCCAGTTCGGTGGTTTTTTGCTGGGGGTGTTGAATCTGACCGGGCTCGTTGGCGGGCCGAAGGTTGATTATGCTCCGGTAGCCCTCCCTCTTGAGCTGTTGCAGGTCGGTTTCGCTGGGTTGGCCAGCACACAAAATATCGTCGGAAAACTGATAACTGAGCATGGATCCTCCATTGGCAGGCTTGGATTCAAACACAATTGGGTTTGAGCCACAATCCTTCTTTACAAAAAGGCCCCTTAGGTGTCATTTTCCCCTGAAGTTTAGGGAGTTTTGCTTGCTTAATTGGATTTGGCTCATATTGGTGCTCGCCTCGGTTTTGTGTGGGGCGTTTTCCGGAAAAATGGAAGCGGTCACGGCCGCCTCTTTGGACAGTGCCAAAACTGCGGTGACTTTGGCCATTGGTTTGGTGGGGGTCATGGCCTTTTGGTTGGGCATCATGAAGGTGGCCCAAGATGCTGGCTTGCTGCGCGTTTTGGCCCGAGCGCTGAAGCCACTCATGCACCGCCTGTTTCCCGGGGTGCCTGCAGAGCACCCAGGCATGAGCGCCATGATCATGAACCTTTCGGCCAACATGCTCGGATTGGGCAATGCGGCCACGCCTTTTGGCCTGAAGGCCATGATCGAACTCAACAAGCTCAACAAGCGACCGGGTGTGGCCACGGATGCCATGTGTCTCTTCGCCGCCATTAACACTTCTAATGTTGCTATCTTGCCCTTGGGCGTCATTGCTTTAAGGGCCTCTATGGATTCTGTGGCTCCCGCCAGCATTTTGATCACCACGTTTTTGGCGACGTTGTTTTCCACATGTGTGGCGATTACCATCAGTAAGATTTTTGTTCGGCTGCCCATGTTCGCGGCAGACCGTCACCCCATTGATGAAGACATCGTGGTGGACGCGGCCGCGGGCGATGACATCGAAATCCCGGAAGAGGCCAGCATCGATCCTGCAACCACAAAGAACAAATGGGTGCTGTCTCTCATCTTGGTGTTTTGCGTGTTGATGGGTTGGGCCACTTTTTCACACATCACCACCGCTATGTCGCAGCCCGATGCCAATTTGGGAGATGTGGTTCGCACCATGTTGTCTCATTGGTTGTTGCCTTTGTTGATCGTTGGTTTTTTGCTCTACGGGACCGCCAAGGACGTGAAGGTGTATGGTTCATTGGTTTCAGGGGCCAAAGAAGGTTTCGATGTGGCCCTCAAAATTATCCCGTTTTTGGTGGCGATTTTGGTGGCGGTGGGCATGTTCCGAGCGTCTGGCGCTATGGAGCTTTTGGTTTCTGCGCTCAACCCGCTCACTTCCCTTGTGGGCTTTCCTGGTGAGGCGCTACCCATGGCGCTCTTACGGCCCTTGTCTGGTTCCGGCGCTTACGGCATCGCCGCAGAAATCATGCAAACCAATGGCCCCGATTCATTTGTTGGTTTCTTGGTGAGCACCATGCAAGGAAGCACCGAGACCACGTTTTACGTTTTGGCCCTCTATTTTGGTGCGGCCGGCATTCGCTACGCCCGACACGCTTTGGCGGCTTGTTTAATCGCTGATGCTGCAGGCATTTTGGGCGCCTTTGTGGTATGCTCTTACTTTTTCGCAGGGTAACCCATGTCTGAAGATGCAGCCTGGGATTTTTGTTTTGAGAAGCTGGCGCAAGTCTCGCGTTCCTTTGCCTTGCCCATTTCTTTTTTGGATGACAAAACCAAAAACCCCGTGGCCTTGAGTTATTTATTATGTCGCATGGTGGACTGCATCGAGGACGCACCTTACCTGCCTCATTCGCAGCGAGACGCATTGTACGAGGGCTTTCGCCGCTTTTTACGCGGTGACGAAGATGGTTCGTTTTTCAAAAAAGAGAAGATTGCCTTTGCTTCTTTATCCCCCGCTGAGCAAGATTTGATGTCTAACGCCACCACGGTGGGAAAGGCATGGAATTCCTTATCCGCTGACGCTCGAATGGTCTTGCGGCCGTGGATCCAAGAAATGGCTTTTGGCATGCAAATCTTCAACCACCGCACCCCTAAAGAAGGTTTTCGGGTGTTGGAGAATCTGAACGATTTACACCGATATTGTTATTACGTGGCGGGCACCGTGGGGCATTTGTTAACCGAGTTTTTTGCCTTCGCTTATGCTTTCGACGCGCGTCGCAAAAATGAACTCAAAGCCGATGCAGAGAATTTTGCCCTCGGTTTACAGTTGACCAACATCTTGAAGGACGTAGCCGAAGATCACGCGCGGGGCATGATCTTTATTCCCAAAACCAATTGGCGCCGGCAAAACTTGGACCCGGCCAATTTGTTATTCGCCGAGAACAGACCGGCCGCTCACGAGGCCATACGTCCTATTTTTGAAATGGCCGAAGATGCGTTAGCAGGGGGTCTGACTTATCTCACCAACCTGCCCGTAGAGAACGCAGCCCCGCGTCTGTTTTGTGGCATCCCCTTATTGATGGCGGTGGCCACGTTGGCAGAGGCAAAGAACAACGACGCGCAGTTTGAAAAGGAAATTAAAGTAAAAATTTCCCGCAACTTCACTGCGAACATTGTGAACCACTGCCGGGATAACATCTCAAACAATGACGCGCTGTCTAGGGCTTTCGATCGTTTGAAAAACCAAAAATCACTTACATAATCTCGGGTCGATTTTGTTCATGCGCGTATTAAATATTATCACCGCGAACAAGGCACAGATCAAGGGGCAGCCATGAGCCAATCTCGGAATGGCTTCTTGCTTTTGCTGCTGTGGCTCTGTGTACACATCGTTCTATTTGAATATTTTGTTTGGCTGGACTGGGAGGCCGGCATTGAACGTGGCGTTGGCTTGGTTTGCTTGGCACTTTATTCAGGGCTCATATTTAAAAACAGAGAGAAAATAAGAAGCGGTTTGACGTGCATGCCGGCGAAGCACTGGCAGCGTGTTTGTGTGACCCTGGCGGTGGCGCTGTTGGTGGTTTGGACGTTCGGCACGGGCGTTCAAAGCTGGATGAAAGCGGCGCACGACGATTTTATTCCCGGTGATATGGGGCGGTCTACGTTTCAAAGTTTTCGGGCGTTACAAACCGGACAATCACCCTATGGCCAGCGCGTGCTGGTAGATTTTGAGCCTTTGTTACAAATGAAAAAGCTGAACGAAGAGAAGCCTTTTTGTTTTCAAGGGGAAGGGGTGCGTACTTATTCTGCTTTGGCTCGTTATTGGCAAACGCTGGATGCTCGCTTGTTCGAAAACATGGTCCCGAAGGTGAGCGATGATGAGCGATGCGAGGTGGAGCGGCGTATGCTTGCAAGTTTGGGTCTGAAATATGGCCCGGCCATGCTCACCATGTATGTGCCTTTTATTTGGATGTGGGGCAAAGGTGGGATTTTTGCCGCCAACCTTTTTTACTTAATCCTGTTTGGGCTTTTGGCTTTTTTTTGTGGCCCGCAGATTGGACGCGCCAATTTTTGGGTGGCTGCTTGCTGCATGTTGATGTTGCTGGGCCCTTCTCACATTCGAAACCAGGGGTTGATCGCGTCAGCCAACGATTTGTTGCCGCTGGGTTGGGCGATGATGGGGTATTTCCTTCTTAATAAAAAACAAACATGGCTGTTCGGCGCTTTTTGTTTGAGTTTGAGCTTCAGCGCAAAATTCCTGCCGGGACTTTTTTTTATACCGTTTTTGCTGCGGACAAACCTAAAAACCATACTTGTATTTACGGGCTTGGTATTTTTATGGTTTGCCCCGTTTTGGTTTTGGGACGCTCAGGGGCTTTGGAATAATTTGGTGGTGTTCATGTTACATCGCCCATCCGACAGTACAGCTTTGGCACATTACTTATCACCGACAATGGTCACAATCATTCAGGCCCTGACGGGTGTGGGGCTGGTCGGTTTTGCGTTAAAAACGTCCTTGCAGCACAAAGACCCACACATCGACTGGCTGTTTGTGTTGCTGGGGATGTGTGCCTTATTGTTGGCGGGAAAGATTTTTCACAACAATTATATGTTGTGGGTTCAAGTGGTTTGTGCTTTCGCCGTCTTGACTTGGCTCACCCAAGAGGCCCCGGCACAAAAAGAATGACTTGTTGTTAATACAAAGGCCCCAGAACCAACCGGGGGTCTGGGTGGGCCTTCAGTGCGGCTTCGAGTTCCGCAGGAGAGACAACGCCAGGCATGTCATGGGTGTTCGGTGCTTCCAGCCCCAGTTGAAAATGAACGTGGGGCGGCCAACCGCCATTTTCCTCTTTATTCCCAATAAATCCGATCACATCCCCTTGTTGAAAAGCATCTCCTTCGTTTTTACCGTTCAGAGATGCGTGGGAAAGATGTCCCCATAGGGCGTACAAAAAGGCCTCACTAAGTTGATGTTGGGTGACGATCACACCCCCATAGTCACCCTCGTCAGGGTTGATGCCGAGCTTAAAAATGGTCCCCTCATAGAAAGCTTTAAGAGGGGTCTCAACGGGACCTCCTAAATCAATTCCCATATGAATACAGCGATCGTCTTCAAAAATTTCTGCCGTATACATGTTGGGTCTTTTTTCATTGTACTTGCCAACGGTGTAGGTGGTTTTCGGTCGCCGAACCGCTTTGGGGCCCGCACTAAAATCGAGAACTGTATAGTCTTCCCCCATGTCAATAATGGGCGTGAAGTTAAAGGCGCTGAAATCAATAGGTACCATGCAGACCTTCTGTGTTTTAGGAGGCAAGGGATTCGAGTTCGTCCCATCTGGTATAACAAGTTTCGAGTTCTTCTTCGATGGATTTCAATCTTTCGGTGACCTCAGCCACCAACGTGTGCTCTTGTTGGTAAAAAGAAGGATCGGCCACGCGTTCGTGCAGTTCGCTTTGCTCTGTTTCGAGGGCTTCAATGCGTTGTGGGAGTTCCTCAAGATCTCTGGTTTCTTTATAGGTGAGCTTTCGTTTCTTCTCTTGCGGGGCTGGGCTTTTTGGTTTTCCTTTTTTGGGTTTCTCTGCCGATTTTTCTGTGACGGGTTGGGGGCGTTGAGCCAACCAATCATGATAACCGCCCACATAGCTGCGAACTTTCCCGTCTGCATCAAATGCGATGGTGCTGGTGACCACGTTGTTTATAAATTCGCGATCGTGGCTCACCAAAAGCAGGGTGCCTTTGTAGTCCATGAGCAAGACTTCGAGCAGTTCCAAAGTGTCGCTGTCGAGATCGTTGGTGGGTTCATCCATCACCAACACGTTGGCGGGCTGGGTGAATAATTTGGCCAGCAACAATCTGTTTCGTTCGCCACCTGAGAGGGCACTCACTTTTTGCCGGGCCCGCTCGGGTTCAAACAAAAAGTCTTTCAAGTAGCCAATCACGTGTTTGCGCTGCTCCCCCACGCGAACGGTGTCGCCGCCATCGCACAGGTTTTCAGCGAGGGTTTGTTCTTCGTTGAGCTGACCACGCAGTTGATCGAAATAACAGATTTGAAGTTTGGTGCCCAGTTTGATCTTGCCTGCTTGGGGTTTGAGCTCGCCCAATAGCAATTTGAGCAAAGTGGTTTTCCCGCAGCCATTGGGCCCGATCACACCCACCCGGTCACCGCGCATGATGGTCAGTGAAAAATCATTCACGATGGGCTGGTTGTCCCAACTGTAATCGAGGTGGGTGGCTTTGACCACTTCGTGGCCCGAGCTTTGGGCTTCGTGCAGCTGCAAGTTAACTTGTCCAATGCGGTCGCGTCGTTCTTTCCGCTCGGCGCGCAATCGCTTGAGCGCGCGTACACGGCCCTCGTTACGCGTGCGTCTGGCTTTGATACCTTGGCGAATCCATACTTCTTCTTTGGCCAAGTGTTTGTCTTCGCGTTCCCAAGCCAAGTCTTCGGCGTGCAAGTCTGCCGCTTTTTGTTTCAGGTATTTTTCGTAGTCACCGGGATAGCTTTTGAGTTCGCCTCGGTCTAAATCGATAATGCGGGTGGCCAAACTGCGCAAAAAAGCGCGATCGTGGGTGACGAACAGCAGCGTGTTACCCATGTGTTTGAGTTCTTGTTCGAGCCACAAAATGGTATCCACATCCAAATGGTTGGTGGGTTCATCTAAAATCAGCAAGTCAGGTTTGGAAACAATGGCTTTGGCCAGCAAGACACGTCGCTTTACCCCGCCGGACAACGCATTAAAAACAAGTTGTGGCTCTAGCTTGAGATGGGAAATGGCTTTGTTCACCATTTCTTGGAGTCGCCAACCATCCTGCTCATCAATTTGTTGTTGTAGCTTTTCCAGCTTTTCCAGTTGTACCTGGTTTTGTTCACCCTGTATTTGGCTCGACAGCTGCTGGTATTGTGAAATGAGGTCAGCGGTATCGCCCAGCCCTTGCGCCACCACCTCGAAAACCGTGCCGTCGATATGGTCGGGCACTTCCTGTGGCAAATGAGCGAGTTTGGCCCCGTCTTCTAATTTGATTTGGCCATCATCGGGCTTGAGTGCGCCGGTGATGAGTTTCATGAGGCTGCTTTTGCCTTGGCCATTACGCCCCACCAGGCTGACGCGTTCGCCATGCTCAAGGGTGAAATTAACCTCGTTCAGTAAGGGCGGGCCGCCGAAGCCAAGGGTGAGATTTTTGAGGGTGAGTAAGGCCATTTAGTTCCCTTAGCTCACAAATTACGAAGTTAAAAGTCAACATCACTGATCCACATTGATAGAAACCCCAGTGGTCGTTGCCAAAACGGATTTTTTTGGCAATGCTGGCTCATGCTCATTTTCTCTTGTATCGCCATTTTTGCGGGGGTGGCCTTGGTGCCGCTTTTGCGGCGTCATCCCATTTGGATGGTCTATTTAGATAAAGTGTTGATGGCACTCATTGGTGGATTGTTTCTTTTACAGATGCTCCCGCACGCCTTTAAGTCCATTGGTTTCATGTGCTTTGGCGCGGCATTGGTGGGGGTGTCGATTCCGTGGTTGTTTGAGCGCGGTAAAAACATTCGCTTTTTGGAAAACGTACCGCCGTTGGCGGTGACGGTGATCGTTTTAGCGCTGGGTGCCCATGCACTTTTAGATGGTGCCGCCCTGTCTTTGGATGACGATCATGGTCACGGCCATTCGCATTCCCATCAAGGTTTGGCCTGGATGATTTTATTGCACCGCTTTCCAGTGGGGCTGATGTTGGGTCTGGTGGGAAGCGCGCGCTTCAAGTGGGTGCCCTGGGCCGGCGCCCTTTGGGTCTGTCTGTGTACGTTTCTAGGCCATATCTTGGGCGAAAACTTTCTCTCCAACCTCACCGAATCCCAGGAAGCCTTGATGGAATCTTTTGTGAGCGGGGTGATTTTGCACGTGTTATTCGCTCATGAAACCAAGAGAACAGCAGGTGATGAGCCTTCAGAGCGTCCCCCCAGCCCTGCATAAGCAGTGGAAAAACGGCGCCCGAAACCATGAAAAAGCCTATTTTACATATTCTTATGTGATTTCAGGGCTTTTGTTGTACCGGTTGAATAAATCGCTGCACGCAGCGGCAGGACAAGCAGATCTAATTTGAGTAATTAATATTTGCATATTTGCGCAAATATAGTTAAAAAGATCTTATGAATATATCAGATGTGCAAGAACTGGCGGATTTGCTGAAGGCCTTGGGAGAGGTCAACAGATTGTCTTTGGTGTGTCGGCTGTGCGAATGCAGCACCCCCCAAAACGCCATGTGCTTGTGTGAATGTTGTAGCGTCGATGCATCTGGTGTTTCTCGTCACCTCAAAATGCTGGCCCAAGAAGGGGTCGTGAGTGTTGAAAAGCGTGGGCGAGAACGAAGTTACTCATTAAATAGAGCTTATGTTGCTGATCGGTTGAGGGTACTCGCCGATAAAATTGAGATGAAAGAGGAGATATGATGAGCAAAGAAAATTGCAAGTGTGACTGTAAGGCCGATGATTGCTGTGCGAGAAAAACCTGTTCTTGTTGTAAAGACGCGTGCTGTTGCAAGTAAACGCCAGAGCTTAAAGCTTTACAAGAATAAATCTTTCGATTCGTTTTCCGGCCTCTCTGGGCTCGGTTGATGTCGTCAATGAATTGCTAAATTGACTGACGCATCCAACAAGTTCGAACTCGAAGATAGGGTTAATCGTCGAAGGCACCGTGGATGGCGGCGGCAGCGTAGCCAGCGGCTGCACCACCTAAAGCAAAAGCGCCACCCATGACGCCACCGACCAAGGCACCGCCCGCAACGCCCCAGGCGAGGCCGGCATGCATGCCCCAGCCCATAAATCCTGAAAAGGCACCTAAGGCAGAGCCAGGAACAGCGGCAGCGATGGCCCCGTTTCTCATGGCGGATTTTCGGATGGCACCGCCACCGATGATATGTTTAAGCCGACTGTCTGGTCCTTCGGCCACAAAGTCCTCGAGCATTTGGAGGCTTTCAGCGTCCGCTTGAACTTCGCCGTTTTTCACACGCTCTAATAAATCGCTAATCAGTTTGTGTTCGCGGGGGCTGGTGAAAGTTCCCACGCTCTCCGGGGCTTTTAAGGCGTCGTCTTTTCGAGAGAGAATTTTTTCGGTTTCATTTTTGGTCAGTTTGCCATCCAGCATGCCTGCCAAAATATTTCCTGAAATTCGTTTGACGCTCATGTCTCCTCCGTTCCGCCTCATATATACCACTGGGCTGGGCTTTGGCGAAAAGTCGGAGGCGTGCAACGACTCAATTATTCCAAAAGTGCTTTTTTTTCAGCAATCAAGCGCTGCTGGATGGCATCTCGAGCTCGTTCAAAACGCTCCAGTGTGGCTTCTTTGGTGAGCGGTTGGCCCTTGGGGTCGGGATCTGGAAAGGGCCAATGGTGGCGTTTGGTTTGCCCCAAAAACGCAGGACAAACTTCTTCGGCGCATAACGTGATCACCACATCCACACTGGAAGGATCGATGTCGTCCACTGATTTAGATCGGTGCTGTGCCAAGGATATATCCAGCTTGGCCATGGCCTCAATGGCAAAAGGGTTCACCCGTGAGGGCTGAGAGCCTGCGGATTGAATGTGGGCATCATCACCGTAGAGATGCCGGGCGAGGCCTTCGGCCATTTGAGATCTGGCCGAGTTGGCCACACACAAAAAGAGAATGTTTTTCTTGGGCATCAGCAGCAGCCTTTGGCTTCTTTAATTTTTTCGTTACTGGGGCTGGGGTCGATGGCAGTGGCTGGCTGCTCGCGGACACAAGACAGCCGTTGGTAACAGATGGCGCCCAACCATGCGCCGATAAGTGGACCCACAAAGTACATCCACACTGTGGAAAGATTACCATCGATGACTGCAGGACCCAATGATCGTGCCGGGTTCATTGACGCGCCCGAAACGGGGCCTCCCATGAGCGCAGCGAGGGCAACCGTCCCCCCAATGGCCAGCCCAGCCATTTGTCCTTCGGCGCGGTGATCAGTGGCAACGGCAGTGATCACCCACATTAAAAAGAACGTAAGAACGATTTCCATCAAAACCACTTTAGCTATTTCTGTATTGGGCAATGTCGCACCCAGGTTGGCCACCGGTCCAAAGAGTTGAAACAGCAAGACCGTAGCCAACAATGCGCCCACGAATTGCGCCAAAATATACAAAGGCACTTCACGCCATGAAAAGCGATTGATGGAAGCAAAAGCCAATGTAACGGCCGGATTAAAATGGGCCCCTGAAATATGACCACACGCGTAGATCATCACCATGATCACCAAGCCAAAACACAAGCTGACGTTTAGTTGTGCACCAGGAATGGCATGGATTTGGTGCACCATGATGGAACCGCATCCCACAAAAACCAAAGCGAAAGTCCCTACCAGTTCCGCCAATGGCTTTTCCATATGTAATTCTGGCTCTGTGCCCATCATGCCCTCCTGTGGTTCAGGGTTGGATTTATGAAGCATGGGACTTTCAGCAAAATGACGGTCAAGTTACGTTCTGGTGAACACAACAATCCAAAAGGCAGCAAAAATGAAGCTTTATGGCTACTGGACCAGCAACCCCCAAAAGATTCGTCTTGCGTTAGAGGAGATAGGTGAGCCCTATGACTATGCGTATTTAGATTTGGCTCAAGGTGAACATAAAACCCCCGAGTTTCAAGCGTTACATCCGAGGCAAAAAGTACCCCTGCTGGTGGACGGTGATGCTGTGTTGTGGGAATCCGGGGCGGCCTTGGTGTATTTGGGTCAAAAAGCACCCCATCTGTGGCCCTCGACGCCAGCGGGCCAGGCGCAAGCCCTGTCATTGTTGTTTTTGGAAGCGTCGGCCTTTAACGATTTGGCGCGGCAATACTTTTTTAACCGCATGGTACTTCCCAGTGTGGGCAAGGCAGGAGATGAAGAACGGGTGGCCAAAGCCAGCAAGAAGATGGGGCAAATTCTGCAGTTGTTTGAAACGCGGTTAGAGGGCCAAGATTACATTTTGGGCAATTTCACCCTGGTGGACTGTGCCTATGCACCCTTTTTACCGGTGCTCGATTTGGAGGGGTTTCCCAGGGTGGTGGGCTGGCGAGATCGGCTCATGGCACGTCCCAGCTGGACGGGGGCAGATTTCAAATATGGCCTTTTTGACGCTAAGTAACTGTATCTTAGGGGGAAAAATTCGTGTCACAGATCACATTTCTGTGAGCCAAAATAGTGCCATTACGGGTATATAAAGCGTTATAGTTAAGAATTTGAAGATCACCTCTATGCGAGGTGACGTGTAAAAGGAGCCTGTCTCATGTCGACCATCAAGCCTAATTCGGTTTCCACGCCTCAAACGGCCAATCAAGGTGTGAATGCACCCGTAGCCAATCAAACCGTTGCACAACCTGCCGAAGTGGCAGAAACTGCACCAGTGGCGGCCCCACAAACAGGCACTTTACAGGCCACGGAAAAGCCCGCGGGCTACGTGACCGGTTCAGCGTCCAGCACCGCCCCGGTGGCCAATCAAGGTTTGACCCCCTTGGCCGTTCGCTTGGACACCTTGACCAGCAACCAAGTTCAAGAAGAGACGTTTCGTTTTTCAAAGCATTCGGGGCCCGACATCAATTTCCCATTGACGCCCGACCAAGCTGAAAAGCTTCGTAACTCCAATGCGGTGAGTCCCTATGTCCCGTCAGATCATCGGGTGGTGATTCAGCCCGACTATTTGCCCAAGCCGACACATCCAGAAGATCCAGCTTTCTGGCCCGAGTTCGAGCAAATCATTGATCTTCAAGTTGCCCGTCGCGAGAACAAAAAAGCAGGAGAGATGATCGACTTGCCGAAAATTTTCTCGGACTATACTTTTGACGAAGGCGCTCAAGCCGTTCGTGCAGACTTTCCCACAAAATGGCCCACCGCTTTGGTGGAGCAATTTTTAGGTGAAGGCGCGAAAATGGACCCGTCCATCATGAAACCCATGAGTCGGGATGACTTTGTAAACGGGCCTGTTTTGTTGGCACGAACTTTGGGATGGGCGGTTTCAGAAGTATCCCCATCTGCTTTCGCTTGTAAGTGGAACGAAGGCCGAGCGCGACCCGAGTCGGTGGCTTGGGCCATTCACACCGGCAAACTCGATGCGCCACAAGAAATCAAAGACAAGGTTGCGGCCATGAAGCTCACCAAACCAGAAGATTTCACGGCTTACAAAGAAGGTTGCCCACGGCATCCAAGCTGGCCTGCCATGCATTCTGCAGCCTCTTCGGCCTCATTATATCTTGCCGTGTTGATGGACTTAACACCAGAGCAATTGGCTGAGGCCAAAAAACTCGATTACGCCGTAGCGCATTTTAGAAGTATGGCCGGTGTTCATTACGAAACCGACAATCGAGCCGGTTTGGCTCTGGGTCAAGAGGTCATCGCGAAGCAACTTCCTGAATACTTGGCGCAGTTTGGTGCTGACCCTGAAGCTGTGAAGGCCAAGATCGAAAAAGTACGTCACGATTGGTATGCGTACGAAGCTCAAGCTGGAGTCGAAGCTAGTGCTTAAGACTTAAACGCCCAGCAACGTTTTTCAAAACGCAATTGGCCCGTGGAATTAATTGATAATTCACACGGGCTTTTTGTATGTAGAAGAACATCGCCACAGGGGGTTTGTACGGTCCATTGAATTTGGTTCCCCAAAAACCTTTTTTGACTCAACTGGCAGTCGCCATTTTCATGTTCCTCAAAACAAATGTCTTCAGGTCGAACCACCACTTGGCATTCACCGTGAACCTCTGTTCGTAAGGGGATAGGCCCCAATGCATTGCTGGCTTCTTGGCCTTGCGCTGTCGCCGTCAAACAGGTGGCGATACCCGTTAGCTGTGCGGCCACTGCATTGGCCGGTTGGCCATATACATTTTGGGGAGTGTCCAATTGGACCAGTGACGATGGCTTCTTGGTGTTGGGCGTATCGAGAATGGCCACTTGGTCGGCCATGACAAGTGCGTCGTTTTTATCGTGGGTGACCATGAGCGCCGTGATGTTTTGAGCTTTCAGGATATTTCGCACCTCTACCACCATCTCGCTGCGGAGGTTGGCATCGAGATTCGCAAAGGGTTCGTCCAACAAAAGGAGGGTCGGTTTGGGGGCCAACGCGCGCGCCAAGGCCACGCGTTGTTGTTGTCCACCGGATAGCGTTCCGGGCAAGCGTGCGCCAAAACCCTCGAGCCCCACTAATTTTAAAAGGGTGTCTGCGCGTTCCTGCCGATGGGGGGATTCATGAATACCGAACTGAATGTTTTCATGCACCGTCATGTGGGGGAACAAGGCGTGGTCTTGAAAAACCATCCCGATATTTCGATGTTCGGTGGGGATTTGATTTTGCCCTGCATTGATCACCGTGTTCTGTCCAATGTGGATCGACCCTTGCTGTGGGGTGATGAAGCCAGCGATGGTGCGCAATAAGGTTGTTTTTCCGGAGCCTGAAGCGCCCAGAATCGCCAAGAGCTCGCCTTGACCCAGTTCAAGGCTGATGTTGTGAAGAACCTGCGTGTCACCATAGCCGTGACAAATCTGTTCAAGTTTCAGTTGGGTCATGTCTTTTTCCAGTTGAGCAGGATGAGCTGAACACACAAGGCCATCAGGAGCAAGAGCAGGGCGGCCAAACCAGCATCGGGCAATACGCCTTCTTGTTGGGCATCAAAAATTCGGTAGGCCAAAGTTTGTTTACCTAATGGCGTGAGCATCAGTGTGATGGGCAGTTCTTTGGCGATGGCAATAAAGAGCAAAAGATAAGCCGCCTTCAGGCCAGGCTTGATGGCGGGCAAAGTGATCTTTTGAAAGATGCGGGCCGATGAGGCACCCAAGGTTTGAGCGCTTTCTTCTTGGCGCAGATCAATATTGAGAATGGCCGGTTTTAAGGCCGCATAGCCTTCAGATAAAAACCGCATCACATAGCCGAACAATAAGAAAAGGCCCGCGCTTTCCACTAACTCAACCCACGTGACACCTGAACCGTTGTCCCACCACCGGTTCAGCCCTAAAACCAAAAAGAAGATGCCAATGGCAATGAGGATTCCAGGAACGGCGCTCGTGGCGTACACCGCGTTTTCAGCCAAGCCGCTGTGGCGATGTTTACCTCGAGCCAGGGTATAGGCCGGTAACAAGGCGGCCACCAAGGTGAGCAGGGCACCCGTCACCGTATAGATCAATGTGTTTGAAATAATACCGCCAAGTTGCGCAAAACTTTCTTGTTGTTGCAGCCCCGAAAACACCCAGCCACAAATGGTGATCAGAGGTAAGAACAAGCCCAAGCTCACCATAAAAAAATGAGCCAGATAGGTGGGCGCAAGCAAATGTTTGGGCATGGGTTCTTTGGTGAGCTTGCGTGGTTCACTCAGTTGTCGTTGTGCTTGTTGTTGGCCGTGGAGCAATCGAATCAATGCCAATACCGGAAAAGTACAGGCCACCAAACCAAAGCCAATGCGCATGGCATCGGGGGGCGCGTGCCGTGATTGATAAAGCGCCCAGGTTAACACTTCACAATCGAGCAACGCCACCGCACCAAAATCGGAGATGACATAAAAGGCCACGATAACCAAAGCAAAGGCCCAAGTGGGTCGCAAGCGGGGTAAGGTGAGAGCGACAAAACGACGCCAAGGTGTGGCACCCAAAGTTCGGGCGGCTTCATCCGGGCCAGCAGGGGTATGGCGCAAAGCTGCCGCAACCAAGATTTGAACGTAGGGGGTACAGGACAAGGTGAGCACCAAAAGGGCTGCTTCAAATCCCATGAAAGCATTTTCGAAACCCAGTAGACTGCCCAAGCTTCCTCGAGGTGCAAAGTTTTCGCGAATGATAGCGGCCAATAAATACGACGGCACCGCCAAAGGGAGGGTGCTCAAAAGAGACAGCAGTCCATTGCCAAAATAATCGTAACGCACTTGGGCGAAAGCCAGCCACGTTCCCAGGATTAAAGCGCTCGCGCTCACCAATAAGGCAAGACCCAAAGTACGGCCCACCAAGGGCCACAGATCGGTCAGGGCCAAAGGTGGGGTATCAAAAAGGGTGGGGCTGTGCTGCAGCGCCAAGAACATCCCCAAAAGCGGCACCACCGCTAAAGCGAGGATTCCCCAGGTGCCCGCCACCGGCAGAAAAGCTTTGAGAGAAACTTGGGCTGGTGGCGCTGGTTGCACAAAGGTCCTTTATTGCAGTTTTAGGTCTCGCAGCATTTTGAGCGTACCACCCACATCGGCCAAATGCTCTTGCGGGACATGCGACATTAAACTGGAAATGTCAGGTAAGGCTGCATTGGCTTTTATACCGGTCCGAGTGGGATATTCATAAATTTTGGTGGTGAAATGCTGTTGGCTTTTTTCTGACAACAGGTGTTCTACGAGCTTTTGGGCGGCTTCTTTCTTTTTAGAGTGAGAAACAATGCCAATTCCACTGAGCATCATCACATTGCCAGCGTCTTGGGCTTGGCTGAATGAGTAGTTGGCCGCTTTGAGTTCGGGATTGGCCGCTTTGAGTTTGTGTAAATAGTAATGGTTCACCCAGCCGATTTGGATTTCGCCATTGCTGACGCCTTTCACTTGAGGGGAATTTTTGGGGTAGGTTTTTGGATTTAAATCCTTGATTTTACTGAGCCATTCCGCGGCTTTTTCTTCTCCCCACAGGTGGCGCAGCGCACTCACGTGGGCTTGGAAGGACGCGTTACCAGGGGCCCAGCCCAGCTTGTCTTTCCATTTTGAATCGGTGAGCTCAGATAGGGTTTTGGGTAAATCATCGGGCTGAACTGCCGATGGATCGTACACCAGGACCCGTGCGCGACCGCTGGTAGCGATCCATTTACCCTGAGCGTCTCGATGGGTTGCAGGCACCAAAGCCAAAAGCGCCTCTGGCAGTTGTGCGAGAACATTTTGTTTGGCCAATGCACCCAGGTAGCCTGAGTCTTGTGCAAAGAACACATCGGCTTTGCTTTGTGCACCTTCTGAAAGCAGTCGCGTGGCGAGGTTTTGTGTGCTTTTGTCGTAACGAACGTCAACTTTAATACCGGTACGCTGAGTGAATTCGGTTAATAGAGGTTCAATGAGGACTTGGCTGCGCCCCGAATACAGTGTGATGCTGTCGCGTTGTTCATTTTTTGTCGCCGCCACTGCATCAGTGGGTTCTTTGATGGGTTTTGTTTCATTTTTGCTGCAGGCAGCCAGGGCCAATATAATACCCAAAAGCGGTACACGGCGCAGAATCATTTGAGGGAAGAGCATTTTAAGATCCTTTGGATTGGGATCTTTTGCGGTTTCGAGCGCAAAAAATCCGCTATTTGGGGCCTCACTATGCGGGCATAAGCGGGAAGTCAACGGTGGCTCCGGTCTCAAAGGGCTGTTTTGCGGCTATTTTTGCCAAGCCAACCCATTGAAATAAATGGAATTTTAAAAAAGCACACATTTAATTGAAAATGAGAATGATTCTCAGTTGCAATTCTATGAGGAAGTCTATAGACCTGCATAGCTTTTTATGAGAATGATTCTCAAAATCAACTTGCAAAGGTTAAGGGATATATAAAATGTCTACTATTAAAACTCGTTGGCTTTTTACTTTATTGATTTCAGGGCTCTTGGCGCTTAGTGCCGGTTGTCCAGCTCCTGAGGACACCCACGATGACGGCCATTCCGATGGTCACGACGATGGTCACTCTGATGGTGATGATGATGGTGATTCCGACGGCAACACCGATGGCAACACCGACGGCACCACCGACGGCACCACCGACGGCAATACCGATGGCAATACCGATGGCAATACCGATGGCAATACCGATGGCAATACCGATGGCAATACCGATGGTACTTCTGCTGATGCTGGTAACGCTGATGGTTCTACTGACGGCTCTACCGATGGAAGCACTGACGGGTCCGAGAGTGATGCAGGCGTAGCGCCAGTGGCCGCCACGATGGATTACACCTACCCCAGCACCTACGGTGGTGACTGTGATGGTGAAGACAGTGTTTATTACGGTGGTCAAACTTACCGACAGATCATCATTTCTACCATCAAGCAATATCTCAAAACCTTGAATGCAGGAATCGATACGAGTAACTCCACCGCTACCGATATTCGAAGTGCTTTAGATCTGCACATCGATGCCGACTCATCCATCGAAGCCAATCCCATCGCTATTGGTTCCACCGGAGATTACACCGACTACGTGCAAACCACATTGGGCGATTTCGCTGGTGCTGGCAGCAGCCCTGCTTCCAAAATGGCTGGTAAGGACAACAACTGCAAGTCCACTGGCACCAATGGCGAAACAATCATCCACGTTGATAACATCATCGCACAAGCCGGTAATGCTTGTGACACTGACGCCGAAACCGCTGAAGGTGCCATCACTGCCATGATCGGTTGGGGCGCCACCATCAGCCCAACCGCATTGGTTGACGAATGGTTCCAAGCCGTTGCTGATGCTGCTGAAGAACGCTCCATCAACGGTGTTGCTGTCTATGACCCAACAGTGGCTGTGGATGATCGCGAAGATAGTGATAAACTTCCGATTTACGTGACCGCTACTGGGCTTGATTACCAACAACTGTTGCAGAAATTCTTGTTGGGCGCGGTAACGTTCTCTCAAGGCGCTGATGACTACTTGGATCAAGGCTTGAACGCATCCAACGCACAGAGCCAGGGCAAATGTTACTCAAGCTTGGCTCACAAGTGGGACGAAGGTTACGGTTACTTTGGTGCAAGCCGTTACTACGGTCAGCAAACCGACGCCGAGAACAAAGCAGGCTACAAAGACCAAGACCTTGACGACAAGCTCAATTTGGAAACTGAGGCTAACTACGGTCACTCCGTCAATGCAGCAAAGCGTGACATCGGCGCGACTGTGGCGACAGATTTCACCGCTGGTGCATTCGACGCGTTTAAGGCCGGCCGTGACCTCATTGCTGGTGCAGGCGACACTTTGACCACTGACGAAATGACTGAACTCGAAGGGTATCGTGATGCTGCGATCTCCAACTGGGAAAAGGCCATTTCTGCCACGGTTGTTCACTATATCAACGATGTGTTGGCCGACATGGACAAGTTTGGCACCACCGGCGATGACGGCTACAGCTTCACCACCCACGCCAAGCACTGGGGTGAGTTGAAGGGCTTCGCAATGTCCTTCCAGTTCAACCCTTATTCCCCAATGTACGGAACAGCCGACGGTGAGACCACGACTCACTTCGAAAACTTCCACACTAAGGTGGGTACGGCGCCTGTGTTGAGCACAGACACTCCTGAAAACATTGCAGCTTACAAAACTGCACTGGAAGAAGCACGTACGCTGTTGCAAACAGCCTACGGGTTCGATGCAGATAACGTGAGCAACTGGTAAGCGTTAAAAAAGTCACCACCAATCTTAAAATTGGTGGTGGCAGATCCAATCCCATTTGGTAAGTCGAATGGGATTGGTTGTTTGAGAGAATGAAAACTCACCCGGTTCAACAGACATTGGTGGGATTCGAAACCACTTAAGGAGAGTCGCAATGGCGAAACTTTTTGGGAAGCAACGAACGAGCACTTCAGGCTCGTTCGTTTTCGTTTTAGGCCTAACCACTTTATGTTTCTTAGGGGCCTCTTGTACCAACCTGGGCGATGTTGTTGAGGGCAATGTGACTGAGACCGGTGACGGCTCGGGTGATGATGCAAATAACACCAACAATAACAACGGGACCAACCCCGACTCGACACACCCAGCAGACAAGGTTGATTTAGAGGCCATTCTCACCAGCTTGGCTGAAAACGTCATCCTGCCAGTTTATCAAGAATTCCACACCGCTGCGTTGGCTTTGCAAACCACCGCAGACGATTATGCTGCAGCCGTCGCCAGTGACAGCAGCGGGGCTGACGAGCTTGCCGCTTTAAAAGAGGCATGGAAAACTGCCATGGCAGCTTGGCAACAGGCCGAAATGCTACAAATCGGCCCAGCCGGAAGCTCGAGTAAAACCATTGCTGGAGATAACATTCGAGATGAAATTTATTCCTGGCCGACCGTGAACTCTTGCCGCATTGACCAGGAGCTGGTCGAAGCCGTCTATGACGCCTCTGGCTTTTTTAGTGATGAGCTCGTTAATGTGTACGGATTGGACGCCATCGAATACTTGGTGTTTGAACAAAGCGCTCAAAACACTTGTCCAAGCGTGGTTCATTTGAACACCAGTGGTGCTTGGAGCGCCATGAGTGACGCAGACCTGAAGTCTGGGCGCGCAAGCTACAGTAAATCTCTGGCAGCCAACCTTGTGACACGCGCCAACGAATTGGTGAATCACTGGTCATCTGAGGATGGCAACTTTGTCGAAGATTTGGCAAAAGCCGGTGAAAGTGGTTCCATCTACCAAACACAACTAGAGGCCCTTAACGACGTCTTTGCGGCCATGTTCTTCTTAGATACGACCATCAAGGATAAAAAACTGGCCATTCCCGCGGGACTCCATACATCCTGTGAGGGCGTTTGCCCCGATAAGGCGGAGTCCCAATGGGCCCACGTGTCTAAAGAAAACATCGTTTCCAACCTCAAAGCTTTTCAACGCACGTTTCACGGCGGCTTGAATCCGGCAGACGATGTTGGCTTTGATGATTTTTTGGTGGAGTTGGGCTATGACGACTTAGCTCAAACCATGACCGACGATATCGCTTCGGCCATTGCTGCCACCGAAGCCATTAGCGGATCTCTCAAAGACGCTCTTAATGATGATTATGACGGCGTGAAAGCCGCTTATGATGCGGTCAAAGCTGTAACCGATAATCTCAAGGGTGACTTTGTGACCATTTTGGGCTTAACCATCCCTGCTGAGGGTGCGGGTGACAGTGATTAATGTATTAAGGTGTTGAGTCTTGAACCACTTCTCGACCATTAGTGAAGCCATTTTAGACCCTTTTCTCTCGGTACTTGACCCGGAGAAAAGGGTTTTTTGGCCTTTTTTGGTCGCTAGCTTGGTCTTGGCGTTGTGGGTGGCGGTTAAAGAGCGACGAGAACGATCTCTGCGTTCTTTTCTCACTTATCTTTTTCCCATGAAAATCTGGTTACATGCTTCTGCCCTTTTGGATTATCGTTTACTTTTCGCAAAAGCTTTACTGCGGCTCGTCTTGATCACGCCATGGGCCATGTCGGCTTTCGGCTTATCCGTTTGGTGGGTGGGCATTCTCAATAAGAATTTTGGTGTCGTGTCGCCGGTATCCATGGACAAAACCCAAATCATGGTGCTTTACACCCTCATCCTGTTTATCGGCTGGGACCTGAGTCGCTATGTTTTGCATCGGTTATTGCACACGGTACCTTTTTTATGGGAGTTTCATAAAGTCCATCATTCTGCCGAGGTACTCACCCCTTTTACTTTGTATCGCAGTCATCCCGTAGAAAGCATGCTGTATGCGCTCAGAGGCGTTTTGGTGGTGAGTGCCATAACGGGAACGTTTTTTTACTTCTTCAAGTCGCAAGCCATTCAATACGAAGTCTTGAGTGTCAACGTACTGGGCTTCTTTTTTAACTTCACAGGCGGGAACCTTCGTCACTCCCATGTCTGGCTTTCCTATGGAAAAAAATTCGAGCACATTTTTATCAGCCCCGCGCAACATCAAGTGCACCACAGCGTAGACGAAGAGCACTTCAACAAAAATTACGGAACGTGGTTGTCTGTTTGGGATTGGCTGTCGGGGACATTGTATGTCACCAGCGAAAAAGAGGGTTTACGTTTTGGTTTAAGTGAGGCAGAACTGAACCACGATCCTCATCGAGTGGGATCGATTTTGGTGTTTCCTTTGTGGGCAGGAATTAAACGATTGTGGCCCCAAAAACTACCCGTCAAAAGGTAAGAATTGATGGTAATCATGAATTGTGTTCGTTTGGTTTTTGGAGCCTGTTTATGTTTTTGGGTGGCTGGCGTCAACTTGGTTCACGCTGAAGAGGCTTCAGATGCCGGTGTGTCTAACGATGGGGCAAAAAGTGAAACGAGTGAGGCTAATCAAGAAAGCACGGATGCAGGTCCCGACGTCAATAATGAAGCGCTAACCAATGAGACGGAAGAGAATTCTCAAGACGCCACTGATGCAGGCCCTTCAGTAAAATCTGAGGAAGCCTTGGTGGTGGTTGACGTGGAAGAAGCGCCATCGCCGAGCGAAGCACCGGTTGCACCGGGCGGTTTTGATCTTTCCTTGGACACAGTGTCTATTATCGGTGACAGGGAACGTCTGCGAAAAGCAGTGGGCTCGGGACATGTTATTTCTGAAGAAGAATTAGAACGATTCGAATACGATGACATCCATCGCGTGTTGAACCAGACCCCGGGCGTCTATGTGCGCGGTGAGGATGGCTATGGCCTTCGGCCCAACATTGGCTTGCGCGGTGCCAACTCGGATCGGAGTGCTAAGGTCACGTTGATGGAGGATGGTATTTTGCTCACCCCGGCACCTTATTCTGCCCCTGCGGCTTATTATTTTCCGCTCATGGCACGTATTTCTGGGGTTGAGGTGTTTAAGGGGCCGGCCGCTATCCGGTATGGACCCAACACCATCGGTGGTGCGCTCAATTTCCAGACGCGTCAAATTCCACGAGCACCTTCAGCCGCCATTGATTTTGGATACGGCATGGAGAACTTTGGCCGTTTACAAGGATATGCCGGCACCAGCGGAGGCAATTGGGGCGTGTTGGTGGAAGGGGTTCACCTACAGTCCGACGGCTTTAAGCAGCTCGACAACGGTGGCAACACCGGTTTCGACCGCAATGAGGTTTTGGCCAAGGCGCGGTACCACACAGATCCGGGTGGCGAATTGTATCACCAGTTCGACGCTCGGTTTGGTTATGCCACCGAACTTTCCAATGAAACCTACTTAGGTTTGACCGATGCTGACTTTGATGCTTCGCCGTATCGGCGGTATTTGTCGAGCCAAATGGGGCAAATGGATTGGAACCGCATGCAAATGCGTTTGGGGTATTACTTAGCCCAAGAGGAGTTTTTCGATTTGCAGTTGGTGGGTTACCGGCATAATTTCTCGCGGGACTGGCGCAAGCTCAACAGCTTTCGCGGGGCGGCACTGAGAGATGTTCTGTCTGATCCTGATGCTGGTCAAGCCGCTGTATANGCGGCGATTTTAAAAGGCGAAGAAGATGCCACCAGCGATGACCAAATTTTACTCATTGGAACNAATGGGAGGGTTTTTGTCTCNGAAGGCCTGCAGTTGGTGAGTCACTTTCGACCCACCTGGGGCCCAATCGAAAATGACATTGAAGTGGGTTTACGTTTTCACCACGATGAGATTCAGCGCAATCATACGGAAGATGGCTACTGGATGATACAAGGTGACTTATTACAAGAAGAGCAGCCCACCCAAACCGTCACCAGCAATATAGGGTCGGCTCGGGCATGGGCGTTTCATCTCTATGACGAGATGACTTGGTCGAAATTAATGGTCGCTCCTGGATTTCGCTTTGAATGGATTAACACCGAATTTGTCAATCGACTTGAAGGGACCAGCCAGGACAATTTGAGTGTTGTTTTGCTGCCTGGAGTGGGTCTGCATTACGAACTAACACCGTGGTGGGGGTTGTTGGGTGGCGTACACAGCGGGTTTAGCCCGGTGTCGCCAGGTCAGCCTAAAGATGTGAATCCTGAGCAAAGTGTCAATTACGAAGCGGGGACGCGTATTGCTTGGCAGAAAACCCAGATGGAGATGATTGGATTCTTTAATGATTATTCCAACCTGACGGGTGAGTGCACCTTCTCTAGCGGATGTGCCGATCAGTTGCTCAATCAACAATTCAATGGTGGACAGGTACACGTTTACGGACTCGAAGCGGTCTTGGGTCAAGAGGTGCGGGGCCCCTGGGGAATGAATCTATTAGGCAAGGCTCTTTACACCCTCACCCTTTCAGATTTCAAATCCAGTTTTTCCTCTTCAAATCCCCAATTTGGTGAAGTGGAAGAGGGGGACGCTTTGCCCTACGTCCCGGAACACCAGGCGACTTTACTGGGCGGGATCCAATGGGCGCCATGGGAGCTTAATTTTTCGGTGTCTTACCTGGGAGAGATGCGAGATGTGGCTGGGCAGGGTGAAATTAGTGATATTGAGCGTATCAATGCGCGCTGGGTCACCGATCTCACCTCCAGTATTGAAGTGATTGACAACCTTCACTTTTATCTTACCATCAACAACCTGTTCGATGAGCCCTACATGGTGGCCCGCAGACCCTATGGGGCGCGTCCGGGCCGACCTTTTCAAGCCCTGATGGGTTTGAAATACCGCCTGGGTGAATAAAATTTGGAGGGCACGGTCGTAGCCCTGTATTGAAGTGACTCGACTTCACAAGGGAGGACCCCACCATGCCTGATGGCGCTACAACTATGTCTTTGGGAGAATTGATGTCCCAGGGTGGAACGACCATGGTTCCCATTTATTTGTGCTCCATTGCTGGATTAGCGGTTTTCATTCGTAAATTTTTAGAGTTTCGCCGGGCACGCCTCAAAGATCTGAAGTGGTTGGAACCGGTTTTGAAGCTGGTGGGGTCGGGTAGCTATGATGACATACCCCAAGCGTACAACGGCTCGCCTCATCCTGGAACCCGTGTGGTCCAAGCAACGGTGAAGGCGCTTCAAGAAAAACCAGAGCATGCCGAAGCGGAAGCCCGTCGCGTGGCGAGTTTAGAGATACAAAAACTCGAAAAAAACCTAAATGTCCTCTCTTTTTTAGCGCAGGTCGCTCCTTTGCTTGGCTTGTTGGGCACCGTGTTGGGCATGGTTGATCTTTTCATTCAATTGCAAAGCGCAGGACAAGGCAACGTGGCAGTAGCGGAGTTGTCCTCTGGGATTTGGAAAGCCTTATTAACCACCGCGGCAGGTTTAACGGTCGCAGTTCCAGCTCTTGCCGCGCACAGCTATTTGGCAAGTCAAATTGACAGACTTCGACTGCAGGTGAGCAACTTAATTCAGCGCGTTCTTTATGTGGCCTCGAAGCCCCAGGTTTAACCCGTGATGGAATTTGAAACCAGGCAACGTGTGACGCCGAACATCAATCTTTCAGCGCTCATCGATGTGGCGTTTATTTTGGTAATTTTCATTGTATTAATTGCTAATTTTAACCGCATTGGGGAACTCGACGTGGCGCTGCCTGAAAGCGACGCTGAGGGCGAAGTGGATCCCAAAGCGCTGATGATTTCCATTCCGACTCAAGGCGCAGTCAAGATTCAAGATAAGCTCATTCCTCTTGAGCAGGTGAGGACGGAGCTTAGCCGGTTGCAGGTTCGCTTTGACAAGGTGTTGATTATGGCCGATCAAGAGGCGTCGGTTCAGCGGGCGGTGCAGATTCTCAGCGACGCGCAGGCGATCGGATTCAAATCGGTGAGCATTGCCACTGAAAATGCTGGTCAAGCGGTGCCATAATGCGTGGTTGGTGGCTGCCCACATTACTGGCTTGTATGGCTCACGGGGCTTTTTCCGTTTTACCGGTGCAAATCGGTACTCCTAACAAAGTGAAAAAGCCAGATGTGACGTTTCAGTTTTCACCGCCGCCACCTCCACCTGTCGCGGAACCACCGAAGGTGACACCCCCACCCAAGCCCAGGCCGTTAAAAAAATTGAAGAAACGGGTCGTAACAAAACCACCCCCACCTCCAGAACCTCAAGAAGAACCTGAGCAAGAACCGGTTGAGGACATCGCAGAGCAAGAACCCGACGAAAAACAAGCAACCCCTCAAGCACCCATACAAGCCAAAACGGTAGAACAAAAACCCAGGGCTAAATTCGATCTTCGTGCATATGGCAAACAAATCCACCAGCTGGTGATTCAGCATCGGCGTTACCCACGCGCAGCCAGACGCTTGGGGTTGGAAGGTAAAGTTCTGGTAAAAATATCGGTGCAGAGAAACGGCCAGCTGGCTGAAGACCCCATCATTTACCAGTCTTCGGGACAAAACGTTCTAGATAAAGAAGCTTTGCGCATGGTTAGGGCGGCCACCCCACTGCTGCCGTTGCCCAATGAATTTGAAAAAGAAGCTGCGTCATTGATGATTCCAGTGCAGTTTTCGCTTCGGAATTAACCAATTAAGAGGCCCCATCTCGATCAGACAGAAATGAGCGTTTTCCTCGCGCTTCTGCTAAATTAGTCATGCGAGGAAAGTATGATTTTCATTCGATTGTCGTTCCTAATTCTATTATGCCTGGGTTGCGCTCGCTCGAGTACCGTCAAACAAAAATGTAACAATCCCACTGACTGTCCTCCGGAGCTTACTTGCAGTGATGAGGGCATTTGTGTTGCGGTGCCACTGACGGGTCTGGATTCGCCTCAGGGCGAAGTGGATGCGGGTCAGCCGCCCACAACGGTTTTTGATGCGGGCCATGCTGACCCTTCAGTCTTCGATGCGGGTCAGGCCTGTGAGCCTTGTGATACGGGGTATGAGCTTGGAGCGGATTGTGCCTGCGTGGATGTGGATGAATGCGCTGAAGGTACAGATGACTGTCACGTCCAAGCCAGTTGCAATAACCTCCCCGGCTCCTTTGAGTGTATTTGCAAGGGAGGCTACGAAGGAGATGGGCGCAACTGCACGGACATTGATGGGTGTGCAAGCCAACCCTGCTTTGCGGGTGTCATTTGCACCGATGTGGCCGCGCCCGGCGAAGGATTCAGCTGTGGTGACTGCCCCGTGGGGTATGAAGGTAATGGTGAAAATTGTACGGACATCGATGGTTGTGCATCCGAACCCTGTTTTCAAGGTGTGGTTTGCACCGATGTGGCCGCGCCCGGCGAAGGCTATGTCTGTGATCCGTGCCCAGCTGGGTATGATGGTGACGGGGTGAATTGCAACGATATTGATGAGTGTGTCGACAGCCCGTGTGGTGCCCAAGCAACGTGCAGCAACTCTCCGGGAACCTACGCGTGTGCCTGTGACACAGGTTATGCGGGTGATGGCATCAACTGTTACGACATTGACGAATGCTTGGAGGGTGACTTTACTTGCGGAGATAATTCCGTCTGTGAAAATGCATCAGGAACATACAACTGTGTTTGCAACACCGGCTATTTTGATGATGGCTCAGGCGTTTGTACGCCCCACCAAAACTGTGATGCGGGACGCTATGTGCTCAGTGAAGGAACGGCCAATGATGATCGGGTCTGTGAAACATGTACCACGGGGTCATTTTCAACCACACTGAATGCCACACAGTGCAGCACGTGGACCACATGTGAAGCCGGAAGCCTGGTGTCACAGGAAGGCACAGTAAGTACCGATCGCACGTGTTCTCCATGCCCCACGGGCGCGTTCTCTACCGAAGCCAATTCTACGGCCTGTGAAGCCTGGTCGGTGTGTGGTCTTGGCGAGTACCAGGCCACGTCGGGCGATGCATCCCAGGATACCGTTTGTGACGATTGTGGCGAAAACACGTACCAACCCCTCGAGAGTAATAACAATGGTGTTGATTCTTGTTTGACTTGTGCCGATGGTTACGAGTCGGGGATTGCAGCCTCTTCTTGTACAAACATTAATGAGTGCCTGACCGACACATTCACGTGTCCGACTCACAGCACTTGCGTGGATACTGATGGTGATTACGACTGTCCATGTGACGAGGGCTATGAGCCTCAAGGCGAAGAATGTATTGAAATCGATGATTGCCCAGACGACCCTCTTAAAATGGATCCAGGGGTGTGTGGGTGTGGGGTGGCCGACACCAACAGCGATGGGGATAGCGCGCCCGATTGTATTGATGACTGCCCCAACAATGCTGATTTTGAAGAATATGGTCCCTGCGGGTGTCTTGCTTGTCAGGATGATGCCGTTTGCGAACCTGTGACCGGCGGTGATTTTACCAAAGTGGCTGGCGAAGACTGCGACAACGATTGCGCTCCCAATACCGTGGGTGGTTCAAGCTCCAATGCCCAGGTCATCGGTCCCACATTATTGGGCGAGGGGTGGCATGGCTACATCCAAGACTACTACTGGGAAGACTACGGTTGTACGCAAAGTGCAGCGGGGGTGAGTGGCGGTGATGCCCAAGGGTATGCGGTGACGGGAGATGGAACGGCGGGTTGTAACGCCCATGTGTTTCAGTGCGTGACCCTTCCCAGTTTTGACGCGGACTTAAACCAAGCAACCTTGACGTTTACCTATACCCTCTACGAAGCGTTTTCAGAGCAAATTGGCAGGCTGGTGATCGGTGGTTCTTGCGAGACGAGTCCGACCGATGGCTTTACCGAAGACTGGATGCCTTATGGCGCTGACTGGTTATTTTCCTCCATTTTGGACCCCACTGTCGACACTTCTTCGTCGGCTTCTTTTGACCTGACGGCTGAATTGGCTGCATCAGGCGGGCAAGAAATTAGCATTGGGTTTTACCTGCAAGATGCATGGGATGGTTATGGCGTAAGTTGGTTTCTTTTTGACGACGTGCAATTGGAGATTACGGGCGAAGGTTGCACCGAGTTGCCGCTCTGCAGCGACGCCTCTGACGAGCGATGTTACAGCCCTTGATCAATCGAGGGCGCTCAATGCAATCTCAGAAAGTGCCTTTGCAATTTTGACGGCTTCTTCATCGGTAACGCAAGCGAGTGGAAACGTATAGAGCACCGAACCCAAGGGGCGAAGCAATACTTCGTTATGAGCCAAGCAAGCGGCGCGCAGCTTTTCACCGATTCCAGATAAGTAACCCGCGTCTTCTTCTTTGAGCGCCAATGCTACAATGGCCCCTTGATGACGAAGTTCTACCTGGGGATGACTCTTAAGTTCGGGGCTTAAGTTGTCGAGGATGAGCTTACCGATTTCAGTAAAGCGTTCGGGCACGTTATTCTTTTTGAACAATCGCAGGGACGCATTAGCTGCATTACAAGCAATGGGGTTCGCTGTGAACGTGTGCCCATGGAAAAAGGCATCGGCTCGAGAGGGGCTTTTGAAAAGATCGAAGATGCCCTCATGGGTGAGCGTTAAAGCCAAGGGTAGAATGCCGCCTGACAGGCCTTTGCTCAGGCACAAAAAGTCAGGACGAACCTGCGCAAAGTCACAAGCCAGCAAGGAGCCCAGTCGACCGAAAGCCGTGGCTACTTCGTCGGCAATAAAGAAAGTGTTGTGCTCGTCGCACAGTCGGCGCGTGGCTCTTACAAAATCGGCCGAATGAAAATTCATGCCCGCCGCCCCTTGAAGTATGGGCTCTAAAATAACTGCGGCTGTGTTGGGGCCATGTTGTTCCAAGGCCGCTTGCAGCGCTTCTTCGGTGGGGGGAATGCGCACCACTTCAAACAAGAAAGGTTTGAAAGTTTGAAAGAAAGGGTCAGGATCGCTGAGTGACATGGCCCCAAAGGTGTCGCCGTGGTAGCTGTCTTCGAGGGCGATGAAAATGTTTTTGTGGGCTTCGCCTTTTTTGACGGCTGATTGATACGCCATTTTCAAGGCCACTTCCACCGCAGTACTGCCGTTGTCTGAAAAGAACACACGGTTCAAATTGGGGCCCTCAAATCCCTCAGTGTTTTCATTGACCATCTTAACGATTTGTCGAGACAAGCTTGCAGCAGGTTCGTGGGTGCAGCCAGCGAAGAGCACATGGTCGAGCGTCGCGGTTTGGTATTGCAGTGCTTCAATGAGTTCGCCTTGGGCGTGACCGTGTAAAACGCTCCACCAAGAAGAGATGCCATCGATGAGTTTTCGGCCATCGGCCAAGTGCAAAGTCGCATCTTGCGCGGACACCACGGCCAAGGGGTTGGTGTCAATGCCGTGCTGGGTGTAGGGGTGCCAGCAGTGTTCTTTATCCCAGTTAAGCCAGTCCAAGTTCATCGAAAAGCTCCTGTAGCGAATTGGTTTCAAGCCATTGTTGTAAATCTTTGGCATGAAGTTTGTTCGTGTTGTCCAGTTCATAAATGGGGAGGTGTTTGAGCCGTTTGCGCAGCGTTTGTTTGTTGGCGGTATGGGGCGCACCGATCATAAAAAGGGCCAACACTTCAATCCCGTATCGCCGGAGCATTGCCACCGTAAGAAAGGTATGATTCAAAGTGCCCAGCCCGCTTCTTGCACATAAGACCACCGGGAGTTTCAGGCCTTTGAGTACATCCATTTGGTCTTCGGTGTCATTGAGGGGAACGGTGACCCCTCCGGCCAGTTCTAAAGCAGGAAAGGCTGGCGTCTGGTGCAAAACTTCAGACGTTCGGTTCAGCATTTCGGATAAGGATAAGTGTCGGCCTTCGGCCTCAGCGGCCTGATCGATAGATGCGGGCAGTTCGTAATGGAACAAGGGTGACTGGGGATGAATGCGGTCGGCATTTGAAAGTTGGCGCACGGTTTGGCTGTCGCAAATATCCCCGGTTTGAACGGGTTTGATGTAGGTGCTGTCGATGCCCTGTTTGGCAAAAGCATTTTGCAGCAATGCGGACACCAATGTTTTTCCTGCATCGGTATCGGTACCTGCCACCACCAAGCCTCGAGGCTTTCCTGCTGGGTTTTGTGGCAAGGTGATGGTTTGTGCCCGTGTATCTTTAAGCAATTGAATGAGCCGATCGTAATCTTCTCGTTGGTGATTGGCGTGACACATAACGCGCAGTCTTGAGCTTTTTTGAGGTACCGTGGGAGGCCGAATGGCGCGAATGTCAAAACCTTGTTCCTGACACAGGGATGCGATCCGCAGCGTTTCAGCTGTGTCGCCAATGACAATGGGAACAATGGGCCCGATGCCCGATGCTTGTAGGTGGGTTTGTTCGCCCAATTGTTGTCGCAAATAAGCCGCATTGTCCAATACATGATGGCGTCGTTGGGGCTCTTCTTGCAACAGGTTGAGGGCACCATGCAGGGCGCCCGCAATGAGCGGGGAGACGCCAGTGGTGAAGACAAAAGCGCGACCTTGGTTGATCACCCACTCTCGGCTGGATCGGTGTAGGCCCAAAAAAGCACCCGCAGCCCCCAAGGCTTTACCGCCACCAATGAGATGACCCATGATTCGCGGGTGTTCAAAAATGGACTCAGGAAAGATGCCCGTCGCATGGGCGTGATCCACGAATAAGTGAATGTCGAACTCTTCTGCAAGGCTGAGCAAGTCATGGAGCGGTGCCAAGTCAGCGTCCATAGAGAAATAGCTTTCTGTGTAAAGCCACAACCGGCCTTCGTGCCATTGTCGAATCTTTCGAGCTTGTCGTTTGAGATCTTCCAGATTTAAGTGCTCATAAATTTGTTTGGTAGCACCACTGGAACGAATGGCATCAATGAGGCAGGCGTGATTGAGGGCGTCGCTGAGCACCACATCGTCTTTTTTAACAAAAGCGGACGTGAAGGCCATCACTGCATGCCAGCCACTGGTGACCAATAAAGTGGATTCAAGACCCATCATGGTGGCGCATGTCTCTTCCACTTGCGCATGAACAGAGTGATTGCCTCGTAAAAGTCTTGAGCCACCACTGCCCACGCCAAAGGATTGGCCTGCTTCGTGGGCGGCTTTTAGAAGACTGGGTTCGTTTTTAAGGGATAGCGTGTCGTTCGAGGTGAAATCTACACCTTGCGGAAGGTCGAGCTTTCGGCGAAGTTTTTGTTGCTCGAGCGATTGAAGCTTTTTCTCAACCCAGGTATGCATGGGCGTCTTCCGAAATCTCTTGGGATTGTTTTTTTCCGATTTGGATGAGTTGTGCCGGTGCACTTATTGGAGATAGAGGTGTCTGCGATGCTGGGGGCTCCACACTTTCAACAGTATTCAGATTGGCGTTGCGGGGGCGGTTCTGTTCCAGTTTGGAGAGGCCTAGTTTTTGGAATAGTATTTTGTCCGAATCGGGTTTGTTGTTATCTGTAGTGAGAAGACGATCCCCTGAGAACACAGAGTTGGCGCCGGCCATAAAGCACATGGCCTGCGCTTCTTCACTTAATTTTTCGCGGCCTGCGGACATACGCACCCAGGATTTGGGCATGAGAATTCTGGCGGTGGCCACGGCCCGAACCAGCTCTACCCAGTCGATAGGGGTCACGTTTGCCAAAGGCGTATCTTTAATGGGCACCAATACGTTAATGGGTACTGACTCTGGTTGTGGTTCTAAATTCGCCAGTTGCTCCAAGAGACCAATGCGATCGCTTTGTTCTTCACCCAGGCCTAAAATTCCGCCACTGCATATTTTCATGTCAGCATTGCGCACAGCCTCAAGCGTGTCTAAGCGATCTTGATAGGTTCGCGTGGTGATTACTTTTGAGTAATACTCTGGTGAAGTGTCGAGATTATGATTGTAATAGTCTAGGCCCGCTTCCTTGAGTTCGTCGGCTTGTTTTTGAGTGAGCATGCCCATGGTCGCGCAAGACTCTAGGCCCTCGTCTTTAATCGCCCGAATCATGGCTTTGACACTTTGCAGGTCTTTGTCGTTACGAAAACTACGCCAGGCTGCACCAATACACAATCGATCGGAACCCGCTTCTCTTGCTTCTTTGGCTGCAATTTTTACTTCTTCCAGCCCAATGAGTTTGCTTTTCACTTTTCCAGGTTTGTGGTGCGCGGACTGCGAACAGTAACCACAATCTTCGGCACAGCCCCCTGTTTTCACGCTCAATAAAGTAGCGCATTGAATTTTGCGAGAGTCTTGGTGTTCGCGGTGTACCTGCGCTGCTTGAAAGACCAACTCTAAGAGGGGCTGGTTATAGATTTTTTCAATTTCTTCACGTGAGAATTGGGTAACATTGGCCATGGCAAAAACCTCGTATATTTCCTTATAGGCAATCCGACTTTATCTGGGAATTCAAATGGGTCTTTCAATGCAGAGCGTCAGAGCTAAAAAACTCTTAAAGCCATATAAAACAGGTGGTTATGTTGGTTGCTGTCCATTTCTCAGCGGTTGCATCCTTTTGCTGTAGGACTTATTTTGTGAATTTGGGAGGCTTCATGCCCATTGTGCCCTTTGAAAATAATAATCAAGCACATGCCCGTTTGGCTGAACTGCAAAAACGGACACGCCCCCATTTGCCCAAACCATCGGTGTTGGAGGTGGCACATTTCCACACGAAATTCTTAAAAAATGCAAAAGAACACGGCCACTGGATTTTTGTGCACAATGATAAATGGGTGGGCTATGCCGATGCCATGATTCCTTGGTGGTGGTCTGCAACCGATGCGTTGATGGTGCGAATTGGGGTGCACCCTCAATACCGCCATCAGGGCATTGGGACCCAACTGCTCAAACACTTGGTGAACTTCGCCCAAAATAAAAATTGTATTTCCTTGGGGGGAGATGTGTTTGATTTAAACCCGGAAGAACTGCGCTTCGTAGATAAATACGGTTTTGAACTAAAACAAAAAGATACATGCAGCATTTACGATACGACAAACCCCATATCAAAAACCTTGAAAGACACCTACCAGCATGTGTGTGCCTTAGGTGTTGAAATTATTCGTGGAGACGAATTGATTCGCCGACGTCCTGATCAGTGGCAAAAAATGTGGTGGGCGTTCGAAACAGAAACAGTGGCTGACGTGCCTTGCCCCAGTGAACGCAAACCCATGTCGTTTGAAAAATGGCAGGCCCGTTTGTCTTCGCCCAGTTTCAGCCCACGAGAATTTTTCTTCGCTTTTGATGAGGATCGGTTGGTGGGCTTATCGGGAGGGGTGATTTTTCCGGGGGAGCCCAGCAAGGGCGGGGTGCACTTTACCGGCGTTTTAAAGTCGCATCGGCGAAAGAATATTGCCACTGCACTTAAGGTGGCAGCGACGCAACATTTAATCGATGCTGGTGTTCAAGAAATCGTGACCAACAACGAAAAAGACAATCCCATGTTGAAGTTGAATGAAGCATTTGGCTTTGTGCCCGCTTACGCTTGTATGTTTTTTCAAGCGAATGTGGCGGCATTGCACCAGCAACTGACGGATTAAGAAATCACGAAATTAAACGTGCCTTTCTCTGCACCTGGCCCATCGGCGCTCAAGACCACGGCTCGATCCAGGCTGGCCCAGGGGTCGCCGGAAATGTAGGGATCTCCGGCAAAATACAGCTGGCTGGTGAGTTTTAAGTTGTCCCCCACCCATACTTTGACATGAATGTGCATGGGCCGAAAAGTGCCCCCATTGAGATACCAGCCAGGTTTTTTGGTGTGAAAACTGTAACGGCCTTCGGCATCGGTGGCGGTTTGCCCGCGATAACGCATTTCACTGGAGGTGTTATCGTAGTCAACGGAGTCTGAATCCACCAAATCCGCCACGGGGACATCGGTGGGATCGGCATGCCAAATATCGACCACGGCATTGGGAATGGGGTTACAATCGAGATCGAGCACGCGCCCTGAGAGTGTTAACTCGGTGCCGGCATCGCCATACAGATCGAGTTCTGAGCGCACGGGAACATTGGGGCGGTAGAAGGGCCCTTCAATATCGTTTGCGGTCTGCTCGCAGTCGATGAGGTCTTCAGGGCCAGCATCGTCGCCGTGGTTGGTGGCTTGTTCGCCACCAGCGTCGTTGATTACCTGAGAGGTTTGGGAGTTACCAGCATCAAAACGTGCAGTGGTTGTTTCTCCCCCATCTTGTTGCCCCGAAATTTTGCTTTTGGGTTTGCGGTTGGACGGACAGCCCAAGACGAGTGTGCCCAAGCCGATGCCCGACGCTTTTAAAAAATATCTTCTGGTTGATTCGTTCCAAGGTGCCATGGTGCCATCCTTTGACTCAAGCGTACCGAACCCAGTCACCCACGGCAAGAGAGGGCAGATGAAAACATAAACAAGATGGTTTCATTTTTTAGGACTTCGTTGCGCCATTAATGAACGGAGTAATATAATGGTGAATCACGGTTTCAAAGTCTTCTTGAACTTTGGGATGGGTCTCAAAAGGTGCGCGACCAATGGCCATCATGTAGGCGTCGTATATCAAGACGAGGGATTTAGAAATACGCATCAGTGACTCACCGGTCTCTGTGACGCCAAAACTGGAGAGCATTAAGCTGAACCGCTCTGCAAAATGATCAAGGACTTCTTCATGGCGGTCCCGAAGATGCGGGTCTGAGCGCAAAGCGAGCTGCACCGGACTGATCCATTGCTCTTGGTGCATGCCCAGCCGAAGCTTGGTGTTAAACTCATGAATGATTTTCTCAGCGGGTTGCCCCCTCAGGCTTTCTTCGATGCAATGGGTGATGGCTTTGTTTTGTTCCTCAATAAATATATCGGCGAGCAAACTGCACACGGCACGTTTGTTGGGATAGTAACGGTAGATGGAGGTTTGTTTGATACCTGCGGCCTGTGCGATTCGCTTGATGGTCGTTTCTTCATAACCATATTGGGCGAGCATTTTTTGGGTGGCAATGATGATCTTTTCCACGCGTTCTTGGGAGCGGGATTGGCTGGGCCGGCTTCTTTCGGAGGGTTGCATACAAAAATTTCGTTTCAGTTGGCATTGAGCGCGCAAAATTAAAATGAACGATCTTCATTTTAATAGCATGGATTAATGGGTTTTGCCTGTGATCAATCGGCTAATTACCTGATTTTAATAAATTAGCATTAACATGAATAAGCCTCACTTTTAGGTGCCCTCTAAGTGGCTAATTTTAATGAGAAATTTTCAAAAAAAAGCAGGCCTAAAAGTGAATGTGAAAACGCTTCATGTTAACTTTTCTGGGTTGAAATAAACGATGGTCCCATCTTAGGGCCGCCTCAGAGGAAAACCTCATGTATCAATCGAGACTGCTCGCCTTTTTCTTATTTCTTGTTTCCTTCGGCATGGGCACTGCTAATAAAGCCCAAGCGCAATACAGTACGGAACATTACATACCGCCGCTGTATTATCACGAGCTGAGTGCGGGCAATGATGACACTCCCGTCTCGTATAAAATCTATTTGACCACGATGGTTTCTTCGTCATTCACAGTGTCGATCACCAACGGCAGTGGCAGTAATGTTGCTAGTTACAGCATCTCTAAAACGAGTCCGGGAACGCATGACATTTCGTGCAATTGGCTGGGTGATGGTCAAGCAGAATGTGATTACCTCTACGCAAACCAAACGGGGACCTCTGACGGTCTGAAAGGGCTCCGTTTAACGGCATCACAACCGTTCTACGTTCGTGTCGACGTTGATGCCGACCCCCAAGGGACTTCATTGTCCTCCAAAGGAAGTTTTGCCAAAGGCCAAGAATTTTATGCCGCTTATTTTGTGCATGCGGCAGATGAAAACACGGGCAACTTCATCTCGTTCATGGCTACCGAAAACAGCACCTCCGTAACGGTCACGCCGCCTTCGGGCTGCACTTGGACCGGCAGTACCTCCGTCACCCTGAGCGCCAATCAATCGGCGGTCGTGGCCAACCAAGATTTTTCCAACAACTGCATCGGTACCAAAGTAACATCAGACAAAGACATCGTGGTGGTATCGGGTTCCTGGTCGGGCCGTATTGGCAACAACAGCGCCAATGGGCGTGATATGGGCGTCGACCAGCTCATCCCCGCCTCGGCGTTTGGTACGCATTATTTAATCCACGAAGGCTACCCTTCTGCCTATCCAGGTGCCAAAGCCATTGTGGTGGCGAAAGAAGCCAATACCCAAGTTAGTGTCAATGGCGCTCTACAGACCACCCTCGCAGCGCAAGATTGGTACGAACGGGATTTGAATAACTCACTCGACGCCATCACGGCGAACAAAGACATCACCGTCTACTTCCAGGGCTACCCCACGAGCAATAAGAGTGCCAGTAAGAACCAAGACTTCATGGTGCTTGCCCCCATTGAGGATACAAACAGCGCCGGCGGCAGCACCCATGCCCACCTTGCGGACATGCATCACCTCTACGACAGCAGCGACGGAAACGTGAGTTATTATATTCTCACCCAAGACAACAATGTCGGCGTCACCTTTGATAATTCCTCGACCACGTTGACCAGCTTTGCGTCTAGCCCTGTTTTGAATCGAACGCTTAACGGGACCACTTGGTATTTGTACCGCCGAGTGGAACAAGCGGCGCCTTCCACAGACTACAACGTTTCGTTTGAAAGTAATTCCGGTACCCCCATCCACGTTTGGGCCGGTTTTGGTAAAAACTTAGAAGGGGCCTATGCCAACTTTTCTGCGTTCAAAAGTCCCAATACCGATACCGATACCGATGGTGATGGCGTGAGCGACAGCAGCGACACCGATCCGAACGATGCGAATGTATGCGCCGATGCCGATGGCGACGGTTGCGACGATTGTGCAGTGACGGGCGCTAACGGATCCGGTGGCAGCACCAGCAACGACGGCACGGACACCGACGGTGATGGCCAGTGTGATGCGGGCGATGACGATGATGACAACGACGGTGTTGATGATGTGATCGACAATTGCGTCACGGCGGACTTTGACTTAAGCGCCGATGTGGATGCTGACGGTTGCGATGATGCGGATGAAGACACCGATGACGACAACGATGGTGTGATTGATGACAATGATTCATGTGATGAACCTGTCACGGTCTATTCTGACCCTTTTAATGACTGGTGGACCGATGGTGCAAATCAATCTGTGATTTACGGAGACGGTGGACAAAATGAGAATAGTAACTACATTTTAAGTGGTAGTTTTTATGGTTGGCTAAATGTTCAAAACGGCATCACCAATGTCGATATTTATAATCAAACCTTCGAAGACCTACACGTGGGTTGCGAAGTCACGATTTCCGCTTATATGTTGGCGACTGCTCCGACAGCAAATCTCAACATTACCGTGACAGACAGCAACAACACCGAGCTTCAGGCGCTCACCCCAGCGCTCAATACCTCCTACCAACAAATTGTAATGTCATTTACGGCGACCACGACCACCGCTGATTACACCATTCATTTTGCCGACACCGGCGGCAATGGCAAAGATTTGGCCATGGAAGATCTGTTGGTTACCCAGTTTTGTGAAGGTGCCTTGCAAGCAGATTTTGATGCGGATGGTTGTGATGACACCCATCAAGACAATGACGACGACAATGACGGTGTGGACGACAGCAACGACGACTGCGCCACGGCCGACTTTAATTTAAGCGCTGATTTTGATGGCGATGGTTGTGATGACGCCGATGAAGACACGGATGACGACAACGACGGCGTGGACGACAGCAACGACGACTGCGCCACGGCTGACTTTGACCTAAGCGCTGATTTTGATGGCGATGGTTGTGATGACGCCGACGAAGACAATGATGATGACAATGATGGTGTGGATGACGACGCCGATGATAACGACAACGATCCAAATATTTGTTCCGATACCGATGGCGACAGTTGCGACGATTGCGCGGTAACAGGCCCCAGTGGCAGCGGGGCTGACCCCGCCAACGACGGCACCGACACCGATGGTGATGGCATTTGTGATGCGGGTGACAGCGACAGTGATAACGATGGGATTTTGGATACGGATGAGTGTGATTATATAATAGCGGATGGTTCTTTCGAAGCTTATACGCCGGATGGTCCTGGTCTGGGTGGCTCCTTACCAAACTGGTTTAATTGGAACGAAGGGACTCCCGACTTAAATCAGCAAGGAGGCTATGAGGCACCTTGGTTTAGTTTTCAGACGCCTGTAAGTGGTGACAACTACATAGGTATTGTAAATTTGTATGATGCTAAGGAAGGTCTTTCTCAGGATCTCTCATCTGTAATTGCTTCAGGAACCAACATAACGTGGTCGGTATGGGCAGCATCTGGTGAACATAATATCAGTGTTTACAACATTGAAGGAACGGTAACGCTAGAAATATGGGGTAATGCGAATACAAGTCAAACGGCAACTACCTCCTCCGGTGTACCAACAGGCGCGGTATTAATCGACGAGATTGATATAACCGGTACTGAGATGACACTTTATGAGTCGGCATTTACAGCGCCTTTCGATATAGCAAATATAACAATAAGTATTCGAACAGGTGTTTTCAGTGGAATTATGGTTGATGATTTCTTTATGAGTTTGAATGATTCTGGTGTGTTCTGTGATACAGATAACGACGGAATCTCAAACAATTTAGATACAGATAGTGACGGCGATGGATGTTCTGATGCCTTAGAAGCAGGCTTTACCGATGCAGATGCAGACGGACAAGTAGACGGAACAGGCGTTGACGCGGATGGGCTAGTAACCGGAGGTGATGGGTACACCACCCCTGCCGACAGTGACACCAGTGGGACGCCGGATCACTTAGAAGACACGGTGAGTGTGGCTTGTGCGGTCGACGCTGATGGTGATGGCGTATTTAGCGACGTGGACAACGATGACAGTAACCCCAATGTGTGTGCCGATGCCGATGGTGACGGTTGCGACGATTGTGCAGTGACGGGCGCTAACGGATCTGGTGGCAGCACCAGCAACGATGGCACCGATACCGATGGTGACGGTCAGTGTGATGTTGGCGACCCGGATGATGATAACGATGGTGTGAACGACGGGGTTGATAGTTGCGTTACCGCCGACTTTAACCTTAGTGCCGATGTTGATGGCGACGGTTGTGACGATGCCGATGAAGATACCGATGATGACAACGACGGTGTAGAAGATGGCAGCGATGACTGCGCCACGGCCGATTTTGACTTAAGCGCTGATGTTGATGGCGACGGTTGTGACGATGCCGATGAAGACACCGATGATGACAACGATGGTGTTGATGATGGTAACGATGACTGCGTTACGGCCGACTTTAACTTAAGTGCCGATGTTGATGGCGACGGTTGTGACGATGCCGATGAAGATACCGATGATGACAACGACGGTGTGGAAGATGGTAACGATGACTGCGTTACGGCCGACTTTAATTTAAGTGCCGATTTTGATGGCGACGGTTGTGACGATGCCGATGAAGACACCGATGATGACAACGACGGTGTGGAAGATGGCAGCGATGACTGCGCTACGGCCGATTTTGACTTAAGCGCTGATATTGATGGCGACGGTTGTGACGATGCCGATGAGGATACCGATGATGATGACGATGGCGTGGATGACAGCATTGACGACTGCGTCACGGCCGATTTTAATCTCAGTGCGGATTTTGATGGCGATGGTTGTGATGACGCAGATGAAGACACCGATGACGATGACGATGGTGTTGATGATGGTGTCGATAACTGCGTCACGGTCGACTTCAACTTAAGCGCTGATTTTGATGGTGATGGTTGTGATGATGCCGATGAAGACACCGATGATGACAATGATGGCGTAGAGGATAACGCCGATGATAATGATAACGATCCGAATGCTTGTTCTGACACCGATGGCGACACTTGCGACGATTGTAGCAACGGAAGTTATAACACCAGCAACGACGGCACCGACACCGATGGTGATGGCATTTGTGATTTGGGTGACAGCGATAGTGACAATGATGGTGTTTTAGATACCGATGAAGGTTGTGTGCCAAATGCAGCCGCCAATTTATTTACCAATGGTGCCTTTAATGGTTCGGTTGCTGATGGTACATTTGGTAATGACGTTAGCCCTGCTCCCTGGCAAGGGTCTCTACGTGGCTACACAGGAGTGGATGGAGAATATTACACATCTGTAACTTCACCTGACATAAATAATCTGAGTCAACCCGTACATAGTTCTTACACAATCGCAGATGCAACGAATCTTACAGATTCATCAGATGGCGGCA
>PBLQ01000016.1 GCA_002721815.1 Myxococcales bacterium
GATCACCGTGACACCCATCGACGACCCCGCAATCTTTAGCGGCGATCTGTCGGTGAATGGTGTGGCACTCACCACCGTTACGGGCACCTTGCTCGCCACCGATGATGCCGACGGCATGAGTAATCCCAACTACACCGTTACCGGCCCAGGTACCTGCGGCACGGCAGGCATCGACAGCAACACCGGTGTGTGGACGTTCGACGCCACAGATGCGTGCAACGACACCTTTACCGTGACCGTCACAGATGACGACGGCAATGAAGCGAGTCAAGTGATCTCGGTTTGGGTGACCAATTACTTGCCCTACCTCGATTTGGACACCAACAACCCCGATTATGACAACGAGGTGAGTTATACCGTGGGCGGCACTCCAGCGCCGCTGGCCACTTACCGTGGGGACAACGTGCCTCAGCCCAGTTCAACCATGAACACCCCCTGGGACCATGCCGTTGATTTTAGCACAGCGTCGAGCTCAGGCTACAGCCAGGAGTGCGCAGCTGAGTCGCATGCTTTGACCTACGTTGCTGATGACACCGCGAATTACGCAGAGCGACCTTGGGCGGTGACCACGGTATTTCAGTGGGACGGTTCTCCTTATACGTCTTCTCACGACGAGGCCGGTATGTGGGGCCTTGAGGAAGGCTATAACGCGGGCATGAAAGTCATGGTCAAAGACGGCAAGATCGAAGCCTTCTTTGGCGCAGAACGATCCGGTTACTACGACGACCAAAGTCATCTGCATTTTGTCAGCGCCGATAATCGAATTCAGGCCAATGCTTGGTACGGTTTGTACGTCGCCTATAAGGGCGGTCCCACGGGATTTGAAAGCAACCAAGCGCTCACTGAAGAAATGATGGCGCAGCTGCCCACCGACGACTATTTCAGTAGCTTCGAAATTGTCCTGGTGGATTTGGCTACGAGCGAAGCCATTGATTTGGTTCCTGATGGCACCTGGACGGCCAATGCTGATTCAAACAACAAGCGGGTTGGCTTTGTGCCGGCGAGCACCAGCAAATTCTTTGTCGGCGATAATTCCTGGTATTATTTCCCAGGCTTGATCGCCTCTACGGTGGCCACCACTTTAGACCCTGCTCAGCCCATGCCAAGCGTTGAAGAGCAGGTGATGATGACCCGCGATCCGCTCCGNTGGCGCGCCACCTACAGAGACAAAGGCAGTTTGTTGAATCCAGACGGCGCCTACCGCCAAAGCGACTCTGATGTGATCGCCACCGATTTTGGTGAAGAAGAAAATACGGCCGGCGCCTACAGCATGACCAATCCATCGGCCCGTGCCACCCAGATTTGGCTCTTCGGCGATGGAGAAGCGGACCTGCGTAACAATACCGTTGTCAACCAAGTTGGGGGTGATTACGACCCGGACAACAATAATTTGGGGACGCAAGACACTTACACCGCGCTTTCGGGTTCAGGNGCNTCGTCGNNTANTTTAGACAGCGANAGCAAGCCGCCNATTACGGCCGGCGGCGACTACGAAAGCCTNTCNGTCTCTTATGACACCAGCCTCTTNCCCGATGGCAGCGANGAACGTTTGGCTTTGGTTGACTTTTACCAAGACCATACTTTCGATCTTAATGGGTTGAATGCCGGTGATTCTGGTGTGGTCATTTTGCTCGAGCCGTTCACGCGTTACACCTATGCGGTGACGGCCATCGGCAGCACCACCACCATCACGTTCCAAGGTGAAGAAAACAGCAACATGAAAGAAGGCGAAATCGAGGCCTTGGTGGATGCGTTGGCCTATGCCAATACGGCCAGTGCGCCCACCCAAAGTGCGGACCGTGTGTTCGAGCTTCAAGTCACCACTGAAGATGGTCAGGCCCACGCGGTACGCACCAGCACCGTGACCGTGGCGCCAGACGANGCGGCTGTTTTTTCGGGCGATTTAAGCAGTGTGGGTGACGAAGACGAACAGCAAGNGGGTCTTTTGGCGGCCACCGATGGCAACGGCATGGGGGNCCCGGGTTATACCGTGACGGTGCAGCCACCAAACGGATCGGCCTACATCAACGAGGATACAGGGTCTTGGGTTTACATCCCCGATACAGATTTCCATGGCGATGACGCGTTTACCGTGGGTGCAACGGATGACGCTGGAAACGTTTATACGCAAGTGGTGAATCTCACCGTGAACTCGGTGGATGATCCTGCCTCTTTTGCCGGCCAAACGATTTTTACGGCCATTGAGTCCGAAAGCATTTCTGACACCCTAACTGCGTCCGACAGTAGCGATGGCATGAGCAATCCTGGCTACACCATCTCAGAAAACCCAAGTCAGGGTACGGCCAATATCGATCCGATTACGGGGGAATGGTCTTACGAACCCAATGACGGTTACGAAGGCTTTGANGCCTTCACGGTTTTGGCCACCGATGATGATGGCTTCACGGCCACGCAGACCATCAGCATCACGGTGGAACCTTATGTTTTGGATTTAGACACCAACAATGCTGATTTCAATAACGAAGTGATCTTCCCCTTGGGCGGTGAACCAGTGGCCTTGGCCACCAGCGAAGGCAATAATGTCTTGAGTGAAGACTTAACCCTGCTCACCCCAAGTCCGGTTGTCACGCCGTGGCAGCACGCCATTTCATTCGATGAGGGATCGCCACGGGCCCAATCGGCAAGTCATTATGCCGCGCAACCTTTGCATTATACCAGCGATGGCTCGGGCCAAGCTTGGGCCGTGTCTGCGGTGCATCGCTTCAAGGATGCTGGTAGTAACAACACCAAGCGGATGCTGTGGTCTTCTGCGCCTTACGGGTACGATTCCCACAACAACGCTGACCGAATCAACCTGTACATCGAAAGATGGAGCTCGGAATCGCGGCTGACTTTTTATTATGGGACCACGAACGCCGCCGGTGGGTACCTCCAGTTTGACGCGCCCTTGGAAACCAATGGTATTGATGTGAACAGTGCCTACTGGGGTTATTATGTGGAATACGATGGGGGCCCCACGGATATGTCCACTGGGAATATTGCCGACGCTTTCAGTCGTTTTAGAATCTTTATGGTGAATACCAGCGATGGGACCTTGATTGAACTGACGCGCTCCAATGGTGCCGAAGCATCTGACGATGGCAAGATGGCAACGCTTTATGGCGAATGGACCATGTCCAACAATGGCTTTAACGGTGCGTTTGAAAATCAAACCAATGATCATGGTTTTGGTTTAGGAAGTGGCTACGTGACTGGTACGAGTGTTACCGCGCTAACCGACGGACGGACCGCTGCTGCTGTGGTGACCACTTTACTACCAGGCCAAAANCTTTCGGTTGCGGAAATAGAGACCCTGGTGCTCGACCCCATGAAGTGGTTGGCCGATTACAAAGTGGGAGAAGCTTACCGGCAAGTGGGCGATGCCACCACCACNCTCAGCAATTTTACGGTAGGCGATATCCAAGCTGCCAATGCCACTCAGATATGGCTCATGGGTGATGGCGANGGCGANGTNGCCATCACGGNGAACACCNGTAGTTCTTCAGAGGAATACATNAAAAANCAGGTGGCCCCCGACTCGGGTACCGGTTTGGAACTTTGGGCTGCGAGCCCTTCGGCCTGGTTGCAAGAAAAAGTACCGGTTTACGCCTTTGACTACCACAGTTTGACCGTTGGTTTGAGCTACAATGCGTTCCCTGACACAGGCGATGAATGGCTCATGGTGAATGACAACAATGGTGCCGTTTATACGCGTGACATTAACGAGCACAATGTCAATAACAATAATTACACTGTAGAAAACATCAATGAACAATTTACGTTAAATGGCATTGAATACAATGTGAATTTCTATTGGCACCGCAATAATACTTTGCCACAGCTCACTTATACATTTTCGCGTGCCGACGAAGAGCGCATCAGTGAGCCCCAAATGGAAGTTCTGGTGGACGCGCTGCATTACCAAAACACGGCCACGGAACCCACGGAATCCAGCGATCGTGTCATCACGGTGCAACTGAGCAAGCGTGAAGGCCAAGGTAAAGATACGAGATCCAGCACCATTACCATTGGTGAACCTTCTGCGGATACCGACGGCGATGGCGTGGTGGATGTGAGTGATCCAGATCCTGCGGACCCCTGTATTCCATCTGCCACAGTGGTGGCATGTGATGCCGATGGCGATGGCACACCGAACACTGAAGACGATTGCGACACCGAAGATGGCAGCTTGATGCTCGATGCCGATGGCGATGGTTGCGATGATACCGATGAAGATACCGATGATGACAACGACGGTGTTCCCGATGTTGAAGATGATTGTGCCACCGCGGACTTTGCTTTGAGTGCCGACGTGGATGGTGATGGTTGTGACGATGCCGATGAAGACACCGATGACGATAATGATGGTGTGGATGACAATGATGATGATTGCGCCACTGCCGATTTTGAATTGGCATCTGATGTCGATGGTGATGGCTGCGATGACACCGATGAAGACAACGACGACGACAGCGATGGCGTGGACGATGAAAACGACGGTTGCGTGACTGCCGACTTTGACCTAAGTGCTGACTCTGATGGTGACGGTTGTGATGATGCGGATGAAGATGATGACAGCGACGATCCATGCAGTCCTTCCTACGAAGCAGGTACGTGTGACAGTGCCCCTGATGCCGATGGCGATGGCACCCCGGATGAAACCGATCCCGACGATGATGACCCATGTGTGCCATCCGACTTAGTAGATGCATGCGATGCGGATGAAGATGGCGTGCCCGATGGCCGTGATGCTTGCCTCAGTGCGGATGCAGATGGCGGCGTTGCCCATGACAATGACGCAGGGGTTCATACGGATCTCGATGATGACGGCTGTGAGGATGCCACCGAAGATGATGACGATGATAACGATGGCATTAATGATGAGGATGACGGTTGTTTGACCACCGATTTGGATTTGAGTGTGGATGCCGATGGCGATGGCTGTGACGATGCGGATGAAGACACGGATCCGACCGACGCTTGTGTGCCGGCCGATTCTGCTGCTTGCGTCGATGAAGACGACGTGGACGGCGATGGCGTGCCAAACGGCCAAGATGACGATCCAAACGATCCTTGTGTGCCTTCACTGGAAGCAGGAACGTGTGATCAAGACGATGATGGCCTCACCAATGATGAAGAAGCCGAGGCCGGCACCAACCCACAAAATCCAGACACCGATTCTGACGGTGAAAACGATGGCGATGAAGTGGGTGATGATCCGAGCAACCCATTGGATTTCGACGGAGACGGGGCCAACGATGCCTTGGATTCGGAAATCATCGACAGCGATGATGACGGTGTGGTCAATGAGTTTGACGTAGACAACAACGACCCTGAATCCGATTCAGACGGTGACGGTATTAGTGATGTGGATGAACTGCTTTGTGGTTCGGATGCGCTGGATGCCGAATCAGAAAGTCTCGATACCGATGGGGATGAGATTCCCGATTGCGAAGATGATGACATGGACGGTGATGGTCTGCCGAACGAAGATGAAGTGGAACTGGGTACGGATCCGCTGAATCCTGATACCGATGGCGATGGTGAAAACGATGCCGACGAAGTGGGTTTAGATTTAGAGGACCCACTGGATTTCGACAATGATGGTTGGAACGATGCCTTGGATTCGGAAACCCTCGATGAAGATTTCGATGGCGTGGTCAATGAGTTTGATGTGGACAACCGTGACCCCGGTTCCGACAGCGATGGCGATGCCCTCACCGATGCTCAGGAAAAAACAGATGAAACCGATCCTTTGGACGCTTGTGATCCTAACGTTGAATCGCCAAAGTGTGACCAAGACGATGATGGTTTGGTGAATGAAGATGAAGAGCGTTTGGGTACTGACCCCACCAATCCAGACACCGATGGCGATGGCGAAGACGATGGTGATGAAGTGGGGCCCGAAACCTATTTGCCTTACGATGTGGACGACGATGGCATTATCGATGCATTAGATTCTCAAATCCTCGATGATGATAACGATGGTGTGGTGAACGAATACGACGTGGATAATGGTGACCCGAACTCTGACAGTGATGATGATACGGATACGGATATCGATGAAACCGATGCGGGTACCAACCCACTGGATGCCTGTTTGCCAGACGTTGATGCGGATGCTTGTGACCAAGACGATGATGGTTTGACCAATGCCGAAGAAGAAGCGGCAGGCACAGACCCGACCGACCCAGACACCGATGGTGATGGTGAACTCGATGGTCCAGAAGTAGGTCCAAGACCTGAACGTCCTGAAGATTATGATTACGATGGCATCAATGACGCCTTAGACAGTCAAATTATCGATACCGATAACGATGGGGTGATGAATGAGTTCGATGTGGACAATGACGATCCCACCTCCGATAGTGATGGTGACGGGCTGATCGACGCTCAGGAAACAGCCATGGGCACCGATCCATTGAACCCAGACACCGATGGCGATGGCGAATCTGACGCCGATGAAGTGGGTCCGGATGTGAACAACCCCATTGATACGGATGGCGATGGTCTCAACGACGCCATTGATTCTGAAATACTCGATGAAGACAATGATGGGGTGGTCAATGAGTTCGATGTGGATAACACAAGCCCCATTTCGGACAGTGATGGCGATGAGTACATCGATGCACAAGAGAAACATTTGGGTTCCGATCCTCTGGATGCATGCGACCCCAACGCCGAAAGAGACGCTTGTGATCGTGATGGTGACGGATTGACCAATGCGGAGGAAGAAGCCGGCGGCTCTGACCCGGAAGATCCCTGTGACCCCATGTTGACCGCTGGCACTTGTGATCAGGATGATGACGGCCTTACCAATGATGAAGAAGAACTGGTTGGAACCAACCCGATTGACCCTGATACGGACACCGATGGCGAAAAAGATGGCGAAGAAATAGGTGATGACCCACTCAATCCATTGGATTTTGATGAAGACGGCATTAACGATGCGCTGGACTCTCAGATTCTTGATGATGATGAGGATGGCGTTGTTAACGAATACGACGTGGATAACGGTGATCCGGATTCCGACAGTGATGAGGATGAAGACACCGATATTGACGAAAGTGATGCTGGGAACGATCCGCTCAGAGCCTGCGAGCCTTCTACTGACGCTGACGCTTGCGATGAAGATGAAGATGGTCTCACACGCGCCGAGGAAGAAGCCTTGGGGACCGACCCGACCAACCCAGATTCGGACGAAGATGGGCAAACCGATGATGAAGAAGTTGGGCCAGACTTAGAGAACCCGATTGATACCGATGAAGATGGGATTCACGATGCGCTCGACTCTGAGGTGTTGGATGAAGACAACGATGGGGTGGTCAACGAGTTTGATGTGGATAACGAGGACCCAGCCTCCGATAGTGATGGTGATGGATTTACGGACTCTCAAGAGAAATTAGACGAGACAGACCCATTAAATGCTTGTGACCCGGTCCGCACCGCACCTACATGTGATGATGATGAAGACGGACTGACCAATGAGCAAGAAATCGCACTGGGCACCGACCCCACAGATCCTGATACGGATTTTGACGGAGAGAATGATGGTGACGAAGTGGGCCCGGATGTGAACAACCCATTGAACTTCGATGGTGACGAACTTATCGACGCATTGGATTCGCAACTTCAGGATTCGGACCATGACGGGGTGGCCAACGAGTACGATCAAGATAACGTGGACCCCTATTCCGACAGCGATGAAGATGGGTTGATCGATTTGCAAGAGAAAGTGGACGGTTCCGATCCATTGGACCCATGTGACCCATACGATGATGCGCCGGTTTGTGATGATGATGGTGACGGGCTGCCCAATGGCATTGAACGTGAGTTGGGAACGAACCCGAGAAATCCCGATACCGATCGTGATGGTGAAAGGGACGGCGAAGAGATTGGTGACGATCTCGATGCACCTTTAGATACAGATGGTGATGGTATCAACGATGCCCTTGACTCTGAGATCCTCGATGACGATGAAGACGGCGTGGTCAATGAATGGGATGTGGATAATGACGATCCAGAATCTGACAGCGATGAAGATACGATTTCAGATCAAGATGAAACCGATAATGGCACTGATCCTCTGAATTATTGTGAGCCCATTAACACCACCGGTCCTTGTGATGCCGATGGGGATGAACTCACCAATGATGAAGAAGCGTTACTGGGAACTGATCCAAACGAAGCAGACACGGATGGGGACGGCCTGGACGATGGAACAGAGCATACCAATGGGACCGACCCACTCGATGGATGCGATCCAGACCCAACCTCCGACGGCTGTGACCAGGACGAGGATGGTCTGAGCAAAACCGAAGAGGAAGCCTTGGGAACGAACCCCTACGATGCCGACAGTGATGATGATGGGTTTGATGACGGGGCAGAGGTCGATGCAGGTTCAGATCCGTTGGATCCTTGCGACCCGGACGACGACAATGAAGCCTGCGAAGCGCTGGAGGCAGACACCGATGGTGATACCTTTACCAATGAAGAAGAAGTTGAGCTGGGCTCTGATCCATTGGACCCCTGCGACCCGTCGGTTTCAGCCCCCACTTGTGACCAGGACAACGATGGTCTGACCAATGCGGAAGAAGCCACTTTGGGAACCGACCCCTTAGACGCTGACAGTGATAATGACGGCGTGGAAGACGGTGAAGAGGTTGAAGGTGATTCCGATCCACTCGATCCTTGTGACCCAGATACCGATAATGACGATTGCGAGGAAATCTTGAAGGACACTGATGGAGACACGTTCACAGATCAGGAAGAAGCAGATTTGGGCACGGACCCACTGGACCCCTGTGACCCATCGGTGACGGCGCCGACTTGTGATCAAGACAACGATGGTCTGACCAATGCGGAAGAGGCGGCCTTGGGCACTGATCCAACAGATGCGGACTCCGATGGTGACGGTGTTGAAGATGGAGATGAAAATGAGGAAGGGTCTGATCCCACGGACCCATGCGATCCGTCTTTGAGGCCCGATCTGTGTGACCGCGACAATGACGGTTTGACCAATGCCGAAGAAGAAGACATCGGAACGGATCCAAAAGACCCAGACACGGATGGTGACGGTGTCGAAGATGGTGATGAAGAAGAGGATGCGTCAGACCCCTTAGACCCCTGTGAGCCAGACACTTCTGCTGCTGCCTGTAACAAGGGCGGTGGTCCGCCGGCCGTTGATAATGATAACGATGGTGTGAGAGACGATTTGTCCATCATGGGCGGTGGCCCCATCAGCTGTGCTCAATCGGGAGGCGTGTTACTAGACCCATGGTTCGCTTGCTTGATGCTGGTGTTCTTGGTTCGTCGTAAACGGAGGTCACTTCCGCGGTTGAAAACGAAAGCAACCCAAAAGCTGTCTTTGCTGGTCCTGATGGGGTGTCTTTTGACGCCCTCTTGGGGGCACGCGAACTTTGATGAAGTGCCCAGCATTCCGGCAGATGCTTTCCACCCGGCCTTGGACGCCAATGGCTTCTTGGACACTGAGTGGGGATATGTTTCAGGGGCCAAGGCGTTAGATGCCGCTTTGTTTCTGGGCTACACCTTGAACCCGCTGGTGCTGGGCTATCGCGATGGGGAATCTGCGGGGGTTCGTGAAGCCATTTTGGTGGGCAACCGTGTGGGGGCACATTTGGTGGCGTCTTACGGCCTCACGGATTGGCTGCAGCTCGGTATGGATTTGCCCATGGTCCTCATGCAAAACCGTGGTGAAATTGTAACCGACAGCTTTGGTGCCATCACCACCACGCCCTTGGCGGTTGCGGGCTTGGGCGACCTCAGATTGAAGCCTAAGATCCAAGCTTTTACCGAAGATACCTTTGGCGTGGACATGGCCTTGATGACCACCGTGACCGTTCCCACCAATACCCCTGAAGCTGGGTACTTGGGCGAAAAAGGATTTACCTTCGTACCCGAAATGGCGTTTGGCCGGCGGTTTGATGATTTGCGTTTGCTTTCTAATATCGGTGCGCGCGTTCGAGAGCATGACATCACGGTGGGTGGCCTCACCTTATCTCACGAGATTTTGTTCCGGTTGGCTGCAGCATATCAAGTGCCCAACAAACCATTAGAAATCGGTGGCTCTTTCAACTCTACCGTGGCTCTCACTGATTTCGGTGAAAAAAGCAATCAAAACCCTTTAGAGGTGTTGGCGGGCTTACAATGGAAATATTCTGAACAAATAATGTTCAACGGTGGCTTGGGCATGGGGATTGTGGCCGGTTATGGCGCCCCAGACGCACGTGTCTTTTTGGGTTTTCGCTACTTTGATCACAGCGATGATCGAGATGGTGATGGCATTTTAGATGCTGATGATGCTTGCCCAGACGAAGCCGAAGACATGGACCAGTATCTGGACAGCGAAGGTTGCCCAGACCCTGATAATGATGAAGATGGCATATTGGATGTGGACGATAAATGTCCCAACGACGCCGAAGACATGGATGGCTTTGAAGACCAAGAAGGTTGTCCAGATCCAGACAATGATCAGGACGGTGTTTTGGATACCGACGACAAATGCCCATTACAACCAGGAAAAGCAGAGTTTGCAGGTTGCAAGCCCGTGGACAGCGATGGTGACGGGGTTTTGGACCCCGCTGATGAATGTGTGAAAACACCGGGCCCCAAAGAGGCTCGTGGATGTCCAGACGCAGATGGCGATGGCATTGGGGATGCCAAAGACAATTGCCCCAATACCCCCAACAAGCAACAAGAAGATTTAGACGATAACGGTACCGGAGATGCGTGCGATGCGGATATTGATGGTGATGGCCTGGCCAACGCCGCTGATCAGTGCCCGGCTGGCACCACCAAGTGGACGTCCAGCCCTGAAACCGATGCCGATGGCGATGGGTGTGACGATTATCAAGAAGACAATGATGACGATAACGATAATATCTTGGATCCCGATGATGCGTGTCCCACCGAACCCGAAACCATGAACGGTGTGGCCGATGATGACGGTTGCCCAGACACCAAGAAGACCAAAGTCATGATCACCAAAGAAAGCATTGTGATTTTAGACAAGGTCAACTTTGAAACGGGCAGCGCGATTATTGAACCGCGGAGTTTTGCGGTTTTGAATCAAGTGGCGGATGTGATGAAGAAATTCCCACGCATCAAAAAGATTCAGATCGAAGGTCATACCGATGATCGTGGTGCGGATGCGGCCAATCAAAAGCTTTCTTCTGATCGTGCCAATTCGGTGATGTTCTACTTGACGGCCCAGGGGGTTGAAAAAGAGCGCATGACCGCCATTGGTTTTGGCGAGACACAGCCCATCGAGACCAACGCGACCCGAAAAGGCCGTGCGGCCAACCGTCGAGTGGTCTTTAAGATTTTGGACCAAGGAAAATAAGAGGGTTAATAGTTCCACCGGCCCCAGAGCATGACAAAGGCACTGAGGTCGGCGGTTTCCAAAGCCGCGCCACCGCCTGGGAGCGCGGCTTCTTCTTTGTCGCCAAACGTATAGGGCTGAATCCATGCCATTTGTGCAGAAAAGGCATCTGCACCGGCCCAGCTGAGCGTGTTCATGGCCACTCCGGCTTCGTTATCCACAGAGGTGTACAGCAGACTTTGCAGCGACCAGTCTTCCATGAAGTTCAAGCCCGATGACAACACCCAAGAGTTTTTGTCAGTGGCCAAGGGCATAAAAGGGTCGGTGAGGTAAAGCGCCATGGGGTCCAAATCGGCGGCTTCATTGTAACTGTATTGCAGTGCCAAAACCCACGTGTCCAAGACATCAAAAGAGTAATCAATGCCCACCACCAGTTCATTGTATTCTTCGGGTTCCAAATGAACGGCCCCTTCGACCCAATAGGTCAGGCCCAGGTTGCCTTTGAGATCAAACCCCACGTATGAACCTTCTTTGTTTTCGAGAGTGGATAAAGCCCCCATGAGCGCCACATCTAAGTCAACGAATTGTTTTTGCAGGCGCACCACACCTTTGGCCAAGTTGCCATCTTGATCCAAAGACAGAATCCACGTGGAATCCACTTCCCAGGGCCAAGCCCAATTCACCCGGACCGCATCAATGCCGCTTCGGTTTTCCCACGGCGAGAAGGCGAGGAGTTGCCGAAACGGGTTGGTGGGGTTCCATAAAAGCCCCGAACCCCAAAACAGGGCTTGGCGACCCACACGGATATCTGTTTGTTCGCCATAATAATCCAAGAAGAAACGTTCGAGCTCAAAGAGTCCATTTTCGTGACCAAATCGAGAAGGGAAAAAGCAAGTTTGGTCGGGGGCACAATCTGTCCAAAAAAAGTCTTGTGAGGTGTGGTGCCGACCGGTGAGCGAAAATGAAGAGCTTAAAACCAAACGGTCATTCAAAGTGGCTTCAAAGGTGGGCCGGTAGCGGGCATGCATATAAGCCCACGCGTCCTCTTCGGCCACAAAGCTCATGACGGTGGTTTCGGCATAACCGTAGCTGTCCACTTGCGTATCTTGAGCTTGCCCTGGTTGGGGTATGAGGCCAATGGCGCTGATGAAGAAAAAGGCCGCTCGTTTCATGGGATGCAGTGACTCCGGGGCTGGGCAAATACCGCGCCGGTGAAGATTAACGAACAACGGGTGCATTAGCAAAATATGTTAAAAATCAGGGTTTTCCATGAGGGCCCGTCGCTTGACCAAAACCACAAATCTGGGCAGTCTAAGGCTTCGGATTTTCGTGAATTAACAAGAGGTTGAACATGCTCGTAGAAATCAAAGGGGTCACCAAAACCTATCAAAGTGGTGATGCTCAAGTGAACGCGCTCGATAATGCATCGCTCAATATTGAAGAAGGTGATTTTACCGTTTTAGTGGGGCCTTCAGGTTCGGGTAAAACCACCATGCTCAATCATATTGGTTGTTTGGACAGACCCACCTCTGGGGATGTGATTTGGGAAGGTCAAAATATAGAAACCCTCAATGATGATTCGCTGTCGGCCTTACGCGCAGCCCGCATTGGATTTATTTTTCAATCCTTTCATTTGGTGCCAGTGCTAACGGCATTGGAAAATGTGATGCTGGCTTGGCAGCTGTCTGGTGAGCCTGGAGATATTGAAAAGGCCCGCCAGCTTTTAGTGGATGTTGACCTTGCTGATCATGCTGATCGCAAACCCAACCAGTTGTCCGGGGGACAGCAACAACGGGTGGCCATTGCGAGGGCACTCATCAAAGACCCAAAATTGGTGATCGCCGATGAACCGACAGCGAATCTCGATTCCGCTACGGGTGAAAAGATTTTGTCACTGATGCGCAAACTCAACGAAGAACGCGGCACTACCTTTTTGTTTTCTACCCACGATGAACGCGTCATGAGCCATGCCAAAAAAGTCTACACCTTGGTGGACGGGGTGGTTCAGGTAGGGGACGCGTAATGTTCCTTTTTAAACTGGCGCTCAAAAACCTCATGCGTCAAAAACGACGCTCAGCTGTGGCTGCTTTGGCCATTTTGGCCGGTTCCTTTTATTTGGTAATGGGGCAAAGTTTTATTGAAGGCATCAACGAAGCCACTTACCGCGGCTATGAAAACGGTTTGTTCGGTCAATTGGTGGTGATGACCAAAGATTACCCCACCGTAGGGGTAAAGCATCCCATCGATGACATGTTGCAGCTCACGGATGCGCAAAAAAAAGTGCTGAAAGACAATTCCAAGGCCTACACTGAGCGGACGATGTTTATGGCCAATGTCATTTTGGCGGGTGATGACATGCATACGCGCATGATCGGTATCGGGCCCGATGATGATAAAGTGTTCTTACGCAAAGAGTGGCGCATGCAGGGCCGCATGTTTGAAAAAGGCAAAAATGAAATCGTCTTAGCCGAAAAAATGGCGCAAACTTTAGAAGCAAAAGTGGGTGATACGGTTTTCGTGAAAGCCAGAACCCGTAAAAAGGCATTTAACGCTTATGGCCTTGAAGTGGTGGGGTTGGCCAACACGAGTAATCTCGGCCTGGATGCCATGACCGCTTTTATGGATATTGAACTGGCGGGCAAATTGATTGATACACCTTACCCCACTCATGCCGCCATGCGGTTCGACCGTCGTGCCGATGCCTTGCAGGCCCGTGAAGTGATCGCACAGTCCTTAGGCAACAACCTCATGCTTTGGGATTGGGATGAGGGTACGAAAGAAATTGTGGCCATCAACAACGTGCGTAAAAGTGCTTTGGCCATTTTGGTGGGGGTGCTTTTTATTCTGGCGGGTCTCACCATTTCGAACACGCTCATCATGGCCACGTTTGAACGCTTTGGCGAGTTTGGTGCCATGCGTGCTTTGGGCATGCGTCGGGGACAACTTTTACAACTCTTGATTATGGAGGGAGCCATTTTGTCGGTGTTCTCAGCTTTGATCGGGGTGGCCATTGGCGGCGCCGTGGCTTTTTATTTTGCTGAAAACCCCGTGGACCTTACTAAGTTGGGGGGCGCTGAGAAAATGGAAACGGGCGGGATGCAGTTTTCTTCTTATCTCTACACGGCTTTGCACACCCAGCATTTGGTGTTGCCCTTTATCATGTCGGTGATTATGGCCATTTTGGCCTCTTATTTTCCCGCGCGTAAAGCGTCTCGCATGAATATTTCCCATGTGATGAGGAGTGAATAATGACCGTATTACAACTCTTCAAGCTGGGTGTGAAAAACGCACAACGCCGCATGTCACGTACTTTGTTAACCATGGGTATGGTGGCCGTTTCTACTTCTTTATTGGTGCTCACCCTCGCGTGGCTCAATGGTGTGATGAACGAACTCATCGATGATTCGGTGGCGATTAGTGGCCATATTACCGTTGCCGATGAAGTGTATAACAAAAAGAAAATCCTCCAACCGCTCTATGCCAATATGGGTGACGTGGATGCCAAAATCAAAAGCATTGAATCCCACACCGAAGTGAAAGGTGTCTACGGGCAAATCCAAGCGGGCGCTACTTTAACGGTTAGCGAAGAAATTGGGGATGTTTTTACCTTGGTAACCGCGGTGCCGGCTGCCATCCATACGGCGCAATGGAAGGTCAAAATGGCCGAAGGGCGTTTGTATGAGGCGGGTCAAAAAGAAGTCATCATTGGCCGGAAGCTCAAAAAAGAGTTGGGCGCGAAGCTGGGTGATGATGTGGTGTTTCTTGGTGCGACACAAGATGGCGCTATGTCCTCCATGCGTTTGAAGTTAGTAGGTGTGATTGCCGATCACTTGATGTTTAACAAACGTGCGTTCATTCCCTTGGCTCAAGGGCAATATTTTGCGGACATGGAAGACAATGTGACTGAACTGTTGATTTATGGCGAGCATTTTAATGATGCGGTAGCGATTGCAGATGATTTACGGGCTCAAGGGGGCATGGGAAAAGTTGAAATCAATGCCTGGAAAGAGATTTCACCTTGGAAAGAAGCCTTGCCCGCCACGGATGGATTTACCGCAATGATCATCATCATTGTTTTGCTCCTCGCAGCTTTGGGCATTTGGAATACCTTTACCATGTCTATTCTTGAACGCCGTTCCGAGATTGGCGTGATGCGCGCCATGGGTTTAACGAAGTTTAAAACCTTGGTGATGATCATCTTGGAGGCTTCTTGGATGGGGTTGGCCGGTGCGCTCATTGGCCTTTTACTGGGCGCCATTCCTACGTGGTATCTCAATATCAACGGCTTTGAGCTTTCTGATGGTATTCGCGAAGGCATGGAAGGCATGTACGCCATGCCCAAAGTCATGCGCGCCACTTTGGACATGAATAATTTTGTCACCAGTTTCGTTTTAGCCATGATCACGGCGTTGTCTGGTGCCATTTTACCTGCGTGGGTTGCCTCACGCATTCCGCCCTACGTGGCCATGCGACAGGATAAATAAATGCGTTATTTGGGATTCATTGCTCTTTGTATTTTTGTTGCTTTGCCCGCTGGTGCCCAAGAAGCACTCACGGCCGATGCCATTTTAAAAAAGATGGACCAAAACTTGGTGTCAGAAAAACGCACCGCCACCATTGAGATGACCGTGGTGAACCGGGGGCGCACACGCACCTTTGTGATGGAAAGTTTTTCCCGCGGCGAAACCGAGTCTGCCATTAAATACACCAAACCGGCCCGTGAACGCGGCACCAAGATGCTCAAAAAAGACAAAGAGTTGTGGATGTATTTGCCCGCAGCGGAACGCGTTCAAAAAATCTCTGGGCATTTGTTGCGCCAAGGCATGATGGGTTCAGATGTCAGTTACGAAGACATGCTCAACTCTGAAGAAATGGCCGATGCTTATAAATCCACGCTGAAAGGTGAAGAGGCTTTTGAAAAACGCGCTTGTTATAAAATCGAAATGGTTTCTAAGGAGAAAGACGTGGCTTATCCCAAGCGCGTCATGTGGGTGGATAAAGAATTGTACATTCCTTTAAAGCAGGAGCTTTATGCGCTCAGTGGCACCTTGCTCAAAAGTTGGGAGATGAAAGACATCAAAGCTTTTGACAACGGTCGGCAATACCCCGCCACCATGATCATCAAAGACAATCTCAAAAAGAATTCCAGCACCACCATCAAGTTCACCGATATGAAATTCAACGTGGACTTTGAAATGGAGGTCTTCTCTCAGCGGTGGCTCAAGCGCAAATAACAAAGCCCACCAAAAGGTGGGCCATGCCATGTTCACATTTTTTTAGAGACTGCTTTTTAAAGATTACTTTTTTAGCGCTTTAACGCCGGCCAAAATGCCGTGGACCGCTGCATCGCTGAGGTCTTTGGTGACACGTGCGGGGGCCAACACGAAGTCGGCGGCTTCCACCAGAGCAACGGCGGGCGTGATGGCGGCTTTGAGGGCCAGTTCGATACCGATGAAAGCCGGAACGTCCACCCAGGTTTTGCCCCACATGCTGCGAAGTTTGTCGGAAGGGTCGAAGGCTGACTTGAGGTCTTTGGGAATGGCCTTGAGGTTTTCTTTGGCCGAAGCCAGGTGGTCGACGGTTTCGTTGTCGTCTTTACCGCGTACCAGCGTTTCGCTGTCCCATTCTTGGGTTTTACGGACAGGTTCGGGGCTTCGGTAAGTGGGGCGATGGGTTGTGTTGGTGTTGATGGGCATTTGATAAATCCTTTCTGCTGACAAAGGAAATATCGCCAGGTAGGCAGGTGTGTTGCTTTGAACCACATTGTCCTACCCCTGATCTGTGATGGGGCTCACGATCGTGAAGATTCAAACCTTTATTCTAGGCTAAAAAGGGCCACCGACGGATCTAACAGAGCCCAAACCACCAAACCGACACTCACCGCTGCCAGCCCAATGGCCGCGTATTTTTGGATATTTGCGGTTTTTCCGTACTGGCTCAGGAGTTCTTCTTCGCTTTTCACTGAAAGCAAGAAAGGCTCTTCTTTGTTGGATGGATCGTTGAGCGTGAGCCCATCGGTTCCGTCACGTACTTCTCCTAAGGCATAAATATCACTGCCCACCGGTAGGATGCTTTCTTTAATGCGGTATCCCAACAGTCTTCGCGAGCTGCCAAAAGACATATTTCCTAAAGAAAGGGAAAAGCCACCGATGCTGATGGTGTTGCCGCGGTCCATGGCACCGGGGGGCTCAAAACGGTTCACCACTGACTCCAAAGTATATTCTGCGCCGCTGGGCGATACGTGAATGCTGCCTGAACCGTCATCGATGCTGAAACTGGTGTCTCGGGTGTCATCATGAAGGGTGTCGGAACGTTTGACCCAGCGCCGGGTGACCTTGCCCTCGCTGTCTCGGCTTTCTTTGTATTCTTCGTATTCCCGTACGATCTTGGTCTTCACCACCACCGCGGGTCTGTCCGTGAATTGGCCTTGTAGTGGATGCTCACAAACCACTTTGCCTTTGAGTTCTACTTGTTGGTTCCAGTGGGATGGGCCTTCGCCCATGTCGGCCCGTACGCTTTGGGCCATTTCTTTTAATTGTTGAACGGTAGACGTTTCGGTGGCTTTCATGTGGTAGATTTTGTCCAAATTTTTACGCATGAAAAAGATCAAGACGCCAGCAATGAGTAAAAGGATGCCTGCAACAATGGCCATGGGGTTCCTCCACTAGATAATAAGGTCCAACTGGGATAGCCTAGTTGGGTGGTTGATTACAAACCAAAATCTCTAAGGAGTCCGTTTGGACCTGATCGAAGTTTCAAAAAATAAGGGAATTCAAAGGCACCCATGGGAGGTCGCGCGTGGGCGTTTCTTTGGGGATTGCCTTATGGAGGCGCTTAAAAAAAGCGAGGCCAACACGTTATTAGATGTGGGCAGTGGTGACGGCTACATGGCTCATGTTTTTGAGGGGCGGACGACGGATTTGAAAATAACCTGTTGGGACATTAACTACAAAGAGGACTTTCTAGAGCAGGCAAGGCGCTTGTACCCGGGTATTGAGTTTACGCCTGAGCAGCCCTCCGGTATTTTCGACATGTTCACCATGTTAGATGTGTTGGAGCATGTGGACGATGACGTGGGTTTCCTGACGGACCTTGTGACCCATCATTTAATTGAGGGTGGCCATGCCTTGATCTGCGTACCGGCTTGGCCATTTTTGTTCTCAGATCACGATTCACACTTAAAACATTTCCGCCGCTACACGCCCAAAGCTGCGCGTGCCCTTATTGGGGCGTCGGGCCTCAAGATTTTGAAGTCCGGAGGGTTGTTCCATTCCTTGTTGTTGCCCCGCACGTTAGGCGTGGCCAAAGAGAAAATCTTCGGCGCAACCCCGCCCAAGGGCCTTTCCGATTGGAAAACTGGGTCTTTCACGACCAGTCTGATACAAGGGGTGTTGTCTGGCGATAATTGGCTCAGCAAAGGTTTGGGCAATGTGGGCCTTTCTTTACCTGGCTTAAGTTGGTGGGCGTTGTGTCAAAAATAACCATCATTATTCCGTGTTACAACGAAGCAGAGCGATTGGATGTCCAAGCTTTTCTGGCTTGGGTGCGTGAAGTAGAGGTGGACCTGCTTTTTGTGGACGATGGCTCCACTGACAACACTTTAGATATTCTTGAAGAGATGTCGGCCCAGAGCCAAGGGGCCGCACAACACATCTTCTTGGCGGAAAACCAGGGCAAGGCCGAAGCGGTTCGTCAGGGCATGTTGCATGCCTTTTCTGCAGGCGCAGACTTGGTGGGGTATTTGGATGCAGATTTGGCCACCTCTTTGGTTGAGGCTGAGCGCATCATCGAAGCGCTCATGGCCAGTGACAAAAAAGTCGCCATGGGTTCACGGGTAGCCCTCATCGATCGTGACATCGAAAGAACGCCAACCCGTCATTACTTGGGACGGGCGTTTGCCACGTTTGCATCTGCAGGTTTGGGCGCCCGTTTTTACGACACCCAGTGCGGCGCAAAATTTTTTAAGGCATCACCAAGAATTATGGCTGCCCTTGAAAACCCTTTTATCACCAAATGGGTTTTTGACGTGGAGCTTTTATGGCGACTCATGTACGCGCCTTTCGAAGAATCCCCTTACAGCGGCATGGATTTCATGGAAGTGCCCTTAAAGGCATGGGAAGACAAAAAAGGCTCAAAAATTGGGATGGGACAGACCGCCAATATTTTTGCGGACTGCATGCGTTTGATGACGCTTTTTGCAAAAAAATAAGAAGGCCTTACTGGGGTGTTTTTTCGCGGAAAGCCAATTCCTTGATGAGCATGCCCATGAGCATGGCGCACACTAAAGCGAGGGGCTCCTTGGCACCGGAGGCCACCGATACCAGGGCGGGCCCCGGACAGTAGCCACTTAAGCCCCAACCAATTCCGAACAGCGCCGCACCCACAACCAGTTTTATGTTGATGTCTTGCGCGGTGGGAAGAAAAAATTGGTCTTCAAACCATGGTTTGTCTTTGGAGGTAATCAATTTGAAAAGCGCCAGATGCGCTCCGATACCGCCCACCATGACGAAGGCGAGTGTGGGATCCCAACCATCTGCCACATCCAAAAAAGCAATGACTTTGTTGGCATCGGTCATACCGGAAACGATAAGACCCACCCCAAAAAGAATACCTGCGAGAAAAGCAAACAATCGGTTCATCAAATGTTCCCCCCGGTAAAAATTTGGATGGCGGTGGCGGTGATAAAACCGGTTGCCATAAAAGTTAGGACGGCAACGAATGAACGTTTAGAAAATCGCGTGAGTCCGCAAATGCCATGGCCGCTGGTGCAACCGCTGCCCAGTCGTGTCCCAAAGCCCACGCAAAGGCCCGCTGCGACCACGGCACCGAGAGAATGATCTTGGGGGGTTTGGATTTGCTCAGGCATAAAAACCACACCCAGGCTGCCCGTGACAAAGAGGCCAAAAATAAACAGCACCCGCCACTGCTTGTCGCCAGCGCTGGGTTTGAGAAGGTCCCCCAAAATACCACTGATGCCCGCAATGCGGCCGGTGGCAATGAGAAGGAGGGACGCAGCCAGTCCAATCAAGGCCCCACCCACGATGGCCATGATGACGGATTCGGTAGACCAAACCATGTTGTTACTCCGCGAGCCCACCACGCAAATTAGCGGGGAGGGCGGTGTCTATTTTTTTAGGATATGCCAAATTGAGCCCGTTCATGATGTCCGCAAAAGCATTTTCGTCATTGGCCAATTTGAGTCTTGGGTTGAATTGTTTTTCTTCGGCCACCGTGCTGCGGGTGTGCCCTTTGTAGTCGTGCCCGGGATAAATCAAGGTGTCATCGGGCAAGGAAAAGATTTGCTCGTGTACCGATTTGTAGAGCGTGTTGGGGCTGCCCTCTTGGAAGTCGGTTCGGCCACAACCGCGGATGAACAAAGCATCGCCGGTGAAGGCAATTTTGCGGCCGTGCATTTCCCAAACCAAGGTCATGCAGCTGCTGGTGTGCCCCGGTGTTTCTCTAACTTGCAAGTGTGAGTCGCCAAAAGAAATTGTATCTCCGGTTTTGACGTTGCGATTCGCATTTTCAACCCCGGCCTTTCGACTCACCACGGTTTGGGCACCGGTTTTTTCTTTGAGAAGTGCAGCGCCAGTGATGTGATCGGCGTGAATGTGGGTTTCAATGAGATATTTGAGGCGCAAAGAGAGTTCATTGAGCAGCTGAAGGTCTCGTTCAACCTGTTCGAGCACAGGATCAATGAGCACCGCTTCTTTAGAGCGTTCATCCGCCAGCAGATAAGTGAAAGTACAAGTTTCACTGTCAAAAAGTTGCCTAAATAGCATGGGGGACCTCGCTATTCACCGTCATCTGATGTGGTGGTGACACCGCCATCCACCGTTGCAAGGCCCACGGTATCCAATTCATAGGTGGGGCAGAGCTTCGTCGGGACACTGAACTTGTGCTCATGATCGGTTTCGTCTCCGATGACTTGGAAGTCGGGGTCGAAGGTGCCATCGCCATTACCGAAATACAGCCGGGTTTGTCCTGGGTTTTCATAGGCCACGTGTTGGTAGCCAATGATCAGATCGTAATTACCATCGAAATTAAAGTCGAAGGTTCGGCCGGAACCGGTTCTTCCGAGGCTTTCCATGGGGAACCCGCCCGCCGTTTCATTGGCATCGGTGGGGTTCAAGTCAATGGCCTGGATGGGTTGGCTGGTCAATGTGCCACCGGGCTGACCCGCGTAAAACCATCCGGCGCCGGGAGAGCCATCATCGTCGAACCCGGTGATGATATCTCCAATGTCATCATTGTTGAAATCGGCGAAGAGCATGGTGTTGGCGGGGCCGAGATTGCCCGCGTGGGTGAATTTGAGCACTGGCTCTTGGAACGTTCCGTCCCCGTTGCCAAACAGGGTGTAGGTGGGTGTGCTGGCGGCGCCGCCGCTGGCGTAGGTTCCCACCGTGAGATCCAAGTGATCGTCTTCTGAAGGGTTCAGGTTCACTGCTTGCTTGGCGAACTTTAAGTGCCACTGGTTTGCCGCAATGCCATTGAGCGACATATCTGGCATTTTACGGAAGAAGCAGTTGGTGTTCTCTGATTCTTCGGCGAAGCAGGTGGCGTCGGGTTGCCGATTGTTCAAGTAGACTTGGACGTCCACCGTGGAGACATTGTTGGGACGAACGATTTTCAAAAGAGCCAAATCAAAAAAGGTGTCTCCATCGGCATCGAGAACGATGGCCCAAGAAGTTTTGCCCACAACGCCAATGAGTCGTTGGTCAAACTCATCTTTCTTTTCATTACGTGTGAAAAACCAAACTTGGTACTCCTCATCGGGGCTGATGGCGCTTGTTTTGGCTAAAAAGTCCATCTTGCCGTTGTGATCAAAATCGCCAATGGCAAAATCCGTGTAACTCAAAAGTGTTTCACTGCCATTGCCTTCGGGATCTCCAAAAATGGGTTGACCAATTGTGACGGCGTCTTCAAAGGAGCCATCGCGGTTGCTCAAATACAGTTCAATGCCTTCGGTGGCGCCTCGGCGAACCATGAATTCGGGCCACGGGTCTTGCGCGTAGGGGTCGATTCCATCGGGAATGCCGTCTTCATCGGTGTCTGGAGAGAACGGGTTGCTCACGCTGCAATCGGACCCAAACGCTACTTCTTCATCATCGGTCAGGCCATCACCATCGCTGTCAAACCCTGGAATGATGGAGGGGCCACCTGCATCCACGGGGTCTGGGTTTTGCTGACCACCGGCATCCGCCACCGGGGAGGTAGAAACCCCTGAATCTTGGCTGGGCCCCGGTGAGGTATTTTGTCCGGCATCAGAGCCAGGAAAGAGCGCGTCATCGGGGGTGTGGCAAATGCCATCCACACAGATTTGTTCGGCCAGGCACTCTTCATCGCTGGCGCAAGCCGTATTGATGGGTGATTCTTCGCAACCGCCGCAGGCATTGAGTAAAAACAGAGCGCAGGTCAGCAGCCCGTATTGAATGTTCTTCATGATGTTGACTCCTAAAAACCAGGCCGATCCTCAAAAAGCGGATGAGCCTCACCTATATAGGGTGTAGCCGGGAATTTTGGCAATGGAAAGCCCACATAACGCCTTAATCTACTGGGATTTAGGCACATGGGCTTCCTTGACACCCAAGCCTCAGATGTGAAAGATCGTCACCGCTTCAAAAAGATGGGAGTTTTCAATGAAAAAGTGTTTTTCCATGGCTTTAGGGCCACTGCTGTTGAGTTTGATGGGTTGTGGGCCCCTGTTGACCCAGTTGGCGGATCCCGATGATTCTCCCCAGACGGTGGCCGAGCTCAAAACCCAGTATGAGCCCGTTGAGGCAGCTTTTTTAGAGGGCTACAACAAAATGCGCGGTTACATCAGCGCTGGCATTGAGGACTCTGCCACCATGCGATTGGCCATGGATTATGCGCTTAACTGTCAAAAAGCGGGTTCGTACCTTGAGCGCGGCCCCAACATTGAAGATGCCAAATGGCGCCATCTGCCCAAGCCTCTGTACAAGGCCCATCCTGAGTTTGATTGGGGCAACATGGAACATGCGCTTTCAGGCACCGTTCCAGAGGACACCCGCCTGTACCCAGAAGACCATGAGTTTGAAACCGAGCACGGCACCCAGGTGTTTTCGGAGATGAAGGCTTTTTGCAAACAAAAATACGAAGTGGTGTCTAAGCTTCAAGTGCCCGGGTGTTATGTACACACCGCGGAAGCTTTCGTGCCTTGGTTGGGCCCCGGTGATTGGGGCGACGCCATCATTCGAATTCCTACTTGGAGTTGTCCGGCCAAGAAGACTTCTTCTCACGATTTGAGCAGCCAATTGAGTGACGACCCGATCGCGTGCGAAGATGTGCCCAAAGAAGACGTGGTCCCCGAACCGGCTGTGCCTTATCACAAACGCTTGAAGAAGATGTATTGTCCCGATGGCGTTGTGGAGTACGAAGGTGATCTGTTCAGCACCACCAAAGAAGGTTGTGAACGCGCCCGTTACACCCGCATGTACTGTTATGCCAAAGTGGATGAAGTGCCCACGAAATAGAACGGCGGGAGGAAACCCATGCGACGAGTGACTCGAGGAATATTACTTTTCGCCCTGTGTGCTTTGACGATGTCATGCGCCACTCTGTTTACGGGTACCCAACAAACCATCCATGTTGACTCAGAGCCCCAAGGGGCGGTCATTTGGATCGACGGCCTGGAAGTGGCTGAAACCCCAGCCACGCTTGAGATAGAAAAGCCGGCGATGGTCAAGGACAAGCGAATTACGTTGCGTTTAGACGGTTATGCCGATCGCAGTTTTGTTCTCCAAAAATCATTCAACATGGTCAGTTTGCTCAATCTCTTTACGGGCAGCATCGGATTCATCGTGGATATTTTGACAGGTGCTTTTTTTGAATACAGCCAAAGCGAGTACAATATCAAAATGAAGCCCGCTGGTGATGTCGCCTATTTACAAGATTTAAATCGACTTCCAAATGGTGATTATATCATTCCCAATGGTGATGGGGACCTTACCGTCATCGATGAAGAGAGCGGCATCGCTTTGGTGTTCTCGAATTAGAGTTCAGGCGCACTTGTGTGCCTTGCTGCCCGCAAATCTTCGAGGTGGGCGTGCAGGTGCTCAGTGAAAAAACCGTGCAAAACAAAACGACGGGTCAGCTCGCCGGTACGCACAAATAACATGGGGTACTTGTTGTAAGCCATTTCGGGAATGCTGGGGTCATCTAAAATGCGTCCAATACGAATGGCGATGCTTTGGTCCAGTTGAAACCCGTTAATGGCGTCTTCGTATTCTCGCGCCGTAAGAAACAAACAAAAAATAGACTTAAAAAGCTCGTGGGCCGTTTCAAAATCGAGAAATTGGGTCCACTTGCGTTCGGCGGGGTCTTCCACCACCTCCATGGGGCGCCAAGTGCTCCAATCGAGTTCTTCATGAGGAATGGGCCAGTTTTGACCTTTGGCCGCGCCCAGCTCTTTCATGGAGCGAAACAACTCTTGGTCGTGGTCCACCAGTGAAGCCTGCATCATGTCGCGGATGGATTTGGGGTACAACTCCAAAGGCTTGGCCTCAACCCCTTCGCTGTTAGCGATGAGAAAGTTGATGATATTACTTTCGGTGGTGTAATGCCTGAGAATTAAAATATTGGCTTCTGGAGTGATCCACCACTTCATGAACCAACAAATGAGTCCTTGCAAAAAGTCGTGGGCACGAAACTGAACGGGAAACAGCCGCTTCAAAAAATAGGTGGTATGCAGCTGGACCGAGCAAATCATGCGGCAGATGGGGAGGACGAACATGCGCAATGGGTTTCGCATGTCACGGAGCCACAGGTCGCGGGCTTCCTGGGCAATGGGCAGGCTGTCATCGATTTTTAACACCGAAATTAAGCTTTGGCTGGCCATGTCGTGTCCCCGTTGCGTTAAAGTATGTCCAGCTCTTCGAGCTGCATGGCGTACAAGCGTCCCACCACGCGAGCGGTTTTCACAATTCGTTTGGAACGCTCTTCACTGATGGCCACCATGTTCAACATTTCGTAAAAGCGTTGCATGTGCGTTTCGTCGTTTTCGCCGTGGTACCTGAGAAAGCGGGTGGCTTCTTTGCCACATTCGGCTTGTTCTTCGATTTTATCGGCCCAGGAGTTGGCCATTTTTTCACCTAAACCTTCGATGATGAACATGGCGCCGATCATATCGATGGGGTTAGGAAGTGATGCGCGGTGGTACAGAAACGCATGGAGGGCCTCAGACCCCAAGTTGCGTTCTCCCCCAACAATGTCATCTTTATTACCACCCAAAGCTACATAATCTTTTTCGAGGATTTCATAATCTTTGTGTTCGTCTTTGGCGTGGCCAATGACGATGGAGCGGAGCTGTGCGTGACTGCGATCGAAACTGGAAGCGGCGCGGGTAATCCAACGTGATCCTTCGATCACCTGCTGACGAAGATTCATGAGCAATCGCATGTAATCTTTTCGGGTGAAGGTTCCCAGGTCCAACCGTCGCAACACCGGAACTTTTCCCAGTCGCATTTCGAAATCGAGCCAGACCCGTAAAAGGTTGCGCAGCGTTTCTTGCGCGATGGGGTTTAAATTTTCCGTGACTTCATCAATGGCTTCACCTTCGCCAGATAAACCTTCAAGCGCAAAATTTTCCATGATCAACCCTCCACCACTGTTAAGTGCACATAGACTGTATTAAATCGTCCACTCTCGGGCACGTGACAAAAGACGGTATCGCCTGCTTTATAGTCTTGTGTGCGAGCGAATTCGTCAAGCATGATGAACAAAGAAGCACAGCCCGTGTTTCCACGTTCATACAGGTTGGTATACCACTTCTCTTCGGGAATCATGGCCCCACCTGCGGTGAGCATTTCGACGATTTTTCCCCTGAAGTAGTGCGAAGAATAGTGACAGAGGAAATGGTCCACATCATCTGCTTGGACCTGACCTTCTTCGATGAGCCTTAAAAATCCATCTACCCCTAATTTTACAATGTTTTCCAACAGCCTCACATCTTGGCGAATCAAGATGGCCCCGTCTTTTTCTGCGTCGGCGTAGGTGGTGTAATCTTGCCAGCGTTTCGTTTCACCTTTTTTACCTGAATGGCCCACACTCATGCAGGTGGGAAACGCGTCAGCATGGGAAAAGCTACGCATCCAGTTGATACGAAAACTTTTGCCCCTCGGGGCGGGTTTGTTTTGCAGGAGAAACGCTCCTGCCCCATCGGACAGCATCCACCTCAAAAACTCTGCATCGAAGTCAATTCGTTCGGAACAAATGGCTTCGGTCGCCGCCTCATAGCGCGACTTTTTGAGCAGTCGCGAGGCTAATTCGGAGCCCACCACCAGGGCATTGTCGTGCTCATCGAGTCGTAAAGAATTAAAGGCCGCTTTGAGCGCCATCATAGAAGAACTACAGATGCCGTGAGAGGTGTTCAGCTCTACTGATGGGATTTCAAGGCCTGCTTGCACCAGCGAGCCAAAGCCGGGCAGCACCATATCGCCTTGGGTGGTGCCCACCGAGAGCATGCCCACATCGGAAGGATCGATAAAGGAACGTTCTAAGCATTGGCGGGCGGCCGCCACAGCCATGTCTTCGTTTTGAAATTGTGTTTTTTGTTCGGCGTCGATGGCGTAGTGCCGTTTTTGAATGCCGTTGCTTTTGAGAATGCGGCGTTTCAGTTTGGATTTTTTGCCATTGACCAAGCCGAGGACGTCTTCGACTTGTTCGTTATCGATGGGAGGGCCAGGCAAAAAAGCGCCGGTGCTGGTGATAAAGACGTCGTTCATGGGCGAAGGGCTTTCTGCTTTTGGTAGCGGTAGCATCGCCACATCTCTTCAAAGTAGGGCAGGATGCAAATCACCAGCATAAATGACAGGTAATAGGGGAGGTAATAGGGGGTGCCACCGATGGGTTCTGCGCGAAACTCCAAGCCAAACTGACCCGCCCATTCAAAGGAAATCATTTTTGTGACCACGTCCCATTTTCGCACCATGATCAAAGCCGTGAGGTAAAAGGGGATGGTGGCAAGGTAGTTGTGGGCATGAACTTCCCAAATTGTAATTTCACGTCGAGGGGCGGTGAAATGAACATCCCAATGGGCAACCAGTTCGTGAGTGATCAGCACCAAAAAGATAATGAATAAAATGAGAATGTTCACTTCAAACACCAAGCCCAAAATGATGGGGAACCCCACCTGAGCGCCCATGAGGGCGTGAATAAAGCTTTCTTTGAGGCCTGAGGTTTCTTCGATTTTGGATGCTCGGTGACAACACCAATCCACAAAGCCTGCGATGCCCCAAAGGGGTAAAAGCACGTAAAGGATTAAAGACAAGACCAAGTCTGCAGTTTGTTGATCGCTCATGAGGGACCTCGCACGAATGAACCCCCCTAAATTATGGGTATTTTAGGGCACCTGCAAGCTCGCACCGAACCTTTTTGTGTGGTACTTTATGGCAGATAAGAGGTGGGTTTGAAGCGGGTTTTACAATCAATAAGTCCCTTTTTTTTCGCAGTCTTACTGGGTCTTAATGGCTTGGGTTGTCCGCGTGGGTCTCAGGGGGCTTGCGCTGAAGGCGACCATAAAGATGCCGTTGATGGCTGCAACAGCTGTGAGTGTGTGGATGGGGGTTGGCAATGCACAGAAATGGCATGCCCAACACCGGATGTGGCACGAGATGCGGGAGCAGAAGAGCCTGAACAAGAAAAAGTAGATGCAGGGCCATCCATTCACGCCGATGCTGGAACAGCCCGACCCGAAAAACAGGATGGGGGTGCCGGCGCAATCATCGAATGGGATGCGGGCCCCTTGGCTTCTTTTCAAACAGATGCGGGGCACACACCTCATGTTCATTTTGACGCAGGCCAGTTCGCGAGTCCAAACATCGACTCGGGCATGCACGCATTGACGCCTATGGATGCAGGAACCGATGAAGCCACAGTGGTGGATGCAGGTTCGTCTTTACCCATAGCCACTGATGGAGGCACATCATCGCTACCGCTGTGTACGCCGGTTAATTTTAATGTGGGCCCACCCAACTACGACTGTTCTCCGAATATTACGCCATGGCCTCCTTCTATTGACGACGTGGCATATGGAGATGATCCATTACAAAAAATGGATATTTATATCCCAGATACGTCTGACACTTTGCCCTTGCTCATTTGGATTCACGGGGGTGGGTGGAAAGGCGGCAAAAAACATCCCTTTCCATGTTTTATTTGGGCGATCACCCAAGGCGAGTACGTGGTGGTCAGCGTGAATTATCGGTTGACCATCGGCAACATTGTGGAAGGCACCAATGAAGTCAGTCTGGGGGTACCTTGGCCTGCCCAAGTGGCCGATGTGAAACAAGCCGTTCGGTTCTTACGGGCCAATGCAGCCAACTACCAAATTCAGCCCGATAATATTGGCGTGATAGGATCCTCAGCGGGCGGGCATCTCTCAGCCATCATGGGGTTGGCGGGTGATGATGACTGGTTGCGCGGCGATGCCTTGGCCTTGCCTGAGCAAAGCGATGCCGTTCAGGCCGCGGTGGATATGTATGGGCCCACCCGACCCGATCTCATGGATCAACAATTGGAGGCCCTGGGGATTTGTGTTGAACCGCAGTGCCATGATTGCAACACCTCGCCGGAATACACCCTTTTAGATTGTCATGGTGTGGGCCTTGAGAGTTGTAATATCCCTACGACCAAAATGAGCCCCATCACCTACGTGGACGCCAGTGATCCACCCATGATCGTGGCACACGGCGATGCGGACTGTTCCGTGCCGCCCCAGCAAAGCCAATTGCTGGCCAATCGCCTAGCGCTTCATGGCGTTGAGCACGAATTCATTCTGGTGCCGGGCGCAGGGCACCAAAAAAACCCTGTGGCCCAAGGGATTGGCCTTTCTAAATTGCAGCAATTCTTTGATGAACATTTACGAGGCTGCAAGCGGCCATAAACGGGCAATTGCGAGGAAAATCCGTTAGAGTGAACGCCTGTAAAAAACGGTGACCACAATCGTGTTGAAAAAGACCCTGACCCCCAATTTTATTTTCCTGTTGGTATGCCTCCTTTTCGTGGCCTATCACCTCTCGGCCTTTCGGTTCTTATTGCCATTGGGGAGCGCTTTTTTACTTCACGGGGCAGCCATGGGTTTAGGGGCCTTGCTCCTGACGTTTCTCGCACCCAACTTTAAACGGCGGGCCGAGCTGTTGGTGTGGGGTTGGGCTGTGGGGTTGGGCGCCATTGGATTGGTTATGTTTTTTGCGGCCCACCTCAACAGCTTTGGCCCCAGCATCGCCTTATTTGTGATGGTCATGGGATGGGGCGCTTGGCTGGCTTTGGTTCAAATGGACGCCCTTGATTTCAAGTTTGTTGCTTCTGCTTTGCGAGAGTCATGGTTGGTGGTGTGTTTGGCCGTGGTGTTGGTCTTGGTGTTGGGCTGTATGACCCCTCCCTTATTTTGGGACACCAATGTGTACCACGTCACTTTGCCCATGCAGTATCTCATGTGGGGGGGCGCGCATCTTTCACCTCATTTTTCTTTTTCCTCCAATCCACTTTTGGCAGAGTTGGCATTAAGCCCAGTCCTGATTTTGAGTTTCGATCCGCTGCATATGAACGTGGCGCATGGCGTGACGCTGTTGCTGCTGTTATCCGCGGTGGGGTTGACGGCCAAACGATTTATCTGCGCCGTGCACTGGCCCGTATCACTGGTGGGCTTATTGAGTATGCCGGTGGTGGTCTTCGTGGCCAGTGCCCTGAAGTCTGATTTGTTCACGGCCATTTTTACCTGTGGCGTGATCTATGCCCTGTTTGCATTGATGCAGTTGAAAGAAGGCGACGAAAACAACGGTTTGGTTGCTTTGCTGGGTGTATGTGCTGGGATGGGGGCTTCCACCCGGTATCACGGTATGCTTTTTATTGGACTGCTGCTTGCAACCGCTTTGGCGTTTCCAGTGATTCGCAACCATTTGGTGAAGCGTCGGGTAGCACTGACTTTGGTGATGAGCGGTGGGGTGATCGGTGCGCTGTTTTTAATTCAAAATGCGATCGTGTTTGGCAATCCTGTTTATCCATTTTTGGATGCGGTGATAGGCAATGGAGAATTCACCCAGCGTTTCGCTGAAACCCAAGTGCATGAAAAATTCTTTACGGACTTTGGCGTTCAAGACTTGTTGAGATTGCCTTTGGTGCTCATTTACGAAGTGGTGGATGGTGATCGCAATGAGCTGCTGGCATTTTACCCCATTTTGGCTTTGCTTTTGTGGCTCCCGGTCTTCAAGAAACACCCGGCCTTAAAACTTTTGGGTGTGAGCCTCTTGGTGGCCTTGCCGTTTTGGGTGCTCACCAGCCCCCGGCCGCGCTACTTGCCGTTGCTTTGGGTCTTTCTTGCCTTGGCGGGAACCGCAGGCTTCTCGGCCTTAAGAGAAAGGTCACAACGCTGGTTGGCGGGCGGCCTGCTTTTGTGCGCGTTACTGGTGGGCTTGTCATGGAACCTTCAGGCCGATGAAAAATTATTGAACCACCGCGCCAGTTATATTTTTGGTCATGAAGATCGAGAGACCTACTTAAAGACCAACTACGGGCCTTATGCCGTTTATGATTACATCAATAAAAACACCGACACCAATGCGGTTGTCTTTCTTGTTGGAGATAACCGGGCGGCATACCTGGAGCGTCGCGCCCTTGTATCTGGGGTCTATGTGACACCACACCATGAGACATTATTAACCCAAAGCACAGATGCCGAAGACCTCAAACGCCTTTTTCGGGCATCGGGGGCGTCGCATTTGCTCATATCTCAGCCGGGTTTAAAACGTTTAACAGATTGGGGTTGGGGCCAATGGAGTGAGGCTGAGCGTGTCCGTTGGCAAAACATGATGAAGCTATTGGGCAAACCTCTGTACGCAGCGAAGGGTTGGCTGTTGTTTTCACTTTGAATCGCTTGAACGACTGTGGAGAGATCTGAATATGGAATGGATGTTGGCTTTGGCCGGGGTTGTTGGCCTGTGGATGCTGCTGGAGTTAAAGACGTCTCGCAGCGATGGAACGCTGGTCAAAGGTTTGCATCCTTACCGACGGATTATGCAGTACATCATGACCACCCGGAACGAGTCATTGGTCTATTTCGATGTGCAGGCCAACGCAGCCGCATTACTTGCCTACTTAAAAAACAACAAAGAAAAGAACATCACCCTCATCCATGTGTTGGTGGGTGCTTTGGCGCAGACTTTAGAGCAGAACCCTAAAATGAACCGTTTTGTTTCAGGGCGACGGCTTTACCAGCGCAAAGGGATGAGCATTACCTTCACCGCCAAGCGAAAAAAATTGGATGCTAAATCCAAATTGGCCATGGTTCAAATGCCCATTGAAGAGGGAATACCTTTTTCAGCCATTGTGAACCGCATGAACGAAAAAATAAATGTGGAACGATCGGATAGCCGCACGTATGCGGACAAAGAATACGACTTGTTTAATTTATTACCTCGTCCCCTGTTGGTGATGGCGGTCAAACTTTTAAAAACCCTAGACTACTACAATATTCTGCCCGGATTTTTTATTCGTGACGATGCGCTTTATGTGAGCTGCGTGCTGACCAATTTGGGATCGTTGAAAATGGCCCCGGCCTATCACCACCTTTATGAGTGGGGCAATTGCCCTTTGTTTTTAATGGTGGGACAAGTGGAGGAGCGGGTGGTGGCCCGTAATGGCGAAATTACAACTGAAGAAGTCTTGCCCATGCGAATTGCGTTTGATGAACGCATCGAAGATGGTCTCACGGCGAAGCAAGGGATTGACCAATTCGTAGCGATCTTGGAAGCACCCCAGCAAAATTTAGAATAAGTACTTATTGATTGAGATGGAAGAATGGAATGTACCGTGATCCATTCAAATCATCGTGATCGACCTGTAAGGTCGCCAAAGAGGTGGCTGCACTGTGGGTGAATGCCGTGAAGGGTGCATCGCTGGTGCCTGAATTATGAGCTCCGTATTTCCACGTGGATGAGGGCCCTGCGTTGCGAATGACAAACAGATAGCTGGTTCCCTGTGTGAGTTGAGCATTCAGGCCCGTACCAAAATAAAACTTGTGATCACCCCCTGTCGTTGTTGAATTGTCGACGGTATAGACATTACTGCCAGATGCAATTTGCCAAGTAGAGCCCACTTGTTCGAAAACAGCCAATTCTAATTCGAAGTTCTCCGCGCCATTGTCTTGGTCGCCTTGAAGGATGTGTGCTTCATCGAACAAGCCCGTCGCTGGGGCATCAAACAAAATGAAGAGGGCGTTATTTTTTGTAAGTAAGTAACGATCGGTGACCGCTGCGGGGCCGAAGGAACGGACATAGGTGGCCTGTTCGAGTGTTGCTGAGCTTGAGCCGCCATTGAGGTGCGGGCATTCAATCACCCAACTGTTGCTGTCAGTGTTGGTGGTGCAATTACTACCATTCAAAATGGTTTCCGAGCCAGTGTCACAAGAGACGGTGACACCGTTGTCTGCCGTTTGTAGGCTGCAACCCTGACCATGGGCACCATCATCGCCGTTTAACCCATTGGTGCCGGCTTGCCCATTGGTCCCATCTTTTACCACGGCTGAACTGTCGCCGCAGGTAATGCGCAGCCCGTTACCGGTTTCTACTGCAGTGCAATCGGAGCCATGTGTGCCATTGTTTCCATTTTGCCCGTTGTTGACGTGGCTTTGGGTTCCGTCTTGGCAGTGGATTTGTACCCCTTCAGGGGTAGGTATCGCAGCACAGGGGCCGCCGTTCACGCCGTTGTTCCCATTGCGAACGGTAGTGGTTGTCCCGTCTTCGCAAACAATTTCTTGTCCTTCTTCGGTGCTGCTGAAGCTGCAAGAGGTGCCATTTTGGCCATTGGCCCCCGGTGAACCGTTGTTTCCATTGACGGGAGCGTGGTTCAACGTGACTGTTCCGTTTTGACCGTTCTCCCCGGGGTTTCCTGGTGTACCATTGACGCCACGACGAATCAGTGTCGATGTGCCGTCTTCACAGAGCAATGAAATGCCACCATCGGTTTCTACAGTGTGACAGGTGGTGCCATCACTGCCATTTTGCCCTGAATTTCCGTCAACCCCGTTTTGAATCAAGGTGGTGGTGCCATCTTCGCAGATGACTTGAATGCCGTTGCTGGTGGGACTGATGCTGCAAGCGGTACCGTCTTGGCCATTTGTACCTGTTTGGCCTTGCTGTCCCATGTCACCAACGCCACCGTCAGTGCCGTCTTCACCGTGATAACCACGCGCACCCTCGAGTCCCTTCACCCCTCTTGGCCCAGCCGGTCCGGTTTCACCCTCAACACAAGCCAGAGGGCCGCTAAGCATGACTGCCAGCGCCAAGTTGGGCATCCAAAACATCCTTCTTTGAGTTTTGTTGGTGATTGGCTGCCTCATGTTATTGGCTCACCCGGTACCATGGCTTATGCGGGTTGCCTTGATCGTCATCTAGGACGAGCAGGGTTTCTTCGGTATAAGTGTTTAAGTCATTCAGGGCGCGTTTGTAAGACAGGCGTGCCCCGCCACTGCCTTGGCCTACGACGTTCGCGTAATAGCTGGCATAGGGCCAATCAGAAGTGCCTGCATTTCGAATGACAAAGTAATACCTGGTATTTTTTTGCAGTTGTGCGTTGAGGCCGCTTCCTGAAAAACGTGAAAATGCGTCGGTGGTGCTGGTATCTACCACTTGCACATTGCTACCGGGCACGAGGGTCAGATCGGCATAGTCATTGGACTCTCCAGCCCATTGAAAAAGGGCCACTTGAAGATTCACGTCGGATTCAGCGCGTTGGATAATGGAGAACAGATCGTACAGCCCGGTCGACGGCGAGTAGAACTTAGAGATTAAGGCTTGGCCTGCTGCCAGGGAATCACTGGTATTGTTCACCATGGCCATGCCATAGGGTTCGAAGCTGGAGAACCCTGCCACTGACGCCGTGGTCGCTGAATCACCTTCTCCGCACGCAATGGATATGCCACCGCCCACTTGATTGACGGTACAGCTCGACCCATGGTTCACCGTTTCGGTTGTTGCGCCACAGGTGATGCTCACCCCATCGACCACTGAGGTGATTTGACAGTCATCGCCATTGGTGCCGGGGACCCCGTTGGTACCAGGCGCACCATCGGTGCCGTCTAACCCATCACGAATAAAGTTGGAGGTGCCATCGGTACAGGAGACAATGGCGCCGCCATCGGTTTCTTCGGTGCTGCATGAGGTCCCGTTTTCACCATCGAGTCCATGACTGCCATGATGGATGGTGTTTTCGGTGCCATCTGAGCAGTTGATATGCGCGCCGCCGTCGAATGAAGTTGTAGAGCACGATGTGCCGTCTGTCCCGTCAGCGCCATGGGTAATCAGACTGGTGGTGCTGTCGGTGCATAGAATGCGAGCCCCTCCGTCCGTTTCTTCGGTGGTGCAGGAGCTGCCGTTGGTGCCATCGGTCCCATCGGTGCCATCAGCGCCGTGGGTAATGAAATTGCTGGTGCCATCGGTGCACAGGATATGAATACCGCCGTCGGCGCTTTCAGAGCTGCAAGAACTGCCGTTGCTGCCATTGGTCCCGTTGGTGCCATCAACGCCATCTTGACCGTGTCGCACGATGGTCGAGGTGCCATCGGTACATTGGATAACCACGCCCGCGTCTGTTTCATGGGTGCTGCATGAGGTCCCATTTTGCCCGTTGCTGCCATTGGCACCGTTGCTCCCATTGCTTAAAAATACGGTGGTGCCATTTTCACATGTCACATAAACCCCCCCGTCCGCACCGTAGGTGGAACAAGAGTCGCCCGGCGCGCCGGTTTCTCCCCGAGGACCCTCAGGGCCTCTAGGGCCACGCAGACCGTTGCTTCCGCTGTTGCCACTGACACCTTGTTCGCCTTGAAAGCCGCGCAGGCCCCGGGGGCCCCTTTCGCCTTGAGGCCCTTCAATACAACCGGTCACCAATACAAGCGCGATTAAAAAATCCTTCCGCATTATCTGCCTCCCTCTCGAAGATAATGTAAGATCCAGTGTCGCTGCAAATCCCCCATCTAATTAACGGATAATCGGGCTGTCTATTCATCCACTCGGCAGTCTTATCCCGAAAAGGGCGGCATGAACCTGGAAAACCCCCGTTATTATAAGGACTTGCAGCCCCCCGTGTGTATTCCTAGAATTAACCATAATATAAATCTTGAAAAAACCTTTATTCCAATAAAAACAGTGGCTTATAATATTCTCACGTCCTAACCTGAGTGAGATTTGGCTCCTATGTTGCACAGATCGAGGGAGGCGACAGCAACGTGTTTCGTGCATTGATCATTTTGATTTTTGGGTTGCCCCTGATGTTTTTGGCGGCCGAGCTGGGTGTGCGTCAAACCCATTGGCGATATCTGGTGGTCCCACAGGCACCGGCCTTTCCGCCTGGGGTCTTTGACGAGGATCCCTTGTTGGATTTCGATTTGGCCCCCGGAAAAAGTCAGCAGGCCTTAACTTACCGCGGACCCGGTCATGACATTTCGTCCAATCGTTGGGGATGTTTCGATTTTGATCGTGGGACCGGCGACGACTATATTCTCGTGATTGGCGGTGATGCCGCTTGGGGGCAGGTGCCTTTGACCCACCACTGGGCCACGGTCTTAGAAAACGAATTGGGTTCACGTGTTTTAAAATGCGGGGTTCCTGGAACCGGCACGGCCTATCATGTTCAAAAGGCCAAGCGTGTGATCGACGATGTGGGCAAGCCGCCGGCTTTGGTGGTTTTAATGTACGAACCAAATGACTTCTCAGATGATTTTGTCGGTCAGCAGTACTTGATGGAAGGACAAAAGCGGCGGTTTATTTTCCGCTGGCTGGACCTTGAATCGGGTTATGTGGACCGGCACACGTCGGATTCGTTGAAGGCCGAACGCCAAAAATCGTTTCAGAAAAAAGACGCCATGGGTTTGGCCATGTCCATGTTGGAACAAAGTGTTTTGTTCGCCACCGGGCAATATTTTTTCGAGAGATTCAAACCCGCTGAAGATAAAAGTAATAATCGTGTTTACCAGCTAGATGAAACCGATTTCTTCCAAGGCCATGAGCAGCATGGATGGCTGAACAACGAAATGGATGCGCACCTGGAGAACTTGCAGTCGTTGCAGACATTGGCTTCTTGGAACAACAGTCAACTGTTGGTGGTGACCGATAATTTTTCCTTTCCGGGGAGAGGGCAGGCCGCAAAAGAATTTTTTGAAGCACAAGGGGTACACGTCTTTGATGTGGGGCGCCGGGTGCGGGCAAAGGCGGCACAGCGGGATAAGAACGCATATCTTACGTACTACCGTTTGTGGAATAAACGAGGCAACCAGTTCGCGGGGTTTGAGATCACCGACTATATACGGAAGAATGGGCTTCAGAAGTAAAAGCCCATCATGTCTCTTCGTCGGGTTGCGGACCGACCAACATGAATGCGATGAAGGTGGCCAAAGGCGCGGCCAAGACCCCTGCCACTGTCATCCACATGGGATGGGGAAGCATGTTTAAAGTTTGGATGGCCATGAGCCACTGAATAACCCCCACCAATCCGCCAGCCATTTTTTTTCGAATGGGTGCTGCTTTGATGGCCAACAAGACACCCGTGAAAGCACCTAAAAACCAGGCCAGCAAAACAAAAAGCATGGCCCCAATGGAAACATCGGTCATGTGAGCGGTGATGCTCTCCACGCTCTCGGGATCGATATTGTCTGGCAAAGGATAAAAATGATGCCCAGTCATTTGGATGGCCATCACGGTTAATGCGCCGAGAAATCCCCCCGCCATGATGGCGAGAATATCTTTGATAATGGTGTCCATGGTCTTGCTCCCCGAGCCTACCTTACTCGCGTGCCGGTGAGGGATCAAGTTCCAGTGGGTTTGCTTTGCAAAACCGGGTTTCAGCTTGGCATCTTCAATCCGAAGAGCCTGATGTGACCGGGGCTGTTTGAGCAGCATCGGCAGCCATGGGCACTTTGTCTCTGGTTTGCGCTTGTGGCAACGCATTTTGAAGCTGGGCGAAGTCAGCCATCTCACTGTCGATATTCAATCCAACCGATTTGAGCAGGTCATCGATTTTGGTGATGTCCGCCGGGAGGAGTACTTGCGTCTTGGAACTGGCCAAGTGCCCAAACTCTTTGAGATAAGCCTGTGCCAATCGTAGCTTGATGGCTTCGTCGCCACCTTGTTGCACCAGCGATTCACCCACTTTGGTAATGGACTCCGCGGTGGCCTGGGCGATGGCCAGAATTTCTTGGGCACGGCCTTCGGCTTCATTGATGCGCTTGGTCATTTCACCCTCGGATTTGTTGATCATTTCCATTTTAAGGCCTTCGCTGTCATTGATCATGGCCTGTTTTTCGCCTTCGGTGCGCGCCAGCAAAGCACGGCGATCGCGTTCCGCCGTGAGCTGGCGTTCCATGGCATCGCGCACACTGGCGGGGACCTCGATGTTTTTCACTTCGTACCGGTGTACTTGAATGCCCCAGCTTTCACTGACCTCACTGATCACCGACAACACACGAGAGTTAATGGCTTCGCGTTCTTCGAACGTCCGGTCTAAATCTAAGGTGCCAATGACGGAGCGGGTGGTGGTTTGTGCCAGAACGCGGGCCGCGCTGCGGTAGTTGGTGATACCGTAACTGGCATTTTCAGGGTGGGTGACACTGATGTACAAAACGCCATCCACTTCAACCCGAACGTTGTCCTGGGTGAAGCATTCTTGAGGGGGAACTTCGATGGCTTCTTCTTTGAGGTGCTGGATAAACGCCACGGAATCAATAAAAGGGATGCCAAAGTGAAAGCCTGGCCCCCACGTGGCGTGATAGCGGCCCAACCGTTCCACGATATAGGATTGGCGATTGGGAACGATACGAATGGAGCGAATGAACTTCACCGCCACATACAAAGAAAGGAGGGTCCATATTCCGGTTGCGATTTGATCCATCATGTTATTTCTTCTCGTTGCTGCTGGTTGGGATTTTTTGACTGACTTCGCCCATACCCTGGAAGAAGCCTTGGATGTTCGCCAGTTCATTGGGAACCACTGAGACATTAGATTTGGAGACAATGCGACCAAACTCGTCAATGAATTGTTCCACCAGTTGGGCTTGAACCGCTTGTCGGCCACCTGGACCATTGATGGCGTTGGCCACCAGGCTGACCGCTTCGGCGGATGCGGTGGCCAAGGTCCGAATCTCACCAGCCGTACCGTTGGACTCGTTGATGCGGCGTTGTTTTTCGCCTTCGGACAGGTTGATGGCTTGAATTTTTTCGCCTTCGGACAAGTTAATTTTGGCCTCTTTTTCCCCGGAGGAAATGGTGATGTCCGCACGCTTTTGTCGTTCGGCTTCCATTTGTTTTTCCATGGTGTCCACAACGCGACGGGAAGGGTCGATGTTCATGATTTCGTAGCGAATCATTTTTATGCCCCAAGGGGCCGAGGCTTTGTCGATTTCATTCACGATGTTTTCATTGATGGCGTCGCGTTCGGTGAATGTTTCGTCCAGGGTGAGCTTCCCGATTTCGGAGCGCATGGTGGTTTGTGCGAGATTGACACTGGCAGTGATGTAGTTACCGATGCCGTAACTGGCTTTGCGCGCGTCGGTGACTTTCAAATAAACAAACCCGTCCACATCCACCTGAATGTTGTCGCGGGTAATGCAGCTTTGACTGGGCACCCCGATGACTTGTTCGCGGACCTCTTGGCGATAGGCGGCACGGTCGACAAATGGAATCAGAAAATGAAAGCCCGCTCCGAGCACTTGGTCAAATTTACCCAAGCGTTCTTTGATAACTTTGCTGCGTTCGGGGACCACGATAAAGGTTTTGAGGATAATGCCCAAGGCCACGAGAAATCCAATGGTGAATCCAAGAAACATGTGTGGGGCTCCTTTCGTTAATCTTTGGGTTGAGGCGTCTCGACGGTTTCTGCCTCTTCGTTTTCGGTTTGTGCGACGGGGACTTTGCTGGGGCGTTCACCCGACTCTAGCTGGCCCGCCACTTCGAGAGGTTCGATGATCCAAGCCACGTTGTCTCGATAGACGAGTTTGGCGGTGGTGCCGGCTGCGATGGTTCCTTCAACAGTTTTGGCGGGCCATGAGGTGCCCTGAATGCGAATGCGACCTTCATCGTTGGCATCACTGCAATCACTCAGAACTTGGACTTCTTTGCCGTACATGCTGGCATCTTCGTCGATGCTCACGCGTTTTTCTTCACTGGGGAAATATTTTTTGGCCACATTGCGCAAACTTAAGACCAGGCCCACAGAGGTGACGGTCCAAAGACCAACGGAGGCGCCTAAGCTTTCCACGATTCCCAGCGCCCTTGCCCCGGCCACCAGCACACTGGCAAATCCCAAAAAGCCGATCACCATGCCCGGGACAATCATTTCGCTGAGCATCATGGTGATGCCCGCAATCAGCCAAATTGTAGTGATGGTATCGCCGTCCAAAGGTTCCCCTGCATTCACCTTTTGATGCCACGAAAAGGCAGTTGCGATCAAGGGAAGTTACGTTGAAAGACTTGTTGAAATCTAGAAGGTTATGCTCAACCAAGGCCAGGCGATGGTCGGCCGTTGCGCACGGTGTAGGTGATCAGCAAAACGATTAACCCTGCCACAATGAGAAAGGCACCCAACTGATCCATGCTTCCCACGAAGAAGGTGACGAGCACATGGGGCACGAAGATTTTGAGAATTTGCCCTTTGCTTAGACCGTCTAAAGCGCCCTGGAAAAACTGAAAGCGTTTGATGAGGCCCACCACTGAGAGCAGCACAAAGACCGAAAAAATGATGGGACCGCGAACAGGGCCCCCCCAAACCATGAGCAGAAAAAATGGCGTATAAACGGTATGAGTGAGCAGTGCAGAAAAAGCTTTGGTATTGCCTTTGCGGTGGCCTTTTCGAAACAGCTGCCCGTAAAAATAAAGGATGAAGGGCAGGCCACCAAAGATCAAGGCAAAGAAAATCAAAAACAGATAAGCGGGCCAGGGGAGTTTGGGTGATGCGACTTCATCGATAAGGCCATGCTGCCATTCTAAAATTTGCAGGCCTGTTTTTGTCGTTTGGCTCACAAACATCGCGTGATTGGAGAGCATCACAAAACTGGTTTGGGTTTGAGGGGCCCAGCCAATGAAAGAAGAGAAATTGTAAGGCACCAAAGCACCGTTGTGCCAGATAACTTCAAGACCGTTCTTGTCATAGGTGCCGACGATGAGTCCCCCAGCATAACCGCCGGTGGAGGTGAGGCCTTCGGTGTTGGTGTGTTTGTTCACTTCGGGAATGTTCACCAGTTCAGCGTAAGTTTTAGGTTTTAAAATTTGACCGGTGTGCAAGGCGCGATTCCATCGATGCAGGTCGTCCACGGTCGAGTAAATGTTCCCTGATGCGCCAATGGTGCTCGCGAAATTGGAAGGAAACATGAGTGTGCTGGCCGCGTCGAAATTGAGCCATTTCATCCACAGCAAACCGCGAACATGTTGTTGCGGATCGGCATCCAGAGGCGTTTCAACGCCGGTGTTAGTCATGCCCAGTGGGTTGAAGAATTGTTCTTTAAGAAAAGTTTCGAAATCTTGCCCCGAAACGTCTTGCACCAAAATGCCGAGCGCATCGTAGCCCACGTTCGTGTACAAACGTTTGGTGCCCGGGGTGTTCACCAGTTCGGCCTCGTTCATGGCGGTCACGTAGGCGTCGCGCACTTCGCGATCAGCCAAATGATTGCCATCGTTCAAACTGGTGAATTCACGATCAAAGCCGCACAAATGGTTCATGGCGTTGCGAACGGTGCAGACCTTGCCGTCTTTTTGAATGGGGGTCATGCCTTTGACATAGGTGTGAAGCGGTTCATCAATGTTGACCTTCTCTTGTTCCACCAATCGCAACACAGCCACAGCCGTGAAATGTTTGGATACGGAACAAATGGGAAAGCGGGTGGATTTTAAAATGGGGGTTTGAGCTCTTGCATCGGCATGGCCCGCAATTTTGGAAAAGACTTCTTTGCCTTGGGTTTGCAGGGATGCGACCCCAGAGAAAATAGGGGTGAGGCGTTCGAAAACTTCAGGGGTGAGCGTTTTTGGGGTGATTTTGGGCTGATTTGGTTGGGTGGGCGAGCCGTTGTGACCCAAGCCTGCATCGGGCTGGTCCGCGGGGCCGGCATCTGGATTGGCCAGAGCAAGGATGGGCATCGTGGCCAACCACAACATCAAGAATGAAAAACGCATGAATACTCCCAAGCGACTGAATTTTCGGTCGATCTCTGGCCATTGTTGCCCATAAAAGCCCAAAATACCTGAAAACGACAATTTTTCGGCTAATTGAATCACTTAGACTCGCGTCTTGGCAGGGAAAGGACTAAAATGTCGACTCTCTGGCCCCGATCTGCGGGGCGCGCCAAAATATTCTGTTCAAAGGAAAGTTCATGTCTCGTCAATGGTGTCAGTTATTCGGTTTGTTTTTGTTCCTGGGTATGGCTGTGGGGTGTCCTGATGCGCCCGTAGAAGAGCCCGAAGAAATTATTGAAAAAGAAGAAGAGGAAGAAAACAACAACAACAATAACAATAACAATAACCAAACTCAGTTTGATGCAGGGCCTGTGGTGCAGGGCAGCATTGCGGGGAAAGTTGTCAATGCCAACGGCGATGCGCTGGCCAACTTGCGCGTCTTGGCGTGCACGGCCTCATTGTGCATGAGCGGTGAAACCAACGCCACGGGCGAATACCTTTTTGAAAACATTTCGGTGGAGCCCATGAAAATGGAAGTCACCGACCCTGACGATACGTACCTGAGTTTGTTGTTTTACCAAATGGTGTATGCAGACCAATTGAGTGTGTTGTCACGAGACGTGGTGATGCCGGCCGTCACTGACGAGCCTTCCTCCCTTTCTGAAGCCAATGGCGGTACCGCGTTGGTGGCTGGAGGGGCACTGGAAATCACGGTGGGCGCTGGGGCCCTCGATTATCCCTTCGGGCGCGATGACGATATCATTCAAGCAGAGCGACTCAGCGGCTCACAGATTCCCCCGTACGACATCGAGCCTTTCTTGGCGCACCCTGACGATTCTTTCATGTTTGCACTCGCACCCCACGGCACCAAAAGCTCAGAAGCGGTGACGTTCAAAGTCACGTCGGGCATCACCCAGCCCGAAGGCGCCATTTACAATGTGTATGGGGTCACCGACAAAGCAACTTTGAAGGCCTCTGGAACCGCCACCGTGGACAGCAGTGGTCACCTGATCAGTGATACGGGCGGCAGCTGGATGGATTTGACGGGTTTGGTTTTGGTGCCCGATATTGAAGAAGAAGAGATCGCTGATGCAGGCATGGAAGAGCCCATGATGGACGATGCCGGTGCTGAAATGGAAGATGCGTCCGATGCCGGCGAGGTTATGGATGTCACCGACGCTGGTGTTGCAGACATGGCCCTGACCGACGGTGGCAACTAAAAGAGGGCAAATGATGAAGCACACATATGGGGGGCTGGTATTGATGTTCTTGGTGGCCTGTGTGCCACCACCGGCAACCAGCGTGGAAGATCCGACAGACACAGACAACGATGGGTTGACGGACGTTCAAGAGGCGGAGTTGGGTACCGATCCTAAAAACCCGGATTCCGATGGCGATGGCTATCTCGACGCGCACGAACATACCGAGGGGACCGATCCGCTAGATGCGGAAAGTCGAATCTACATCGGTAACTGGCCTTACAACCCGAGCAAAGCAGACATCCCCGCCACCGACATTGGCGCGGCCTGTGAATTGCCCAACGGCCTCATTCAATGTGTGGAAGAAACCACCGAGAATTGCAGCAACCGTGAAGATGACGATAACGATGGGCTCATCGATTGTGAGGACCCCAAATGTGCCCATGCACCCAAATGTGTGTGTTATCACCCCAGGTGCATCGAATACGCCACAGAAGAAGAAGTAAGGCCCAGCCAGCCCTGTAACGAAACGCGTTGTATCGAAATCGACGAAGAAAGCGTTTGCAGCGTGACGCCCATTCCGTGCAACGACAACAGCGATTGTGCCACCAACAATTGTGAAGGTTTGACCAACTACAAAGAGTATTGTGCGCCGCCCATTGGCTGGGTGTTTCCACACATCAAAGCCCTCGATCAGCACAACCAAGAGGTAGATATTTACGATTTTGCCAACCAAGGCAAACCCATATTGGTAGAAATGTCCACGGGGTGGTGCGGGCCTTGTCAGCAGTTGGCCAGTTGGTTGCTCACCGGCGATGAGACCATCAAAGAAAAGCCCTGGTGGGATGACAAGTACGAACGGGTGCGTGAACTTTTTGATGCCAAAGAATTCTATTGGATTAGCTTTTTGTACGAAAGTGCCGATCGTGACCAAGCCCAACAAGAAGATTGTGAATATTGGGATGAGGCATTCCCGCTCGAAGGCGTCCCCGTTCTTTTAGACCAAAACAAAGAACTACACTGTTACCTCAAACCCATGGGCATCCCGTTGGCCAACCTTATCGACGAGAACATGGAACTGCTCACCTACGAGCACGTGGGGATCGCGGGGGCTTTCGAGAAACTCTTAGAACTGTTCCCAGAAGAAGAGTAACAGCATCATGCGACGTTCGAGTTTGGCGGTGGTGTCTTTGTGGGGGCTTTGGTTGAGCGGTTGTCCCCAGCACGAAACCGTGGAAGAAAAAGAGCCTATCGATGTGCCTGAAGAGGCTTCGTGTCATACCGGCTTAGATGGTACGGGGGTGACCTACGAAGTGAGCACCTTGGTTCCCGGTCATTTTATGCTCAAGGCAGAACAGGCCCGTGAAGATGGCAAAGTGGATCGTCTCACTCTTGGGTTGCGTCATGGCGGTGTGTTTCGTGGCATTCAAGGCCCGGGCACTTACGACATCGGTGGCAGTACCTATAACGGCTGCAGCAACTGCCTCACCTTTTGGTCCGCATGCGATGTGGGAAGCGAAGCGTGTGAGCAGGTCTTTTTTGCCACTGAAGGTGAAGTGGAAATCACCCAATGGGATGCTTCTGAAATTGCATTCACGGTCAACACCGCCACATTAGAAGAAGTAAATATCAATAACCCCATCGCGGTCATGCCCATTTCAGACGGTGCACAAAAATGCATGGGGGGTGAAAGCTTTCGCACGTCCACGGGTGAGGCCAATGCACCCATTGTCACGGAGTCTGAATGTGTCGAGGCTGGGAACGGTTCTTTCTTAGGAAACAATGTGGCCAATTTTTCGCTCACCAATTGTTTGGGTGAAACCGTTTCACTGCACGATCGTTGTGGCAAAAGCGGGGCCCTTTGGATCATGGCCACCACGGGATGGTGTGTGGCCTGTGGGGCCATTTTAAATAACTTTGCCACCACCGTGGGGGGATTCACCAACCGCGACAACATGGCCACGCACACGCCAGGCTTGGATCTGTTGGTGATGTTGGGCGAAGATGTGGATGGCAACGAGCCCACCCTCAATTTTTGTCAGGCTTATGCAGAAGACCACAGCATCGATCCAGCCATGGTGCTCATTGATTACCTCGCTGAAGGCACACGGATTGATATGATCGAACCCCTTGGCGAAACCCATTTCTTTCGCTCCTTGGCCACCACCTATTCCAACATTAATCCCTATTACACCGAGGAGCCCAACGGGGGCTTAACCCAAAGCTACCCTTGGGATGTGATCCTTCGTGGGTCGAACATGGAATACTATTGGAGTGATCACGTGGGCGTGTCTTCGAAGACCACCGTACAAGAAGACCTGATTGCACAAGAGTAAAGCGTTTAGTCTGCAGCGATCTCAATGGTGCCCAGACGCCAAGCGTTATTCCCATGGTTGTGCAAGTGAAAATAAATGGGGGTTCCCTCTTCGATAGCGGTTTGCAGCTGGAGTTGCTCATCGACCACATTCGCATCATTGGGGATGGGAATGGTTTTTTCCCACAAGAGTTCACCGCCCACTTGCAAGGCCACGTGAGCCTGTGCAGGTTCGGGATTGCTTAAGGGCGAGTGCCAAAAATTAAGACGAATGGTTTGTTCGACGTCAACGGCCAACTTGCTGGGTTGAACAAAGGTGCCGTAATGGCACACATCGGTTTCAATTTCGAAAAACCCATCCTCTACGGCATAGCCTGAAGAAGGGCACTCCGGGTTTTGGGGACGGTCCACAAAAGGGTCTTCTTGTGCAGCACACAACACCCAAGCATCCGCGTCCACCAAAGAGGTGGCGTTCGAAGAGGGCGGTGTGAGTTCTGGGCCGCATCCCACCCAAAGTAAAAGACCCAGCCCCAGTCGCCCAAACTTCATCATCTTATTCCGTGTACATCCCGGTGCAATCTGAAAAGTCATCGGCACAGGTACCATCGCGCAGGTGCGGCTCCATGCAAGCATAAAATTCAGCAAATGGCTCGCGACAAGCGCCGTGCATGCACTCGAAAAAATCAAAGTAAGTGCCGGTGGTGCAATTGTCATAACAAAGGCCGAAGCCAATGAGCTCACCGCCGCATTTGGATTGGGCACAGTCGCCGAAGAATCCGTCGATACTGCAACTCAAGCACTGAATCCCCAAGGTGCCCGGGCAGGCCATGGCACAGAAAGCATCGTTTTCGGGGCAGTCGGCCAAGCAGTTCTCGAAGCCGGCACAAAAGCCGTCTTGGCCTTCACCACGGTAAGGCGCGGCCAACACCAAATAGTCCAAACACATTTCGTCCCGGGTGCCATCCCCCCATTCGGTTTGTTGTGGCGTTTGTTTTTCGCCGGCGATGATGGGCTGATTGGCCTCACTGTTGTCGTAGGTGCATTCCAACCGGATTTGATCATTGATGCTGACCGGCAGCGTGTGGGTTTCGGGGTACATGTAGGTGCGTTGCCAGTCGAAATCCCAATCGTCCACTTGGGTGAGGCATTCGACGCTCTCGTCCTCTCGAATCAGTTCCATTTTGATGGATTTGCCAAGCAGGTGCATGTGCGGCGCCGTACCGATGATCGTGGCATCTAAAGGCAGCCGTCGAAAACTTTCTTCGGTCCACGCGGGCTCGTTGGGGGGAATGTTGATGCCCAGGTCCACCACGGGCATCAATGAAATGAGATATTCGGGGGTTTCGCCTTCTTCCAAGGTCCACATGGCCAGTTGCGTTTGATCGCCATCAATCACATCGTCAATCGTTTTACCTGCCAAGTTGAAATGCATTTGCATGATGAGCACTGAGCCTTTTGAAACTTGGTGGGCGTAGTCTTTGTTGCCGCTGGCTGCGAATTCACCGGGGGCCCATCCCACCAACATTTGTGCGTCGTCCACCCCTGAACCACCAAAGCAGGGAAAGCCAGGTGTTTCACTTTGGGCATCTCGGTTTTCAAAATAGGTGCGATCATCAGGTGTGCCCACATAGACGATCACGTGATGCACCAAATCGAGTCGATCGGGGTAGATGGTGCTTTGGTACACGAAGGTGGTTTCATCAAACTCATGGGGTAAAATGAAGCACCGGTAATCATCGGCCATTCCCACGTCGGGCACGTAGGGCTCGATGGCCCGAACGAGCGTGTCGGGTTCAATAATTTCTGTTTCTTCGATGGCCTGCGTTACGGCACTGCCCGTATCCATAGGTGAGCCTTCTTCGAAGCCGTGCGCTTTCCATTGGCTAAAGACATCGATGACATCAGCATCCAGCCACAAGGAATTGTTGGAGGGACGGCAGTCAGGATCTTGGCCCCAGGGTGGCATGGTGCGGTTCTCCACTGCGGCCACAATGGCGGGCCCCATGGCGTTCACTTGTTCGAAAGTTTCGAAAGGGAACAGGCCAATATCGCCTTCACGGTGGCAGGACATGCAGTTGGCGTTCAACAGTGGTTTGATGTCTTGGTGGTAGTTGGTGAGGGTGATTTCGGTGCTTTCTTCAGGGCCTGGGCACCCAAAAATCACCAACAGACACATCAAACTTACAATATTTTTCATTTTCAATTTTCTCGCATTTAGAATGGCAACGGGCCTATGATTTTAAAGGATTAGCGCATTGGACGCATTCACAAATGGGTCAATCTTCGTAAATTGGGGCCCCAGAGACTCATTTGAAGGACAAAATGGTGGAAAAAAGCGAAAAATGGGTGGTTTATATCCTCAAATGTGGGGATGGCAGCCTTTACACCGGGATCACGAACGATTTCGACAAAAGGCTCAAAGCCCATCGCGCTGGCAAAGGGGCCAAGTTCACCAAGGGGCGCGGTCCACTCAAAGTGGTGTATTTGGACGAACAGCCCGATCGCTCGCAGGCCCTCAAAACGGAGTGGGCCATCAAAAAACTCTCCCGCCAAGAAAAGCTGGTTTTGGTTCAGCCCTAAGGCGTGCCCCCATCGGTGGCGGGGGTGGACACATCACTTTCCCCGACACAGGGAATGACATCGATGTAAGTGCATTCGGGTTCGGGCAAACAACGATTGAGAGCGTAGCCGTCAGGGCACGTCCAACCGCTGTCTTCACCTACGTCAAAAGATTGCCCCACCATAACGCCCGTGGAAAACACAATCTTGTCTTCGTAGTTGGCGGCAATCATGGCCTCATCGTTTTCGAGCGAGTTAAAGGGGAACGGACCTGCGATCTCTGCGCCAAAGGATGCCACTGAGTGCGCGTTATAGCCCTGCATTTCGATGATGTTCATGCCACTGTTCACGTGCAGCGCCGAGATCCACCAATAATTGAAAGCTGCGGTGTTGTTTTCTAAATATTCAAACACGGTCTCGCCGTTGAGTTTCAATCGAACTTGGTTGTCACCCGCAATGCCCACGAGGTAATCGCCTTTACCGTCTAGGTTGAGACAATGGGCAAAACCGATCCATTCACCCACAGGGTCATAACCGGCTTGTCCGGTATTTTCATTGCATGCCCAAATGCCCACTTCATTGAGTCGGCCGTTGACGGTTCCTGGCCCATCGCTTTCGCCCCAGTATTCATTTCTGACTTTGGTGCCGCCAGGGTATTGGGCACCAAACTTACCGTAGACCCAGTTGTCTTGGGCGTCACAAACTTCATAGGAGGTGCCCTCGTTGGTGGCGGCCACGGTGATGGTTTTGGTACAGGCATCGTCTGCCGGTGTGGGGTCGTACCCATCGGGGCACGTGCATTGTGGGCCGGGATCTGGATCTGGTGCCGGGTTTCCTGCATCTGCCACCGGCGTCTCACCGTTGTCTTGGATGGCGTGTCCCGCATCGGTGCTGGGTGGGGTGTTATTGGATTGCTGGAAGATCAGTCCGGCATCGGTGTCTGAGGATGGGCCAGCGGGGCCGGTGGCGGTTTCGTCTGGACAGCCAATTAGCAACAGAAAGGCACATACAGGAACACAAATCATCGGTGTGGGGGACTGGTGAATCGGGGCGATCTGTTTCAATTTTTGCGAAAACATTGGCTGAATCCTTCAAAACAACAAAAGAACGAGTTGGTGGTTGCCCAGGGGCGGGGCAATAACTGAAAGTGATTCATGGTCTTACACCGCCACTGCCCAATTCACCACCAAAAAACGGGGAAAAGGCACCGTTTGTCGTTCCAGTGCCAAGTCGTGGTAGAATGACACAGGCATTCGTTGAAGGAAAAGGCATGATCCACAGGGCGTACTTGAAAATGGCAGCATGGTTTTTGGTTTTGTGCCTCCCGTTGGCTTGTGACGGCGACTCACCCACCGATGAGGCGACAGCCGCCCCCGTGTATGACAGCTGTTTTGAGGTGACCGACTGCGATGAAGGGTTGCGTTGCAGCACCCAAGGGGTGGCAGAGATTCAACTGGAAGCATTTGAAGAAGGGGAGTGCCGTGAGGTGAGCGAGTTGGTGGGCAGCGCGCCTTCGGTTTGGAATTGGCAAACTGGCGGCATCCCTTTGCGCGATCGTTTGTGCAGCGCTCAAGGTTTGGGGACAGGCAGTGGCGAAGCATCCGATGCCATTCGCAGTCGGCAAGGTGAATTGCTCGATACCCTAGGCGTAAAACCCGTTCGTCGGGCCATTCATTGGGAGCGGGTGGAGCCGGTAAAGGGCGAGTTTGATTTTGCTTCTTTCGACCCCATCGTGGATTTTGCCCAAGCCAACGATTTAGAAGTGGTGTGGATTTTGGCTTACGGCAATCCTTGGGCCAGCTCTTTGACCACCAGTGAAAAATGGTACCCGCCCGATGACCCCACCGATTACGCCAACTACGCCAGAGTGGTGGCCGAACGTTACCGCGGCAAAGTCACGCGCTACGAATTGTGGAACGAAGCCAACGCGGGCTATCGCTTTTTTAAACCCAATGCCCATGGTGATGCCGCGCTTTATGCCGATATGATGGTTGAAGCGAGCGAGGCCATTCACGAGGTGTGTCCGGAGTGTACAGTGATCAGCGGTGGGTTGTTTCAACTGGAACAAGTGATCAATGGCGCCATTGAGTTCACCCACGACATGCTCACCCATCGCAAAGACGTTTTCGATCATATCGATGTCTTTGGTGTGCACCCTTATACGTCTTACCCGCCCCAGTTTCCGCCAGAGTTAGACGGCGAAGGGGAACGCGCTTTGGGCGGCATGCTGGCAGATATCGAAGCGGTGTTGCAGCTGCATGATGTCCCGCTCATGCCTTTTATGACCACCGAGTTTGGTTGGCCGGTCTATGAAACGGTGAGCGAACAAGTGCAGGCTGACTTTTTAACGCGTTCTGTTTTGCTCCATGCTTCTTTGGGTGTGCAACTCATGTGTTGGTTTAATTTGGTAGACGGCGTGAACGCTGGTGCCTTTCCGCCCGAGGATGATTTTGGTTTGTTTCGTTATGGCGCCGAAGACGTGAACCAAGATTTTGAACTGAAACCTTCGGGGCAGGCCATGCAGTGGCTCTCGCAAATGGGCGAAGATTTGGTTCCAGCGGGTCCCAATACGACTTTGGGTTTTCATGACCCCAAACAAGGCCAATTCGCTTTGGATTTTGATTCTGCGGCTGGCACTGTGACCGTGGTGTGGCAGGTGGAAGATGAAACTGCGTTGTCGCTCGATGGCGATAACCGGCAGCGATTCAATAACTTGGGTGCGCTTATAGATACATCGAATGCCCCATTGAGTGCGGGGCCTTCGCCGGTGTTTTTGGTGCCTTAACGCGCCATTTGGCCCGCTCGAATTCTTATTTTGGTCAGGAATAAAAGGGCTCCAAACCATCTAATGCCTTGTTGTTCGTATGACCTTCGGCCTGTAAAGCCCTGTCTGCATTTCTGAGAGGCGAGATTGCAATGGGCGCGCCTGTTCGCGTGGACAGGGCGTTTTTGTCCTTCGCTGCAATGGGGCACCCTGATCGGCTTTGCCGCCAGTCTTTGGAGGTGGGTGGGTTTTCGTTCAGCACACATTGCCATTGTTCAACCCGGTATAACGGAAAGGTTGGGGCGGTCAGTTCGATGCGCCGGTCTGTCAGGGTGCACAATACTTTTTGTTCTTTCATTTGGGCCAAGACCATCTGGGCCTTGGGCTCTTTGAGGCGTTGTTCCCACCAGGTGCGAGGTTCGCCGTAGATGACCATCCCGTGGTTTGGGTCTTGTTGCCCCACTGTGAGGGCGTCTGTGGTCGGTTTGACGCCTTGCGAGCGAATTTCGATCCACCATTCTTTTCGAAGCCGTTTGCGTACATTTCGGCAGGTGAGTACCAAGAGGTACCCCACGCTGAAGAGCCAGTACAGTACGAGAAATGCGATCGTATCCACAGGAGAAACCTAACAAGTCCCTCAGGGGCCGCAACTCAACCCTCATTCCTGGCTAAAAAAAACATCACCGACTTTTGGGCCGATTTATGGCTCGCTCTTTGTTATAGGTGGGAGGTGAAAAGGATCGAAACCCTCGGCTTCTCTTTTTAAATTTTTCTTTTCATGGATTAAAACCGGCACGGCAATGGGCGAGCCCGATTGTGAGGCAGATGCGATTTTGTCTTTGGCGGAGACAGAAAAATCAAAACCACTGTCTTCCCAGTCTCGGCGGGTCGGTGGTGTGCCCCTGAGGGTGTACTGCCATTGTCTAACCCGTGGGTACAACGCTTCGGGGCAATTTTCGATGGCGCTGCTGGTCAAAGCGCAAGACGCCTCATGGCGCCAAAGTTCGGTCATCACATAGCGCGCTTGGGGCTCTTTAATTTTTTTATCCCACCACGTTCGGGGCTCGCCATAAATTAGTAATGCCCGGTCTAGTTTGTGATCTCCCACCTGAATGTCATCAGGGGTGGGGGTGAAATTCTCGGGTCCGATGTGGATCCACCATTCAACTTTTTTGGGATTGAACACCATTTGCAGTTTTAACTTAAAAGTTTTCCAAAACTTCATTCAATGATTCTAAACCGGTTTGTCGTTGCAGACAATTTCTCGGAGACTTTAATGTTGCTTTTGGTGCCGTGGCCTAAGGCTCTTTTTCATCCACGAGAGAGGGAATGGCAATGGGTGAGCCGGGGTGTGCCGAAGCTTGGGCTGTTTCATCGGCGGAAGTCGTGAATCTGTATCCGCTGTCTTTCCAATCTTGCAGTGAGGGTGGATGACCCTTCAAATGCTCATGCCATTCTTTGACGGCCGATTCTATTTGGGGGTCACAATTCATTTTTTGGGACGTCAGACTAAGTGTGAGGCGACGCTCTTGGAGCAAGCGTAAGACGGCGATGGATTCAGGATCGCGGAGCCGGTATTCCCACCATGTGCGAGGCTCCCCCCAGATGAAGAGGGTGCGATCAATACTTTTTGGCCCACATGAATATCGCGAATGCTCCCCGTGTTGGGGACATAATCGCCTTCGAGGGTGATGTCGAGCCACCATTCTTTACCGAGGTTGAGTTGAAAATACCTCAAGGTGATGTTGGCATTGAGAAACCATCCGAAAAAAAGAAGAACCGGTGAGATGTAAAAAAAAACGCTTTTTAGATCGTTGTAATTTTCATGCCCCACATACACCCAAATAAAAATTACCATTCCAAAGTGCAAGGCGAAAACAGTGCCTTGGAAGGCAAGGTCCCAAAACCCTTTGGCCTTTTCCAGGTTATCGCCCAAAACCAAAGTCACCGCGCCAATAAAAAACATGAAGGGCGAGGTGAGCAGGATGAGTTTGGGGAAGTCGTACATATCAAAATAGAAGAGCCCTAAAAGACCACTCATTAGAACAGAGAATAAACCCCAAAGTATATAAAACCGGATTGGGTTCACACCACAAAAGTGGGCAATGGCACTGAAGGTTTTGCTTCGATGGATCATCGTTGGTTGTCTTTTGTTTCTTCACCGAGCGACGGGACGGCGATGGGCGACCCCGCCCGTGATGATGCTTGGATCGTTTCGTGGGCGGATGTCGTGAATCTGTATCCGCTGTCTTTCCAGTCTTGCAGCGTAGGCGGAAAACGCTCCAAATGCTGACGCCATTCTTTGGCGGCCGATTCTATTTGGGGGTCACAACTGATATTATTGAGGGTAGCACTGAGGCCGAGGCGCTGCTTTTTTAGTATGCGTAAGATGGCGATGGATTCAGGATCACGAAGTCGGTATTCCCACCATTTGCGGGGTTCTCCCCAGATGAACAGGGTGCGATCAATGCTTTTTCTGTTCACGTGGATATCGCGACTGCTCCCCGTGCTGGGCGCATATTTGCCTTCGAGTGTAATGTTGATCCACCATGCTTTTTGGAGAATCCATTGCAAGCGATGTAAAGCGTTCCTGGCATTGAGACACCAGCTTAGAAAAAACAAGCATGGCGCGATATAAAACAGATTTCCTTTTTGTCCATTCCAGTATTCATTCCCCACATAAAACCAAATGTAAAACAGGGTCGAAATGTGAGCGAAGAAAATGATGAATTGAACGAAGTTATGCCCAATACTCAATAAAGGTTCGAGCCTTTTGTCATCACCCAAAAACCAAGTGAACATCAAAAACAATAAAGGGGAAAAGAGCAATAGGATTCTGTGGAAAAATCCGAGTACAAAATAAAAGCGCCCCAAAAAGACACTCATTAGAAAAGAGAACAAGCCCCACATAATATAGAATCGGACTGGCCGATCGCCACAGAAGAAGGCGATGATACTTAAGGTTTTGGTTCTGAGGATCATGGCGTGTTGTCTTCTGTTTCTTCAACGATCGCGGAAATGGCGACAGGTGCGCCTGGAGGCGAAGTCCCGTGGAGGTTGTCCTTATCCGAAAAATCAAACCCACTGTCTTTCCAGTCTTGTGGGGTGGGTGGGTTCTCGTTGAGCATGTTGCGCCATCGTTCGGCTTGTTCTCTATGGGGGGCCGCGCAGTTTTCAATTTGGCTTCCCGTTATGGCGCAGACATCGCCCTGGCTTCGCAGGCGCGCCAAAAAGGCCCGGGCTTGAGGTTCTTTGATGCGTTGCTCCCACCAAGTGCGAGGTTCTCCATAAATTTGTAAGAAGTCATCAATGTTTTTGTTTCCCACCTGCATGTCATCGAGGGTGACAACGATACCTTCAAGTTTTATATCGATCCACCATTCTTGATGAATGGTGCGTTGCAGGTTTTGATAAACCAGTAGTCCGTTGAACATCCAAGCGATACCAAAGAATATAGGCAACAGGTAAAACCCGTAAGGGGAACTTAAATCTAGCGGATTTAACAATTGTGGATGTATCGTTAGAACTCTATGAATGGTTAAAAAGGGGAGTACCAACAAAAAGCAGTACAGGCACGCCGCAAGGGTATTTGTTTTCTTCGACTTGGCGACATAGACAACGAAAAACATCAATGGGCTGGCCGTTAAAACCACTTTAGTGATGGGGAACAGCAGGAAATAGAGGTAGCCGACTGATAAGCTTGCGACCACAAAAAAGACACACCACAACAGAAAAAAACGACCGGGGAATACCTCTATGGTGTTATAAATCTTAATGAGCCAATTTTTTTGTTGCATGCCGTCATCTTAAATGACTTCGCTCAGACTTCCAAGTTTTGAAGGCCTGTTCGCGGTGCAGAGCGTTGGATGTAAAGGGCCAAAAATCCTAAGATGGCCGACCACGCTACAGCGATAAAAACAAAGGAAGTGCTTTCAGGGCTACCGAGGCTAACCACTTGTAATGTTTGTCCCCCGGAATAGACCATGGGCCCCACCAAAGCGCCGGCCACAAAACCACGCCAAGGTTGGGCCACCAACCAATCCATGGAGTACCGCAAGGTGGCGCCAAAGCCGGCCCACAAACCCCACATCCACAAAGGAATGGGCAAGCCGAATTCACCGGGCGGTTGAAATTGCAAAGCGCCGCCAATGACCAACAAGCTGTCGCCCAAGCCGCCCACCACGGTGGCCGTGATCACCAAGAGCAATTCACGGTTGAAGTTGTCGCGGGTCATGAACAAATGAAACAGGGTGAAAGCGAACATGATCGCAGCCGCCCAAAGGGGATGTTGCCATTTCACGGCCAGCACACAACCCCACCAAGCCAGCTGGTGGGCGAGGATTTGTATTTTTGAATAGTGGCGGTTCATGTCTTTCACCCCTGCAGCTTAGCACGTCGCAGTCGCTTATCATTGGCAATTGTGACGTTTGTTATGGGATCATTTTCCATCATCCAGGAATGCGGCGTTTGCCGTTGGGTTTCGGTGCTTTTCCTAACCCATTTAAAAACAAGGCTTTTGCTAAAGAAACGTGTGGAACAGGCGCGCAAAGCCCGATTTATAGGGCTTTGGCTTGAGTCCAGCTTGAAGAGGATCGTAGATTCTCGCCGCTTAGTTAAAAGCCAACTTTGAAGACCAGAAACATACCTGGGAGGAGTATCAACATGGCACAAGTGAACAACACAACATCCACAACAACCAAATCAACCTCGAATTACCGTGATGACAGTGCCAAGGCCGCCATCGCTCAGGCCGAACGTCAATTGAGCAAGCCCAATGCGCAGCTCAGTGGTGATGACATGATCAAGATGATCAAAAGCGCCACCCAAGATGCCGACAATCAGGCGGCGGGCCAAGAGCACAAAGACCTCTCTAAATTTGTCGAGGCCAACAAAAGCAAGATGAGCCCCGAGGCGTTGGCTGCATGGAATGTCTACGACGATACGGCTGCCAAGATGACCGCCAAAGGCAAAACGGGAATCCCCAAAAATGAATACAAAGCCATGCTGGGTAAAATGGAAAAAGCATCGGCCTTCGCGGCGAAAAACAAAGCCGACAAATTTGATAAAAAATTCGCCGACAAAAGCTCTGGCGAAGCGGTACAGGCTCTCGATAAATGTCCCAAACCCATCAGTGGGGCCGACTTGGAAAAAGCCATTATCAAAGGCACTCAGGACCTCGACGGCCAAGCGGCAGGCCGTGAATACAAAGATCTCAAAAATTACGTGAGCCAAAACTGGAAAAACATGTCACCGGACGCGAAAGCCAAATGGCGGGTATACGAAAACAAAGCGCAATCCTGTCAAGCACGGGGCATGTCTGGGATTCCCAGCAACGAATACAAGCAAATGGTTAAAGACATGCAAAAAGCGGGCTACAGTGACGCTGGCGCAGGTCGTGCCATCGAAGCCCAACGGGCCAGGGGCAACCCCATTGAAGGTGATGACATGATGAAACTGATTCATGGGGCCACCCGAGACGCAGATAACCAAGCGGCAGGTGCCGAATATTCAGATTTGCGCAAATACGTCAAAGAGAATTGGAAATCCATGACGCCAGACGCCAAAGAAAAATGGAAAGTCTACGAAAAAACCGTCAAGTCTTGCAACGCCAAAGGCATGACCGGAATCCCATCTAAAATGTACGATAAGATGATCGACAAGATGAAGCTCACCGGTTACCAAGATTCGGGTTCTGGAAGGGCCATCGAAGACCTCAAAGGAAAAACCCCGCCCATCAGTGGCGATGACTTGCAAAATGCCATCGTGGCCGGCACCAAGGATTGGGACGGACAAGCTGCGGGCAAAGAGTACAACGACTTTAAAAACTATGTCAGTGAGAACTGGAACAAGTTGTCCCCTGACGCGAAAGCCAAATGGCGGGTGTACGAAAATAAAGTACGTTCTTGCCGGGCGCGCGGCATGGCTGGAATCCCTGGTGGCGAATACAAACAGATGATCAACGATATGAACAAAGCGGGTTATCAAGACGCTGGTGCTGGGGCTGCCTTAGAGAAACTCAACGGGGCACCCAAGCCTGTGTCTGGAGCTGCCATGGAGCAGGCCATTATCGATGGCACGAAAGATTTCGACAATCAGGCGGCGGGCAAAGAATTTGCTGATATTGCCAAGTGGGCCATGAGCAACTGGAACAACTTGTCCCCTGAGGCCAAGGCCAAGTTTAAAACCTACGCGAAGCATGCCATTGCCAGCAAGTTGCAAGGGCAAACGGGCATGTCACCCGCGCAGTATTCGAACATGATTCGTGACATGAAAACCACGGGCTATAACGACCGCGGGGCAGGGGCAGCCATCAATGAGTTGGACAAGTGTCCCAAGCCCATCAGCGGTGATGATTTGGCCAAAGCCATTTATAACGGCACCAAAGATGCTGACAACCAAGCCGCCGGTGCAGAGTTCCAAGACCTCAACAAATACGTGAAATCGAATTGGAACCAAATGAGTCCTGACGCCAAGGCCAAATGGATGGTCTACGAGTCTAAGGCCCGCCAGTGTCAGGCCAAAGGGCAAACCGGTATTCCCAGTGGTGAATACAAAGAGATGATCGACACCATGAACAAGACCAAAGCCTATCAAGATGCCAGTACCGGCAAAGCGCTCAACGCGCTTGAAAAGGCCCCAAAACCCATTTCGGGTGAAGCGATGCAGCAAGCGATCATCAACGGCACCAAAGATCTCGACGGTCAAGCCGCTGGTAAAGAGTTTGCGGACATTCAAAAGTTTGCCAAAGAGAATTGGGCAAACATGAGTCCTGATGCGCGCGCCAAATACAAGGTCTATGCGGAGTGTGCTGCCAAACATCAAGCCGCGGGCCATACGGGCATTCCAATGAGTGATTATGCGAACATGGTGAAGGACATGAGTGCGGCTAAGGGGTACCAAGATGCTGGTGCAGGAAAGGCCATCGAAAACCTGCAGAAAAAACCACAGCCCATCAGTGGCGCCGATATGACCCAAGCGATCATCGCCGGCACCAAAGATGGAGACAGCCAAGCTGCGGGCAAAGAGTATGCCGATTTTAAGAAATTCGTTTCTGAAAATTGGAACAACATGTCGCCCGATGCCAAAGCCGCGTGGCGGGTTTACGAGAGCAAGGCCCAATCCTGCCAGGCGCAAGGCAAAACCGGCATTCCATCCAATGAGTACAAGCAAATGGTCTCCGATATGAAAGCCTCTGGCTACCAAGACAAGGGAGCGGGTGCGGCCATCGAGAAGTTGGACAGCCAGCCCCGACCGGTTTCTGGGGCTGCGATGCAACAGGCCATTATTGCGGGGACCAAAGATGGTGATGCTCAGGCTGCGGGCAAGGAGTATGCGGACTTCAAGAAGTACGTGAAAGAAAACTGGAGTGAAATGAGTCCACAGGCCAAGGCCAAATGGCGGGGGTACGATAAAATGGCGTCGAAGCACCAAGCAGCTGGCAACACTGGAATTCCCAGCAGTGATTACCAGAAGATGGTGAAAGACATGCGTCGTGCTGGCTACTACGATAAGAGCGCGGCGCGGGCCTTGGAAAAACTGGAAAGCGGGCCCAAGCCCATCACGGGTGAGGCCATGGCCAATGCCATTCACAAAGGCACCAAAGATGCCGACAGCAAGGCGGCCAGTGCAGAGTTCGCGGACTTCAAGAACTTTGCCAAGGCCAATTGGCATCAAATGACGCCCGAGGCCAAGGCGAAATTCCGTACTTACGAGCGTTACGCGGAATCAGCCCAGCAAAGAGGTCATACTGGAATTCCGTCTCATGATTACAACAACATGATCAATGAGATGAACAGTGCGGGGTATAAAGATGCCAGTTCGGGTTTGGCCTGTGAATTCCTGAATTCCATGCCGGGCATGATCGATGCCAACACTTTTAGTGCGGGCATGGCTTTGGGTACGGCCGATGCAGATGGCAGTGCCTTCGGAGCGGAATACGAAGATATGGCCAAGTGGGTGGACCAAAACAGCTACCGAATGACCCCAGGGGCGCTCGCGGCTTGGCAGGTGTATGAAAAGACCGCCTTGGCTGCGCGGGACCAAGGTCAAATGGGTTGTCCTCCAAATCAGTACGACCAAATGTTTAGTCAAATGTTCATGGCGGGCACTTCCAACGATTTGGATGCGGCCATGCAGTTGGCACAGTTTTTACGGCCATAGATCAACGCTGCCTGTTTGATCCAAAAGGGACCCATTGAGGTCCCTTTTTTATTGGGGGCGTTGGCTGTGCTACGGGCTAAGGGGTTCAATGTTTTTTGTCTTTTGTAGGCAACCTCACCAATAATTTGGGTTTTGTAATTAACAACAAGACTTTTAAGGGGCGTTACGCCTGCTCGGCGGCCTGCAAAGTAGATGCCCAGGATTTTCAAGAAGTGGGTTCGTACATCGCAGGGCGGGACAGCAATGGTAAACTGATGGGGTTTGAAGTGGGCGATCAGTTTATAAAGGATTTGGCACGCCCTTGGACAAATTGGGATTTTTTCATGGTGGAAAACTTTTTGAGGGTGATGACCTTACCACCAGTTGGATTTGGTGGGGTGGTTCGGGCAAACATCAGGATCTTACCTATACGGTACATCCCGATCCACTTAGTGGGGCGCACTTTTGCGCAAACAGCCCCTCAAGCACACAAAAGCGACTTATAAATTACCTTCCGCGCCGTTTGGACGCTAGACTGCCGCCATGCGTGAGTTTTTTCCATTTTTAGACCTCAAAGGGGTCCATCGTTCAACCTTAAGTAAGGACTTTACTTCGGCGCTCGCGGTGACTTTTATGGCAGTTCCACAAGGGGTCGCCTATGCGGTGATCGCAGGGTTCCCGCCCGCCATGGGTTTGTATGCGGCGACGCTTCCTACCATTGTGGGCGCATTAATGCGCAGTTCACGGCACGTCATGACGGGGCCTACAAATGCTGTATCTTTATTGGTGTCAGGTGGTGTCGCGGCCATGTTGGACGCCGACCCCCTACAAATTGGCATTACGTTGGCTTTGTTGGTGGGGCTGATTCAATTTTTGGCGGGCATCTTACGCCTGGGAGTCTTGATCGATTACATTTCAAACCCGGTACTTTTGGGCTATATCACCGGCGCCGGTTTGTTAATTGGCGTCGGACAACTTCCCAACGTCACTGCCACACCCGGTACGCAAGGATGGATTGGCGAATGTATTTGGTTTTGGCTCGAAGGTTTAGGGGCCACCAGTTTTTTGACATTGGTAATGGCCTTGGGGACCGCTGCTCTTATCCTCATTTTACGACGTGTGAATAAAAAAATTCCCAGTGCGATCGTGGCATTGGCACTGGCCACTGTGGTGTCTTTGGTATTTTCGTTGCAAGAGCAAGGCCTCAAAACGGTATTTGATTTAGCACCGGTGCCAAATGGTCTGCCCGCGTTAACCCTACCTGATGTCGCCCTCTTCGCCACTTTATTGCCATTGGCCATTGCCTGCGCGGTTTTGAGTTTGGTGGAGTCCAGTGCTGTAGCGCGGGCCATTGCAGCGGAAACCGGCCAAAGGTTAAACACGTCGGTGGAGTTTGTTGGTCAAGGACTCGCCAATATTAGTGGGGCTTTTGTGGGCGCGTATCCAACGAGTGGCTCATTAGGCCGTTCGGCATTAAACCACCAAAACGGTGCAGAGAGCCGGTGCAGCGGTGTCATAGCAGGTGTGTTGATGCTATTGGTGCTGTTGGTCTTTGGGCCGGTGGTGAACCATACGCCCATCGCGGCTTTGGCTGGTCTATTATTGGTGGTGGCAGTCGATTTAATGAATATGGATAAAATTCGGCTCACGCTAAAAAGCAATTGGGCGGATAAGATTAGTTTTTTGGCTACTTTTTTAGGCACCTGGATATTGTCGCTTGAGCAAGCCATTTATTTAGGTGTGTTCATCAGTTTGGTCTTCTTTTTTCGAAAAGCGCGCGTGGTGAATGTACGTCAATTGTCCATCACTCAAAACGACGGGGTGTCAGAACTTCAGCCCAGTGATGCTTCCATTGGCGTTACTTCGCATATTCGTATTCTGCATTTGGAGGGGCATTTGTTTTTTGGTGCTGCGGGTAGGCTACAATTGGCATTGGACCGAGCGGTGGAGGCAGACCAGGTTCAGGTCCTCATTTTGCGACTCCGAAAGGCCCAAGGCATGGATGTGACCATTGCGGCTAGCTTAATTGCCGGGGCCCAGCGGCTGCACGCACGGGGGAAACATTTAGTTTTGACGGGGGTCTCGCAAGAGGTCAAGCAGTTACTTGTTCAGCTTGATGCCCTGGCATTTATTGGGGAAGATAATGTTTTTGATGCTCAACCTCAATGGTTGGAGGCTTTTCAGGCTGCTCTCAAGCGCGCAACGAACCTGGTCTCTTCTGTATCTACGGAATTGAATACTTAACGTCTGTGACCAAGTTCAAACTTAAGCCACCTGCACCTTGAAATTGTTACGAACCAACTTGAACGTAATCTCAGTCTGCATATACTCTTGCCCCCCCACTTCACTTAAAAGGGTATCGACGTTCTCTTTCTCTTTAACGTCGAGCGACTGATAAAAATTGAACGCGCGTTGCATTTTCCAAATGGGAAAGGTGGTGAGCGTGCGTTCTTCTTCGACACCCCCAATTTGAAATCGAACTTTACCCAGGCTGCGGGGGAATCTTTTGGGGTTGGGGTTTTCGTCCAAATAGTTTTGAATTTGTTGGACGCTCTTTATTAAAACGGGATGCTGCTCTTTAAACATGCGTTGGAGGATGGGCCAGAGCGTGGGTGGGATTTCGTCATTGTCCAAAAAAGAGCCCATGACGTTTGCAGGGTGCATCATTCGCTCTCGCCATGCATTGAGATGTGGATGGGCCTCAATCAAATGTCGCGAAGCTGGGTCACGCCAAACGTGGGAATACAACGGACCATGGAATGCGAAATCACCCAAACAAGGTTGGCTGCCGAGTAAAAAGGGGTGTTCGGAGAAGTGTGTGTCCAGTTGTGTCAATAGCTCGGCCAACCACAGGTGAATTTGGGGTTTGGTTTTTTCGGTAATGCCTAACACCGGCAGGTAGGAATTCAACTTGGCCCCGATTTTTTTACCCAAAGGCGTGGTGAGTGCGCGGGGCAAAAAGGGAAAAGCACAGTGCCCAAATTCTTCGAAGGCGAAGGCTTTGTTCGCTGGGATGGTCCAGCGGGTGGTCATGGATATGATGGGCAGCCATTCATCCCCATAGAGTTCAAATAAATAGGAGATCAATCTTTGTTTTGGGGGAACGGGGAAAACAGGTCGGGCAGGGTGAGCGGATTCTACGGCATCGATGATTTCGCTGCTGTCTTGTAAGGTGTGGCCCTGAGGAGCTATCACCACGGGCATGATGGTGAAGCCCACGCGCTTTTCCATGATGAATTTGATTTCGATGGCGGTGGGGTGAATATCGTCAAAGGGGATTTGTTTGTAACGGAAATAAGAACGGGTTTTGGTGGAGTAGGGTGAGCATTCCCAGCCGTAGTGACGATATTTCTTTGGCATCGTTAGATACTAAAGAAATGCTTTTGCGCTGTCTAGCGACATTGTCATCGAGCATTATCCTCAACCAAAGGCAGCACCCAAAACCTTGGTACCCAGGAGTCAGGTGAGATCGTTGTGAGGTCAATTTGGGGGTCGATGCCGCGTTGAGATTTCCTGCCATTTAGGGAAACAAACGAATCGGCAAAAACCGAAACATTTTGATGCCCTTTATTTTCGAATTCATTTTTTAGATGATGGGCGTATTCCAAAATCATATCCCATTGGGTGCAAAGCATTTTGTATTGAAAGGGCGCAAGTCGTTTCCGTGGATAGATGCGAATTACTGTGTCTGTTTCACTGGTTTTGATTCTGTATTCAATTTTGCCTGTTTTTTCGATCAGCATCACGCGCCAAGAGAACCGAAAACCATCTTCTGTCCAATTCACGGGCCCCGGATAACATAGAAACCTGAGGGGAAAGAGTATTTGAAATGCGAGCCAAAAGAGCAAAAATAACCTCAAAGTTTTCCAAGGTACCGCAGGTTTAGAGCACTTATTTAAAACCAAAGGCAATTGATGTTTGAAATGGTGTCGTGGCCATGTAGGCGCGAAGAACAAGGTTGCAGAGAGTATCATTAACCAGGAAAAAATTCCGATTGGGAATAACGCCCAGATACTTACATGAAAAATCACGATTCCGGTATATGCCCAGCGACGTGTTTTGGGCCACCAAAGAAATATCCAAATCGTTAAATCAAATGCAGCGCCCGCCCAGCTCATGAAAAATGCGGCCTGGGAGGTATGTAGAAGTGAGCCCACGATGGGCCAGTGTGAATAGTTTTGCAACCAAAGATGAAGTGGTTGCGCGTACAAAAGCCAGTCGCTGTTAAGTTTGGCAAATCCAGCATAAAAATATACCAATGCAATTTGTAGGCGTAAAAAGAGATAGACCCAATGAGGAATGGGCACAATTTCTTGCTTTTTAGATATCTTGATGAGGCTGTGAGACCGATGCGAAGGGAGCAAGAACAGGAGAAAAGCAATGAGGCTGACCAGGTAATAGTGGTTTAAATACATGGCTTTTTCCATCAGCTCCACCCAGGTGAAACAAACAAAAAATACCAAGGCGCATGTTTTGGTTTTGATCCCCATGGATAAAAAAAAGGCTGACAAACCCATGATAATGAAAATCACGTAAAGCCAAGTGGGCGCCAAAACCGTGATGAATCGAAAACCAAAATAGGTGAAATGGTAATCGGGCTTTATAAGCAAGTCATGCACCCAACCGTAAGCGACAAACCGTATGGTTCCCAAAAACATGAGCAGACCGAAAGCAGACCTAAAAAAAATAAAGGCCGTCGGATCTTGGGGGCGCATGAGCCAAGCTTGAGTCGCTCTAGTCGCCATCAGCGTCGTTAAATGATAAGGTTAAAGCGAGGGTGCTCATAAAATCGACCTGCACCAAGGTTTGTAGCTCGCCAAAATTGTCGATCACTTTTCTCACCGAATCTGGATTTTCGAGAACCGCCTCAGATAATGGCTGGTCAATATCATCGAGACTTTGCATCGTTTTGTTTACTTGGTTTCTGAATGAAGCGATCAGATCGGTTCTCTCCATCATGCGTGGGTGGGACACGAGGCCTTGGCGCTCGTCTGTGGCCTCGAAGAGTTCGGAAATCATGCTTAAATTATTTCTGATATCTTCAATGGCATTTTGGCTGAATCGGGATTCTAGGTTGTCTGGTTGTGGACTGCCATTTGACTCATTACCCAAAGGACGTCCGAGTTTGTCTCTTTGAATGTTTTCAAATGTGAACCACATGCGGTTGACGATTTCGGCGAAGCTTTCTTTGCTGTTCGCGTACATGCCCTGTGCTGTTTCAGGATCTGTAAGTTCGTTGAGAAAGCTGCCTTCCCCGGTAGACCATCGTTCGGCGAGTCCTTGCGCTGAGAGTGATAAATCTTCTCCAATGGCCAAAAGTATTTCGCAGCGCCTGGGATTACTGACGGTTTCAGACAGTAACGTATCTGGGCTTGCAAAAAGAAACCATTCAAGAGCTGGAAGCCCTCTTTTGGTGGCACCGCCATTGGTAATGAGCGATGTGGAAATTTCTTTCGTTCCGTTTAGGAGTTCAAGAATGTCTTCTTCGCGGGCAGGCCACGTATCAATGGCAGGGCCGTAACGCCCTGGAAATTCTTTGTGAGGCCCGAAAGCAAACACCTCTAGCCGTTTGTACGCTGCGCGTGTGTCTCGCCAAGTGTTTTGAGATGCTTCTAAATTCGCAAGGTCGATTGCAGTACAAAAAGATTCAGTCGCAACGAGCAACTGTTGTGCTCGGTCTGCAAAATCCTGAAAACCGGGTACGATAAGATGTTGCGCCCACGACTTAATAATGCCCTGGCGAACATCTTGAACATCTTCAAGTTCGCAATGAGAAAATAACGAGATGCAAAGCAATGGCATCGCAATGACGCTTAGTTTCATTACTTGTTGACGGTGCATTAAAGAGACTCCAAGAACCGAATAAGGTAATCCCGGTCCTCTTTGGGCATGGCTTTGAAGGCATCTCTGGATTCGGCGGCCTCGCCTCCGTGCCATAAAATAGCCTCTTCAAAACCACGGGCGCGCCCATCGTGGAGTAAGCGATGGTGATGATTCACCACTGGTATTAGCCCGAGCCCCCATAAGGGTGGGGTTCGCCATTCTTGCCCGTTGGCTAAGTAGTCAGGGCGGTTATCTGCAAGGCCTTCTCCCATATCGTGTAAAAGGAGATCGGTATATGGCCAAATCAGTTGCTCGGTTAACTCCTCAAGGTCATGTTCGCCCGTCCGGTGACTGGGCGTATGGCAACTCGTACATTTTGCGTCATGAAAAAGGGTTTTGCCGATCAATATTTCTTCAGTATCCCACGCGCGCCGCATGGGAACCGCCACAAGGCTGTTGTAGACCACAACCTTGTGGAATTCTTCTTCTGCGATGTCAGGTGTTCCTCCCACGGTCGCATTGAGGCAGTCTTCTTGAGCCTCAAAACAGTTCTCGTCAGGAAAAACTGGGTTTGTAATTCCCAAGTCCCCATGAAAAGCGCTTGCGACTTGTTGCCTTAAAGTGGGTTGATTGGCTTTATGGCCAAAACGTCCCAGTGCTAATTCTTGTTGGTCTTCATCCCAAACGTAGTTCGCTTTGCCACTGATCCCATCATTGTTTTCATCGTTCGGATCCGCCAAATGGAGAATATCTGTTTCACGGATTGCTTCTAAAAGACCTAAGCCAATCATTTGCGTTGCAATACGAGGCGATATTTTTAGGTCTTCGGCCAATGGGCCGTAAGCAGGGGCAGTGATGATGTATGTGGGCTTGACAAGTTCGTATGGCGTTCCATCGTCGTAAGTTCCTTCGATGGTTTCGATGCTTATCTGAGGGGTTGCTTCAGGTGCAATATCTGGAATCGCTTGAGGTTGAAGTTGGGTTCCGTATGCGGGATCGCCCATGGGTCCCCCATACGTATCTTCTTCTCCGACGCTTAACCTCAGGAGGAGACCTAAAAAGGGCTCTTCTGCGGTTTCTGGCGGGGTTCCCCGGCCATCTCTGGGGTGGCAAGCCGAACAGGCGCGTGCATTAAAAAAAGGCCCCAGCCCATCCCGTTTATCGGTGGTTGCTGGGGCTTCTACCCAAGGCTGGTTGAAAAAGCTGTTGCCGGTGAAGAACATGGGTGAATGTTCTGTGGTGATATTTTCAGCCGGCCTGATAAAGGCATTGACGCCCAATAAAAGCGTGTTGGTTGTTTCACCCCCTGGAAGCCATTCTCCCGTTTCAACGGGGAGGGTCGACCGGTTTTCTCCACATCCGAGAGCACCATTCAGAAGCAAGAGAAACGAGAAAGCCGAGGCTAAAAGAGGATGAACAACCAACACGCAAAGTCCTTTACCAATGCATGTTTAGATGCATTACTCTCTTGGAGGAATGGTTAATTCTAACAATTTGAATGCGTCTTGCAATTCGGTTTCCAAGTCCAAAAGAGCGGTAATGGTCGCTTGAACACGAGCATTGCCTTCAGTGTTACCTTCTGCGATTTCCTGGTCAAAAGGAGCTTGCAGCGCTTTTGCGGCGTCCAAAGCGGCCGTGAGTTTGCCGTCAATACTGGTTGCAAGAGCGGCGTCTGCTTCATTAATGACATCGTAAATTCCGGTGCCTTCGATCGTAGAGCCATCGAGCTTGGTATAGGAGCCTTTCCACACGTTCATCACACCTTGGACGTCTTGAACCATGTCTCGATGGGTATTGTCACTGAAGCATGAGTGTTCGTCTTCTTGGCTCTTGTTATCAAGAGCGGGTTGGAGGCGTTCGCTGCCTGTTTCGAATCCGGCGAGCATGATCATGCCGGACATGACGCGTCGCAGACCTTCATTGGGCTCCGCTGCCAAGAATTCGGCGCGATAGTTATCGGTCCCTGCACTGTCCCATGCATCGACCAAACCCTGGAGGTGACCCACCAGCATGTCTGACGCCACACCAAGGTATAGCCCTCTACGATCTTGGTTGGCATGTGTGCCGCCTTCACCCGTCACATAATCCGTATAAGCGCGGTCGCCAGGTCCTGTGTCGCTGGTGTCTTGGCCCCATAAGAGGAATTCAATGGCGTGGTAGCCTGTGGCAATGTTGGCGTCTCCATCTTTTTCGTTGAGAGATTCAAGGTTGGCTGCTGTGATTTCCACCGCAGTGTCATTCACAATACCGCCTTCATTAAAAGTACCATCCGTATTTAAGACGTAGTCAATGTAGTTCTCGTCCAATGGCCAAGCATTGATCAGCCCTTCGGGCCCATCTTCTGCATTATCGATAGGACCATCATAAAAACGATATACTTCGGTTTGAAGATAAGGTTCGCGAGACGCTTTCCAAGCGTCTTGAGCTGCAGTCAGGCCGGCTGCATCAGGGCTGGCAACAAAGTCATCGATTGCTTTGTCCATGTCTTGTGCTGCTGTCAGTGAGTCTGCATAGCTTGCTGAGACAATATCTGCATAATTTGAAAGCGCATCAGATGTAGTGGATGAGCACCCACCTAATAAAGGTAAACCCACTACAAGGGCTGTAAAAATACGCGGGGTGTGTAATGAATGCATATTAATTCCTCATTTCTTCATTTTTAGTGTATTAAAAACGTGCTGACTGTCTCTTCTAGGGGTAACTCTCGGCACCAATTCGAGAGTTTTTGGTTTTGTCTGATTTTGAGAGCACCATCAAAACACAGACCGAACACTTCGAAGTTTCCTAGAAGAGAGCAGTCAACACGCAAAGCTTTGAGCTAAACATCGTCATTTAGTGAACCCATTTTTTGGCTTGTAAGGGCATTTCAAAAGAGGGAGGCGGGGTACGCTGAACACGGTTGTGGGTGGACTCACGACTGTTCAATTCCACACCTCTTTGCATTAAAGCTGTGGCTGCTTCTTCGAGGAGTGCCGCCAAGCAGAGCAACGCGTTGGGTTCGAGGTTGAGAGTCACCGGGCCTACTTGGAGAGCGATTTTGCCACAGGTGCATTGTCGCACTGAAAAGCCATAATTTTGGGCCAAAACCTCTGCTTCATCGGGCCGACATCTTGCGTTGTTACGACATTTACCATGATTCATTATGAACTCCAAAACTACTTGAGAATGAGAATGATTCTCAAAATCAATTAAGAAATACGAATGAAGCTGTCAATGCTTTTGTTTGGGACAATGCACTGGCGCTGTAAGTAACTGATTCTTAGAAACTTTAAATAGGCAAGGGTGGGCTCGAAAAACGAATTAGACAGCCCGGGTGGCCAATTGTGATCCCTGAAAGAGGCGTTTTAAGCCGAAAGTCAGAGTCAGCTCAGTTTTTTCAATGCATCGGCCAAAAGCACACGGGCCTCGTCCATGACGCGTTTGATTTCATCGCCTTCAACCATGGGCTTGAGCGCGTCCGGATCCATGATCGAAACTTCAAAGCCACCCTCGCTTTGTTGCACCAATACATTACATGGCATGAGCAAGCCCACGTGGGGCTCTACTTTCACCGCGCGTAAGGCCAACCCAGGATTACAGGCCCCTAAAATGGCGTAGGGCCGCAGGTCTTCGTTGAGTTTCTCTTTGAGGGTGGTGTGCACATCGATGCGGGTTAAAACACCAAAACCCACGTCGCCTAAGGCTGCAGTGGTTTTGTTCACCGCATCTTCAAGATCGTTCGCGTTCATGGTGGCGCCAAAGCCGTAGGATGTGGAAGTCATGAGGTCACCCCAATGTAAGAAGCGAAAAATCGCTCCAAATCTTAATATGAATCGCCATCTGGAGGATAGCTAAAAGTGGCGTTTTGTTAAGGCAACCCAAGCTGCTGGGAGAAGTAGGTGAACTCCAAGGCATAACGTTTGGCGTGCTGCTTGAGGTTGGCGCCAGCCGCATGACCGCCTTCGGTGTTTTCGTAATAGAAAACTTTGTGCCCTTGTGCTTTCATTTTGGCCACCATTTTACGGGCGTGACCGGGGTGGACGCGGTCATCTTTGGTGGAGGTGACAAAGAAGACTTCGGGGTAGGCTTTGTCGGCGACCACGTTTTGGTACGGCGAATATTTGGCGATGGCTTCACGCATGACAGGGTCTTCAGGGTCACCATACTCGCCAGCCCAGCTCGCACCGGCCAACAGTTTGGTGTAGCGAAACATGTCTAAGAGTGGGACTTGGCACACCACTGCTTTGTACAGGTCGGGACGCTGGGTGAAGGCAACGCCCATGAGCAGGCCACCGTTGCTGCCGCCCATGATGCCCAGGTGCTCAGGTGAGGTGAGTTTTCGTGTGGCGAGGTCTTCGGCCACGGCGGCAAAGTCGTCGTAAGCCCGCTGTCGTTTTTCTTTGAGGGCGGCTTTGTGCCAACGGGGACCGAACTCACCACCGCCACGAATGTTGGCGATGGCGTAGATGCCACCACGTTCCAGCCACAGTTTGCCGGCCATGGTGCTGTAGCGGGGCACCAGTGAAATTTCGAAACCGCCGTACCCGTAGAGCACGGTGGGGTTTTTGCCGTCGAGTTTCACATCTTTGTGATGGATGACAAAATAAGGAATCATTTCGCCATCTTTGCTTTTGGCTTCGTATTGGTGCACTTGAAGACCATCGGCATTGAAGCGCGCGGGCAAGGTTTTGAGCACGCTGCTCTTTTGGTTGTCGGCATCGAATTCGTAAAGGGTGTCGGGGGTGATGTGATCTTCGTAGTTAATGAAGATGGTGTTGATGAACGGGTTGGCCGACGAAATGGACAGGGAGCCCGTTTGGGGCAGGTCCACCGGCGCGGAGCTCCAGTTGTTGTTTTCGTAGGCGAACTGTAAAATCTTGCCCTTCACATTGTGAATGGTGGTGATGAGCAGATGGTCTTTGGTTTCGGTGATGCCTTCAATGCTGGTGCGGGTATCGGGCACCAATAAGGTTTGAATGGTTGGCAGCTTGCCCGTCTTAACGAATTCGCTGGCTGAAAAAGAAAGCAGGGCGCCTTGCGGGTGTTGGGTATCGCCCACTTGCCAAGCTTCTCGCAGGGTGAAGAGAAACTGATCGGCAAAGCGGCCTGAGAATTCGGCGGATTCGGGAATGGGCAGTTGCAATAAACTGTGATCGTCTTTGATGATAAAATACTGACTGGTGTAAAACGTCATGGAGCGCGCGATCATGGGGGTGGCGCTGCCGGGCTCATGCATGACGAAAGGCCACACGCCCACGTCGGCTTTGGCGCCACTGTGAATGGTTTTGGCGTCGGCCAGTGGGGTACCACGCTGCCACATTTTCACGATGCGGGGGTAGCCAGAGTCGGTGAGACTGTCGTCACCCCAGTGGGTGCCCAAAAACAAGGTGTTTTCATTGAGCCACGCCACACTGCTTTTGGCATTGGGTACAACAAAGCCGTCGGTAACAAAACTTTTAGAGGCCACATCAAACTCTCGGTAAGTGGAGGCATCGGTCCCGCCATCCGACAGGCGCAACATGCAGCGGTTGTATTGGGGCGGCAAACAACGCACGCCTTTGTACACCCAGTTTTTATCTTCTGTTTTGGCCAGGGCATCGAAATCCAAAATCACATCCCAGGTGGGCGCTGCTTTGCGGTAATCTTCGAGGGTGGTGCGTCGCCACAGGCCGCGAATGTTTTTGTCGTCTTGCCAAAAGTTGTAGACGTAGTCGCCCCGCAAAGCGCCGTATGGGATTTTGTCTTTGGCATTTAAGATGGAGTCGGCTTCATTTAGAAACGTGTCGTAGCGCGCATCTTTTTGAAAGGTGGGCAAGCTGTGACCGTTTTGTTCGTGCACCCAGGCCAATGCTTTTTCGCCTTCCACTTCTTCGAGCCACAAGAAGGGGTCTTCGTTTTGGGGCTGGGCTTGTGGCGCAGGCGTGGCTTCGGTTTTGGATTTTTGGGAGGAAGCGGTGGAGCAAGCGATGGCCAGGGCGGGAAGAAGCAAAAGAAAAAGACGCATGAACCTGTCCTTTGAAATGAGGTTTGGCTGGTTGAACCAAGTTCAAAGGGCTTGCGCAAGGCGGTTTAAGAGTTTCTTGAAAAATCAGTCGGTTATGGGCTTGAAAGTGAGGTCCATCAAGTAGATTTGGGTGCCGCGCGCGCTGGTTTGACCGGTGAACCAACTCACGTCCGGATCGTCTAAGGGGGAGGTGTAGTTGGCCAGCAAAAAGGTATGGGCCCCAGTGCGGGCAATGGCGGGAAAAGCCGTATCCCCCACGCCGGGCAAATCCATGAGGTGCACCACTTCACGGTTTTCGGTATCGATTTCATACAAGGCGAATCGTTTGGGTCGCGCGGAGTAATCGGCCATGCTGGGGTCATCGCCGTAGGGGCCGCCCACGTCTTTGCGGGCTGCCAAAAAAATGCGGTTGCCATGGCGAAACATTTCGGGTGAGTCGTAGCGTTCTTTGCTGCACACATCGGGGCAGTCCCAGGCGCTGAGGTCATTGGCGGGGGCAAAACACACGTGGGAGCCTTTGCCCGTGTCATCGCCGTCTTCGTTGCGGGTGACGATCCACAGATTGCCGCCAGCATCAAATTCATAAGCGGCTTCAGAGACGCCGCCGCGGTACACGTAGGCTTTGTTGTTCACTTTGTTCCAGGTGATGCCGTCGGTGCTTTCTTTAAAGAGGAGATCGATGGAGGCATCGGGGTCGGAACTGTAGTGATCGCCTTCGTAAGAGGTCATATACGCTTTGCCTTGGCGGACTTTCACATCCCAAGGCACTTCGCCCGCCTCGTTCACCACTTCGAGGTCGCTCCAGGTGCCTTGTTCTTCGCGCCACAAACGCCACAGAGACACGGGTTCAAAAGCCATGAAGTTGGTGCCGGCCTGAAAAAAGAGCAGTTGCAGCCGACCTTCAAAATTGAGCAGTCGGGGCTCGCGCATATCGGTGCCCATGAAGACTTCGGTTTCTTCATCCCAAGTGACGCCCATGTCCGTTGACGACACCACGTGCATCACCGTTTGGTCGGAGGCAAAATGATTGGGGCCGGTGCGCCAGGCCATGAACAGCCGGTCTTCAAAAAAGGTGATGTCCACGTTGTTGTTGGAGGCTTGGGGTGTGAGGGTGTCGGGCAGGGCATCGGAGGGCACCACCCACCGGGGTTCGGAAACTTGAATCTCGTAGTCTAAGGAAGTGTCCACGTCATAATCGAGGGGGTCGTCACTGGGGGTGTTCCATTGGGGGGCGTCTTCGGCGTTGGGGCAGGCTGGCAGAGGCAGGACGAAGGCTGCACACAAAAGCGTGCGGCGTATTGGAGGGCGAAAGAACGGGGGCATGCCCTGGTGTAGCATTTGAAAGTGGAATTGAAAACGCCCCTGCGAGAGGGGCGTTGGGTGCGGACGGTTTAGGTTTTAATGCCTGAACGATATCAGTCGGCCTGCCCTTTGAGTATTTCTTTCATGAATCCGGATCGCCGAAACACTGGCGTTTTCCTATGTTGGAGTTTTACCCTGCACTAAAAGAGAGGACTCAGGTGAGGTAATCGTCTTGAAATGTTTGGTTTAGGTTGTGGCCAACATTACCGTGAAGCTTACCGTCGTCGCCTGAACCTTGGTTGCCCTTGCCCTTTTTTTGACTATTTCGGCTGCTGATGCCTCGGCCCCCTTGCAGCCCACCCATTTCTTCATCGCTGATTTCTTGAAAGTCTTCGTCTAAATCGTCTATTTTGTTTTCGGTCATTGATGCGTTCCTTTCGCTCCCCCGAGGAGCACTTTTGAGTGAACCGACAGTCGGTTGGTCTTCCTGTTTAGAGCCAAGCTCCATCGAAAAGGTTACAAAACACAGTGAAATAGATCCATCCCAAGCCTTCATAAAAACCCAATCGCCCTAAGAACCGTAAACAGCTGTTTTATATGTTAAATAACGGGTTCCTTGGGGCGTGAAGCACTACGGTGTAAGGTTTATTTCAATGTGTGCGGCAATATGTTCTACTTTTTGCCCAACGACAGTCCCTTTTTAAAGCTGCGGTGAGGTCACTTCATGCATTCACTTAATCTATTCCCATCATTGATATCCGCATTGGCTCTTGCGATTCTTGGGCTCACCGCTTGCCCGAGTCCATCATCCAACGATGCCGGTGGTTTGCCAGACGCCAATGTTGCACTGGCGGACGCAGGTCTCGGTGATTTGTCGTCCGAACCGGCTGTAGATGCCGTTGAGCCTGTAGAAAGCCCCGGTGACGTTAATGGCTTTGGCACCATCACCGGCGACTGCGGTTTGATCGATGGGGCCTTGTTGTCGCAAACCACCCCAACGCTCATTGAAAACGCCATCGATTTTGCGGATGACCCGTACGATGAGAGTGATTACGAAGATTTAACCGAAGGCGGTCAAGAGATTCTCGATGATGGCAACGCCGGGGGCTCGTCCATTTTATCCGAAGTGTTTGCGTACGAAGTCTTGCACCGGTGCGAAGGGGCCACGCTGCTCAAAACCGAAATGGAAGTGGTGTACAACGATCCGGCCGGCAAGCTCACCGATTTGCTGGTGGACTTTGATGGGACCAAAGTCGGGGTGAGTGTCACCCGCGCGGTGGGGTATCCGCGGGATGACCCCTACACCGAAGATGCTGCCAAAAACATTCTTGAACAAAAACTCCAAGGGGTGTTGGACAGCACCGCCAATGTGTCCGCCGAAGATGCTTGGTCCAAACAAATCTTGCACATCATCGCCTACGCCGATCAGCACGCCGACAGCTTGGCAGCGGCTTACGCCACGGTGGATGCCGCGCTCAAAAGCAATACCTTGGTTTTGGTTACCGTTTCCCACGGTGATGACGAATTTTTGTATTAAGTGGAGACCGACATGAAGCGACCATTATCTCTTATTTTCATGCTGATTATTTTAGCCTGCCCCGCTTCACCCCCCACGGGTGACGGTGTGATTGTGGTGCCCGATGACACCGGTGATGTCGCATCTGTTTTTGATGCATCGGTGGCGGATGACGAAGCACCCATCCACCCTCTCGACGCTGGCCCATCACCTGCCATGCCTGTGGGGGTTGACAGCGGGCCGCTTGCCACCGAACCGACCATGGATGCCGGACAAGAAAGCATGGCGCCTGTTGACGCTGGCACAGCGGTCACCCTGAATTGCGCCCAAGACTTTTTTGCCGCTTTGGCACCGCACATGACTGACCTGGTGGTGGTGCAGGGCGAGTCCGACAGCGAGTGGACGAATTTTGAAGCAAGCAGCGTCCAATCTGGCGCGATTACCCTCGATGAATTGCGCGCTCTGTTTGCGCAAGTGGGCGCGGCCACCGAAGGTGAAATCAGAGTAGATGATTGGGGTTTTTATTTGGAAGGGCCCATTGAATACGCTGCTGACCCTCAAGCCGCCCAAGCCGCCTTGGATTCGGTGGAAGCCATTTTCGATCTTCATCTGACCGATGTCATTTTTGTGCATTTTGGTGCGGATGCAAACGTGGAGCATTACTTTTTGCGGGTAGGGCGCAGTGCATGTGGTGAGATTTTGGGCCTGTGGACCGTGGTGATCTGGACCTGAGGGGCACCACTGCGGCATCACCAAAATAGCGCCCTCCAGAAATGGCAAACGTGGGCGCAACATGCCTCAAAAAATACAAGACTCTGAAATTAAGAAGAAAAAGCATTTGGGGGCACCCCCGTTGACA
>PBLQ01000017.1 GCA_002721815.1 Myxococcales bacterium
TTGTCGTCATCATCGTCACAAGCGTTGCCAATGCCATCCAAATCAAAATCTTCTTGTAGTGGATTGAACACCTCTGGGCAGTTATCATTATTATCCGTGAGCTCATCACCATCGGTATCGGTGTTTTCGTCACAAACATCGCCAATGCCGTCGGCATCCGCATCTTCTTGTTCTGGATTCGCCACGTTGGGACAGTTATCCGTATCGTCCTCAATGCCATCACCATCCGTATCGGTATCACACACATCGCCCAGTCCATCTTCATCTGCATCTGTTTGCTCGAAATTGGCGATATCAGGGCAGTTATCCGTGGTGTTTTCAACCCCATCACCATCTAAGTCGGCGTCACAGAGATCGCCTTCACCGTCCGCATCAGCATCGGCTTGGTCTTCGTTCGGCACATCCACGCAGTTATCGACGCCATCATCAATCCCATCCGCATCGGAGTCGGTGTTAAGGTCACAGACATCTCCAATACCATCCCCATCTGCGTCCGCTTGGTCTGCATTCGCAATGAGCGGGCAGTTGTCATATTCGATGCCACCATCTTGAGCACTGTCTGTAAGCGCCTGCGGCACGCCGTCTCCATCGATATCGCTATCACAGGCATCACCCAGCTCATCTTGATCAAGGTTTTCTTGGCCAACGTTAGCAACCAGCACGCAGTTGTCATCCACATCAAGAATGCCATCACCATCGTCATCATCATCGCAGACGTCGCCTTCACCATCTTCATCGGTATCTAATTGGTCTGCATTCTCATTGACCGGGCAATTATCAAGGTCGTCTTCAACCCCATCATTGTCATCATCTGGGTCACAGACGTCCCCTAGCCCGTCCGCATCTAGGTCCGCTTGCCCAAGGTTTTCAACGTACGGACAGTTGTCGATATCATTGTTGACCCCATCCCCGTCTAAATCAGCGTCGCACAGGTCTCCTTCACCATCTTCGTCTAAATCAGCTTGGTCTTCGTTGGCCACCAGCGGACAATTATCATCGCCATCTTCAACACCGTCGTTGTCATCATCCTCATCACAGATATCCCCGGCGCCATCTCCATCATTATTGGTTTGGTCTACATTGGCGATATCAGGACAGTTATCTTCTTCATTGTTAATGCCGTCCCCGTCACGGTCGTCATCACACACATCGCCCACGCCATCCGAGTCCATGTCTTCTTGACCTGGGTTGGACACTTCGGGGCAATTATCTTGGGCGTCTTGGATTTGATCGCCATCGACATCGGTGTTGGAATCACAGAGGTCACCAATGGCATCACCATCGGCATCTTCTTGGCCCTGATTGGGAACCCACGGGCAGTTGTCATCTTCGTTGTTAACCGTATCCCCATCACGGTCATCATCGCACACATCGCCGATACCATCGTTGTCTAAATCGTTTTGGTCATCGTTGGCCGCCAGTGGGCAGTTGTCCTCACTGTCGATCACGCCATCGCCGTCTGCGTCCACATCACAGGCGTCGCCTTCGCCATCATTGTCTTGATCGGCCTGATCGGCATTTGCCACATACTGACAGTTGTCGCTCGCATCCGGGACGTTATCACCGTCATCATCGTCATCACAGGCATCACCGCCACCCGTACCATCGGTGTCAATTTGGTCAGGGTTGTAAACCAACGGGCAGTTATCATTTTCATCTTCAATACCATCGCTATCGGTATCCGTCCCGGCTTCACAGGCGTCACCCACACCATTTTGATCTTCATCGATTTGGTCAGCATTGGGGGTGCGTGGACAGTTGTCATCCACGTCCAAAACGCCATCGTTATCATCATCATCGTCGCAGATATCACCAATGCCATCCTGCTCGAGATCCGCTTGGTCGGCATTCGGCTGGGTCACGCAGTTATCCGTGTCACCGCAGACGCTATCGCCATCAATATCATCGTCAGCGTCCAGAGGACACACATCACAACCATCAGCGACTGTATCACCATCGGAATCGGTGTCATTGTCCCCCGTCGGGCATTCATCGCAAACATCACCAAACTCATCACCATCGGAGTTGGCTTGGTCTTCGTTAAAGATGGATGGGCAGTTATCGGCCACATCAGGCACACCATCTAAATCCGAATCATCACAGAGGCTGTCTTGCCAGCAGTCATCATCCAAACAGTCTACCAGGCCGTCATCGTCGTCATCCAATCCATTCCCGCACCCTTCAAAACCGCAGGCCACCGGCTCGAAGTCTTCACAGGTTTGATCGAAACAAGGATCGGTGGCGCAGGAAGGCCCGATGCTTTCGCCTGCTTCTTGGCCGGTCACAATATAGGGCCCGCCATTTTCATCGAAGAGTTGGTTGATGTCACAACCGGTCCCTGAGAATTTCACATCACCCAGAATCCACACGTCATTTCGATTGGGGTTTTGCCCGCCGAAGCCTGGTCCTGTTTCGCCGGAGTTGAGCTGTACGGGGCCGAGCTCTTCGTAAAGTTCTCCCATGCAGTAGACACGCACTTGAACCAAAGCACTGTCCAGTTGCCCCGCATTGTAGTTGTGAACCGCCATACGGTACCGGACATCCAACTCGGGCTGTTCGATATTGATGTTTTCGGGTCCCCAACCGTCCGTGTCATCCACGTCCAATCGCGGGTTGTCTTCTTCGATGGGCGTTCCCCACTCTAAACCACCACCGATGCAATTGTTGTAGTAACAATCCCATTGGGGGTCGAAGAACGCAGAGGCATTTTCGTGGGCCAAATGGAGATCCATATCGGCGTTATCGTTCTCTTCAGGAATGTTTAAGTTCCAGAAAAGCTCGATACGAAGCGCATCACCCACCCATGCTTGGTAGTCGATTTCACATGCCGTGATCTCACCCGCGCTGTTGACTGCCGTGTACCGAAGCACGTAGGCACCTGCCACCAACGGGGTCATTTCAGCACTGCGACTGTTACTCGGAGTTGGGTTGGCACTGGAACCGAAAGGCCGGCCCGTGACCGTCCACCCTTCGTGAACCAACAGCCCTGAATTGGCGCCCAAAGAAGCCTGAAACGCTGCCGTTTCAAGCACTGGCTGATAAATGTCCTCTGGACACGTGACTACAATTGCATCGTCACAATCACCAGAATCTTCGTCTACAAAACCATCCCCATCACCATCGATGCCATCGAGGCAATCGATTTCACACACATCGCCGATGGTNTTGTTATTGGCATCAGCTTGATCGGGATTGGGAACTGTCGGGCAGTTATCATCGTCATCGGTGATACCATCTAAATCTAGATCGTTCACGTCACAGACATCACCCGCCCCATCGTTGTCGGAATCTTCTTGGCCGGGGTTGCTGTCATTGGGGCAATTGTCTTCATCACCGCAAATGAGGTCGCCATCGGCATCGTCGTTGGGGTCGCGATCNCAGATATCGCAAGCGTTTCCTTTGCCATCGNNNTCTTCGTCGATTTGATCGGCATTGGGNATGGTCACNCAGTTGTCATNACCGTCCAAAACACCATCGCCATCGGTGTCCTGCCCGCTGTCGGTGCATGCGTCACCCGTGCCATTGTTGTCAGCATCTTCCTGTAGAGGATTGGAAATGGAGGGGCAATTGTCACAAGCATCTCCAATCCCATCNCCATCACCGTCGGTTTGATTGGGGTTCGCGACCTGCACGCAATTATCTTGATCGTCGTCAACACCATCATCATCTGCGTCATTGTCACAGTCGTCTGTATTTCCAGAACCATCGTCATCGGGCATTGGCAGCAGCATGGTGGCCCAATCATTTAAATCATTACCCCCCACGGTCTGAACAACAATAGGCTTGTCGGACTCTAGTTCCCACAAATAATTTTCTTCTAACCGGTACGTATCACCATCGTTTAGGGTAGCTACACCAACAGCGGTGCCATCTCGTGCCAGCTGCACTGTTGTGTCATCGCTCCCCGCAAAAATGTACGCTCCTTGGGTTTGCGAGTGAAGCCTGAACGACTTGGCGTTAACGCCGTAGTTCATGGTGAGGTCGTCACCCATATGCCAAATTTCTTCGCCGCCCTCAGTGGCCCCTGCCCATACCGCAACTGGTTTATCACTTTCTAAGAGATAATAGTTTTGACCCAAATCAGCTCGATACCAGTATTCACCTGCTGTCANTGTTTCGTCTTGGTAAACCACCTGACCGGATCGAATATCCGTGATTTGAAAAATTGCAGTTTCGCCGGGGTCTCCAGCGTAGAAGACTGCGGCAGCACCTGTTTCTTCTGCGTTCGTAGCGAAATAAAATTGCGTCCCTACGCTGTTGTAACAGTTGCTGTCATCCCCTGATTCAGGCACCGGTGGCACCGCCGTGAGGCCAGTGGGAGCGTTGTGCATTACGGCGATGGAGCCTGAGGAAGACAAAATCTGGTAGGTGGAATCAACATTCAAACCATCTGGTCGCCAAACTGCCCCTTTGGGAACCACTTGATCGGCGACGATTACGTTGAACGGATCCAACCGCTCATCTCCTCGTTCGGTTTCAGAAATGGTCACCACTGCATCTTCATTGGCAAAGACCACTGTCTCAACACTGCCAGAGTCTTGCGCCGGTATATAGGCGAAAAATATATTGCCGTAGGAGGAATGACCATCTAGCTCAGGATAAAAGAAACTCCCTGATCGGTTACAACAATCAAAGCCTAAAAGAATACTGCCTGAAACATCAGTTTCAATCTCAAAGGTTTGCCCTCCAATATTTGGAATGTTGATATCCCCAAAACTAAACTCTTTGGTCTGATAAGGCATTACAGTGTCAAGAGCGGTCCATGCGTCCTGATCACTTGACCTAATGCGACCCTCTACCGCGAAGTTGGAATTTGCAGTGATCGCGAGACGCGAGTCGTTGTTGGGCGCGTAGCCAAAATATCTTTTCGCGCAGGCGTCGCCGATACCGTTATTATTTTTATCGGCTTGGTCAGGATTTGAAATCCACATGCAGTTATCACAAGCATTGCCGAGGACATCTAAATCCCAATTCTGTTGGTCTGGATTGTAGGTGGCAGGACAGTTGTCCAAATCACCGCAAATACCGTCACCATCTTCATCGTTCAATGGACTGTTGGGACATTCATCGCAAGCATCTCCGAGCCCATCGCCATCTTCATTGACTTGTTCGGGGTTCGGGTCGCTCGGGCAGTTGTCATTGTTACCGCAGATGCCATCGCCATCAGGGTCNACGCCATTGACCGCATCACCCAAACAGGGGTCGCATACATCTCCGAGCCCGTCGCCATCTTCATTAGCTTGGTTGGCATTGCTCACAGTGGGACAGTTGTCTTGGTCATCATCAATGCCATCGCCATCGGAGTCGCTGCCAATGGAGGTACAGGCATCGCCTTGCCCGTTTTGATTTTCGTCTTCTTGACCGGGGTTGGCCACCGTGGGGCAGTTGTCGCAAACATCGCCCAAGCCATCCCCATCGGAATCGGTTTGGTCGCTGTTGCTCACCACCACACAATTGTCTTCGGTGTCTGCGACCCCATCTTCGTCGATATCATCGATGCAGTTGCCGGGCGCGCCAGTACCATCGTCTTCGGGCATGGGGAATAAGGTGGTCGCCCAATCGTTTTGTGAATACCCACCGTAGGTTTGCACGATAATGGGCTTGTCCGATTCGATGGTCCACAGATAAAACGGGTCTAAGGGATATGTGTCGCCATCGTTAAGTTGAAAAGACAGTTCCACAACATCGCCGTCTTCGGGCGTCCCCACCGCAGTGACGCTGGTTTGGTNGCTGCCAGCGAACACATAAGCCCCGAAGGCTTGCGAATGCACCACAAAACGCTTCGAGCCGGCCCCGTANTTCATGGTCAAATCGTCACCCATGAATTGGACACCGTCTCCGCCCTCGGTATCGCCCGACCAAACGGCCACGCTGCCTTCACTGGNTTGCANNGTNTANTAACCGTAGCCCATATCGCCNCGNTACCAATATTCNCCGGGNCCGATNCTTTNNGNCTCNGTTACCGTNTCNCCCGTATCCATGTTCGTGATGCTAAACACAGAAGTGTCTTCACTGTCATTGAACACGGCCACAGCNCCNCGCTCCCAACCGTGCGTCCCAAAGTAAAANAGNGTACCNGANTTNTTNTTNCAGTTATTGTCATCGTCCGAATCAACTGGAACGGGNGGCACNCCNGTTAAACCATTGTGGGAGTTNTGCATGATGGCNATTTCTGCCTCTGANGTNACGCGATAAACTTGGCCCTCTTCTAGNTTCTCNGGAATCCAATAACTACCACCCGGGTGATTNNCNACAGAGTCTACGATATCGCCGGCCTNNTTNCGGACNGTGATTNNTGANGCNTGCTTGGTAAAAAANACGGTTTTGGCACCGGGCAAACCGAATTCCAGCCAAAAAGGTGTTGGTTGGGTTAACNGGGTAAATACAAACTCGGTACCATAAGAGGAGTACCCATCGATGGAGGTAAAAAATGTGCTGCCCCAGAGGTTACAACAATCGTAACCGAGAATGACCGAAATGGGGGTTTCAGTTTCGACGATAAAGGTTTCGGCGTTGAGCTGTGTGAGATTGGAATCATAGGCATTTTGATAGGCCGATANCACCCCATAAGCCCGTTGCGTGCCATCGCTGTCCGTGACGGAATAGCGCGTCGCCTTGTCGAATGCGGTGAGCACCAAGTTCCCTGTTTCGTTGGGCGTGTAACCAAAGTAGCGCTTGGCACACAGGTCGCCAATGTCGTTGTTGTTGCTGTCGGCTTGGTCGGGATTCGAGACATACCGGCAGTTGTCACATTGATCGCCCACCGCATCTTGATCGGAATTCACTTGTTCGGCATTGGACACGTCGGGACAGTTGTCTACATCCCCACAAATCCCATCGTTGTCGGTATCATTGTCACGGTCATTGGGACACGCATCGCAAGCATCGCCCTGCCCGTCATCGTCGGCATCGGCCTGTTCGGCATTGGCGACCTCCGGACAATTGTCTCGTTCAAAACCACAAATACCGTCACCATCGGGATCTTCGGGGTTATCGGGATCGCCCAAACAGGGGTCACAGGCATCGCCATATTGATCGCCATCTTCGTTTGCCTGATTGGTATTGCTGATGTCGGGGCAGTTGTCTTCGTTGCCACAGACCCCGTCATTGTCGGTATCTGCATTGGCATTGGGGTCGTTGGGACAAGCATCACACACATCCCCCAGACCATCATCGTCACTGTCCTGTTGGTCGCTGTTGGCCACATTAGGACAGTTGTCTACATCATCACAATCACCGTCACTGTCGGAATCGTCGCCGTTGGGGCATGGGTCGCAGGCATCACCCAAGTTGTCACCATCGGTATTCTCCTGCCCCGCATTGGCCACATTGACGCAGTTATCGTCAACGTCGCAGACGCCATCATTATCGGAATCGGTATTGCTGACATCAGTGGGACATGGGTCACAGGCATCACCGAGCCCATCTTCATCGCCATCCTCTTGCCCGGGATTGGCCGCATTCACACAGTTATCTGAGTCATCAAGGATGCCATCGTTATCTGCATCTGGGGGCTCGCAAGCGTCTCCGAACTGATCTCCATCGGCATTTTCTTGACCCGGGTTGTTATCTTCGGGGCAGTTATCCACATCCCCGCAAATACCGTCATTATCGATATCATTTTGCGCATCGTTAGGACAGGCATCACAAGCATTCCCAATGTCATCGGCATCCGAATCCGCTTGATCAGTATTGGCGTCTGCAGGGCAGTTGTCTAAATCGCCGCATATATTATCAGCGTCAGCGTCGTTTTGGTCATCATTGGGACATGCATCACAAGCGTCTCCAACACCATCGGTGTCTGCATCGGCTTGGTCCGAATTGGCATTGTTGGGGCAGTTATCCTGGTCGGCACACCAGCCATCGCCATCAGCGTCATTGGCCCCATCATTTGGACACGTGTCACAGACATCACCAGTATTGTCGCCATCTGCGTCTTCCTGACCCGCATTGGCGTTATCAGGACAGTTATCATCACTGTCACAAGCCCCGTCACCGTCGGAATCATTGTCTCGGTCTACAGGGCAATCATCGCAAACATCGCCAATGCCATCAAAATCAAAATCCGCTTGGTCCGCATTTGCAATGGTGGGGCAATTATCAGCGCTGTCAGTCACACCGTCTCCGTCCGAGTCGTTGGGCTCGCACGCATCGCCAACCCCATTTTGGTCGCTGTCTTCTTGACCGGGGTTGGATACCTCTGGACAGTTGTCGTCATTGGCGCACGCGCCGTCTCCATCTGCATCGTCCAAGGGATCAAACGGACAACTGTCACAGGCATCGCCAGCCAAATCACCGTCTGAATCGGTTTGCGTATCGTTACTGACAGATGGGCAGTTATCGTCGGAACCGCAAACACCATCTCCATCTTCGTCATTTATTTCGTCAGAGGGACAAGGGTCACAAATGTCACCGATGTCATCACCATCCCCGTCTGCTTGGTCCGTATTGGCATTGTTGGGGCAATTGTCATCACTTCCGCAAATGGTGTCTCCATCGACATCATTTTCGGCGTCGAGAGGACACGGGTCACAGGCATCACCCAAATCATCGCCATCTCCGTTTTCTTGCCCGCTGTTTGGCACCAGAACACAGTTATCATCATCGTTACTGACCCCATCGTTATCCAAATCAGAATTGGGATCGATGAGGACGACAAATGCACTCAGGGTGAAGTTGTTATGGATAAACTGAACATTCGCGGCCCCCGCCCCTTCGGCCTGAAAGCTTGAAAGGTAGGTTCCATCGCCGTTGTCGACCAAGGCACCAAACGCGAAGTTGGTCAAACCATTCACACTGAAATTACCGGTTTCACCCGCGACGCCATTGCCGTATTGGTCTTGTAAGGTCAATCGTAAAACGGTTTGTGCCACATTGTCGCCCACCACTGCGCCCGGATCTGCCACCAGTGTTGACGCTCCCGCCACCGCGGCGCCAGCGGTGACAATGATGGTGGCTTTATTCGGAAAAACTTGCCCATTCACCGAGAACTCTGCGGTGTAAGTCCCTGCAACGGTGGGCGCCAACCAAGTTTGGGTGTACTCGCCCCCACCCGTATTAAAGGGGCTTCCCAGTAAACCGCCGCCATTGTTGGGTGACACCGACATGGTCACCGCAGCTTGATCGATGGGCTGACTCGAACCATCCAGAAGGGAGACGGTCACCGTGGTTTGGCTGTTGACGGTCAAAGTGCTCGGTGAAGCAGCGATGGTTGAAAAAGCCATGGACGCCTCCGCCGCGGTAAACGTCACAGAAACACGGTCATTGGCCACCGGACTTCCGTTCACCGTGAACCCAACCTGCACCGTTTCGGCCGCTGTGCCGCTGGTCAATGTTGCGCTGTACGTCCCATCGCCATTGTCGGTCACGCCGGTCACATCGAGATTTGCGGGGATGCTCACCAACTCTACATTTTGCCCGGGGATGGGATTGTCAAAGTTGTCCGTCACATTAACCGTTAACGCAGCGATAGACCCACCTGTGGGAATCTCTGTGGGATTGGCATCGATGGTGCAGCGACTCAAATCAACATCGCCTGCCACAAAGGTGACGGACCCTGTTAAACTGAAACCCACCCCTTCAAGGTTCACCGTGATGTCTGCTTGCCCGGCGTCGGTGGGTGCAATAAGAAACGCTTCGTACAGCCCATCGCCCTCTTCGGAGATGGGCAATAAAACCGTACCAAGGGTGGTCTCGATGCTGATCGAATCCAAATAATCCAAGACAGGCTGGTCGTTGGCATCACGAAGATTGATTTGCAATGTCACCAATGAGGCCCCGTCGGCCACCAGAGAAGAAGGTGTAGGGTTAAAAGTGGAATGCACCGCCGACGGCAGACCTGCAACAAATTCCACTTCAACGGCCAATGGCTCCGTGCCGTCGAATAAATATTGAGGCTGTCCGTCTGTAGAAAGGAAAGAGGGCGAAACCAACGCCGTAATTTCAGACGTTCCGACGCTGGTACTGCTGACCAATGTTTGTGAAAATGCGCCCTCTCCGGTCAGCTCGATGGGTCCCGTGAGGGTTCCGCTGGTCGCTGCAAATTCTTCTACGCCTTCGGATAAGGTGTTGCCGTAAGAGTCCCGGAGGGTGAGTTGAACGGTGGTGGTGGACGTTCCATCGGCAGGGATGGGGTTTTCGGTCACCGTGAGCGTACTGTTGGACCCAGAAAAGTTCTGGGTGTTGAAAGAGAAGCTTGCGTTTTGGGACGCGGTATCCCCATTGCCCGTAGTGTCGTAAACCCAGGTCCCGTTCACATCCACCAAAGAACCATGGGGTACTTGTTGAATTTCGAGCATAAACCGAATCTCAACCGACTCGCCGGAGTTGAGATCGCCGTCCCAATAAATGATGTTGTCGAAAATCCCGGGTGTCCCGTTATCGGCAGTCACACTGTTTTCCACATATTGGGTCCCGGAGGGCACCGACACAAAAAAGTCAGTGTAAATTCCGCTAATGATGCTGGTGGGGCCATCGTTGGAAAGCACCGCCTTGATCATGATGGTGTCACCCGCTTGCAGGACGGCGCCGGGAGGGACATCGAGGCTATCGGTCGCGTTCGCCCCAGAGAATGAAATATTGGCCACCGCTTCCCACGGAATGAGAGGGATCGGAGCTCCAGGCTCGACTGTAAAAAAGCTTGCTTTTTCTTGGGTGTGATTGCGCTCTTCATCATTTTCTTGGTCTTCCTCAACGTGCACATAGACACCCGCCGTGGTGACATCATTGAAGGGTGACTCATTTGCAAAACAACGACGCAACCACCCACCGTTGGGGCCATTGGATGACAGTTTACTGGCCACGGCATGAGGGGTCGCGGACATGCCTTCGAGATTTCGATCATTGGGTATTCTCGTACAAGTGTTATGACCGGACACCACGCGGTCATCGTCGTCAGGATCGATGGTGGTACCGATATCGTACGCCAAGGTATTATTGCCCGTATCTGTCACCGTCCCGAAGTTCGGTTGAACCACAATGAAGCCAACATCCTCAGCAGCGCCGTGGCTGCCAGTGACTTCGGCCCCTTCAAGGGCGAAGGAGATGCTTACTTGGTTGGTACTGTTGAGTGAAGCGCCCAAGACCATGGTGGTGATCCACTCCGTGTCATTGTGGCTGTTGATGGTGTGAAAAACCGCCGGTGATTCGCTAAAAACGTGCTCTCCAGCCACGCCGTCAATGGCGATTGAGTTTCCTCCCACCACACCACTGGCTCGCACCACCTCTGTTTCGGCCCGAAAGGCTTCGATTTTTGTTCCATCTTGTAAGGTGTACATCCCTGGTGGCATGGCCACCCAATAGGCATTGAGGTTGAGCCCGCCGCGCGACACACCATCGGGATGTTGCGCCGAAACTTGAAACCCCGTGCTGGTGATGTTTCGAACCCGGATACTAAAGGACTCTTCATCCCCTTGATCCTCAAAGTTCGTTTGGGAAATGGGCCCAACGATCACCACCGGACGCTCGCTGAAAGTATCGGCAAAAGTGACCTGCTCCCAGTTACCGATAATGACCTGCTGAGAAAGTCCGTTACAGGAAGCGTCAATAAAGACCTGACCGGTTTCGAAATGTTGGGCCAGCGCGGGCCGACCGCAAAAGGCCAGAACCATGAATAGAAATGTATATCTTCGAGCAAAAACCAAAAGGCGCTCCTGTGGGGGCAAATGACCCCGTAATGCTACCCTAACCCATCAAAAATGCTACTTTATCTGTGAACAAAGATCAGGTATTTTCTCCATCTGATGTGCTGCAAAACCCAACATTCAAACCCCCTTAGTGTGCCTTCTCATGGGATGATCCGCCACCTGACCTGTGATTTGGGGCACATTTGCGGAAAGTTTCGACTCTGCTGGCTGGTCATCGGCCTTCTCACCTTGTCTTTGCCTCTCTCCGCCAACGACAACGAAACGCGGGTCAGAAAAGAAAAGTCTCATATTAATCAGGACCTTATAACGCCTGAAGACCGAAATAGCGCCACGCCCGAGCGGCAAGTGTCCCGGCTGCGTGGGGTGGCCCTCTCCAGGTTCGGGGGACCACTCGAGCCGACCCAAACCCTCATGCAAGGCTTTTCAGGGGATCGCATCGGCGTTTTTTGGGATGGTTTTGCCTTGGAGGATCCATCGGGAGGCTACGCCGATTTGAGCCAAATCCCGTTTTTTGCCGCCCAAAAAGTGTGGGGCGAATGGCAACAGAGCTCAAAGATAGGGGGCGAACTCCATTTAACCACAGCCAAAAGTGACGCATCGCGATGACGAATGGCTTATTTGAGCGGCGATCAGGGAACCCAGCGCTGGCAAATGCAGGTGCAACACCAACCGACCGAACACCTCAAAAGTTTTTCTGCGTTCCAAGCGGCAAAAACTGATGGGGACTTCACCTTCCAACCCAAAAGCCAACAATCAGAGCTTCCCTGGGAAATCCGCGGTAACAACGACCAAGCGCGACAAACACTGCTCCAATGGAACGAATTCAAAACCAAGCATCTCAAACAAACGTTGCTCCTGCTGTATCACAACCACGAAGGCGGCATTCCTGGTTTTGCCGCGAACCCCTTCCCTGATCTGCGCGGGCAAAATGAGAGTTGGTTGGTAGGCGCCAAAACCCAGTGGCCTCAACTGGTTCGGGGCCTGTCTTTGCGAATGCAACTGCGCGGCCTGCGGTGACAAACATTTTTTCAAAGTAATCCTTTCGCACCCAGCGAGGTGACCAGCCACAACACACAGTGGTCTCTCGCCTACCAAAAAGCATTCGCCCCCCTGTCACTGGTTTTGAAAAGCCAAACGCAGATTCAGTTGCGGCAAATCGAAACCAGTCCCATCTCCCAACGCATTTTTTATTTCCCGCTCTCGTTACAACAAAGTCTCTTGGACAACTTTTTGATTTGGCAACTGTGGGGCCAGGTGCTCTGGCAGTCCAACCAAGATCCCCAACCCATGGGAGGTGCCAAAATAAAGATGAACTTTACTGAATCCTTTTGGTTTCAATTAGGAGGACACCAAAAAACGAGACTGCCCTCGCTGCAAGAGATGTATGCACCCGCTGGGTTCGTTCTTGGCAACCCAGATTTAGAACCAGAGCGCACCTCCGATATTTTTGCGGACCTGGGCATCCAAACCCCGCACCTACACATCACCGGCTCACTGTTTTACGCCCAGAGCGATGAACTTATTTTCTATGTGAATAAGAATGCTTTTGAATTGGCGCCCATCAATACCGGCTCAACCGAGCGCTGGCTGGCGGCCCTCAAAGGCGTCTCAGCCATTAATGAAAATCTCTTGCTTCAAGCAGGCTATGATGCCTTTTACTCAGAAATGAACGCCACCTCAGCCCCCTTGCCAGGCGTTCCTCCACATCGTCTTTGGGCAAAGCTTTCGTTGGGAGCGACCCTCCCCACACAAATACATGTGCATCATGCTTATCGTTCCGAAACCACCGGTGACCTTTACGGTAATTTGAAACTCGCCCCTTATCACCTCACCGATATTCAAGTGGAACATGCCATTGACAGCAATTTTCGACTCTATCTTAACGTGGACAATATATTTAACGTGGGTTATGCACGTGACATCTATTTTCTCCCTTTGCCGGGCCGACAAATTTTTACTTCAATTGAGGTGTCGTTGTGAGATTTCTGGTTGCACCATTGTTGTTCACCCTGACCTGGGTTTCAACGGCTTGTGTTACTGAAACGACGGAGCATGAACCGCGCCCTTTGTTGCCCGACAACGAGCTCAACTATCATTTAATGGTGGTGGCCCAATTCGAAAGCAACATCCGCATGAAAGGGTTTGCCACCGCAGCGCCTCCAAATACAACCATCGGTTACACTGACAGCGAGGGTACAGTTCACAACCACACCAGTGATGAAGATGGGGCTTTTGATTTCACGATTAATGCCGGTGGGTCAGCCTTGCCCGAGCGTGTTCAAATCTCTTTCCAAGTACAGAACGACTCGGTCACTCACAATTTTCGTGTGCGCCAGCTTGAATCTGATTTGACGCGTGTTCCACAGGCACCCCATGCAACGGGTCAAATCCCCAATGACATTTTGATCACCGCAGACACATTGTGGGTCCTCGCCTCTGCGGATGCTCTTCTGCAAAGCTTTGAGCTGTCGCCCGAAGATGAAGAATTGCGGGTTTCTGAGGACGTTTATTTTCCCTTAGATGACCATAACCGAGGGGCAAACCCGTACCAAATGGCGCTACATGACAGTGAAAAATGGATGGCGGTATCGCTCTTTGCCCAGCAAGCGGTGGTTATCGTCAATACCGATACCTTCGAAGAGGTGGCGCGTTTTCCTCTTTCAGCCATTCCCGCGCATCAGTTACCTGAACCGCTACAGGTACAAACTCCTGTGGATGCAGATGGTGATGGACTCACAGAAACAACCATCACCCAGATGCAGCCCCGTTTTCCGCAAGTTCTGCTTTGGCGAGGGGATACTTTATGGGCCGCTACCACCAACTACCTCCAATTCGCCACCGGGCCGCAAAACCCAGCGGTGCTCGCCCCGGGGACATTATTGGGTTTCGATTGGTCCAACCAAGAACTATCCCTCAACCAAGTTTTGCAACTCGAGCACAAAAACCCTCAAGATCTCAAAGTGAACGGGGACGAAATTCTCATTGCCTGTTCGGGGGTGGCATCCACCAATGCGGATGGCATCTGGCAACTTCAAGAACCAGGCGCGCTGTTGTCTTTGGACATCAACGCTGAGCAATCCATTGAAACGGTGATGCTCTTTGACGATTTCTCCCCGTCAACTGTCAATTTGACTTCTGATTCAATCGTCATTGGTAACAGCATCGAAGCCAACTTTGCGTTGATTCCTTTGACCGATGCGCCCACCGAAAAAGAAGTGATTATCCTAGAAGCCACCACCGCCACAGACTCGGTCTTCACCTCTTTAGACTTGGGCGGCGGATTGTTGGTTGTTGCCCAATTTGGAACGGATGCCCTTTGGTTTTACGATCTCTCCCAAAAAGAGTTAAACCCATGGCCCTTCACATCGCCGCTGGTTATTTCTCCACAACTGACCAATGGTATTTTTAAAGGGCTCTTACGCTTGCAGCAGCGGCCTGGCAAACCCGGGGTTGATTATTCTGGTTGGTCCGTCATGGCACTCACCAGTCTGTCATCTGAAGTGGTGCCATTGGATTTCTTTGAAGTCATGGGGCCTTAATATGCGTTTCTTTTTATTGGTCACTTTCTTTGTTTTTTCTGCCGGTTCGCTCCAGGCAACCGATAATAAAACGCCACAATTCCTCGACGCTTCGCCTAAAAATGCTCAACCCTTTACGCGCATTGTCTCTTTAGCCCCGGTCATTACCGAAACGCTTTTCGCCCTGGGTGTGGGGGATCGGCTGGTGGGTGTCACGCGTTTTTGTGACCGCCCCGCCCAAGCCTCAAAGATACCCAAAGTGGGCGGATTTGTAGATGGCAGCCTGGAACGCATTTTGGGACTCAAACCCGACCTGGTTGTGGCCATGCCCCAACAAGCGCAACGCGGCCTGCTGCAAAACATTCAACAGCATGGGGTTCCAGTGTACCTGGTTTTTGGCGATACCATCTCTGAAATCAAACAACTGATTCATGGGCTCGGCACCCTCTTAAAAGAAGAAAAGAAAGCAGACCACCTCACCAAAAAGCTTCAGACCTCCTACGACGCCTTTCACGGTGCTCTGGCCAAGCATCAAGGCTCTATCGTTGTCGTGGCGGGTGTGAAACCGCTGGTACTTGCTGGGCCCAAGACATTTATTCACGAAAGTCTTGCTCACATGGGCTTAACCCCATTGCCTCAAAAAAACGCACCGCTTTGGCCGGTTTGGTCATTGGAGCATTTGGTGGCCACCCAACCCGATTGGGTTTTATTTCTGTATCCGGGGGCCGGTGTCACTGAGATGAGTCAACGACTCAAACAGCTCTGCCCCAAAGGTTGTCAGAGCATCGTGTTCGAAAGTCCCGTGTTTCAGCGCCCTGGAATTTACCTGCCCGAAGATCTAAACACAGTGCAAGACTTCTTTCTTAAGACAAAACGGATCCCCCATGAAAAGTAGCCGTTGGTCTGCACATATTTTTCAGTGGCGGTGGTCACACTCCCTCGGCAGCTTGGTGATCTGCGCAGCCGCGGCGTTCATTTGTATGCTCATCGGGCCCGATGGTTTTTCATCACCAGCAGATCTTCTGGCTCCCCAATCCCAATCCATATTGGAACTCCGTTTATCTCGGGTTCTTTTGGGCTTAACTGTCGGTGCCGCGTTGGCTGCCACGGGTGCTGCATTACAAACCATTCTCAGAAATCCTTTGGCCGATCCATATATCATCGGGGTTTCGGGAGGCGCCGCGTTGGGAGGTGCCATCGCCCTTTGCTTCTCCTCTCTGTCGGTCTTTTTAACAACGGGATCCTTACTAGGGGCATTGGGAAGCATGTTTTTGATGCTCAGCCTATCTCGTCGCACCGATCATCCCGATGGTCTGTTACTTTTAGGTATTGTTTTCAATGCATTTGCCGCCGCTCTGATCACATTTTTAAAAGTGTTGGTCACACCCCAAGAAGTTCAGCAGTTGATTTTGTGGCTGGTGGGTACCATTGACTACCCTGAACCGAACATTTTATTTGTGAGCTGCACCATAGTGGCGGGGCTTATTTTTGCTCTCTTTTTCAAGAGAGGTGAAATTCATCTGTTGCTCATGGGTGACGAAGAAGCCCTTCGATTGGGTGTCAATCCCCAACGCCTAAGAAGTCGTGTCTATTTTATTTGCTGCTTGTTGGTGGGGTTGCTGGTTCCTTTGGTGGGCATGATCGGTTTCGTGGGCCTGATTATTCCACACATGGTTCGCATGGTTTTAGGGCCAGATTTTCGTAACATCCTTCCGGCCTCTGTTTTCTTGGGCATGCTCTTTTTGATGGGATGCGATGCATTGGTTCGTTGGTCTTTTGTTTGGAGCCACACAGAACTCCCCGTTGGCGCACTCACCGCTCTCGTGGGTGCCCCCGCATTTGCTTGGATTTTAACGAAACGCTACCGGGGAAATCCGTAATGGCGATATTATTTGACCTTAAAGATATCAGCGTCCAATACGGTAGCGTTTCTGCGTTACACAATTTTTCGTACCAATTCTTATCTGGCTCTATCACCACAATTATTGGTGAAAATGGCTCAGGGAAATCCACGTTGCTCAATTGTCTGGCCGGGCTCGTCCCCACTCACTCTGGTGCGATTTGCTTCGAAGGCCAAATGCTGTCCAATTTCTCGCCATTGGAGATTGCTCAATCCATCAGCTCCCTTGGACAAAGTGATGTTAAAATTTCAGATATGCCGGTTTGGATGCGTGTTTCACAAGGATTTTATCCTCACGAAGGTGCCTCCTTTGTACCCAATGCGGAGCAACAAAACGCCATTGAAGCAATCGCTGAAGAATTGGCTTTTCACCATTGCCTCCACCGACAACTTGGACAGCTCTCAGGTGGGGAGCGGCGGCGGGTTAACCTTGCGAGAGCCCTCGTGGATCCCCGCCCCAAAGCCATTGTACTCGACGAACCTTTTGCGAATATTGATATTGGTCATCAACCCCTGGTGATCGACGCCCTGCACAAACGGCATCAAACCGGGCAGACCATCATCTGTGCGGTTCAGCAGTTACACTTGGTGCCAGAACTGAACGGAACGGTCTTGGGTATGCGTGGGGGGCAAATGGAAGCAAGTGGCGCCGCATCTGACATCTTAACCGACGCCCAATTAGAAAAACTCTTCAATCGCAAAGGACGGTTGGTCCAAACGACTGAAGGTTTCTCTGGGGTGTTGTTTGAAACGCCCAAACAACGAGGCAAGAACCCAAATTAATGCTTAGTGCTCCCAAGGGTTGTCGTCATAGACAGCGAGGTAATGCAGCGTGTTCTTGGGAAGGGTAATAAAATCGTTGCTGGTATTGTCGTCATTGTTCACGCGAGGGTCCAAGCGACCTGCCACCAAACAGAGTTGGTTGACCTGGTTTTGCAAATAACAATATTCTTTCTCGAGGCGTTGATTGGGTTGCCTGCCATGAGCGTTGGCTCCCATATCCTCAGCGGTCTGTCGCAGATCTTGTAGGCTCGTCTCTAATTTTTCTTGGACCAAATCCCACTTCTTCAAACGGTCATGGACTTCATCCAATTCCAAATGCATTTTTCTCAAAGTTCGCACCCGAGACAGACCAGGGGGCAAAGGAATGGCATCGTTATCCACCAAATCATTGGGCAAGCCGAAATAGGGCTCCGCATCCGCAGTATCATTGAGGTTCTTGGTGTTAACATTTTCAGGTAAAGTGAATCGCATGGTTCCTCCCGGTTTAGGTTCGTGAATACCGATGCAATTCACGCTCCGAGAGGGGCTAAAACAACTTAAGCGCCTGTTTTTGCTCAACAAACTTATCATACTCAAAAGGTTGAATCAGCGCATGTCAAATTATCGACACACCCAGCGGGACCATGGCCTCAGCACAAAAAAGTGGCAATTTTTAGGCGAGTTCGTGTTTGAGTTCTCGGCCCATGAGTTCAAAGACTGTTTCTCTGGGGTCTGCATTCTCGAACAAAACCCGATGGATCGCCGCGGTAATGGGCATTTCCACGTTCATTTTTTGGGCCAACTCGTAAGCAGCCTTGGTGGTGTTCACCCCTTCAGCGACTTCTCCGAGATTTTCGAGGATCTCTTTGAGACTTTTGCCCTGACCCAATTCAAAGCCAACAGTTCTGTTCCGCGACAGCTTCCCCGTGCAGGTCAAAACCAAGTCCCCCATGCCCGCTAAGCCCGCCATGGTGAGTGGGTTCGCACCCAAAGTCACGGCCAAGCGGGTAATCTCTGCTAGGCCTCGCGTAATTAAGCCGGCTTGGGAATTTAATCCCAGCCCCAACCCATCCGCAGCACCTGAACCAATAGCAATGATGTTTTTAAGTGCCCCACCCACCTCGACGCCAATGACATCCTCAGTGGCGTAGGCACGAAAATAGTCCGTGGAAATCATGTGCTGAATTTCGCCACACAGTTCCGGGTTCTCTGCAGCAATGGTCACCGCCGTGGGCAGACGTCTTGCCAGTTCAAGCGCAAAGGAAGGGCCTGACAAATACGCCAAGTTGCCATGAAGGTTGTCGGGCAGCACATCTTTGAGAATGTCACTCACCAGCATTAAGGTTTCACACTCAATCCCTTTGGTGGCGCTCAAAATACGGGCCTTGGGATTCACAGCATTTTTAGCCTCTTCCCAAACAGAACGTACAGCCACCGTTGGAATTGCTGAAACAATGAACTCACCCTCAGACACGGCATCCTTTAATGAATTGGTGGCCCGTAAACCGGAAGGCAGTTGTACTTGTTGCAACCGTCTGGGGTGGCGGTTGTCTTCATTGATGGAACGGACCACCTCTGGATCCCGCGCCCACATTAAGACCTGGTGCCCACCTTCTGCTTTGAGCTTTGCGAGGGCCGTACCGAACGACCCTGCCCCTAAAACCACGATTTTTGTGCTCAAATTAAACCTCAGCTTTTGAAAACTTGAAACTTTCTTCTATCGCATCTTTAATCGACTTGTCATCCATGGTGCCAGGATAATTATGAAATTAAACGGAGTTGAAGCATTAAGCCCCAAGCTCAGCGGTCCGCTGCCAAAGCGCGGGGGAATGCCATGCCCCGTAGTGCCCTGGCTCAAGGGCTACACCGGCTTGAGCCCCGTTGGCCACCTTCAGGCTTCTGAGCCCCACTGGGATCCCAGCTTTCTTCTAAATGCTTTGGCTTGGGGCGGGCGCGAGCTGCTCCAGTGTGAACAGCTGCACGTCAGCGAACACCCCACTTTCGTGCTGCCCCATTTTCGATCACAAACCCAAGGCCACACTTTGGTCACGCCCCCCGGGGATTTTACCGGTCCCGACGCTTTTGCATTGCTGCTGGGTCTGGCACGCGAAAGTGAAAAAGCCCTTAGGGTGCTGGGCCAAAGTAACTCGCCCGCAGAGGCCATCAACCAACTTACTGGCCCCCATGGGCAAGAGTGGACGAATTTAGAATCCGAAATCACCCTCACCGATATTCTACAAGACTTGTCGGTGGGCGGTGTGGAACGTTTCGTGAGTTGGACAAAAACCGATTCCGACGACCCCGCAATCGAAACACTTCTTTCACAGCACCAAGGGCCCGTTGCACTGTTTTGTGGGCAAACGCACCGGATATGGGACGGCATATCTCCATTCCCTCTCATTTTTGATCAAGAACTGCTCTCTTTTTCTGGGGCAGCGAACGATCGGATGCTGGGGCTTGATCTGCTGCGCACCTACCATCCCGAAATAGAACAAGAGCGTATCCAAACCGAGTCTGACCATGGTATTTCCTGTTTTGGCGAGGTGATTGCCATTCAATGTGCACAAATAAACCTCAAACAAGCAGCCGCCCTATTTGTTCCGGCTCTTAAAAAGCTGAAGCAACAAAATTACCTTTTGTTGCTGGTACCCCCTAAAACAAATACCTTGGCATCACTCTTACAACGCTTGCCTGCACCCTTGAAGCACGCATTCGTGATGATGGAAGGGCCCAGCTATCTCAAGGACATGGTACCTGTTCATGAGTTTTTCGACGTGAGGCAACGAAAAACAGTCACACTTGGTTCAAAAGACACCGATGGTGTACGGGTGAATTCCCTTCCGTCTTTGGGGTTTCTCCCAGGAGACCTCCAAGGCCATTTTGTAAGCCTCGACATCCATATCCTCGAACTGCTCCAAAGATACGCCCAAAACCAGGCAGGAACACAGGCCTACTTTACCCCCATGGGTAATGTGCAGGGTCTTTCACGCATGAGCCTGAACGTTTTAACCCTATGCGGACAATAAATCTGGTTTTGAGGACACGACGACAACTGATTTAGAGCAGCGTCTGTTTATAGTCTTCTTCTTTAAATCCCACGAGTACCCGCTCAGGGTTCACCAATAAGGGTCGCTTGATCAATTTACCATCGGCCGCCAAAGCTGAGAGCGCTTCGTCTTCGGTCATGGTTTTTAGTTTTTCTTTAAAGTTACCGTTGCGGTAGCTTTGGCCCGAAGTATTGAAGAACTTTTGGATAGGCAGTCCCGAAGATTTCCAGTATTTTTTCAACTGCGCCTTTGAGGGTGGGCTGGTAACGATATCAATGGCGTCCACGTCGACGTCGTGACGGCCCAACCACTTCTCTGCTTTTTTACATGTGCCGCACTTGGCGTACTGGTAAAACTTCATGAGCGCTCCTAGTAACCGCGTGCCAACTTAATCCGCAAACGCTTCAGGTCCTCATTGATGCGAACATACTGCGTCTGGCCTTTTTCTTTTTTGAGAATACCGTCGATGTGCGCCACAATTTTGTCATTGTTTTGATTGGGAATCATACGCCACAAAGCCAAGATGGCCGGGAAACGGGCTTCGTTGTCTTCATCCCCTAATTGCCCCACCAACGCATCGATGCTGTCGGAATTCTTACGCCACATCAGCTCGTAGGCCGCTTTCTCTCGGGTCCGAGGATTTTTTGCTTTGAGTTGGTCCATCCAACACACCAAATCTTTGCCGTCGCAAGCCACATTTGCTTCCAAACGACCTTTGGCTGCTTGGGCTTCTTTCAGTAATTTTTTGTTCGTTGGCTTTTCCACCTCGAGGATTTCTTTGACCATGGTCATGGTGTCTTTGTTCCCGAGCCGGCTCAAAGTTGCCAATCGGGTTTTGCGAATGGCCGACTCATGCTTCTTGCATTGTTTTTCGCTGCCCTGACCAGAGGTGCACTGCTTCATGTAACCTGCTTGGGTGGTCATGTTGGTGAGGTCTTTGAGCATGCGACGGTCACCGATTCGCTCTAATGCGTTTAAGGTGTATGCGCTCTGGCTCATGTCCACATTGTCGTAGTTCTCCATCAAAATCGGCACTGCGGCCTTCACGCCCATGCGGCCCAACACTGTTTGGGCTTCTCGACGTGCCACGTACCCACCTTGGCCAGCATATTTTGCCAATTCCAATGCCAACTTTTCCACTTCAGGGCTGTTTTCGATGTCGGCCAGGATAATGATGGCTTTGGTCTTGCGAACCCCTTCGTCCAGGTGCAAGCGGGTCAACCCTTTGTGGGTACCTTTATATGTTTCGATCAAAGCAGGAACCGCTGGTTTGCCAATTTGAAACAAGCTGTAGGAAGCTTCCGCATAAAAACTCACCCCGGCGCGTTCGAAAAAGAGCAACTTGACCAACACGGGTACGGCGCGGGCGTCGGCAATTTTCCCTAAGGCGATGGTGGCATTTTTCACCATAAAGTTATTGGAAGAACCATCCGCCACCAAAAGGAGTTGATCCACGGCTGCTGCTGCTTTGAGCTGCCCCAAGGAAACCACTGCTGCGAGCTGGGTGTTCAGATGGTTACTGTCTGCCAACTTGATGAGGGCATCGATGGCTTCTTTGTTATCCGGTTTTGCCAATTTGCCGAGCCCTTTTGCAATGCGCTCGTTCGCCACAGCCAGCATCTTGCCAGTCTTGTCACGACCAGCACCAGCGCGCCAATCGATGGCATCGATCATCGGCTTCACCGAAGAGGGGTCAGCCATGTCATTGACCAG
>PBLQ01000018.1 GCA_002721815.1 Myxococcales bacterium
CGAACCAAGCGATTGGCAGCCCAGCGAATACAATACTTCCTGCGTACAGGACTGTAATGACGATTGGGGCGGCAATGCCATTTTAGACGATTGCAATGTTTGCCATGATGGCCCATCCGATAGCGAACCAAGCGATTGGCAGCCCAGCGAATACAATACGGCCTGCGTACAGGACTGCAATGACGACTGGGGCGGCAATGCCATTTTGGATGATTGCAATGTTTGCCATCAAGGCCCATCCGACAACGAACCAAGCGATTGGCAGCCCAGCGAATACAATATTGCCTGTGCGCAAGATTGTAATGGCGAATGGGGTGGTGACGCCACTGCTGATGATTGTGGCGAATGCGATAACGACGCCACGAATGACAACAGTACATGCTCACAAGATTGCAATGGCGATTGGGGCGGCACAGCCTACCTGGATGATTGCGATCAATGCGTGGGTGGCACCACGGGCCTCGACGCTTGTGAACCAAGCGCTGACAACGATGCGGGTCCGACCCACGCCGATGCCGGCTCGGGCAATACGGGAACTGGAGACATCGATCCTTGTGATGACTACGAATGCGAAGATGGTTACGAATGCGTATTCGAGCCGGGTGAGTGCTACAGCTTACTGGATGCAGGCATCTCAGATGCAGGCGCTCAGGAAATTTGCACCGAAGATGTCATAAGCTGCATCGAGATCATGGATGCGGGGTCAGATGCTCCAGCCGAATCCAGTGATGCGGGCAGCACCACTGAGCCAGAGCCCCCCGTGTCGGCAGACGCAGGAACCACCGGTGGATCGGTAGACATGCCAACCGGCGATGCTGGCGTGGATGGGGGTGACGATGATGACGGTGTAGATCCACCGCCAAGACCTGGTTGCGCCTGTCATGCCAATGACACGGACAGCACAACCAGCAAATGGTGGCTCATGGGTCTGGCGCTCTTTGGCTTAAGACTGCGAAGACGCCGGCATTAACCAGACAGTCGTCACTCAAAAATGAACACAAATACCACACCATTTCGGTGTGGTATTTTTTTGCGTCGCATCTGATGCCGGCTCTTTCTTGCCGTTTTTATGCTTATGTGGCACAACCACCCCACCACCAAGGGGGCCCCTATGAAACACCTGTTACACGCTTGTATGGCCATCGGCATAATACTTTCTTTATGCGGTTGCCCCGCAGAAGAGCCCGAGGGGCCGTGCGAAGTTGATTGCGCCAGCTTAGAATACTGTGGGCAGCCCGCTTGCGAAGTATGCCCCAGTCTTTGCAACGAACCTAACCCCTCATCCAGCACCGACGCAGGAACCACGCCCCAATCACCATCATCTGATGCAGGTCAACAAGATTCACCCATCACGGATGCTGGTACATCGGCCTCAGTCCCCGCCGAAGATGCGGGCAGCACCACCGAACCTGAACCTCCCACTCCCAACGATGCAGGACCTCCCAACCAAGCTTTTAATTGCGACGCCATCAATAACATCCAAAAAAGCTGGGGCGGGACCACAGGTCCCTGTGGTCCTCACGACGTGGTCACCATCAACAGCGATGGGACCGTCACCATCTCCGAAGAAGACGCTTATCCGCCCGACGGGGCTGTTGAATGTGCCGCGCCGGCGCTCTGCCAATACACGGTCAGTGCTGAAACGGCCACCGACCTCGTCGCTTTGGTATGTACCGATTACAAGACCAACCACGACCCCAACACCGATGGATGCGTGGGTGCTTACGAAAATTTTCGCCTGCGCCAAGACGATACGATCGTGGCCACCGCAGATATCAGTTGTGGCAACACCAGCATGAGCGCCAGTGAAATTGCCTTTATTGATTTCATGGCGGCATTGGCACCATCCTCCAACGATGCCGGAACGATCGCTCCAGACCCCGTAGAAGATGCGGGCAGCAGTGATGTCATTGACTGCGCCCAAGTGAATCTCCTCAAAAAAGTTTCCGGTGGCAGTTCTGGCCCCTGTGGACCACACACCAGCATCACTGTCAGTTCGAACGGCACGGTAGAAAAGTCCGTAGAAGATGCCTATCCACCACAAGGCGAATCCGAATGTGCGTCGCCCGTGATCACCAACTACAACACTGCGGGATCAGACGCCCTCGCCCTGATCACCAGTGTTTGCAATGACTACAACGCCAACTATGTGGCCAGCGCCCAATCTTGTGTGGGTGCCTACCAGTGGTTTGGTCTGTATGACGATGATGCCGAATTAGGCAAAGCAGTTCTCAGCTGTGGCAACAGCAGCATGAACCCCAGTCAAGAGGCGTTCGACGCCTTCATGAACGCCCTCGAATCCACCAATGCGACGGCCGACGCAGGACAATAAAAAACCCAGCCCAAGGTAACCACTATGATCTCTAAAATCTTCACCCCTTTTCTTTTGCTTCCTTTGTTTTTCTTTATCGGCTGCCCGGAAGAGCCCAAAGCCTGCAGCTACAACCCATGTGCGCCTGGCTGTCCGGTTATCCCCAGCTGTGAAGACGACCCTGTTGATGCCGGGCCAAGCCTACAAGTGGATTGTGCGCAGGTGGACAACATCACCAAAAATTTCGGTGGCACCTCAGGTCCTTGTGGCCCCATTAGTTTTATCACCGTGAACGAAACCGGGTCGGTGGTGGAGTCCATCGGCGCTGCCAACCCCCCCGAAGGTGAAACCGAATGTGCCGAACCCACCGTAACCCATTACTTGGCTTCGCCCGCCAACGCGCGCGCCCTCATCGATACCGTTTGTGAAGATTACAATACTAATTATGTTCCGCCAGAAGGGGAACTTGAGTTGGGGGGCTACACCCACTGGATCCTGCTCCAAGGCACCACCGAGCTGGGCAAAACCGAGATTAATTTAAGCGTCAGCTCAAATGCCCTGGACAGCTTCATGGTTGGGCTCACCCCCAATAACCCACCCACCGAATCCAGCGATGCGGGTGTCTCCGTTCAACATGTTGATGCCGGGCAGTAAGCTCGGGTTCGCATCATGCACGCATAACCTTATTTTAATTTGGGTGAACGACCTTAGCCCTGCGCTTGGCGCGCGAAAACAAAAGGCTGAACGATCACAAAATCATAGATCTGTTCGGGCTGCGACTTCATGGCGCTCAACTGATCTTGAGAAGGCTTCGATAACCAACCTCGATCCACCCACAGCTCCATCAAGTCAGTGCAGTCTTCGGCCGCGGCAATGGCCACCTCTGTGAGCTCGAGCATTGGATCCACCAAAATAAGGGCATCGCGTTCCACATGAGGCTCCAATGCGTCCCACGCCACCTTTTGAATTTCACGTTTGATTTTGTCTCGTAAAGCTTGTGATTGGTTCATGGTGTGATCCTCTTTTGGGGTGAAAATCCTACACCTGTATACAAGTAACATTTGAGCCTATCAAACAACAAACCACCACCCTTTTGTGACAAATGGTAAAACAACGAAGCTTTTCTTTGAACGCATTCCGCCTCCACCTTCGCCGTGGTCGATGTAAGTGCTTGTATTTAATGGCATTTAAATATTTCCTGCGCGGATGACCAGCGCCAACCCGTCGCTGACCGACGCAGCGCGAGCACTCAATGCAACAAGTTGAAAAAAAGGGGTTCCTACCTTGCCTTTTGTGGCATATAGGCGACCTCAGCATCTGTGTTTTTGAGCAAATCCCATCTTTTAATTTTTGAGCCGATACAAAATGAGAACGACGAATCCAATGATTGTTTTGCGCCATGGCGAGGTCTACGATCCGAGTCCCGTGGGTTCGTGCGATCTCCTTTTGGGTGGCGGAAAAATCTTAGCCATGGGACCCAAGCTGCCCACGATGCCGAGCGAGCTTTCCGTTGAAGAAGTGGACGTCACAGGTCTGAAAGTCATTCCCGGTCTCATTGATGCGCATGTCCATGTGACCGGTGGCGGGGGCGAATCGGGATTTTCCACGCGAGTCCCCCGGGCTGCATTGAGCGAATTCACCAGAGCGGGCATTACCTCTGTGGTGGGCTTGCTGGGTGCGGACGGTACCACACGTACCATTCGTGACTTGGTGGCCACCACCATGGGTCTTCGCGAAGAAGGTCTGTCCGCTTGGTGTTACACCGGCTCCTATCAAATCCCCGTCCCCACCCTCACCGGCTCGGTGAGAGACGATATCGTGTATGTAGACCCAATTATCGGTGTGGGAGAAGTGGCCATCAGCGATCACCGTTCTTCACAGCCTACCCTTGATGAAATTCTGCGTTTGGCCTCTGAAGCCTATACCGCTGGCATGATCAGCCAAAAAGCCGGCGTGTTGCACTTTCATCTCGGCGATGGAGAGCGCGGTCTGGAGCTCATTCGCCAAGCACTCAAACAAGCTGAAATCCCCACGCGGGTCTACCACCCCACCCACGTGAACCGGCAGGTGCGATTGTTCGAAGAAGCCATGACTTTGGCCGACCAAGGGGTCACTGTAGATGTCACCGCATTCCCCGATGCCGATGAGGGTTTGATGGCCCACGACGCCATCCACCAATGGATCGACAATAAACGCCCCATAGAACAGATCACCTGCTCTTCTGATGGCGCGGGATGCCTGCCGACCTTCGACGATCAAGGCAACATGGTCGCCATGGGCGTGGGCGACCCCATCAGCCTGACCCACACCCTCCAACAACTCTTGGAGCTGGGCCACGCACTCGAAACCATTTTACCCATCTTTACAACCAATGTTGCACGGGTCATGCGCCTATCCGGCAAAGGCCAGTTGCAAACGTCTGCCCATGCGGACGTGGTTTGTCTCGATCAAAACAATCAAGTTCACCATGTCTTGTGTAATGGCAAATGGATGATACGCCATGGCGAACCGGTGCATGTCGGCACCTTTGAAAGGAAAGAACAGTTATGAGTCCCTCTTTGGTACCTGTAGGCAATGAACGCGGCTGGATCGTCCCTGTGGGCGGTGCAGAAGAAAAGATTAGCGATCCTGCCATCCTGCAACGGTTTGTAGACATCTCCGGTGAAAGCAATGCACGCATTGCCATCATTCCCACAGCTTCCCAGCTGGAAGACACCGGTCCCCTGTACGAAGAAATTTTTAAAGACCTGGGTGCTGGGTTTGCCCAAGCCCTTCCCTATGTGGAGCGCGGCGATGCAGACCGAGACGACTGGCACAATGTATTAGAGACGGCCAGCGGCATATTTTTTACCGGTGGAAACCAATTACGGATTTCCACCATCTTAGGCGGCACGCGCGTGGCCCAAACCATTCGCCGACAAAACGCCAACGGCATCACCGTAGGCGGAACTTCTGCAGGCGCGGCCATCTTACCCGAACACATGATCGCCTACGGCACCACTGGTGAAACCCCGCAGGCCGGCATGGTTTCGCTGGCCCCCGGCTTGGGACTCACCAACCGATTCGTGATCGATCAACACTTTAGAGAAAGAGATCGCTTGGGCCGATTACTCACCGCATTGAGCTACAACCCTTTCGCTGTGGGTTTAGGCATCGATGAAAACACGGCTGCCTTTATCTCTCCCGATAATGTGATTCACGTGGAAGGCGCTGGCGCAGTGACCATCGTGGACGTGGCTGATGTAGAACACTCCTCTGTGGCCAGCGCCGACGAGGGTGAGAGCCTTTGCATCACCAACATCAAACTTCATGTTTTACCCCAAAACGCAACTTTCGACTTAACCACCCGGGAGGCCAAGCCGGCCTGATCCCTTTAGCTCCCTGAGGAGATCCTCATGAAAATCATTGAACGACGTGTTTACCGAGGACCGAACCTTTACGCCCATTTCCCCGTGATCCGCCTGACCATCGATCTGCAAGAGCTCGAACAATGGCCCAGTGCAACCATCCCGAAGTTCAATGACAACTTGGTCGAGTTGTTGCCGTCGCTGTACGAACACACTTGTTCATATGGTGTTGAAGGCGGCTTTCTCCGACGGCTGCGTGAAGATGAAGGGACGTGGATGGGACACGTTCTCGAGCACATCACCATTGAATTGCAGCAATTGGCTGGGGCCAAAGTCACTTACGGTAAAACCCGTGGCACCGGGGAAGAAGGTGTCTATTACATGGTCTATGCCTACGAAGAAGAAAAAGTGGGCATGGCGGCTGCAGAGCTGGGCCTTCAGCTCATTCAAAAGTTGCTGCCTGATAACCTGCGCAGTGAACACATCACCCTGCCCAAAAATTTCGATTTCAAAGAAGAACTCGATGAACTCATTGGTTTTGCCCAACGCCGCCAGTTCGGCCCTTCCACTGCCTCTTTGGTAGAAGCCGCCGAGAAAAGAGACATCCCTTGGCTGCGACTGAACGATTACTCTTTGGTGCAGTTCGGACACGGCAAGCACCAACAACGGGTTCAGGCCACCATCACCTCTCAAACCAAACACATTGCGGTAGAGATTTCTTCAGACAAAGAAGAAACTCACAAAATCTTGGAAGACCTGGGACTGCCCGTTCCACGTCAAGAATTGGTACGCACCCGAAGCCGTGCGGTGGCCTTGGCCGAACGCATGGGCTATCCCGTGGTGATCAAGCCTTATAATGGCAACCATGGCCGAGGCGTTTCCCTCAACATTCAAAACGAAGAGCAAGTGGAAGCCGCTTTGAAAAAAGCCCAAGAGCATTCCCGCACCGCAGTGATTGAAACCATGATCGAAGGTTTCGATCACCGCATGTTGGTGATCAACGGTGAATTGACTGCGGTGGCCAAACGGGTGCCCGGCCACGTGGTGGGCGATGGCCAACAAACCATTTCCCAACTGGTGGACGAAGTGAACCGCGATCCACGCCGCGGCATTGGGCACGAAAAAGTCCTCACACGCATTGAGCTGGATTACCAAGCCGAGCGATTGATGGCTGCTGCCAACTACACCCCCGAAACAGTCCTGGAGAAAGATGAAATCTTTTATCTGCGCTCCACTGGTAATCTTTCCACCGGCGGTACTGCCATCGATATGACCGATTTGGTCCACCCTGATAACCGCGACATGGCGGAACGCGCAGCCAAGGCCATCGGCCTCGATGTGGCGGGTGTGGATTTCATCACTCCCGATGTCACCAAGTCTTACAAAGAAATTGGCGGTGCCATTTGCGAAATCAATGCCGCTCCCGGCTTTCGCATGCACGTGGCCCCCACCGAAGGAACACCTCGAGACGTGGCCGGTCCCGTTATTGATACTTTGTTCCCTCCTGGAACTCCGGCTCGTATTCCCATTGCCTCCATCACGGGCACCAACGGTAAAACCACCACCACCCGAATGGTGGCACATATCCAAAAGATGACCGGTCGTACCGTGGGACTGTCCACCACCGATGGGGTTTATATCGATGGGGTGCGCTCCGTTGAAGGCGATATGACCGGCCCGATGGCTGCAAAAATGATTCTTCGCGATCCCACCGTAGATATGGCGGTACTGGAAACTGCACGGGGCGGTCTGTTACGCGCCGGCCTGGGCTACCGTTCGTGTAACGTGGGCGCCGTGTTGAACATTGCCAACGACCACTTGGGCCTCAAAGGGGTAAATACCCTTGAAGATTTGGCCAGTGTCAAACGCGTGGTGGCAGAAGTCGCGCGCGATTGTGCGGTACTCAACGCCGATGACATTCATTGTCTGAAAATGGCAGATCACACCAAAGCCGAGCGCATCGCTTACTTCACCATGAACCCTCGCAATGAACTGGTGCGTAAGCACATTCAAGTGGGCGGGCTCGCTGCCGTATTAGAAGAAGGCATCAACGGACATATGATCACGCTGTACAACGAAGGCCAACACTTGCCGTTGTTGTGGACCCATTTGATTCCGGCGACGCTCGAGGGCAAAGCCCTGCACAATGTTCAAAACGCCATGGCCGCCGCTTTGGTGGCATACGCCATGGATGTGAGCATGGAAAACATCCGGCAGGGTTTGCGTACATTTGACACGTCTTATTTCCAAGCCCCCGGCCGCTTGAATGTATACAACGAGCTGCCATTCAAAGTCATTTTGGATTATGCACACAACCCTGTGGCCATTCAGTGCATGGTGGACCTGGCAACGCGCATGGAGCCTGAAGGACGTCAAATCTGCGTTCTTTCTGCACCTGGTGACCGACGTGACGAAGACGTTCAAGACATCGCACGCATTGCTGCCGAAGGGAACTTCTCTCACATCATCGTTCGTCGCGATGACCACCCACGGGGCCGTGACCTTGATGAAATCCCCAACCTGCTTCGACGCGGATTGGTGGAGTCCGGATACCCAGAGTCGCAAATCTCTGTGGTTCCCGATGAACAACAAGCCATTCATCACGCTTTAGAAATGTCCAAGCGGGGTGATTTACTGTTGATTTTCGGCGACCAAATTTCACGCAGCTGGAAACAAATCGTGAAGTTCAAAGAAAGCCGCGAACTCAACCCGGTGAGCACTTCGCTCGAAGGTAGCCCGGTGATGCCACCTTTGGACACGGACGACTTACCTTCCATGGACGGTGAGCTCATTTCCGATGCGCGGGGGGTTCGACTGGCTCGGGAGCTCAACGACTGATGCAACTGGTGGACGCACGCAGACTGACCGGCCCCAACCTGCAAACGCGGGTTCCAGGGGCCGTCACGGAAGTCGCCTTTGAACCCGGCGACGATCCTCAAGCCTGCTACGCCCGCTGGCAACATCACCTTCAATCCATTTGCGAACACCTGCCTTTTTCCGGCGGTCCCACCGTGGCACGGTTTTATGAGGGCGGTGCGGCCTGGGTTCTTCCCGGTGCCATCGATCGATTGTATGCCGTGATTTTAGCCTGCGAGTACGCGGTGGCCCAAACCATCGCAGAACAAAAAGGCGAAGCCGGTCCCGATTTGGCAGAAACGTTGGATGCCATTCGCGCCGAATACGAAGAAGAGCAATGCGAAACCCTCTTGGCCATTGAACAAGAAGCGCAAAAGCAAAAAGTTCCGTTTTTGTGGGACGATGATTTCGTTTCGGTGGGTTACGGTAAAGACTCCATCACTTGGACAGAACGACAACTCCCCCAGCCCCATGACATTCCCTGGAACACGCTTTCTTCTATCCCCATTGTCTTCATCACGGGCACCAATGGTAAAACCACCACCTCCAGGCTCTTGGCGCGCATGGTTCGCTGTGCAGGCCTTGCGCCAGGTAACAGTTCCACCGACGGGGTTTTCATCAATGAACAGTTGGTGGAAGAAGGCGACTGGACCGGTCCCGGTGCTGCACGTACCATTTTACGGCGAAAAGATGTGGATGTGGCGGTTTTAGAGGCTGCACGTGGCGGTATTTTACGACGGGGCCTTGGGGTGGAATCTTGTGAAGCCGCCCTGGTCACCAATGTGGCCAACGACCATTTAGGTGACTACGGCATTCACACCGTTCCCCAAATGGCGCAAGCCAAAGGGGTGGTCTATGACGTGGTCAGCCCTGACGGCTTTTGTGTCTTCAATGGTGATGACGAAAACACCCGACAGCTGGGGCAAACCAAGCCCGGCAATAAAATCTTTTTCAGTGTTCACGGTAAAACAGCATTCCTTGAAGAACGACAACAAATGGGAGATGCGCTGCTTTATATTGAACAAGGCAACATCATTTGGGATCACGAAGGAGAACAGCAACTTTTGTGCCCCATCGCAGATTGCCCCCTGTCCATGCATGGCACCGCGCTTTATAACATCTCAAACATTCTCGGCGCTGTGGGCCTGGGCATGGCCCTCAAGTTGCCCAAGTCCGCCATGCTCGAAGCACTTCAATCCTTTGGTGCATCCTGGCACGACAACCCGGGCCGAGGACAACTCACACATATCAATGGCGTTCAAATCTTGCTGGATTTTGGACACAATCCACATGGTGTCGCTGCTGTTTTGCAAATGGCGCGCGATCTTCTTGCCCAACAAAACCAAGGGGGCCGTTTCAGCGTGAGCATGGGACAAGCGGGCGATCGCAATGACACGGATTTGATCGAGCTGTGTGAGAGCGTGGCGCCCTTAAAGCCCGACCGAATTTATTTGCGAGACATGAAAGAATACCTTCGGGGTCGGCCCCAAGGTGAAGTGCCGCAAATCATGAAATCCAATCTCGAAAAAATGAACTACCCCACATCGCAGATCTTTCATTGTGAAACAGAGATCGAATCCTTGCACCACGCGCTGAAATGGGCCCAACAGGGAGACATGGTGGTTCATTTGGTCCATACAGAGCGCGAGCCCATTCAGCAATTTCTGAAGGAATCCGGGGCCCAAATGAGCTGAGCCCTCTGGGGCCCACCACGCTTACCTCTTTTTATTTCAGGTATTTCTAGGCGTTTGGTTTTGCATTGCCTATAATCTGGCCTGCGATACAGGAGGTCATGATGGGTCGCCACCTCACATTATTTGCCGGCTTTTTTCTCATTCTCACCGCGCTGGGCTGCCCCCGTGAAGTGCCAGCGCCTGAGCCCGAACAAGAAAGCCCTTGTGACGCCTGTGCCAGCGAGACCACGTGTATTGATGGAGAATGTGTTCCTAAAGAGGTGAACGAACTGCCCGATGCAGGCGTTCCAGAGCTACCCATACTGAATGATGCTGGGCCCGCAGCACCACAAATCAATGATGCGGGCCAACCTGCGGGTCCGATCTTGGGCGAAGGTGAGTGCCTCACGGGATACAATCATTGTGGTGAAGAAGAGTTTTGTTTTGTGAATGGCTGTGGCGATGGACTGCTCGGGGTGTGTACCGAAATTCCTGAAGACTGCGAAAGCGCAATGCCCATGGAGGTCTGCGGTTGCAATGGTCTCACTTACTATTCTTTGTGTGAAGCACAACGCTACGCCATGAATGTGGCCGGCCCCCACGCGTGCCCCACCCAGCCCGCACCCGATGGCGGCAGCATGCCGATGGACGATTTTGATTGCAGCGTCGAAACCCAATGCAGCGAAGGTGAATTCGATAATGGGCTGGGGCTGTGTGTCACAGACAAATGCGCCGAGGGCTTTCAAGAAGTAGAGCTGTTCATTGCCAATAGCAACGGCACGGCACTGGGGATTCCTGCCTCTTGCTTTGGCCCCTGGCCGGAAACCGCTTGTTTCCCCTTGGACGTGCTCGAGGACGACTGCCCCGCCGGGCAGCACAACAACGGAACGGGTGAGTGTGAATATGACTGTCGCCCCGATTGTGGACACAGCTTTGTCACCAACCCATTTAGCGGGAATCAATACGAGCCCCAATATTGCCACAATGCCTATCGCAAGGTCAGAACCGTCGCGGCGGATGCCGGTGTCCAGTCTTATTGCATGCCCAAATTTGGGACGGGCTGCAAACCCGAAACCGGTGAGTACTGCATGGGCGGGTGCCAAGGGCGCGGGTTTTGCACCAAAGCCGAAAACTCCAGCGACTGCCAAGTGAGCAGCAATGACTTGGTGTGCACCTGTAACGGCAACACCAGCACCCGGTGCACCGTATGGAAGAACAATGTGGACACCTACGGCGGCGCTTGCCCCGATTGGCAACCCACGCCCCAAAGTTGCGGCGGTCCCGATAACGTGGCCTGCCCGGCCGGGCAAAAGTGCAACATCGTCGGCTGCAACGCCAACACTTGGGGCCAATGCCAAGATACGCCCGATCCCGAAGACCCCTGTAGTGTTGGCTGCATGAGCGGCGGCCTCTTTGGCAATCCCGAATGCGGTTGCGATGGGGTCACCTATGCCTCAGCCTGTCACCGCCGCGTCGCAGGCGTCGCCAAAGACCCCGCGGGCTCTTGCGGCGATAACGACGGACCACAAGAAGGTAATTCCTGCGACCCCACCGATGAAAATGCGTGCGATGACAGCTCACCCACCTACTGCATGGGCGAGGGTGCCGATGGCGGCTTTGTCTTCGATCAAATGGAGTGCACACCAAGCTTTGTTCAAAGCGCCACCGGCTGCCCGCCGGGTCTTAATTGTTGGCGGCAATACCCACGCACCCTCTTTTGCAAAAAGCCCATCGGGGACTGTGAGGGCACCAGCGGGATCTGCAGGCATTGGCCTGGGGCTGACATCTTGGGCTGCTCTTTGTTTGGAGAAGTGGTCAGCTGTGGGTGCAATGGGCAAACCTATTCACACACCTGCTATGCCGATAAAGACATGGTGGGCGTGGATCATTATGGGGCTTGTCCAGCTCTCGACGGCGGTACGGGTGATGATGGCTTAACGGATATTATCGACCCTTAATCAAAACCAGAACATCACCTCGTTCAGAAACAAGCATTAGGGCGCTACGAGTTCCCTCAGGCACTCATCCCGGTAATCGTAACTCGTATAATACGCCACCGTACAATCATCCATGCGCCAGGTGTCATTGTTGATGGCCACCAACTGGCCGTTGTCGGTAATGCCAGGCCTGTCATCATCGCGAAAGGTGTCAAAAACCATATCTTCCACGTGCAGACGGACCGGAGGTGCCCCATGCGCTTTGAGGTGGACGTCCCACACATAAGCAAGCTTGTTTTGTACGGGCCCCCACGGGGGTCCTTCAGCCTCGAGCCACATGCGAAGCACATTCGGTGCGCTGGTATACAGCGGAACCGTTGAGGGTAATTCTATTTCTTCCGCAAACATATCTGGCTCGTCATCATCTGAGTCCCCTCCAGACCCGCTGTCCGTTGCGGTCTCCATTTCCGCCACGCCACCGTCAGCACCGTCCGCGCTCGTGTCTAATGGGTCGCCTTTGTCGTCCACAGTTGGGTTGCAGCCCCACAGGAACAAAGCACACAGCAGAAAAGAAAAAGTCAGATGTTTTGATTGATACCCCGTTTTAGCCCCCTTTTACACTTAAGGAAATAACAGTCTCAGACCATCAAAGGGCCCGCAACTGGTCACATTTAAAAATTCTAAATTCTCATCGAGGATGTTTAACGTTGGATAACAGGTCACCGGAATATGATTGACCAGCTCGTTGTCCTCGTCGAATAAAACGGGAATGTGCTCATTGGGATAAGTCTCATCCCATTCTTGGATGTCGCCGATGTCGATGGGCGTCGCTTCGGTAAAAATAATCGTGATCCAATAAATGTCGCCGTCTTGTACCATTTGATAAAGATCGCTGTACTCTTCTTTCCACCATGGATAAGGCCCTTCCGGTTGATCGTCGTTGGGGCCTTTCCAGTTTAAATGCGACTCATCGCCGTCAGACAAATAGGCCGCAATGGCCTTACAGGGTTTGCACCAAGGCGTGCCGGTATCGAGAACGATCTTTTTACCCCGAAAAGCGAAGTCATAGAGGTCAACCATTTCTTCGTTTTGGTCCATGGCAATAAAATGAGGCAACACGCTGCCCACCGAAGCTGTGTCGTCCCAGCCCGGATCTTCGATGGTGTCTTTGGTCATGTTGTAAGGCCAACCGCCTTGATAAATCACCGAGTCGGCATCATTGGGGTCGGTGCCCGCGTGATCTTCCTCGGCGTTGGTATAGCCATCTCCATCATCATCACCGTTAGGGTCCGCCACCCCATCTTCAGTGCCTTCGCCGTCTCCGGGCTGCTCACCTGGTTGTTCGTCATTTGTCGAATCGGTCACGCCACCGCAGCCGATGAAAGTGGTACCGCCCAACAACAGCAGCGCGCACGCCAATAGATTCGTCAAAGGTGTCTGGAGTTTTGTCATAAGGCCCTCAAATCAAATGAATGTTGCCGCAAGCATAGCCAGACCCTGAAAAATCCTCAAACAACCCGTGATTGAGCCCCTCAAAAAAGGCCAAAAAAACGCAGTTCGGCCTCCTTCATCCCAAAGCCGGACAACTCTGCTCGCATTTAAAAGCCCAAACCCGTGTCTTTCTGCTATAATAAAGCTCTTTACCCCAGCGAGGCGCGCTTTGAACCAGACCCCTTTTCACCTTCTTTTCGCCGCGGGCTTACTGTTGCTGGGCGGCTGCCCGCCTGAAGCAGCCCAATTCGAAGAACCCAACCCGTCGGCCGGAAAACAAAATGACGCGGGGGTGAGCCTCGAAAGCGAGCCAGACAGCCCCGTAACTGACAGCGGTGGGTTTGATGCCGGTGCCCCCGAAATACAGTTAGGCATTTGGGATTCTGGTGAATTCCACGAAGGGGACGGAGGCCACGGTGAGACGCTCCCAGAAGATGCGGGTGAACCCTCTTTGTGGGATGCCGGAACACAACTGGATTTTGTATCCTGCTTACAGTCCACCGAGTGCGTTGATAACGATGACTGCTGCACACCCGGCTGCACCAATGATGAAGACAACGACTGCGATAACCAAACGGTGATCAGCATTCAGCCTTATCTGCAATTCCCCACCCCCACCTCCATGTGGATCATGTGGGAAACCGAAGATGCTGCCAGCAGCATGGTGCTGTGGGGAACCACCGTGGATCTCGTCAATGGCACCGACAGCACGAGTTTTACGCCTTGGCTCAGCGGCCGCCGGGTGCATGAAACCCACCTTGAAAACCTCGAGCCTGACACCCTGTATTTTTACCAGGTGCACACCGGCAACACCACCAGCGCCATTTACCACTTCATCACCCCCGACACCGCAGACTCCGAAGCGCCCACCCAGCTGGTGGCCATGAGCGACATGCAAAAAGACAACAGCAACCCCGACAAGTTTCGAGAAATCGTTGAAGAGGGCGTGCTCGACTACTTGGCGGCAGAATGGCCAGACTACGACCTCACCGAAATCCTCGATCTGGTGCTCATTCCCGGGGACCTGGTGGACTCGGGTCTTTTTTACAGCCAATTTCGAACCCAGTTCTTTAATCCGGCTGAAGGGCTTTTGTCGTACGTTCCTGTTTTGCCAGTACTCGGCAATCACGAAGCCAACAGTCAATACTATTTCGATTTATTTCACCTGCCCGAACAGGCCTCCGGCAACAATAAAGAGCATTGGTGGTATTCCGATCACTCTAACCTGCGGGTGATTGGCCTCGATTCCAACTGGCGCCCCTGGCCCTACGACGCAGACGACCAGCTCGCATGGCTCGAAGAAACCCTGAATGAAGCTTGTGATGCTGACAACATCGACTTTGTTTTTACCGAGCTGCACCACCCCGCCAAATCCGAAGCGTGGCCCGTGGGCGAATCGGATTTCACCATGGATGTGGTGGAACGCATGGAAAACTTCACCGCCACCTGCGACAAACCCTCCATTCACTTTTTTGGTCACACCCATGCATACTCCCGAGGCCAATCCCGCGATCACCGGCACCTGTGGGTCAATGTGGCATCGGCCGGCGGCAACTTAGATTATTGGGGCGAGTACAATCAAACCGACTACGACGAATTCAACGTGACCCTGGACGAATACGGGTTTGTCCTGGTGGACGTGCAGGCAGGGACCGACCCTTCATTTCTCTTGCAACGCATCAGCCGTGGCGATGAGAACAATTCGATCAACAATGCCATTAAAGACGAAGTTTTCATTCGGCGGTACAACCAAAGCCCCGTTTCGCCCACCGGGCTTTCGCCTTCGGGCAACGATCTTTGTCCCTGGGACTTAATTTTAGCCGCCTCCGAATTTTCAGATCCCGACACCGAAGATGAGCACGGGGCGTCCCACTGGCAAATTAGCGACGATTGTGATGACTTTGCATCCCCGCTTTGGGAGTCTTGGAAGCAACATGAAAACTGGTACCGCGATGAGGACTTACAAGCCGAAGACGATCTGACCGACGAAGCAGTGGCCAGTTTGGACAGCGGCGGCTCTTACTGTTGGCGGGTGAGGTATCGAGACCGTGGGCTCACCTGGAGCCCGTGGTCCACCCCCATGGCTTTTTCCACCGTCAACGGCACCGGCAACCTTTTAGACAACCCAGGTGCCGAAGCGGGAATGGCCGGTTGGACCACCACCGCAGGCCATGCCGAATCCTTGTTGAACGCCCAATGCAACGGCATCGCCCCCCATTCAGGCTTTCGTTACTTCGCCATCGGTGCCCTGTGCGACAGCGCCAGCTACAGTGAAGCCATGCAAGAAGTGCATGTCCCCGGCGATCTGTACAGCGCAGTAGACAACGGCAGCGCCACTGCTTCTTTCGGAGGCTACCTGGCCAACTACAGCGGTGACGATCAACCCGAAATGAAATTGGTCTTCACCAATGGTAACAATGCCGTCTTGGGGCAAAGTGAAGTGCTGGGAACTTTGGCCGATGAATGGACTTGGTTGACGGCCACCGTTGCTGTGCCCACCGGAACCCGCCACGTGGAAATGGTGCTTATGGGCACACGCAATGCCGGCAGCGATAATGACAGTTACTTCGACGATCTCTTCTTAGAGCTGGGGGCCTGCCAATGATTTTACGATGGCTTTTCCTTTGCGGTCTTATCCTGGGCGCGTGCAACACCGAACCGCCGCCAGAAGAAACCGGTCCCGTCCCTTGCCGTCATGGGGTGTTTTGCGATCCTGGTTTCACCTGCATCAACGGCCTGTGTGAAACCCTCACAAACCCCACAGATGCCGGTACAGCCACCTCAGCTCCTTCTATACTCGATGCAGGCGAAACCCCGACCATTGATCGCAACGATGCAGGCGCTCAACCCTCAGAGGTTTTTGAGCTGTGTCGTACTTTGGTGGGCACTTGGAACATTCAAATTGCCAGCGATGGGGAAGCGACTTGTGGACAACAACCCGCCACCCAACCCTACGAGGTTTTTATCAACGACAGCAATGAACTCGAAGCCAAGTGGGACACCACCGCCGGCGCTGACGAGTACACCTTTGAGTCTGAATTCTTAATCGTGGAGGGTCAATGCGCGCTCAAGAACGACACGGTATTTATTATACACGCCCCTGCCATGAATGACATGCCCGCCACCGATATTAAAGTTGAGTACCATTACACCGCGGTGGCCGATGGGCTTTCTTTGTCGGGCGGCGGCACCATGCACAACAGTACTACCGTCGTAGAAACCGGCGAAGCCCAACAAGATTGTGTACAAGGGATTTTAATCTCAGGCAGCATCGCACCCTGAGTGCGCTATTCTACCACCACCTCATCCACACAAGGCACTGGCGTCCACGGGGCTGCGAGGTTGGTGCAGCGCCCGGGCAACAACCCAAGTTGAGTGGTGGTTCCATCGGTGGTATTCACTTCATACAGATAGGATAAGCTTGAAGGGTCGGTGCAAAAATACAACTTGTGATCGTCAGGGTGCCATTCAATGCCTACGGCCCCGACCGCAATGTCCAGCCCCACCGTGACCGTGGCGAAGCCAGTTTGGATGTCAATGTTGTGTAAACTGCTGTTGTTGCTGTTGATCGAGTAGAGACCATTAATATCTTCAGCCCAAGTGGTGCCCGAATTCAAAAAGTTACTTCCAAGCGGGCCCACTTCGGTGCCCGCCCCGGTTTCAATGTCTAACGTCACCAGTTTATCGGTGCTGGTGCTCAAACCAAACAATGTTTCTATTTTATCCCCATTGGCCGTGATGCCAGGAATCGATCCCCAATTGGTGGGCCCAATTTCTGTGACGTCGCATGTACAAGGATCGATGATGTCCAAGGTTCGCTGGGTGGCATTAGAACCATACAGGGTGCCGTCAAAACCAAACGTGGTGGAATTGTAAGAGTCCGTGGTGCTCAATAAACACAGGGGCGTCCAGTTGCCGGTGACGGTGTCTATTTTGATCAAAGTGTCCGAAGCGTTTTCCACGCTTAAGAGCCATGGGATCACTGGTTCAGGCGGAGGGCCCGCATCGAGGACCTCTTCAACCATTTGCGTTTCTTGGCCTGCATCCAAAAGGGACACCCCCGCATCGGCTTGCGGCGTGCCGGTTGGTGGGTTCATCGTGCCACCATCGGGATGGACCACAACAGAAGCGCCGGCGTCTACATTGCCGTCGCCACCCAAGGGAACACATGTGTTCTGCTCACACACCAAGCCCAATTCGCACAAGGTGGATGCATCGCAAGGCGCTCCGACCTTGCCCTTTAATGGTGCACCTGAGCCATCCCCCGGAGCAGGTAATCCAGGTTTAATTTCTGAAGGGCATGCCAGCGATATGAGCGCAAAAGAAAGAGTGGCGGTCAGTCGAAACACCTATTCCGACTCCAGATTGTCGATACAGCTCACGGGCGTCCAAGGGGCGGCCAAATTGTTGCAGCCATAGCCCATGTTCGTGATCAAGCCTGTTTGGCCCGTGTTAACATCTACGCTGTAAAGGTTGGAGTCTCCGCCATTGGGGTTGGTGCACGTGTAAAGCGTTTGGGTTCCGATGTGGTATTCAATCCCCACCAAATTGACATTGATATCGATATCGGCAATCGCGGTGGCCAGCCCCGTCTCCGCGTCGAGAACATACAACTTGTCTGTGAGGTTATTGATGGCATACAGCCCCTCCAGTTCCGTGGACCAAGTGGTCCCCGAATAATGAAAATCCAAGCCCAAATCGCCCACGGGGCTGACGACGCCCGTCTCGACACTTAATGTCAATAGTTTGTCCTGATCGGTGCTCAATCCAAATAGCGTTTCTTCTTTGTTGCCGTCCGCAGTGATGCCTGGAATACTGGTGTACGTTAAACCGTTACTGTCAATGCTGGCCCCCACTTCCGTGACTTCACAAGTGCACGGGTCGATGATGTCTAAAGATTTATTAAACCCGTTCCACCCATACAGGGTGCCATCCAAACCAAAAGTGGTCGAGGGGTAGCTGACGGCTTCAGCAAAATCGCATACGGTGGTCATCTGACCGGTGGCGGTGTCTATTTTTACTAAATTGCCGAGGGCATTGTTCACGCTGAGCAGCCAAGGCAACACGCCAATGGGTGCCGCTCCCGCATCAATACTGGCACCTGCATCCTCGGCAGATGTTATGAGGCCCGCATCTCCAACGGTGAGCATTCCCGCATCGACCGCACCCGAAGCGGGTTGGGCAGGAACGCATTGATCGGCAACACATTCAAAACCCAAATCGCATGGTGACAATGGACACCCCAGCTCGGTCGCGCCACCGTCCAACACTGAACCTTGAGGCTCGTCCATTGCTTTGGGACAGCCCAAATACATCATCAACATCAATGTTATCAAAATGCGTAAACTCAAAATCATCACCACCTGTATCGGAACGCCATGCGCAGCCTGTTCGTCTCTGTATATAATGTAACATGACGAATTGGCGTAATTTTTATGTGCCCAGATCGAGCAGTAAACCCCTGAAAGAAAGGGCTAATTGTTGATGTTCACCGCCCCAGAATGGCCGGCATCGGCGGTTTCGCCCCCAGAAGAGTCGTCAGGCCGAATCACATCAATTACATCAACACAGTGTACCGCGGTCCAAGGGGCCGCTAGGTTATTACAGGCCCCCGGCAAACTGTTGATAAATTCGGCATGGCCGGTGTCTGGATTTATTTTGTACAATTTGGAAAGTCCTGGTGCCGGGTCGTCGGCGTGAAAATTATCGGTGGGGGAAGTCCCAAGACCACCAGAGCCATTTGTGCACGCATAGAGGTTGCTGTCGTAAGGGTTCCATTCAATGCCAACGTAATGAAAATCGGCATCAAGCTGTACCGCTTCGGTGGCGTTACCGTTGAGTAAATCCAGAGTGTACAGCATGTCGTTATCGCCATTTAAAGCGTACAGCCCGGCAATGTCATTGGACCACGTGGTTCCAGAGGTGGTGAAATTCAAGCCCAACTCGCCCACTGGCGTGCCGCTTCCCGTTTCGGTGCTCAGCTCCAACAGCAAATCATTGGTGGTTTCAATGCCGTAAAGCTGGTCTTCTTTAACGCCATTGGCCGTGATGCCCGGAAGTGTTCCGTAGCCTGTCTCACCCAAAGACACCAGGTCACAACTGCAAGGGTCGAGAATCTCGATGGTGTGGTCCGTGGAGTTGGATGCATATAAAACCCCATTGATGCCAAAGGTGGTCGAAGTGTAGAATTTGTTCACACCCAAAAGGCATAAAGAAATGTATTCGCCAGTTTCGGTGTCGATTTTAAAGAGTTCTGCAGAATCGGTACCGCCATTCACCACCGATAAGAGCCATGGGCGCACGTCGCTGTCATAAGGGTCTTGGGGTTGGGGCAATCCGGAGCCAGCATCATGCACCGACGTGTCAGTGCTTGGGTTGCCCGCATCGGCGACCGTGGTTTGCGTGGTAGAGGCGCCGGCATCATTGACGGAGTTGGCTTGGTCATCGGGCATGTTGGGATCGGCACAAACCTGATCGGTGCATAACAAACCCACTTCACAATCGGTATTAACGGTACATGGCTCTCCCAAAGCCGCTCGTTGGCTCTCGGCATCCCCGCGTCCATCAGGATCAGGACAAGAGACCGCAAAGAGAAGACCCATCACTCCCCAACTTAACCCCAAATAACGCATCTGCCACCCGCTTTCTGTTTCAGAAGTTTATTTTTTAACGCATCTACTGGTTTTAAAAAACCCTGCAGCCCCATAGAGGCCCTTTGACAGATTCCCCTGACGTATTAAGGATACGCTTCTTTTTGGGAGGTCGCCATGAATCGTCTGTTTTCCACCGGTTTTATTAGTTTTTACGCAATCTTGGGATGTGTCTCGCTGCTCGGCCACGCCCCACAAGCGCATACCTGTAGCCCCATGCCCTCCGGCGTCCATGGCAGCACCCCCGATTCCGGCAGTGACCTTCCCAGCAATTCCGCCGTGGTGTTTAACGTTCGCAACATGACCGCCCAGGATTTCACCGCAACCCTAGATGGCGCCTCCATCGATCTCGAAGCCGTCACCACCCTCAATGATAATTTCAATTTCACGACCAACTATTACCTTGCACTTCGCCCCCAAATCGAGCCTGCAGTGGGACAAGAACTCGTGATTGAAGGTTGTTACCAGGAGATGTGCTCTACTTATACTTTCAACATCACTGCCGCCGATAACGACTTGCCCGTGCTCCCCGGTTCGTGGTCCTTTTCCATGCACGACTATGAATTTTTTCCTGGCAATGGCGCCGCCTGTCAGGGCAGCTCCAGCTTGGCCTACTTTCTCGACTTCTTTGGTACCACCCCTACCGGCACGAGTGAGGCCACCAACTACTACGTGGTCAAGGCATTTCTCGCCACCGACACTGACAGCAGCACCCCACTCTTACAACGCGTTATTCAGCCCTACGGTGCAACGGCCACCACTTCTTTTCGTATTAATGACGATCAAATCAATAGCGTGGACCCCAGCACTGGGGTGTGTTTCCAAATCCAAGCCATCGATGCGGCTGAAAACACCTCAACAGATGTCTCCACCCAATGTTTGCCTTGCTACAGCCTCACCGACATTCCACCCGAAGACAATGGCAATGAAGGGCCGGGCGGCGGCCCCCACAATTGGATGTCACAACCCAGCGAGCCGCTTTGGACCGACGACCACTTACACCCCGGGGGCACCTGCAGCACAGAAGACCCCTGTGATTACATTGAATGCTCAGAAGGCTTGCAGTGCAATGCACCCAATCAAACCGTGATGTCGTCCTACAACGCATGCTCAGAACCCCCCGTGGATGGCGGGGTCGATGCAGATCCCTGCGATCAAATCACTTGTCCCCAAAACACCCACTGCGAAGCGGGCGATGACACCGCGCTCACCGTCCAAGAACACTGCATTGTGGACGATCCAGTCATTTGCGATTTGGAGTGCCAAGATGGATATGTTTGTGCACTTCAAGAAGTTCTTTGCTTCACCAACCCCTGTCCACCTGTCGAAATCTGTGTGCTGGACAACAGTGATGCAGATGGCGGCGCAGCCTGGGAATCCCCTGTCAGCACAGACGCCGGGGCCGAATATGAAAACACCAGCGATGCGGGCCCAGATGCGCCAGAACCACAAACGGACATGGATGCTGGCACAACCATTTCAGACGGAGAGGGCTCTTTAGATGCTGGTGTCACAACATCAGAAACAGACCCGACCACCGACGCCGGTGTAGCAAGCAACCCCACAGAGGCACCTCCAAGCAATGGTACCGAGGACGAAACAATTAATTGTGCCTGTAAGGCCTCAGAGCAACACCGCAGCCCCACCTCTCTCTTCCTCATTGGATTGATCGGTTTGGGCTTAGGCTTGCGGCGACGCTTAAAATAACCGGTAAACACTGGTATCGTTATAACTGACACCGCCGCCGCCTCCCACACCCACTCCAATAGAGCCGGTGATAACGGGGTCTGCCCCATCAACGGAGTGGCCCACATCAAAGCTCCCGTGGCCAAGCGCACCGCCACCGCCACCCCAATTCACGGATTGACCACCAACATCACAAATACAATCATTGGTGCTAAAACCAAAATCAAAGGAAGCATCAACATCGCCTCCAGTGCCAACACCGACCCCTTCAGTCGCGTAGAAGCCAAGCTGCCAATCACCATTGTCGTCCTGCCCAAAGACGATTCCACCACCGAAATTACCCGAAATAGGCCCCAAAAAGCCGGAAAGAGAAACGCCGATGGAGAAAGTCCATAAGCCCAAAGGATCTTTAAAGGTAATGGGGTTGTTACCAACATAGCGGTAAAGGTTGACTTCATTGGATGCGTAGAGAAGAGGGTCTCTCATGGTCCACCGACCACTTCTTGGATCGTAATCACGAAAACCAAAACGCACCAGGCCTGTATCAACATCGGATAACCCCCCCGCGAACCCGACGGGCAGCACAAAGTTGGCATTGGTGTCGGACACGATTTCACCGAAGGCGGTATAAGTTATTTCTTTGACCAGCGTGCCCGCATCATCAAAAACGGCTCTCGGTGTCCCCAGGTGATCGGTTGCAACATAATAAATATTGCCGCCCTGGATTAAACTAATCAAATGGTTGTTACCGTCGTAAATCAACTCAACCAAGTCTTCCGCGTCTGATCGATACGCAGTCAGCTGATAGCCTTTGGTGGGGTTCAAATAAAAATACTCTAAGGTATTTGTGGCGCTGGCTCTTTTTATCAGACGCCCAAAAGCATCGTGCGAATAGTCCACGCTATAAGAGCCGCTATTGGCTGAAAGCAAGGTCCCACGCATACTGTAAACAAAACTTTCCGTGGTCGCCCCATCGGTTCGTGAGGTCATGGCACCATCAACATCAAAGGCATAGGTCCAATCTCCAACGCTGGTCACTCGATCTTGGTTATCATAGGAAGCGTTTTCGGTGTTCGCCACCACACGGTTGCCATGTGAGTCATAAGAGAAATCTTCTTCATCAGCAGAATTTAAATCAACCCCCAACAAAGCACCTCTGTCTGAATAGGTATAAGCACGGCTTTCCGTTTCGCTGTCTAAGGTTTCGTTCTTTGTTCCAACAAATCCCGCAATATTATAAGATACATCCATGTCATAAACCGTGGCGCCATTGAGCTCCAAAGCCTTCCCAGTCAGATGGCCATCTTCATCATAAACATAAACCTGCGTGAAGCTTTCATCTGCATTCACGAGGGAAAGCGGCCGCCCAAAGGGTCCTTTACGATCTTGGGTTAAACCATTTTCAGTAATGATCAAGCCATCTGAATCGTACTCGCGCGTTTTGGTGTAAATATCATCCCCACTGGAAAAAGACTCTGTGACGATTTCACCAAACTCATTGTACGTGTAGCTAACATCAAATTCTGTGGCACCACTTCCAACACTACGGACCCATCTGTTGCCATCTTGGGTGATGCTTTGGCTTGCCGATTCACTGCCCCCCGCCTTAGGTACAATGGAGAACGTGTCTTTCTCTCCCTCAACCTCTACTTCGCCGAAAGTGAAAGAAGCCACTTCATCCGCGGAATCATAGCCACTCAGGCGGTCCTGATTCCAACTGTAGGCAATTTGTTTTCCGCTGATGGCGGTGACCGTTTCAATGCGGCGGTCCAAACCATAACTCCATGCGTAACCTTGAGAAGCACCCGGTGGGGTAAAACTTTCAATTTGTCCGTCGAACCCATGCGTCACGTCGTTTTCGGGACCAGACGGCATAATCACTTTACTCAACACGCCTTCGTTATCGTGCTCAAATTGAAACGAGGTCGCCTCATCATTCAGGAGCACCGAAATAAGATTGTTATCATCGTCATAACCGTAGGTTAAAACATTACCGGCCGCATCCGTTCGAGTCTGCACCCTTCCCTTTGCATCGTGGGTGTAGTCAAAAGAGTTTTGGGCGTTTTCCATCCGGGTCAAGAACCCATTCGTTTCATCGTAAGTTAAATTCAAGGTCTGGTTTACGTCATCGCTAGAAGTAATATCTGAATCATGTACGACACTCTCCAACCGGCCTTTGTCATTGAACGTTTTTGTCAGGCGACGGCCCCCAGCAGATTCCAGCACCCATGTTTTATTATCCATCGACTGAATACGGCTGAAGTCACGCACATCTTCCACCGTGGTGATGTCGGTCCAAGTGGCAACATAAAGCAAATTGGTGACGTCAGGGATATCTAATTCTCTATCAACCTCTACCGAAAGTATTTCCCCTGAAGGATAAGTCGTTGTCTGTTCAGACACATACGGCAACTGCATTCCAAAACGTGGATCAGGGGCCTGCTCAATGCTTACCACCGTTCCCGATGGTTTCTCAAAAGAGCGGGAGCCATCATCAAAATAGCGGTAAATATACTGATCGCCATTAGGGTAGGTCACAGTTTTGACCCCGCTGCTTTCTCCGGTCGCCTGATACTGAAAAACAGTATCCAGACCTTCTGGGCTCGTCTTGGTTACCGTGTAACTTGTTTCAGTCTCTTCACGCTCCAAAACAATTTCCCCGCCGTTGGGTAACGTATCGCTTACCAAGCGACCCACATCATCATACTCATAAAGATGTGTTTCATTGTTGGCGTTCGCGTAAGATGCCAATGATGTCTCTCGCACATAAGTAAACGATGAGATTCTCCCCCCCGGTGTTGTTAGTGTACCTACCATTCCGTCCACATTTGTTGTGAGCGTTGTCGTTTGGCCAAAGTGACTCTGTATCTGGCTGAGGTGTCCATCACCATCGTGACCAAAAGTTGTCGTCAGCCCATACGCATCCGTAATGGTGGTTAAACGGCCATCTTCATCATAACCAAAGTCATAAACTTTCGCCTCTGTTAATAAATGATACGTGGAAATGTGAATCCCGTTTTTGTTGAACACATAATAATGGAGACCGTCTTTTGCCGGAACGACGTATTCACCATTCGTAAATTTTGTTGAGAACTGCCCCAAAAGATAAACACGGTGCCCAAAAAAGCTTCCAGAGCCAGCTCCTGCCACCAAAATCTGCGGCACACCGTCGGTATGGTCTGGTCGCAACACAATGTCTGTCAAATTTTGCGTATTCACATTGGTCGCAGAACCGAATTCAGCCCAAACTCCGGTCCCCCCCATGATCACTTCTTTTTCGTCCTCGGTGCTCACGCTATAAACATGATCGTCACCGCTAACAATATAAAGAGTTCCAGAATCGCTGACAGTCACATCTAAGGGCCACCCGATGCCGGATGTTGCCATGACCGTGAACGCGCCGTCAGGTCCCACGCGGTAAATGGCCCTGTTGCCATTATCAGCAATATATATTTCTCCGGAGTCCGTAATGTGCAAGCCACGCGGCGTATCCAAGCGAACATTTCGTGCATCTAAACCGTCCGCAGGCGTTGATGAACCACCTCCGGCTATTCGCTCAACCGTTCCATCCAGGCCAACCCGCCGGACACAATCACTGCTATAATCAGAAAAGTAAATGCTGCCATCGGGGCCCATTTCAACATCGCCAAGGTATTTTCCTAATGCAACGTTTTCTGCACTTCCTGTTTCACAGTTTGAAGATGCAGCAAGCTGACCCGCCACATGATGAATCTTGTTGGTATCCAAATCAAAACGACATAACAGCCCCCAATTGGATGTATCGATGGTGAAATATAAATTTCGATTCCCGTCGTAGGCCAAGCCTTCTACGTTTCGATAATTATCTGCACAAAGGTCGCCGGCATTGTCGACGGGCTCAATGTTTGACATGTAACCGTCCGCATCCACATATTTTAACCGATACGGTGAAGAGGCATTGGTCGCGATGTAAAAAGACCCATCCTCTAAAATGGCAATCTTACCCGGTGCATTCATGTGTGTTTCGGTGGCCAAGCCCGAACCGGTGGAGCTCGAACTGGAGCTGGAGCCCGTGCCCGCAGCGGAACGAAGAATCCACTTGAGAGGAACAACCGGACGGTATGTACCATCCCCTTTATGCAAGATACCGGACCCTGGATCATAGATGTGATGTGGGGTTACTGACCAGCCTCCAAGACCCACACCATCGTTTCGCCAGTAATCGATATCACCTATTTGAACATTAAACGTATCGACCCATCCCACAGAGTCTTCGCCGCGATCAACCGTCCAATTGGAACTGTCAGAGCTGGGAAACGAACCAAAGTCCCGAGTGCTCCCCCCGGTTCCCGTGTAAACGGCTTCAAAAACATACTCTATCTCGATAATCGCATCTTGAACTCCTTTTAGCTCTCGTCCGAACGAGTCATAACCATCCCAGGTCCATGTGTGTGTAAGGTCTGCAGATGGGGTATAGGACGCGGCCTCCACCACGCCAGCAACTTCCATTCGAATTTTGATGGTTTTTAATGATTCGGGCACAGAGCTGCCGATCAGCTGGGTGACAACAGTACGACTGTTGGCGCCTACACCGCGGTCAGATTGGTAACTCAGTTCATAGGGTGTGCCAACAATGGGAATCGACTCTCGCAGGGACTGGGTTTCACATTGAATAATGGAGCCATCACACTCACAAGGGCCTTCTTTATCGGGTTTGGTTGGATCGTTATTATTTGAGTCTGCGCCAGCTCCCCCTTCACCCGGTGTCACTGCGTCACTCGGATACTCCGCCGGGTAATTGCAGTCCCATGGGGTGAAGTGAGGAATGGGCACACGCCATAAAGTTTCGCCCGGCGCATACAGACTGGCTAACTGTGCTTTTTCTTCGGCGGTTATATTTAAATTGGATTCACTCTCTGCATCTTCTGCAATACCATCCCCATCGGCATCCAAGGTTACCGTTCCATCAGCCACGGTTAAAATTTCGATCACGAGGCCATTCTCGGAGGCGACCCAATAGCCTTTTTCTTTATCATAATACCCTGAAGGAACGGGCTCACCCACCGGAACACCAATAAAATTTTCGACGTAATGGTAAATCGGCGGATCAAAAGTAATAGAGGTGGCATCAACGGCATCCGCCTCGTCAGCACTTAATTCCATGGCGTAGGTATAAGCAGAGGTCGGCGGCAGCTGTCCAGGCATCGTGGCGGGTCCATCTTCTCCCACCGTATATTCGGTACTTCGAATAGAGAGCGACCCCACGTCTTCAACGCTTCCGTCACTGTGAATAATTTGTGCGGTGGTTCCCGTGGGGATGATGACGCGCGACTGTCTTGTTCCGCGTTCATCACTGGTAAGGCTGCCAGAGGCTACTTGGGCGTCGCTGAGATTCCCCAAGGTAATGGTGGTCACCTCAACATCTAACGCTTTGAGGTTGACGTTTTCGTTGGTTCTACTCTCACGCCAATCCACCGTAAATCGCCGACTCGAATCCAGGTAACCCTCTTTTGAGAACCGCACTAAAAAGTCTTTACCTCCATTAATGGCAATATCGTATGCACCATCAGTTCGAGTGAGTGTCCAGCCAAATTCAGTGTTCTGCGGAAATTCTACTTTAACTCCCTCTAAAGCGGTGCCCGCTTCATCATACACATAACCTTTCATCACGCTCATTCGTTCTTCCGAAAACACCTCTGGATTGACCCCTTGCTGGACAGGTGTATCGCTGTTGAACAAAAAGCTGTTCTGGTCATAAAAGGTAGGAATCCCCTCGCTGGGTAAAGCTTCCACAATATCTGACGGATTCGGTACCTCCGTCACCACCAAATCAGGGTCAAAGCAATAATCCGTATCTGCCCATTGACCGTTCGTACATTCTTGCCGGTACGTTCCACCGTTTTGTACGCCGCAAACCGTCGGACCCATCTGTGTGGTGCCATTCACGCAAACATCTGAATCGGAACAAATCGTGGTGTCTTGCCATTGGCCCGCCGAGCACAACTGGACATAGGCCCCATCGTTATTAATGCCACAAGCCGTTTCGCCCAGCTGCATGGCCCCATCAGCACAAGCGGTCACCGTTGTGCTCCCAGCATCTGCCTGAGGTACTTCCGTTGCGCCAGCGTCTGGCGGCACAGATGGAGAACCCAAACCGGCATCTAAAGTTGGGTTACTAACGTTCCCGGCATCCAATGGCGAAGCCATCACCCCGGCATCCGGTACTTCAGCGGGAAGAGGGCCGCCATCGGTGGATGCATCAGGGGTCATCTGCCCGGCATCTGGAATTGTTACGGGCGTACTACCCGCATCAGAAGAAACAGGCGCCACGGTACCACTGCCGGCATCGACCGTGGGGGATGGAGGAGGCCCCACTTCGGTGCCAGCATCTGCTGCAGGGGCACCGCCGAGCAAAACACAATTATAGTTTTTGGGATCTTGAGGATCTTCCCAAGTGTATCCCGCTTCGCAGCGGCCACCGGCCCCTTGGGGCACACAGTGGTTTTCGATTTGACAGGGGTTTTCTTTGGAATCAGGACAGCCGGAGGAAAGGGCAAGGCCGATCAAGCCAAGGAACAAAAAGTTTTTGGTTGTATGCATGGTCACTCCTGTTGGGTTCGAATTTACCCAAAAAGAGTTTCATGCTGCAACGTTCGCGTCGTTTTAAATCACGGTGTTTTGGCGAAAACCGAACGGCGCGCCCAGAAAATTTGTACTCACCGACCCAAAGTACATTGGCCTCAAATGCCATTTCACTGGGCCAAAACAAACCCTTTTCACCAAGATTCGTACCAAAAACATCTTCATCTGTGGCCTCAAAAAAACATCAGGCACCTCACCAGCCATGGCCCCACCTTTGTCCTGGAGGCACCGGTGACCATTTTGAGAGTCCACTTACTCCACGGGCGGGTATCATAAAATCGGCCGTGCCGTGATTCACCTGGACAAAGAGCGGCACAGCCCACAAGGCTTATGATGCCCATCATCACCGGGCCCAACTTGACGCGTACTCGAATCATGACAGCTTCCCCCAGCGCTTTTCATTCGATGCTTTCTTCTATAACATGAGCGTCTTCACATCGAAAAAGAGCCTGTTTTTCCACCATGTCTTTAATCAAAGAACAACTATTCAAACACTGCCAAGCCACCGTTCACGAACAAATTGACGGGGCCAAGCGCGGTATTGATGCCGCCGATGAAGCGGTGAAGAGTGAAACCAAGGGCTCCGCGGGTGATAAACACGAAACCGGCCGTGCCATGATTCACCTGGAAAAAGAACAGCACATTCGCCGTCTCAACGAGGCGCTGGCCAATGAACGCGTACTGAGCAACATCGATCCAACCCAGCCTTGCCAGGAGGTCACGGAAGGGGCCGCCGTACATACCTCGACAGGCAATTATTATTTTGCCATCAGCGCAGGACAATTGAATATCAAAGGGCAGACGTACACGACTGTCTCTCTATCTTCACCTCTTGGTGAAGAATTGGAAGGTTGTGTAAAGGGAGAAACCATTTCGTTTCGCGGTAAAGAATTCAAAATCATCCGGGTTTTTTGATGGGGGAGGTCCCTTTACCCAATAAGGCGATGCCGGATCAAAATGATCCACCCTCCGCTTGAAAACTGTCTTCGGCGCAGGCTGCCTTATTTGGAATGGTGTGACTGTCGTCTGGCTTGGGACAATGAATCGTTCGGCTCTATTTCGTCGGTGGCCAACAACAAAGACAGTTAAATCAATTTTAGAATTAGATCACTTGAAAGGGTCATGGTTTTCCCCGGGTTTTCAGTGACCCCAAAAGTATGATGGGTTTAAGCCCAATTAAAAAATTGATCGGTATAAATTAACGAAAGCCCCTCGCAAAAACGAGAGGCTTTCTGGCGCGCCCGGAATGATTCGAACACTCGACCCCCGGAACCGAAGTCCGGTGCTCTATCCAGCTGAGCTACGGACGCAAAAACAAACGCCTGTAAAAACAGGCGAAAGTTAAATGGGGTGAGCGACGGGACTCGAACCCGCGACAACCGGTACCACAAACCAGGGCTCTACCAACTGAGCTACGCCCACCACACTCCCGAAGGGTTCTCTATTTGGGCAAATTACCACAAAAAGGCAAGAGCCTTCGGCGAAAAAGGATGGGAATTAGTAATTTGAGGGCCTTATTGGGCCAAATACTTTTCGATTTTGGCGACCAAATCGGGGTCGTCGCCCTCAATTTCTGAAGCAAACCGAGCCACAACCTTGCCATCTTGGCGCACCAAGAATTTCTCAAAGTTCCATTTGATGTCTTTGTGGGCCCCTACAGGGGATTCCGCCAAGTAATCATACAGGCTGGACCGCCCCTCACCATTCACGTCCTGCTTTTCAAGCAAAGGAAAGGTAACGCCATAATTGACGCTGCAAAACTCGGAAATCTCGGCGGGGCTGCCCGGCTCTTGGCCACCAAACTGGTTGCAGGGGACGCCCAAAACAGTAAATCCCTTGCCCCCATAAGAGGCTTGCAAGTCCTGTAAGCCGCTGTATTGTTTGGTGAAGCCGCATTTACTGGCCACGTTTACCAACAAAATAAGCTTATCGGCCAACGCCTCATTGGGCAAAGGCTCACCGTTTAATCCGTTGAGCTCAAAACTTGAAAGAGGTTTGCGTTCGGTGGCTGCGTTCATGCGTTTTAACTCCCCAAAGCTGTTGAAAGGCGTATCTTACCCTCAAACTTGGGAAGGACCTTAGCGAGCAGATCAGATCTGAAAAGGGGTGTTTTACCGATTTTAACGCAGAGCGCTAATGCTTTGGGCCCCAAAGACCTTCCCGTTGTGCCCATGGCCACTCAAATCGGGCAGCTCTGACGCTTCATCCAATACAAAATCCCAAAAGGCGATGGAGGTCTCATTGGGCGACAAGTGGGCATCTGGCTCAAAGCTTTCGCGGTAAAGAACCGCGCCATTGAGATGAAGCTCGTCAATGGCACCAGAGAAATGGTCGTGAACCCCATGGAACAACAAGACCCGCTCGGCCGCACCAATGAGTAAATCGTCGTCGTGGGCGGGCCCTTTATGAGTGTAATCACATTCTTCCGTCAGCACCCCATTGAGAAAGAAAGCTTTGTGCCCTTCTTCTGCACCAGAAGATTCAAGGGTCATGGCCACGTGCTGCCATGTGTGCAATTCGGGCAAATCCGTGACCATCCAAGCGCAAGCGTCTTCGGCAGAGCCGGTGGCCCACACCAAACCTGCCCCGGGCTGCACCCAAAGCATATAATCGGTTTGCGCGGGGTCCAAAGTCCACCGCTTCGAAATTACCGCGCCCGCAATTTCGGCATCAATGCGAATCCAACCTTCGATGGTCAGTGCCTTGTTGGTCCCAGTCCCCAGCTCTAAATCAGCCGAAGAAGTCACCTCCACAGCATCCCTTTCGGACGCTACAAACAACAAAGCCCCGGTTTCTCCGGAAGACCCTTCAGCCTGGCGGTCATCGGGATCTGGACCCAAAACACAAGCAGCCAAGGCAAACCCAAGGACGCATGTGGTTATGGTTCTAATACTCCAAAGAAACAATCGGTCCTCAACTCAAAGTGGTGTCCGTTAAACCGCGCCGACCTCAAGACGTGAAAAGATTAATTGGCATCTTTTTTCTTGAAAACCCAAACCCAGCAATCCGCCCAGGCCAAAGGTGATGTGACCGCTTTAATGACGTCATACACCAATCGCTTGTACATTTTTTTCGGTCTCGGACCGACATGGAAAATATGGGCAAGCTCGAACCCTTTTGCAGCGGCGCTCTTTTGTAAAACACGGGTGGCCGACTCTGGATTCACCAACCAAAGGTGTCGGTGACCACCATCCGTGTTTACCATTTGTAATCCATGACAAGGAATGTCCTTGCCCCGTACAAAACCAGCACGAATTCTAAAATTGAATTCATTCGGAAGGCTCACCACCACGTATTTTTTGGCCCATTCCATGGCGGTCTCGAAATAGGGAACAAATCCGAGAGTATGCTCCAACACATCGAACAACAATACAGCATCCGCTTCCTCTTTCACAAAATCAAAAGAAGACTGCTCCACCGGGTGGTAGGTAATGTCAGGGTTATCAGCCTCATCGTAAATGCCAGCATTGGCATCGTAACCCGCATAGTTGATATGGGCGGATAAGTTTTGCTGAACAACGCCATCTGCACACCCAATATCGATCACGGAATCAATATCTAATTTTTGAACAATGTTTTGGGCGTAGAAAGCAGCCAATCGAAAAGATGGCCCACCCTCAAAAAAGAGCCGATGGCACTCGTGATCTTGGGAGGTATGCTGAGCTTTCATGTTGGGCCTTTCCAAAAAAGTGTTCTGGCAAAGCCTATAGAGAAAAACAGGCCAACCGTAAAGGCAGGTTCTTGGGCCAGACCCTCAATTACGGCTGATAAAGAGCCCTCTAAACGCCTAATTGGGCATAAAAATTCAACGCCTTAAAAATACGGCCGTCACGCAGCGCTGTTTACAGGGGGGTTCGCGTTCCGTACATCACCAAAACACACATCTCGTCGTTGGTCCCTTCCCCAAAATAGATGGGAGACGTGTCTGCAGATGTGTTGTAGACACACGTAATTTTGAGTTCCTCACCGGGTAACAGCGGCACACTCTCGGAATAAAAATAGAACCATTGCCAATTGAAATCCCAATAAGGCACATCGTTAATGCAGGTGGTGGTTCCGTCTGCCGCAACGATCTCCGTTCTCATGGTGACGCCGCGCTGGTGCATGTGTGGCACCAAACCCCAAAAATTTACTTGGTGGGTGCCCGAGGTCATAAATTCTGTATCCACAGTATACGAGTGACTCACCTCACTCTGTCCCGGCGCAAGATTGAGTTCGCTATCACTCACCAGTCGCATGTAACCTTCATTGCTGACCGTGTTTTCAAGTTTTAATTTCAAGGCCGTCTTATCGCTTTGGTCGTCGTCGACAAAGTTATAATGGAGTTGCATCACCATTTTATGATTGGGCTCTATTTGGATCCCTGAATTATCAGGAAACACCACCGCCCCTGTTCCAGGCGCCCAACCACCCACAAGCTCGTAATCCTCTTCGGGAAGACCGGGGCCGCCAAAGCAAGTATAGCCCTCACCCGCTTCCGCGGCGGCCTTTTGAGCTGCCAATGTATCGCCAGCGACGGTTGTCATACGGTAAAGCAGCACATGGTGGACGATATTGATGTTGCCTGGCACCACTTCAAAACCGGTCAAATATTTCGTGGTCGCAATCTCAGGATCGACCACAAAGCACCGATAATCGTCTCGCTCGAAATCATCACTCCCTGAGGGAAAATAATCATTGGTCATCGAAACAGTGGTGGTTGGTTCTTCTAAAGAGGCCAAACTCGGTGGCTCATGACTTTCTTCCGTGGGAATGCCCTCAGGCGCGCCGTCGTCCGCCCAGGTACCCAACAGCTCGATTTCTTCTTCAGTGAGCCAAAGCGCATCACGGTACGAACCACAAGAACCCGAATTGTCTGCATACCAAGGTGGCATGAGTCGGTTCTCTGTATAAAACTTGATGGTGGAAGCGAGCGGCGCCGCTGCCGCAAAAGTATCGAGCGGCGTCTCGGAGCGCACCCCGCCTTGCCGGTGACAAGTGACACAATTCTGCGCCAAAATGGGTGCGATTTGAGCATTATAAGTCACTGTGGTCGGCAAAGCGCTGCCCCCATCAGTGGGGGACGAAGTGGGCGGATTTGTATTGCCACCGTCTGCGGGCGGAGACGGGGGCTCAGACGGAGGCGATTCCGATCCGCCATCGACTGCCAAAGGCTGACTGGGGGGCTCCGGTGGCGATGGCTCGGAGGGCGTGTCGTTTTCAGGGCAAGCCGCCAACACGAAGAAGCAAATAAAGGAAAATAGGTACTTGGTACGCATAAAAAGTGTCCTCGAAACAGCAAAAAATGAGGCCCATCCAACAAACACCGCGGGGCTCTCAGGACAGTACCGTTAAATCATGCACCGAGATGCTGAAAAGTTCCAGGGGTGTGCCTTGTGCAGCTTTATTCAGTGTGCCACATGAAGGGTCGATCTTTCAAGGAGTTGGCAGCATGGCCCCGAGAACCGAAGTAGAAAACTGGCAAGGACACGTGGTCAGTACCGAAAAAAACCAACGATACCGAAAACTCGTTCGCACCATGATGCGAACCATCAACGATTATGATCTGATTTTACCGGGCGACAAAATCCTGGTGGCCATTTCAGGTGGTAAAGACAGTTACACCCTTTTGGATATCTTATGGCGTGCCCAACAAAGAGCGCCTTTTGACTTTGAAATCGTGGCTGTTCATCTCGACCAAGTACAGCCCGGTTACGACGGCAAAAGCTTACAAGGCTGGCTCGAAAATTTTGGTGCCCCTTTCGAGATTATTCGCGAAGACACCTACAAAGTGGTCACCCAACACGTGGAAGCGGGCAAGACCTATTGCTCTTTGTGTTCCCGGTTGCGCCGCGGCATCTTGTACTCCACCGCCGCCCGTCTCAATTGCAATAAAATCGCACTGGGGCACCACTTGGATGACAGCCTCGAAACCCTCATGCTCAACCTGTTTTTTGGAGGCAAGCTCCAAGCCATGCCAGCCAAGTACACCACCGACGATGGGCAATTTGAGGTGATCCGCCCCCTGATCGAAGCCAAGGAAGCCGATATTGCCGCCCACGCTCAAAAAGCCGGCTATCCCATTATTCCTTGTAACCTGTGTGGCAGCCAAGACGGGCTCAAACGGCAAAAAATGAAGGAAATGCTGAACGATCTCCAGGATTTAAACCCCAACATCAAGTCGGTCATGCGAAATGCACTCAAAAATGTCCGGCCGTCACACCTGCTAGACAAAGAAGTCATGTCGGTCTGGCAAGAGCGGCCTGAAGGCCTCCGCCCCAACCTTCCCTCAGGGCGTACCAGCTGGGAAAATCAGCCTGAAATTGTGGCCCGCAACACCCTGCCTATCTTACCGTAAAAACAGCAAAACGCTTTCGCATCCCAATGCGATTTCGGCTAAGCTTGGAGGGTGAAAACCGTCCTGCCCTTTGAGTGGCCATGATTAAGAATTGTTCCATTTATTGCACCTTCCTGGTCTTGCAGGCGTGCCTTTTAGTCGCTGGGTGTCCCCCAGAAGAAACCGCCAACAATCTGGGGGTGGATCAAACGGGTGCCTACCTGGGCCCCTGCCTGCCAGACAACAGCTGTAACAATGATCTGCATTGTGTGGATGAGGTCTGTCGCAACAAAGCACATCAAAACAATGAAACACAGCCATTGGCACCGCGACCCATGTCCGCCTACGATGGAGGCCTCCCGAGCCTTGTTTCATCCGATGCCGGCACCGATTCTTCCCCTACCGATGAAGACGGGGGCGTCAGTCCCAATGGCACAATCGAGCAACCTTCCCTAGATGCCGGAGCCCCGCTGTCTGACGCTGGTCCACCACTGGACGGGTGTGACCCCGAACAAAACGAATGTGACGACGGCAACCCATGCAACGGACTCGAAACATGCCATGGGGGTCTCCGACAATGTATTTCCGGCACCCCCGTGCAATGTGACGATGGCAACCCATGCAACGGGCTTGAAACATGCAATTTTATTTCAGGAAGCTGTGAAGCGGGAGAGCCGGTTGTTTGCGCACAAGAAGAACCCGACGGCTTTTATGCCTGCCAACCCGATACCGGCACCTGCATGCGCATAGGGTCCTGTCTCAGACAAGAGCCCACTTTCACCGGATACGATGTGGGGCATCCCTGTGACGACGGCAACCCATGTAATGGGCAAGAAAGTTGTGACCCTGTAACCGGCTTGTGCCAACGCGGGCAACCCATCGTGTGCGACGACCAAAACGGCTGCAACGGCGAAGAAATCTGCAATATTTTCACCGGAGCGTGTGAGGCCGGGATCGAATTAATTTGTGATGATGGGAACCCATGCAACGGAAACGAGATTTGTGACCCACAAACCGGGGCTTGTGTTCAAGGGCCCACGCCGCAATGTGATGACGGTAACGCGTGTAATGGGGTTGAAATTTGCGACGAAATTACGGGCAGCTGCTTATCGGGGGCAACCGTGATTTGTGACGATGGTGATATTTGCAACGGTGAAGAAATTTGTGACGCTCAAACCAGTCAATGTCTTCCAACCAGTCCGTTTCAATGCTCAGACACCAATGCCTGTAATGGCGTAGAAATGTGTGACCGAGGCACTGGGACCTGCGCGGTCGGTCATGCGCCTTCTTGTGATGACAATGATCTGTGTACCATCGATCTGTGTGACGCCCTCACCGGGGGCTGCTCCCATCAGCCATTGGACTGTGCCGATGGTGATCCGTGTACCATCGACAGTTGTGTTGACGGCACTTGCAGCCACCAAAACAATGATGACGATCCCGGCTGCCCATCGAACGGTGGGGACAACCCATGAGAAGGACTTTCATCCAGCTCAACTGGGTTTTTGCCTTTTGGGTGACACTCCTAAGCCCCCATGTCGTGGCCGAAGAGCCCGCCTGTGGAGATGGGTTTTTAGCATCGGACGAAGAATGTGATGATGGGAACACTCAGCTAGAATTGTGCCCATACGGGGTCTCTTCTTGTGAAGTGTGTACCCCCGAGTGTGCCATTGAAGACGGCGTTACCCGCAAATGTGGCGACGGTGCCGTCCAAGATGCGTTTGAAAATTGCGACCACAATGGCCAACTGGAGCTGGATTGCGACTACGGACAAACCAGCTGTGAAGTGTGCCTGCCCCACTGCACACTCGGCGCTGGACGAACATCATTTTGCGGGGATGGGTTGATCGATAACGCGCATGATGAAGTTTGCGATCCGGAGCACCCCCGATACAAGCAATGTCCATACGGTGAAGTCCGGTGCCTCTCATGTAACGACCAATGCGCCTTTGAGATTATCACGGGTCCGGTTTGTGGCGACGGGATTGTTCAAGAGGAACACGAAGGGTGCGACGATGGAAACCAGATCACAGAGCGCTGCTCTGCTGATCTCACCACCTGTATGGTGTGTAACGAACAATGTCAGTGGGAAGAAGGGGAATCCACCTTTTGTGGTGATGGACAAGTGGATACGGAATGGGGTGAAGAATGTGATGATGGCAATTCAGGCGGTATCACCTGCCCTTATGGTGAAGTGTGCGACTTCTGTAACGATGCATGTCAATGGGCTGAAGCCCAAGGCCCCTACTGCGGTGACGCTGTCATTCAAACCCCAATGGGTGAAAACTGTGACGATGGCAATGGTGTCACGGAGAGCTGTCCTTATGGAACAAGCGCCTGCTTGGTTTGCTCCGAAAACTGTCAGACCCAAGCAGGACAAACCGCTTTCTGTGGTGACTTTTTACTTCAACCCCAACACGATGAAAAATGTGACCAAGGCATCAACAATGGCGCGCCGTGCGCCTACGGCACGCGCAACTGTATTGCTTGCAACGAGTCTTGTCAGTGGGCAGAGACGCAGGGCCCTTACTGCGGCGACGGTGAGGTGGCCGATGAAGAGGAATGTGATGATGGCAACGCCATCACCGAACGTTGTGATTATGCCAGCGGTCCATGCCAAGTTTGCAATGCGTCCTGCCAATGGGAAACGCTCCCCGGTACCGCTTGCGGCGATGGCAACGTTGATGTGCTGGAAGGTGAAACGTGCGATGATGGAAACAGCATTACCGAAGATTGCCCCTATGGTCATGTCTCTTGCACGGTATGCACCGAGACGTGTCAATGGGGCGAAGGCAATGCTTCCTTTTGTGGCGATGGGGTACACCAAGCCTTAGAGGGTGAATCCTGTGATGAAAGCACCCAAGGAATTGAAAGCTGTATTTACGGTGATCCCAGCTGTGTGGTCTGTGCCCAAAATTGCCGCTACCGTTTGATTCAAGGTCCTTTTTGCGGAGATGGCATCACCCAAACGAGTCAAGGCGAGCAATGCGATCTGGGGCCTGAACCGCCCACTGAATGCCCCTATGGTACGCCTAATTGCGAGCGCTGTCTCGATGATTGCAAACGAGACCAAACCACGGGTCCCTACTGTGGAGACGGGATTCACCAAGAAGCGTACGAAACGTGTGACCACGGAATTCGTGCCGCCAAAGATTGTGCCTACAACGCTGCAAATGATCCAACCAGCACCTGCACCATTTGTAACGCTTTTTGCGAGCATGAAACAGTCACCCCGCCCGCTTGTGGTGATGGCTATTTAGACAGCCAGCACGGGGAGGAATGCGACGACGGAAACAACGCTCTCGAAACCTGCCTTTACAGCCAAACTTCTTGCGCCGTTTGCAATGCGTCCTGCCTGTGGGAAAATGGTGCCACCTCTTTTTGCGGCGATGGACTGATTTCCGACGAAGAAAACTGTGAAGATGGCAACAACATCACCGAAACCTGTGAAAATGGCATCAATGATTGCCAAACTTGCACCACGTATTGCCAAACCGGGGCCGGTCGTATTCCCGAATGCGGCGATGGCGTGATTGATGAGCCCAATGAAAGCTGCGATCTCGCATCGGAAAATGGGTACGCTCAATGTGCTTATGGGCTTGTTGCCTGCGAGGTGTGCAACGAACTGTGTGAAATTCAAGCGGGCGTTGCCACCTATTGTGGCGATGGCATCGTTCAAGACACCGAAGAAACGTGCGAAGACGGAATTGATGGATTGCCGCCCAATAGCCATTGCGCCCAGTGTGAATACGCCTGCCATGCAGATCCCGATTGGCGCTTTTATTTGAACCAGAACGATGACTGGAGCGACGGCTGTGAACGCTCCTTATGGGCACAAAGCCTAAACAGCACTGCAGAATCGTTTTATGTCGATGCACAGAGCTTGCCATCAGGTGAAACTCTTTTACTCACGCAAAGCAACGATGAAGGTCTCCTCAGCCGCATCGATCTCTCAGGTGAGATGGTCCAAGAAGTCTTCTTTCGTTCATCCTTTCCCAACGGTACCGCCACTACGACGATGGCCGCCCTTCAACCCCACCAAGGGGGTACGCCAATTTTTCTTGGACACGCTTGTCAAACCGATAACGATCAGACGGGCCTGCCCTGCACCTTCACGATCTCTGATACATCGGGGGGCAATGACACGCTCGCCACCGCCTACTTTGAAACCCATGCCAACGGCACACCCTTTAGTGCCTACCAGGACGTCAATGGCACTTGGAATATCTCATTTTTATTTCCAACCAACGCCACTGATAACTTGAACTGGGTAGAAGGCCCCACTCAAAATTACGGCGAGACCGCCGCACTCATGCTGGACTGCCAGGGAACTTTCGCTATCAGCGCTTCCGCACAAATTGATTGCGATGATGTTTCGGGGCAATTGCGAGACCCCGCCCATGGGTTCGCACCGCTCGCTGGTTCAACTGCTTTTGAGAATGGCCCGAACAACAGCCTCATGATCCTCACCGACTCGCGCTGGGTCCAAGACGCCTCCGGCCCCAATGATGCCATCTGGCACGTCTATGAATCAGACCAGAATGACTTTAATCCAACGGAAACTTGGCGTCTCCATGGCGACAACCTCACTTTTTCATTTCAAGACGGGCTGACCAACACCAACGCAGACCATTGGCGCACTTATTTCGTACATAACGATGGCGACTCTGCCTCAACGATCCAAATTGAGTCTTGTGAAACAGACAGCGATGCCGGCTCCAATTGCCAAGCGGTTGTTCAACCTTGCTTCACGTGGACACTTGAAGCCGGCGCATCGGCCATGGTGGGCCTGGCCCTTCACCAGCTCGAGCAGTGTGAGGGCCACTTCTTTCAGGCTTTCGCCGATGGCACCCCAAATTCAGCCCTTCTGTTCCACCTTCCCGATGAGGAGAGTTTTGGCTTACTGGCGCAGTACAACACTGGCGGAGACACATGGATTCATGAAATCAAAACGCATGCTCCCGAAAACAGCATCGTGACCACCACTTTACAAACCACTGGGCTACAAAATATCTCCGCTCTCAATGCAGTCGAGGGTGGCATCCTCTTTCTCCGAGGCCCTATTTCCAATGATGCGGTCCTTTTCGCTCTCGATTATTTCGATACTTCAGGTGCCTCGTCTCAGTTGGAAACCTGTGATCAGTGCACAGAGCGAGATGGCCTATTCAAGATTCGATTGCCCGCCAATACCGATTAATAGACCGCCCAAAAACAAAAAAGCCCCCTACAGGAGGGAGCTTCTTTGAATTGGCCAAGCCAATGCGAAGGGGCTTATTCGCCGCCTTCACCGCCTTCGCCGCCTTCGCCGCCTTCAGGTGCAGCGGGTGCAGCTTCTGCTTCAGCAGCAGCAGGTGCTTCTTCAGCAGCGGCCTCTGCGGCAGGTGCTTCAGCAGCAGGTGCTTCAGCAGGTGCTTCAGCAGCAGGTGCTTCTTCAGCGGCTGGTTCTGGAGTAGCGGCTTGAACGTCGGCTTTCTCAGCGCCATCGTTAGAGGCACAGGCAACCAGCATCATTGCAGCGAAAAGAGCTGCGAATACAGATGTAATCTTTTTCATTGAAATGTCCTTTCAAAAGGGTGGAGATCCATTCGCGCAAATGCGCAAAGCAGGCTCCTGTTATCCAAGTGTGGGTTGAATAACAAGGACCAAAGTAACAAGCAAAAAAAATGGCGGCCCAAAAGAGCCGCCATGATCTTAAAATGAGCGAAAAAGCCTAGTAACGGTACATTTTCGGCTTGAAAGGCCCTTGTGCAGGAATTCCCAAATAATCGGCCTGCGCCTGGGTCAAGGTGGTGAGCTTGGCATTCACTTTACCCAAGTGAAGCAGAGCCACCTTTTCATCCAAGTGTTTCGGTAACACATAAACGTCACCGGTCTTGTAGTTGTCTTCGCCTTTTTGCTTGGCCTCCCAAAGTGCCAACTGAGCCAAGGTTTGGTTGGTGAAAGAGTTGGACATCACGAAGGATGGATGGCCAGTGGCACAACCCAAGTTCACCAAACGGCCACGGGCCAAGACGGTGATTCGCTTGCCGTCAGGGAAAATGAACTGATCCACCTGCGGCTTGATGTTTTCTTCCCCGATTTCAGGGTTGTTTTCGAGCCAGCTGATTTGGATCTCACTGTCAAAATGACCAATGTTGCAGATAATGGATTCGTGCTTCATCACCTTCATGTGCTCGCTGTTCACCACATCGCAACAACCAGTGGCAGTCACAATGATATCGGCTACAGGTGCAGCCTCTTCCATGGTCACCACTTCAAAACCTTCCATTGCGGCCTGCAAGGCACAGATGGGATCGATTTCAGTGATCATCACACGCGCGCCCAGGCCTCGTGCACTCTGAGCACAACCTTTACCCACGTCACCGTAACCAGCGACCACAACCACTTTACCAGCGATCATCACATCTGTGGCACGCTTAATACCGTCCATCAGCGACTCGCGACAACCGTACAAGTTATCGAACTTGCTCTTGGTCACAGAGTCATTCACGTTGATGGCAGGACACTTCAAAGTGCCTTCTTTAGACATTTCATACAAACGATGTACACCGGTGGTGGTTTCTTCAGAGAGACCACAAATGCCGTCTTCGCCATCAAACAACTCAGGATAGTGCTTGTGGATATAGATGGTTAAGTCGCCACCATCATCCAAAATGAGGTTGGGGCCTTTGCCACCTTCAAAACCAAAAATTTGTTGCTCCAAGCACCAGTCGTATTCTTCTTCGGTCTCACCTTTCCATGCGAAAACAGGGATATCAGCGGCAGCCATGGCGGCAGCAGCGTGATCTTGCGTGGAGTAGATGTTGCAAGACGTCCAGGTGATTTCCGCACCCAAGTCTTTGAGGGTTTCGATCAAAACGGCGGTTTGGATGGTCATGTGCAAACAACCGGCAATGCGAGCGCCTTTGAGCGGCTTGTCATTCCCGTACTCTTTGCGTAAGGCCATCAAGCCAGGCATTTCAGTTTCAGCGATACGAATTTCTTTTCGGCCCCAATCGGCCAAAGAAAGATCTGCCACTTTATAAGCGGGAAATTCTGTTTTGTGTTCCATGTTATTCTCCTTAGGGTTTCTGTGCGGTTAAAACTTGCATGGGCAAATGCCCATCGTGACGGTCCCGAAAAAATCGAGCCGACAAAGTCGTTTGATTCATAATTTTTAGGCCAACATCCTCGACCATTTGACGCAGCTGGGATTTATCAAACCCCATCCAAACATCACCTCGGCGCTCTTGGATCGATGTGTCTTCATGCGGCAAGTAGTCTGCCAATAATAAAAAACCACCTGGCTTCACCATGCGGGCCATCTGCGAAACAGCTTTGGACGGGCTGGCCATGTGACGCAAGAGCCTTGCTGCCGTGACAACATCTGCGCCTCCTTTTTGGTCGACGCGGTGAAGCACATCGCTGGATTCAAACCGGGACATGCAGGTTCGTACATTCAGCAAACCTTCTTGTTCGATGCGCTTTTGGCATTGAGCCATTTGGGCCGGACTCTTCTCGATGGCCAAGACTTGCTCAAAGACCGGTGATAACACCGAAAGCAACTCGCCATCTCCGCTGCCAACGTCCACGGCAAAAGCGCGGTGGGGCAACAATGCAGCAAACAGATGGAGGGCGGCAAACCACTCTTGGTTATTTGTTTCGATTTCTTTACTGGGGGGTGCTTCAAAAAAAGCGCTCGTCTTCGCTTCGCGTTTGTCCATCACTTTATTGATTTGGGACAAAACACCCGCCTCAGTCAGCATGCGCTCGCCTTCTTCGATGGCAGCCATCAAAATCGGATTGGTGTTTTCATGCTTCTGCCATACCGAGCGTTGATAGACACGCGTCCCCTCTTTTTGGGTACTCAACAAGCCGGCCTTTTTAAGTGCCGCGGTTTTTTTGGATACTTGTGGCTGGCTTTCGTCCAAAAGATACGAAAGCTCGGAAATGGTGAAATCCTCATGCTGAACCAAAGCCAAGATTTTCAGTCGGCCTGAATCCGCCAACAAGCGAAATAACGGCACGGTAGCGCCGTCTGGCATGGATTTATTATTTTCGTAAGTTCCGAGCATATTTAAATATATTCATTCATTCGAATATATGCAACATTAGAATACGCTTTTTCATCTTTTTTGTTCCTCTAATCCCACAAAGTATTGTTTTATAATGAATTTTTAGCGACCAAGCGGTTCATGCAAAGAACCTGATCTCGGGGGTGGGTCCCCGCATAGGCATCCAGAAGTCTCTGTCGGTTTACCAGTATTAACTTCGACGACTTCATCAGAGTTACAGTCCACCGAAAAGTTTTGCTGATCATTGCTCTTTAAAGAGCGAAACTTGAGGGCTTTGTGCACTGAATATTGGCCCAAATGCCTGTTTTAATGGCTATAACAACGCATCATTCCACACCGAATCCAAGAAGCGAAAAGTATCACCCCAACATTTTTGGGCGTTCTGACGCCAAACAAAGGCATGAAAAGCATGAGGCTCGTTGCCATAAACGGGCGCGTCACAATAAACGCCTTGTCGGGCCAAAGCGGTCTTCAAACGAAGACAATCGGCCTCTAGGAAATCGCCGCCCCCAACGGGTGCAAAGAAGGGCGGCAAAGGTTTATCGCTTTGCTGGTTTTCAAAAATGACCAGTGGATCTGACAATTCACGCAAGGCTTCACCCCGGAATGAAATGCCTTCCAAATATTCAGTCACCACCGTTTCTAGACGATCTTGGAACAGAAAAGGGACTTTGGGGTGGCCAATATAGCGCTCCCAATTTTGGACTTCTAAAATTCCGCAGAAAGGCATCACTGCCTTAGGCACGACGCCAGTGTCCCAAACGTTCTTGCAAAAATAGTCCTCGCGCTCGTAGGTGGCCCCAATGGTCACCACGCAGGATAAGTTGGCCCCGGCGCTCTCCCCCGTCACCACCAATCGAGAGACATCACCACCGTATTTGTGAGCGTTTTCGACCACCCAACAATAAGCGGCGCAAGCATCTTCAACCGCTGCTGGGAATGGGTGCTTGGGGGCCAGACGGTAGTTGATGGTGAACACGGTGTACCCGGCCTGGGCCAGCTTCATGGCCATAATCCAATGGGTGTCCTTGCTCAAAATTCGAAAGCCCCCGCCATGGATAAATAAGACGGCGGGAAGATCGCCATAGGAATTGGCGGGGCGGTAGACATCGAGCAAATGGGCGTCTTGGCCCGAATCGGTGTAGGGAATATTGCGTAAAACCTCCACCCCGAACTTCTCTGGCCTTGCAAAGGGCATTTTACTCGACAGAAAAGCGCTGCTTTCAAAAAAACCGGTGAGCAGGGCGCTGCCCACTTTCTGACGCACAATCTTCATCACAGGACGGTCTCCACAAATTCATGAATATTACATGAGCTTAAGCCCCCAAGCCCCCTTAAATCAAGCCTGTGGCCGTAGCGTGTAAAACCCCTTGACCAGGAAGGGTTTGTTCGGCATGTTTTCGCCTCCAGGTGGGCCCAGATAGCTCAGTTGGTAGAGCAGGGGACTGAAAATCCCCGTGTCCGTGGTTCAAATCCGCGTCTGGGCACCACGTCAAGTGGACTGAGAAACCCCCGAGCAATCGGGGGTTTTTTTTAACTCGCTTTTCGAAATGTTTCGGTTTGTAGGGCGCTCTCTTTTTGGTTGAGCGCACGCTTGAGCACCGTTATCCAGCCTTCGATGTACATTAAAACATGGTCTTTGTCGTTGCGGGACAAGTAAACCCCAGGCGCCACCAGCTCGGCCAAAACTTCGGGATCAGAAAGATCTTCGAAATGTTCAATATCGCTGGCACTCAATCCCAAATCGAACATCTCCGAAAGGACATGATCCACCGGCAAGCCACTTTGTGGACAATAATCGATGGCCACCTCTCCCCAATCGCCGGCCCTGCGCACGGCCAAACGATGTATTTCCGCCGCAGACTTGCGCGTGACCACCTGAGCCAAGTGCCCGCAATTGCAAGCACCCAAATGGCCCCAAGCGTACAAGGGACTGGTTTTAAGCTTCGCGTGGGTGGCCTCTAACGCCAAAATCAGAGCCCGGTTGGGATACGCCATGTGCACCTCCAGATGTAAACACTGTAACATTTCTCACCCAAATCATCATTCCAAAAGATTCATTCATTTGAACCCGGCAAATTCAAAGACCAATCATTGAAAATACCCCTCTTTGACCCTAAAATGGTTCAAACCTGGTGTAAGGAAAAAATGAAAGACCAACTGACCCAACTGCGAACCGACCTCAAAAACACAGACACCGAACTGCGTGATATCGTAAAGATACGAAAACACCTTTATTGGTTTTTGGTGCTGGGGGTGTTGGCCTCCCCCTTAGGGTTCTTGTGGCATTGGATCATGTGCTTTGTGGTCTTTGGGCTCTTTGGCGTGCTCTACGCCACGGCCTACTATATTTCTTACGGGCACACCAAAGGCCTTAATCGCCGACGCGATCTGATTACCGAACAACTCACCAGCTTGGGGCACCCACCTGAACTTAATTAAAGGCGGCCAATGGAAACCTTTGATCCCTATCTCGCCTACGGCATTGTTTTTGGCGACCAACATTTGGCGCGATGTGTGCGCGAGACAGCCAAGACCCAAATCAGCACCATTACACATCTGAGTTGTTTTCAACGAGAGATTAAAAATCTCGTGGGCATTGAGTATTGCACCAACCTTTTCGAACTCGATCTTCACATGAACGAGGTGCGCGATATCGGCCCGCTGTCCGAGCTTCAACATTTGGCAGAGTTGAATGTGGGTATGAACCCCATCGCCTCACTGAACCCGCTGTCCGCCGCAAAACAACTCAAAAGCCTCACGCTTTTGGACAATGATATTGATGACCTCACGCCCCTGTCCTCCCTCGACAACCTTGAAACGCTGCACTTGCGTTTCAATCTCATCGACGATCTCGAGCCATTAAACGCCCTCACACAACTGAAAAATCTGTCCTTCAGCGATAACTTGGTGAAAAGCATTGCCCCTTTGGCACACTTAACCCACCTCAGCCAACTCAACCTGTATAAAAACAGCGTGAGTGATTTGAGTCCCCTCAAAGGCCTTCTTTCACTTGAAGAAATTTACTTGGGTCAAAACCCCGTTGATGACCTCAGCCCGCTTTTAGAATTGCCCAATTTAATTTTAGTACGCATGGATCACATCAATGCACCGCAGGCACAAAAAGATGCCGTTTTGCGCCATTGCGATCTCAACCAACAGCGACGCTCACAAACCCTATCCAATGACGACGTTCTTTTTGAATAGTGGGTCTCGCACCAACAAAAAAACCGCGGTCTGAGACCACGGTTTCTTTCGTTCGATTGTACGCGTACGTGTTACCAGCTGGACTTGGTCACGCCGGGGAGCAAACCCTCAAGCGCCATTTTACGGAAAGTGATTCGGTTGACTTGAAACTTTCGATAAACGGCACGAGACACGCCTGTCATCTGACAGCGCCGGCTCAAACGCGTGGGAGAAGAGTCCCGTGGAAGCTTGGCCAATTTGAAACGCAATTCCTGGCGCTCATCTTCGGTCAGGTTGGGATCGATCATTGCTTTGCGCAATTCATTACGGCGCGCACGGTGGTGTGCCACCAGTTTTTCTCTTTTGCGCTCACGCGCGATAATTGATTTCTTGGCCATTTGCCTATGCCTCTTTCAAAGTTGTCTCAACAAAGTTCGGGATCTGTTTGTGCACAAAACCCGTGTACAAGCGGGCATCTAAACCACTGTTGGCGATTTTGCAACCGTTTCACCCAGCCCAAAGCGCTCATTCAAAGCCGTAAATGGGCCCAACTGAAGTCGGAAGCTTTTGGAGCGCCCCCAACCCCAGGGCACGTTTTGTTCTAACCACCCGTTTTTTAATCGATTTGTAGGACTCATCCCCCAGGCTACAGGCCTCCAAAAGCTGGGCTTTGGCTTGGACCAAAATCTCTCGGATTTGCTGGCTTTCTTGCAAAGCACACCGCTGAGCGTGCTGAAATTCACCCGCAGCCCTCAAAAAATCGTCCACCGCCCCATCGTAGGCAGCCAAAAACCGCTGATGATCCGCCGCTAAAACAGCGCTGGCATCCCCGGGCTGTTGAATCTTGGCCAAGGCCCTACCACGGTAGCGAAGGCGGTTGATCACATTGAGATGTCGCCCCGTGCACAGAGGGATACACTGAGCCTCACTCAGAACATACGGCAGCTGAAAGCCAACATGACTGTAAAAATCGCTCGCTTTTTTTTCCAGCGCCTTTAAACGAAATCGCGCCTGGGCCCTTTTCTCACCCCAATCGTGCGCCTCAGTCAGTAACTTGGACAACCTATTTTCGTGTTCCAACAAACAAGAATGTAAAGCTGGTAAATTTAACTGGTGTGCGTGATGCCCAAAGGCTTCGAGGTGATCTAAAACATTTTCCGCATGAACGATATCTTTCATCATTTTGACTCCTTGCCGGCAAAATGAAGAAAGCAAAAACCGTGCAAAAGATGAGAGGGGCTCAAATAGACGCAAAGACGTCCTTTTCCTCCCTTATGTTTCAAATAGAAACTTTAGGGTTTCAATGAAACGGTTCTAATCTTTTTTGTGTCGACGGGCTTTGACGCGAATTTCTTGGTCTGCTTCATCGTCAAGCAGAGTTTGAGCCACTCCCATGGCCCCTGTTTCTACGGCGCCCACCGTGGCACCTGCAGCAGACACCACATCTTTCACTGCAGATGGCAGTTGCACACCTTGAATGGATTGGCTGGCGGCGGTGGTGACCATGCCTGCAACCATACCAACGCCCTGCATAACTTGGGCCGCATTAAGATCATTGTCATCTGATACCGGACGCGTGTTTTGTCGGGTGTCTGCAGATGAAACTTTGCCGTACATGGGGGCCTTACTGGCCTCCTGTCTTTTTTGAATTTGTTTGGCTTCCATGCGGTGTTCCTGACTGGCCACCACATTACCTATTTTGTGGGTGAGCTGCTCGCGGTGCCCCTCCAAGAATGCTTTGCCTGCCAGACCGCGCTCCATTTGTTGGGCGGCCACATCATAAATGATTTCTTGCTTTTTGTAGGGATCTGCATCGCCCTCAGGCTTTTGATGCATTTCGGAGGGCAAGGGCATTTCTTCCAGGCCCTTGTGCACCACCGGCACATCGAACCGTTTTTCCGGCACATAATCCACATCGTGCCAGAGACTGCTCATCCCGTACACATTGGACGTATTCATGGCGGATCGAATTTGCAAAAAAAGCTCCTGGAATGGGGTCTCTCCAATTATCGTATCATTCCCCACCCAGTTGCGGGAGGAATTTGGCTATTATAAATAAGAATTTAGGAGGCTTCTTTTGGATCCCAATGCTGCCATCGGACTTTTTGACTCAGGGGTGGGCGGTTTAACCGTCTTTTCCGCCCTGGCCGAACAGTGCCCCAATGAACGATTTGTTTATCTGGGCGACACCGCACGGGTCCCNTATGGCTCCAAAAGCGCNCAAACCGTTATTCAGTACGCCACNAACAACGCCCAAGCACTCATGGCCCAGACCGANCTCAAAATGCTGGTGATTGCTTGTAACACCGCCAGCGCAGTGGCCCTTAAGCATCTGCAATCCACNTTAGANATTCCTGTNGTGGGCGTGATCGAACCAGGCGCACAAAGCGCCATGCAATCCAGCCCCNAAAGCATCGCGGTGCTGGCCACACGGGGTACTTTAAATGCGGGTGCATACGACGATGCNCTCAAACAACTGGGCTTTACAGGCGAGCTGCACCACCAACCCTGTCCCCTCTTTGTCCCTTTGGCGGAGGAAGGCTGGCTGGATGGCGATGTTCCCGAACGAGTGGCCCAACATTATTTGAAAGATCTGGTGACCCGGTGCGATGCCCTAATTCTAGGCTGCACCCATTACCCACTCCTTTTGCCACTCCTTCAAAAACTTTACCCAACCACGCGCTTTATTGACAGCGCAGCCAGTACGGCCCTTCATGTTGCCCAAGAACTTCAACGCTTGAAAATTCAAAACCCTTCGAATGCCCCTCAACCACACCAGTTTAAAGTGACCGACCACCCCGAAGGCTTCTTGGCGATGGCCACCAACTTTTTGAAGCAACCCATCACATTAGAAGACGTGACTCATCTCGAAGTCCGCCCCATGCCATGCACGACAGCCGAGTAAGTGAAACACCACCCAGCCGTATTTTATGCCAAGGCGATTTTGGTGGTTGTGGGGCCTGCTGTGGCGTTTACAACGACAAAGATCGAAAAAATAACGCGGCATGGGAACGGGCATTGAGAGAACAAACCCAACGCGTCGCGGCAGCCAATTTCGATCCAGAGGCACTCAAACAAATCAAAGCAGCTTTCGTTCACCGACACCAACAGCAACGACTCTATGAGGATATCCGCGTGTGCCCCTTTGCTGGGTTCGTCGAAGAAAATAAAATCGGGTGTTTAATTCATCCCTCCCGGCATCCCCAACAAAAAGACTTGCGCGACTTAAGCGTGCACAGCCAAAAAATATGTGCGGGGCATTTTTGTGCGGCCCATGACTGGCTCCGTCCTGAGGAGGTGGCCATGATCAACACCTGTGAAGGCAGTTTTTATGGCCTTTTGGTTTCCCAAGTGGGATTGGTGAAACAATTGCGTGCCTGCATGGAGAGCTTGCTCCACCGCCCCCTCACCGTTAAAGACTGCGAGCTTCATACAGAAGGGTTTCAGCATCTGTGGCGACGCATTCAAGATTGGCCTTACGCCTCTCCCAACCCCCAACGTTTCGGCGCTTTCGTCTTTATTGGGGCACAGGGAAACAGCCAAAGCCTGCCGAGCTGTGCTGCCTTATTTGAGGAAACACCACCAACCATGTGGACGCAGCTTTTGGACGAGCTCGAATCTCACTTCGACCATCCGGAGCAAGCCGTAGAGGGGTTGGAGTACGTACAGTCTTTGCTTCGCGAACTCATTTGCGATTGGGGGCCTCAAACGGTCACGCCATCCAGTGATCGTTAGTTGGTAGGATTGGCCGGTGCCGCAGCAGGGTTGTTTCCTGTTGGCGCCGGCGCGGGCACAGGCGCTTGACCATTCGCGGGCGCCGTTTGCCCCGTGGTATTTGAAGCAGGCTGACCATTGGCCGGTGCACTGGGTTGCCCATTGGCGCCTTGTGGCCAATTGCCGGCCCCGGCGGGTCGTGTGCCCATCTGACTGGGTACTTGGCCGGGGACACCACGCCATTTGGGCGCATTGGTTCGATTTTCGCCCATGAGCGCTTCATCTTCTTCGAACTCATCCACCACCGATGTTTCGGCACCCATCTCTTCGAGGTATTCCCGGACCATTTCATTTTCCAGGTCGTAAGGGTTGGTACTCAAATGTTTGCGATAGGCTGCAATGGCCTTTTTGTATTGACTGAGCTGGCGATAGGCATGACCGAGGTATTTGAACGCCCCGGGATATTTTTTATCCATCATCACACAACGCTCCATCATGCGAACGCCCCTGCGAAAGTAAGTGGGATGATCCCCCAGTCGAACAATGAGGTTTTCGCCCATTTTACATCGGGCCTCCGATTCCCTGGGCGCTGCGTTGATGGCCCCTTTGAAAGCACGCAAAGCACCTGGGGCATCACCCATGCCAGTAAGCACTTCGGCGATTCGTAAATGCGCATCGGGCCGATCGCTTTCGATCTTGATGGTTTCTCTAAATGCTGCGATGGCACTTGTGGTGCGATTCAAATCTTTAAGGGCTAAGCCTTTGTTATAGTGTGCATTCGCAAAATCCGGTGCCAACTGAATGGCCGCCTCAAAAGCATCCACCGCCTCCAGATAAGCTCCCATCGCGTTGTAGGACAAGCCCAATTGGTAAGGTAAGTGGGGATCTTCTTTTGTTATTTCAATGCCTTCAATCAAAGTTCTTGCTGATTTTTTGGGGTCGGTAACGCGTTCCACGATACCGCGCATTTCGTGCACAGTGGGGCTCTTGGGTCGTAAGCTGAAAGCGTGATCCACATAGGTCTTGGCTTTACCTGGATCATCTTGCTTTAGCGCGGCCTCTGCAGACCACAGTAGAATCTCGTAGTTGTCGCCCGTGAGTTTATAAGCCAACTCAAACTCATCGATGGCAGAATCATAGTCGTTATGAGCGAATTCCAACATGCCCTTAGCGATGTGAGAACGGTACCCCCTTGGATCTCGCTTTAAGAGGCCCGCTTTTAGTTTTTCAACGTTTTCGACCTCACCCAAGATTCGCATGAGATCGATCAACCGCACCCATGCATCCAAATGGTTTTCATCCTCTTTAATGGCGGTGGTTAACTGTTCCCTCGCCTCTTGGTACCGCCTTTGTTTCACCAAAACGGCGGCCATAGAAGTCCGAATGGCAGGTCGAGAGATTTCCTGAACCCCGGTCAACGCTTTTTGGCCTTCATCAATGGCCTTTTTGTAAATGCCCCGCGCCATTTTATCGAGAATGTTCTCCACTGCAGGGCCTGGATATCTGGGATCAAGCTCACTGGCGGCCTGGAATTCTTTCGCCGCCAAATCCAAACGCAGTGTTTTCTTGGCGATCATCCCGAACCAAAAGTGTAAACGTGCCTCTTTAGGCATTTTTTTCACACTCGCCGCCGCGTCTTTGAAGGCACCTTCATTATCGCCTTTAGACAATTTAGAAATCAAGATTCCCTCGATGGCGTCCACATTCTTGGGATTGATTTTTCGAACACGCTCGAATGCTGAAATGGCTTTTTTATAATCCAGCATTTTAAGGGCCAAGTTGGCAAACATGAGCAAAATGTCTTCCCGAGAAGGGGCTTGCTGGGCGGCCTGCTCCAGATAAATGAGAGCTTCTGGATATTCGTGCTCTGATTGACGAACGCGTGCGCGCGACAGGAATGCATCCGCGCGGTGCATGGGTGCCATGTCGTCTGCCCATGACCCTTCACTTAGTTTTTTGAGCATGGCCATCCCATCTTCGCGGCGTTCAGGATCTTTAATTTGGAGGTCCGCCAAAAACAGGTTGGCTCGACGGTGATCGCTTTGTTGCTCTAAGATTTTTCGCGCATAGCCTTCTGCAGCCTTTAGCTTCTCCATTTTTAGAAGGGTAATGGCTTGGTAGTACTGCGGCAAAACCCGAGAGGGATCGCTTTGCAGAGCGCGGTCAAAGGACTGAATGGCTTTTTCGTATCGTTCTTTTTGAAGATAGCCATAGCCTGCCCAAAAATGGGCTTCTGTCAGACCTTCTGGAGGTTGCTTGGATTGCGGGTCGGTAATGGGCTTGAGCACCTCGAGACCTTTGTCCCAATTCCCATTTGAATAATGAACCGCAGCCATAATGGTGCCCCACATCCATGAGGCCTCGGCCTTGTATCGTTTTTTAATTTCAAGGGCATCGTTCATTTCTTTTTTGAACGTGGCGGATTTCGAAATTGAAAACAAAAGAGATGCAAAACGTCCCATTTGAGCCGCGGCATGTAAAGCGTCGGGGTTCATTTTCGGTTCGGGTGGCCGTACTTGGTCGTCATCGAGCAATGCCACTTTGGCATCATAGCGTTTTTTCGCTTTGGCAAAAATTTTCTTGCCTTCATTTAAAATGCGTCGTGAATCTTTGAGGCCCTCTCGGTACAGCGGATACGAGTCGGCTTCTATGAGCGCCAGTGGCTCTTGTCTAAACTTTGGTAAATCTTCTTGGACTACCTCTTCTTGTAGCTCGGCCAAGATTCGCGCTTGCTCAGGAGACTGGCCCGTGAACAACCGATGAACAAACCAACCGTAATCGGTGGTAAACTCAGCCAACACCCCCGCGGTCAAAACCAAAACGATAGTGGCCACCAAGGCGATCAAACGTTTCGGGCCACCGCTCTCTTGAGCGATATCCCCCGCTGGCCCCACATCTTCGGCAGTCATCTCCAGTCCGGCGAGTGCCTCGTCTTTGGCCCGCTGAATTTCCTCTGCAAAGGGAGATACCTGCGCCAAAACCGTCCAGGATAAACCCCCATCGCTGGAAATCTGTTCGCCGCCGAACACTTCTCCGGCCTTAAGCATTTCCATCACGGTATGGGTGTCGATGGGACCAATTTCATTGTCGTCGTTGGTACGCACCGTAAACATGTGCCCCAAATCCACCATCTCTGAATCAGCTTCTTGATCGATAAAATCTAAAACGCCATCTGACACATTGTGCGTTACCTCGGCAGGGGGGGGAGTCTGGGGCGCATCAAACATACCCTCATCACCGTCGTCATCGATATCAAAATCCATATCAATGTCGTCGCCCTCCATGGGGTCTTCTTGAGCGAATATATCGTCATGCTCACCGTGGGGGTCACCGTCCCCAGAGGTCGCCGGACCTTCGGTGGAAAGCGATACAAAGGAAGCCCCGCTGGGCGGCGTGGCCCCCCCACCAAAAATATCGGCCAGCTCTTCAATGCTGGTGCTGTCTTGATCCTCGGGGTCCGTTGGTGGCTGCGACATGGCATCTTCCCCAAAAAGATCATCCATGGAGATACCGGCGCTGTCGTCATCAGGCGACTCGGTCGGTGGGGACATCAAACCATGCCCAGGCAATGGAATGGCATCGCTGGCGTGTGCCACTCTGCCTGAAACCGTGTCCGCCAAGTTGGTATTGGCGCTGGTTTCGGGCGCCGCCGATGTAACGCGCGTTTCTCCCATCATCCCTTGACCGGGCAACGGAATGGGCGCGTCTGCAGGCGCGGGCGGCAGAGATGTGACGGTCGTGGCGGTTTCAGCAGGGGGAGGAGCGGCCGGAGGCGGCGGTGGTGCGGCTACAGGTGGATCCGCCAAAGGCGGTGGCAGCGGAGAAGCGGCATCGGGCTTCACGATAAAAGAATGCTTACATTTTGGGCACTTAATGCTTGCCCCTTGGGGCGGCACCCGAGAATCATCCAAATTGTATTTCGCACTGCAACTGGGACAGACGATCCGCATTCTCACCTCATCGAACAGTAGATCGGGATGATTTTCACAACCTACCGTTTTTATTTATAAATCTAGGGACACTCGCCCACCGTCAGAATTACCATGCCACCCTTGGATTAGCAAAAAACCTGGTATTTTAGCGCCGATAAGCCCTTGAAGCACATTAACTTTTGTGGCTTTTTGAAAGCATGAACCTCCTACACCGCTATCGGACCCGCACGCTATTCGTTATCCTAACCATTTTTTGGCTTAGCGCCTGCAGCACCACCGGAGCAAATGTGTCCGTGGGAGACGCCACCTACTTGGATACTGCAGAGAAAAATTACCTTGAAGGCACCAAGTCGAAGGAAAACAAAAACTACGAACAAGCCGTGAACTATTTCGAATATGTGAAGAATCAATTTCCGTATTCTAAATACGCCGCACTGGCCGATCTGGCCATTGCAGACGCCTATTTTGAAAGTGAGCAATGGCTTTTGGCCGCAGAGAGTTATCAGTTCTTCATTCAGTTCCATCCAAAGCACGAAAAAGTGGGGTGGGCAACTTTCCAAATTGCGAATTCATACACACAGGCCATCCCGAAAAATTACCCACTCATGCCCAAAGCGCACGAGAAAGATCAAAGCACAGCCGAAAGCACGGTGGTGGCATGGGACCGCTTCCTTCGAAAATTTCCGAAACACGAAAAAGTAAATGAAGCCAAAGAACAACGAAAGAAAGCCCGAAACCTGTTGACCGACTACGAATGGGCAGTGGCTGAGTTCTACGAAAGGAAAGAACGCTACCAGGGAGCTGCCTGGAGGTATGAAACCATTTTTCGAAAATACCCTGAAACCGACCGAGCCCCTCAAGCCATGGCCAAAGCTGCGCAGCTATACGACGGCGAACTCAAAGAAACCGAAAAAGCCAAAGCGATTCTTCAAGATCTTTTGAAAAGATATCCGAAATCTGAAGCCGCGAAAGCCATCAATCCAAAGTAGTTAAAACCGCATTCTTCGACGGCGAGCGAGGCCCAAGGCCATCCCTAGAAAAACAAACCCGATAAAAGTCGATGGTCCGGAAGTTTGCGCGGTGCAAGCGCAGCCTGCGGCCTCACCGCTGGGCGTTCGCGCAGGGGCCTGATAATCCGCCGTGTCGGTATCGCCTTCGCCATCGGCATCTCCAGAGCCAGATGCCGTTGAAGGGAGTTCGAAAGTGACACTTCCGCTCACTTCTGGAACATAGGCTTCATCGGAGCCATCATTGCGCATCAGCACTCCTTTGAACGTGTGTGATCCACCCGAGTCAATATAAACCTGCATAGGCATGGGCGCATAATGTCTTTCGCCACCGCCACTTGGATCACTGTATGCCTCCCCGTCAAGCCACTTCCTGAGGTGGCATCCATCGGGGTTTTGATTCGGGTTCGAAATTTGGCAGCCCGTCACACTGAATTCAATGGTAACCCAAGGCCCTTCCACCTCTTCACCTGCTGCAGGCGCCGTGATGGTGACTTGAGCATCGATGGACACACCCGTCTCAACACCTCCCCCATCCGTTTCAACGATAACACCTGTGACCCCGCTGTCGGCAGCACTGTTTTCCGTGGAGCCCCCCGCGTCTGTATCGATCTCGGCCGGAACGCCTGAATCCTGAATGGGCTCGTTAAATATTCCAGCGTCCATTGCTGACTCCGTTCCTGAGCCCGCATCAAGGTTTGGCGCGATTTCGGAACCAGCGTCGGCCCCCCAAACCGAGCCCGCATCGAACGCCTCATCACAGGCACCGCAATTCAAGAGCCCACCACAATTGTCGGCATGTACGCCACAAGTCTCTGCCAATTCCTCACAAGTAGACGCCGTCTGATAGTCTGCATTCTCATCATCACAATCGTCATTTGCAATGGCGCCATCGCCATCGGCGTCATCATCAGTGTCATTTAAAAGACCATCACAATCTAAGTCGGCAGATGTGGCACCGAGTCCATCATCTGTGTCATCACAGTCATCTGCAAAGGTCACGCTGTCACCATCGGCGTCATCATCGGCATCGTTCAGAAGTCCGTCGCAGTCCAGATCCGCGGTAACCGCACCATAGGATCCATCCGTATCATCGCAGTCATCAGCGCTGGCAACGCTGTCACCATCGGCGTCATCATCAGCATCGTTCGACAATCCGTCACAATCCAAATCCGCGCTGGTGGCACCCAGACTGGCGTCCGCATCATCGCAATCGTCAGCGCTCGCAACGCTGTCGCCGTCCGCATCATCGTCGGCATCGTTCGACAATCCGTCACAATCCAAATCCGCGCTGGTGGCACCCAGACTGGCATCGGCATCATCACAATCGTCAGCGCTCGCAACGCTGTCGCCGTCCGCGTCATCATCGGCATCGTTCAACAATCCGTCACAATCCAAATCCGCGCTGGTGGCACCCAGGCTGGCATCGGCATCATCACAATCGTCAGCGCTCGTAACGCTGTCGCCGTCCGCGTCATCATCGGCATCGTTCAACAATCCGTCACAATCCAAATCCGCGCTGGTGGCACCCAG
>PBLQ01000019.1 GCA_002721815.1 Myxococcales bacterium
AAACGCCGCTTGTACCAATACCGCAGGTTCTTTTACCTGCGAATGCAATACTGGCTACAGTGGTGATGGGACCGCTTGTACAGACGACGATGAATGTGCTCTCGATACAGATAATTGCGATGCGAACGCCGCTTGCACCAACACCGCAGGTTCTTTCACCTGCGAATGTAATGCCGGCTACAGTGGTGATGGCACTGCATGTACAGACGATGATGAATGCGCTTTAGAAACGGACAATTGCGATGCGAACGCCACCTGCAGTAATTCTGCCGGTTCCTTTTCCTGCGAATGCAACGCGGGCTACAGCGGTGATGGCACTGCATGTACAGACGATGATGAGTGCGCTTTAGAGACGGACAATTGCGATGCGAACGCCGCTTGTACCAATATCGCAGGTTCTTTCACCTGCGAATGCAATGCCGGCTATAGTGGTGATGGCATTGCATGTACAGACGATGATGAATGCGCTTTGGAGACGGACAATTGCGATGCGAACGCCGCTTGTACCAACACCACAGGTTCTTTTGCCTGCGAATGCGACGCGGGCTACAGTGGTGATGGCGTTTCCTGTGAAGATATTAACGAGTGCGATTCTTTAGAGACTTATGACTGCCCCATGTTCAGCACCTGCCTGAATGAGTCGCCTGGGTATGCTTGCGAGTGCAATGAGGGTTATGCGGCAGAAGGAGATGTTTGTGTTGATGAAGATGGTTGTGCCATTCATGCTTGTTCGGCGGATTGTATCGATATTCCTGCGCCTGGAACCGGTTACCTTTGTGACGATGATGGTGATGGCTTGGATAACGATAATGATAATTGTCCTGATGTCCCCAATGTCGATCAAGATGATTTAGACAATGACAACGAGGGTGATGTTTGTGACCCTGACGCGGATGGTGACCTGGTGCTAGCGGAAGATGATTGTGATGATTTTGATGCGTCATCCACCACTCTGGCTGAAGATCCCGATTGCGATGGTTTTATCGTGCCCGATTTGCCGAACAAAAGTTTGAGGTTCAATAAAAACCAAAACATGGCCTTAACGCGTACCGCGGCCAATGCCTCCAGTGGCACACAGTTCACTTATTCGGTATGGACCAAAACAGTGAACGGTGAAGCGAGGTTGATGACGAGTGGTGATGACAGCACTGACACTCGGCACGATGGTATATCGATCTCGAACGGGAAGCTGATCATTGGTTTTGTTCGCAACGTCTACTTGGTTTATATTGAAAGTGAATCAGTGATCGCTTCGGACGGAGACTGGATCAACGTGGTGATTCATTATGACATGGGCCAGGGAACGCCCACGGACCGCATCAAGGCCTTCGTGGATGGTAATCCCATTAACATGATTTCTAAACTAGAGGGTCAAGCGGAGTCGAGTGGTAATAATATGGCCTGGGGTTCCTCTGGATTGGTGACTTATTTGGGTAACAATCAGTACCCCAGTCACATTGGGCGAAGTTATGGTTACCCTTCGGTCCAATATTTTGACCAATACTTATACAACCCCGTTTTTGTCGACGGGCAAGCGCTGCCAGATGGCCTCGCGCACTGGGGAGAAGCCTTTGGCGAAGATAACAACCAAGGGGGCTGGATCCCCAAGCGGTACGATGGGCCTTATGGTACCAACGGTTTCCAGTTGACTTTTGAAGACGCATCAAACCCGGGCGTGGACTACAATGATGGCCCCAATTCTTGGGTGTCGCTTAACGTTGCGCCCCGCGATTTGTTCCCTGATACGCCGATCCATAACTTCGCCGTCTTAGACGGTCAAAATCCGGGTGCCTCAGGCACCTACGGCGGCGGTGTGATCTCCAATGCCAACTTAACCAACAGTGGCAACACCTCTCAGTTTACATTTAATGACGTGATGAGCACCATTGGGGCCACGAGTGGTAAGTATTATGTCGAATTTTACATCCAGGCCCATTCGGGTTTTACCTATTCCATCTTTGGAACACGTACAAAAACCGGCAGTGGTCACTCCATCATCAATTTTTGTAACCAAACCTACAGTGCCAATACCGCTGCTTCTGGCGCCGGCGGACAAACAGGCCTGGGAACCGTTGATAACGGCGACGTAGTTGGGATGAAATTTGATTTAGATGCATCACCACAAAGCGCGCAATACTATTTAAATGGAAATCTATGGGGCGGACCATTAGAGTTTGAAGCGACGGAGGCAACACACGTTCGAATTGCCGCCACCACTTCACAAAATGGCAGTTACGTCCCCACCTATGTGATGAATTTTGGGCAAGACCCCACCTTTAATGGAAACATCGATACAGAAGGCCAGGCACCCGAAAACGGAATCGGCCGCTTTTATTTCGAACCGCCCGCAGGTTATCAGGCCTTGGTAGAGACAACCTTATTGCCTTGCCAGGGAGACAGTGATTGTGATGGTGTTCTTAACGCGGATGATAACTGTGAGCATCATGCCAACACCGCGCAGCTCGATTTAGATGATGATGGTGTGGGTGACGCCTGCGACCCAGATGCTGACGATGACGGCACGCTGAGTGAAAATGACTGCGATGATTTAGATGCCACTTCAACCATTATTTCTGAAGATGAGGATTGTGATGGTGTGTTGAGCATCGTTGATTGTAATGATTTTAACGCATTAGTAACCTTATCCTTAACTGAAGACCCTCTTTGTGGGGCCATGCGTTCATTGAGGCTCTCAGAAGACCATCAAACCTATTTGGAACGTACCTTTGGCCCCAGTGTGGATGATCGGAAAAAGACGTTCAGCTGGTGGCAAAAACGTACTGTCATCGACAAAAGTGTTGGGCACCCGTTTACTGGTAATGCGCAAGCAAGTGGCGGCGGCATTCTTTTTTACGGTGCGGGCGTCAGCGGGTCGCACGCCAATGATCTTTGGGGCATTAATGACCGGACCGCTTCTTCGGGTGACTCTGATTTTTGGGTAATCACTGCAGAGCCCTTCACCGATGTCACCGTGTGGAAACATCACGTGGTTGTGGTTGACACGACTTTGGCCGAGCCTTCTGATCGCGTGCAGCTTTACGAAAATGGGACCCGACTCACTGGCGAGGCGCTTCAAACGGAGCTTTACCCGCCCCAGGATTACGAGATGGTTTGGTACGGCAGCAACAGCACCAACTATATCGGCTATGGCTTGCCCACAGGTTCACCGCATTATTTCGATGGTTATTTGTCTGATTATTATTATATCGACGGTGAAGCACTGACGCCGCAAGATTTTGCGTATGAAAACGCGCAAGGCAATTGGGCGCCTTTGGCTTATGATATGGCTGATGCCGCGGGCAATTCTTTTCACTTGGCGTTTGATCAGGACCGAACTGTCATGTCCCCTGCGGTCCCAGAGACATCATTAGTTGTAGATAACGATGACACGCACACGCTCATTCACTCTGACAATGCTGATGGTGATACGACGGTCACCGATGCCAGTGGCAATCTTTCTTGGGGGACAAATGGCGATTTTCAACATACCACCGGTACCAGCGTATTTGGCGCCTCAAGCATGTCTTTTGATGGCAGCAACGATTACCTAAGAGCAAACAGCTCCTGGTGGCACTTACGCGGCAACTGGAATGGCACCGCGCGAACGGTTGAACTGTGGTTCAATACAGATTCTGGTTCAACCCAAACTTTGTTGTCACAATCTTCTAATCAGCATTATGCACATTTGTGGATCAGGCCAGAGTGCGTACAAACTCAAAATGATTGCATGGGCTTTAGCACCAACCAGGGCGGCGCGTTGCCCAGCGCTGCGGTGCCCATAACGCTGAACGAATGGCACCACATCGCCCACGTGATTACGGCGGACAGCCAGTCTTATTTGTTTTTTGACGGTGTTTTGGTGGATGAGAGAACCTGGTCCAATCCCAACGCTTTTGATAGTTCCGAAAATATGCAGATCGGCGCCCAAACTTACCAAAACACGTCCACCCACCGATATCCATTCTCTGGTTATATGGACGAAATACGTTTGAGTTATGGCGCACTGTATTTGCCTCAAGTAGGCAGTGGGGTCGGTAGTGATATCTCTGCGCTTGGCAATCATTTTACCGCCCATAATCTCCACCCCAAAGATGTCGTTTGGGATTCACCCGTCACAAACTTTGCGGTGATGGACGTGAACAACCAGGCTGGTGTGAGCGGTTCCGCAACATTTTCTGAGGGCAACACCAAAGTGTATTCTTCATCCGCCTATAACAAACTCTTTTCTACGCTTAGCGCGGGAAGTGGTCAGTTTTATGCAGAAGCCTTGGTCCATTCGAATGGTTTTCACTACATGGGGATTGCGCCACAAAGCTATGTGTCATCAGTTGAAGATTTTACCGGTGTTTTGACTGAAGCCGGTGCGGAAACTTGGGCCATTTATAATTCTGACGCCAGCAATGATGGGTACGTTTTTCATGACGGCATTTCCCACGGTGACGTGGGCGGCATTAGCGGTACAAGCATTATCAATATCGCCATGGATGTTGATAATCTACAGGTCTATTTTGGGATCAATGGCGTTTGGTTGGGTGATCCTGCCGCAGGAACCGACGGTTTTTCAATGACGGATGACCGTTGGTATTTTACGCAGGGTTACCGCGATACGGTGACTTGGAATTTTGGCCAAGACGCTTCTTTTGCCGGTGAACGAATTTCCGCTGGTTATCGGCCTTACGACAATTGGGGACGTTTTTATTACGAACCGCCTGCTGGTTATCGTGCTTTGTTGTCGACCCCGAACCAATGCCAAGGCAACTGTTGGGACGATCTCGGCACTGAGGCGCAACCCGCCTCTACATGTTTAAACCTTCACGAGTCTAACCCGCTCTTGCCAAGCGGTACTTATTGGCTTGACCCAGACGGTGCAGGCGTGATTACTGCATATGAGGCTTACTGCGATATGGAGACCGATGGGGGTGGTTGGACTTTGATCGGCAGCTGGGACGCCAGTGAGACCATCGACGAAACGCAAACCATGCAAACCATGAACTGCGCCGATCCTGAAACTTTTTGCAACATGACCCAGCTGGGGTGGCAAACCGTTGGTTATAGTGAACTCATGCATGCATGGACCGGTTGCCCGGGTGCCTACGGTGCCTCCAATCGCGCCAGTCACGAGGACGACAGTGGGGCGTGTACCAATACCGAGGACAGCCTTAATCTGACTGCGCCAAGTGTGGGCTGCAGTGCAACTGGCGGTCTGAAGGTCTGGAATGATTGTGGTTGTAGTACGGGGGGCCAAACCCGGTTGATGGCGGGGTATGGCGGCGGTCCCACCTTTTGGACGTCCAGCCACTACATTCAAGACAGCACGGGGTTGAGCACTTCTTCAGGGGCCGCCGGGGTGGTCAACTACACCTGTGATTCGGGCCGTTCCAATTTGTATTTACGGTGAGCTGTTAGCGAAATTCAGGCATGAGCAAAAGATCTTCGAGGGCCTTCGCTTCATCTCGTAATTGTGCTGCCTCTTCAAAGGCCAATGCACCGGCCGCTTCAAACATTTTATCCCGCAAGTCTTTGATCTCTTGTTGAATGTCTTTGGCGGACCGAAAACCGTGAGGCGCTGTCCCTTTGACCTTTTTACGTTTGCCTTTGCCTCCCGGTCCTGGTGTGACCTCCATTTCGCCCAGTTCCGCGGGCATGTCGCGAATCTCTTTGGCGATGGTTTGGGGGGTGATGCCGTGTTGCTGGTTGTGGGCCATTTGTATCTCTCGACGGCGGTTGGTTTCATCGATGGCCTCTTGCATACTTTTGGTGATGCGATCCCCGTATAAAATGGCTTTGCCCGACGCATTGCGCGCAGCACGGCCAATGGTCTGAATGAGTCCAGTGGCAGATCTTAAAAAACCTTCTTTGTCTGCATCCAAAATGGCCACCAGGCTCACTTCGGGCAAGTCCAAGCCTTCGCGCAAGAGGTTAATGCCTACCAAAACATCGAATTCGCCGGCGCGCAAAGCACGAAGAAGGGCCACACGTTCCAAGGTGTCGATATCGGAGTGCAGGTAGCGGGCCTTGATTTGAACATCGAGCAAGTAGTCGGTGAGATCCTCGGACATGCGCTTGGTCAGGGTGGTGATTAAAACTTTTTCATCGCGTGCGATGCGTTTTTGCACCTCATGGATCACATCGTCCACTTGATGCGTTGCCGGTCGAACCTCTACTTCGGGGTCAAGGAGTCCAGTGGGGCGCACCAGTTGCTCCACCACAACGCCATCGCTTTCATCTAATTCAAACTCGTTGGGTGTGGCCGACACATAAATGGTTTGGTGCTGGTGTTCTTGAAATTCTTCAAACATGAGAGGCCGGTTGTCGAGGGCGGAGGGCAGACGAAAGCCGTAATCCACAAGGGTTTGCTTGCGGGCGCGGTCACCCCGGTACATGGCGCGCACTTGGGGCACGGTTTGATGGCTCTCATCGATAAAAATAAGAAAATCCCTTGGAAAATAGTCGAGCAGGGTGGGCGGTGCGTCACCTGCCTTGCGTCCTGTGAGGTGCCGAGAGTAATTTTCGATGCCTTTACAGCTGCCGGCCACCTCGAGCATTTCTAAGTCGTACAGGGTGCGTTGTTCTAGCCGTTGGGCTTCTAACAGCAGATCATTGTCTCGCAAGTACTGGAGGCGTTCCAGTAACTCTTCCCGAATGGTTTTAAGTGCACGTATCCTTTTTTCTTTACCGATGGCATAGTGCGACGCGGGCCAGATGCGAATGTGGGTGGTGTCGCGCAGCACTTGCCCTCGAAGCGGGTCGATCACTGTGATGCGTTCCACTTCATCGCCAAAGAATTCAATTCGCAAGGCCGTATCATCTTCATGAGCGGGAAAAACCTCCACCACATCGCCGCGCACGCGAAAGGTCCCTCGCGAAAAGGAAATGTCATTGCGAACGTATTGCCCCTCGACCAATTGTCGCAAAAATGGATCGCGGCCAATCTTGTCCCCTACTTGAGCCCAAGCGGTCATCTCTTCATAACTTTCTGATGAACCAATGCCGTAAATGCATGAGACCGACGCCACGATGATCACATCCCGTCGGGTGAGCAAAGATCGGGTGGCCGAGTGGCGCAAACGATCGATGGCTTCATTGATCATGCTGTCTTTTTCAATATAGGTATCGGTAGACGGAACGTACGCTTCGGGTTGGTAATAATCGTAATAAGAAACGAAGTATTCCACCGCATTGTCAGGAAAAAATGACTTCAGCTCCTGGTAGAGCTGAGCGGCCAAGGTTTTATTGTGGGCCAACACGAGCGCTGGTTGTTGGTGCTCGGCGATCACGTTGGCCATGGTAAAGGTCTTCCCCGAACCGGTGACCCCTAACAGGACTTGATGCGCTTGGGATTCTTTGAGACCGCGGGCGAGAGACGCCACGGCCTGCGGTTGATCACCCGCTGGCGTGTATGGAGAGTGGAGTTTAAATGGGCGGCGTTCCATGCCCCTGACATACCTTTATTTGGCTGCTGCGGCCACCGCTACCGTGAAGGGATGCTGTCTGGGACGGTCACAGGCCTTATCTGTGCAAATTTGCGCGCCAAAACTGCCCTTGATCTCGCCTTTGCCATCTTTCACCGCTTGGGAGAGCTCGAACTCGCCATCGAGCACGAAGCTTACGCCCAAATCGCCGAGGTCTTTTTTGGTGCCTTTGGGAAGCGTGGGCTCCCCCACCGATTTCCAGCCATTGTCTTCGCCCACCTTGATGGACACGGGAATGGAGATTTCGTCACCGGGTGCATAAGCGTGGAATCCCTTGGCCACATTGGCTTTGATCAAAACCTTGCCGGCGGCGGCATCGTAGCTGGCTTCATACTTGAGCGCCGCTTGGAATTCTTCGGTGGTGGTGGCCTTGGCTGCGGGTGCAGGAGGAGCTTCTTCTTTCACCACGGTTTTGGTGACCTTTTTAGGTTCTTCAAATTTACCTTTGGCCGCATCTTTTTGACACGCCATACCTGAACCCAAAGAAACCGCCATTACCACTACTGCCCATCGAAAATGCATCATGTCCTCCTAAAACATCGTTTGCTTTCTCGTCTTTTACCGCTAATCTGCCCTGGCGAAAAGCAGATTTCGCTAGGACCCTTATGTCATCGAATTTTTCACCCAAAAAGCCCGCGGGCTTTAAAAGCCAAGAACCAGCCCTACAGGGAGATTTGTTGATGCGCCTGATTGCAGGGGGCGTAGAGACCGCCTTCGGGGTGACTGGTTTTTTTGTGAGTTTGATGATGCTGCCATCCTCCATTTTCACGGTCATTCTATCGGGGGTCTCGGTGGTGATGGTCACCAAAGGGGCCTACAACTGCTGGAATGCCGCTCGCTATGAGCCGCGATTGCGCCCTTTTTCGCGCCTTTTCGTTTGGGGCGGCCCCTTCTTATTGCTGGTGGTGATGGTCTTATTGGCGCTGTATGGGGCTGGCGCATGGCCCTTGGCTGGTTTCGCTTGATTTTCACCTTTAAATCTCTGAATCTTTTGCGCTTTGCCCCGTTTTTGGGCAAGGTAAATGACACAAACAGGCCATCGGTGATCGTTACATGGTCTGTGGTTTTCTTCAGGAGTGTTCGTGGGAATCGCTGGTGAAATGTTTGGCCCCTACATGCTTTTGGACCGGGTAGCGTCTGGGGGCATGGCCGAAGTCTGGCGCGCAAAAATTTCAGGGTCCGATGACTTTCAACGGATTATTGCCATCAAAAAGATTTTGCCCCATGTGGCTGAAGACGATGATTTCATCAGCATGTTTCGTGATGAAGCCAAAATCACCGTGCAATTACAGCATGCTAATATCGGTCAGGTGTTCGACTTTAACAAAGTGGGCGATGTGTACTACATCGCCATGGAATACATTCCCGGCAAAGATTTAAAAACTGTTTGGAACCACCAACGCAAAACCGTGAAGACACCCCTGGACTTCGGGCTGGCTTGTTACGTTGCCCAGCAAATGGCTGAGGGGCTTGATTACGCACATCGCAAAACGGATAACTTTGGCAATGAATTGGTAATTGTACACCGCGATGTGAGCCCACAAAATGTACTTTTGTCCTGGGATGGCGAAGTGAAAGTCATCGACTTTGGTATTGCCAAGGCAGCGGGGAAAGCCGGGCGCACGCAGGCAGGCGTCTTGAAAGGGAAATTTGGTTATATGGCCCCCGAACAGATTCGGGGTATTCAGCTCGATGGGCGTGCCGATGTTTTTGCCCTAGGGGTGGTGCTCTACGAAATGTTATGTGGTCAACGCGCCTTTCAGGCCAAGTCTGATTTTGCCTTGCTTGAAAAAGTTCGTAAGGTGCAGTTGGTGCCGCCTCGACAGGTGAATCCAAATATTCCTCAGGAGCTCGAACGTATTGTCATGAGGAGCGTGGCCAAGAACCGCGATGAGCGGTACGCCAGCGCCACTGAATTTTCGCAAGACTTGCAACGGTTTTTACTCATGGAAGGGCGGCCGCCCACGCGTTACGATTTGGCGGACTACCTCAAAGGGGCATTTCAGTCCGATTACGCGGCAGAATGCCAACGCACCGAGAGTTACCGCGAACTGAAACCCGGCCAAGCACCACCGCCTGCGGCACAAGCGCCCGCAGCACAGGCACCCACAACGGTTGAAGACATGCCGCTCGGAGATCAAACCGTGGTCGCACCGCCAGACTTTGAAGCCATGGGAGCAGAAGCGTCTCAACCCACCGAACAATCAGACCTCAATAATGGCTATACCCGCATGGTACACCCCCAGGGGCAAAAGGTGATGGACGTTGGAAATAAGAAAGCGGCGAACCTAAAAAAGTTGGGCATGGGACTGGGTATCTTTTTGTCGGCCATTTTGTTGGTGACCTTGTTCATCGGTAAGGGGTCTGGAACCGTGGCCATCACCGTCACAGGTGCGGAGCAAGCCAAAGTTCTGATCGATGGTGAAATACAGGGCGAAGCGACACCCAACCTTAATTTAGACGCTGTGTCCGTGGGGCTTCACGTGCTGACGGTGAGTGCCGAGGGCTATGAACAACATCTCGAACAAATCGAAATGGCCAAAGGTCAATTGTTGAAATTTAAAATTGATCTCAAGCGCAAAAAAGCGGCGCCGGGCAAGTTTAAGGTTTCTTCGAACCCGCCGGGGGCTACCATTTTTCTCAATGGCGAGGACACGGGCAAGAAAAGTCCGGCGGCCTTTTCGGTGGACAGCGAGGTTCCTCACATTCTGAAGTTGGTGTTGGCGAACCATCATTCGCACAGTGAGACAAACATCAACATCGAGCCCAAAGAAACCAAAAATTTCGATGTCAAACTCAAGCCTTCCAGTATTCTCATCAAGGTCTTGTCCAAGCCATCAGGGGCAGACGTGGTGATGAATGGAGAGCTGTTGGGTCAAACGCCCTATTTGCTCAAGCACGATCCCAGTGGCGGCTACCCCAAAATAACGGTGAAAAAGCGAAGCTGCCGTGGGAGCATCACCACATCTGTGCCGTACGATCCCGAAGTGGCAGAGATGGATTTCCCTGTGACCCTTAAAGGCTGTCGGTAGGTCTTCACAAAACGGCGTGTGGGCGCTTTACAGACGTGTGAGCGTGGTGGGGACTTTCGGGGCGTATCGCATCAGGTCAGCGATGCGGCGAGGTCTTCATCTTCATCAGTGGGGCGCATATGAAAGGCGAGGGCGACTTCGATGCCTTTTTCTACGCCGGCGTCCACATGGTTGAGCATGGCTTGGGCCACTTGAAAGACATCAATTTGATAACGCCCGGATTGAATGTGTTTTTTGAGGCTGTTGATTTTGTGCTGTCTTTCCTGAGAGCACTCAGCGTCTTTTGGGGGGGCGACGTTCATTTTATTCTCCGGTTCTCACAAAAGTCATCGGCACGAAAACCGTAAATCTCAAGCGCTGCGATGAAAAAAAATTCGCATGCGAATGGGTGAAAAATGGAGCTAAAGTTAAGCTGCAATCCCGTTTTTGGCTTTTTGGGCCTCTAGAACTTTAAACGGAATGTTTTGCAACTTTAACTTTTCATTGTGGAGGATTTTCTTGAGCTTTCGAATCCCTTCACTGTGGATCTGACATACCCGGCTCTCGGTCACCTCAAGCACTTCGCCCACTTCTTTGAGGGTGAGGTCTTCTAAGTAGTACAAACTCATCACTTGTTGCTGCTTTTCATTCAGGCGCGTCATGGCGAGGCCCAACAACATAATGGTTTCATTTCGCTCCATGTTTTTTTCGGGTGAAACGGCCTTTTGATCTTCCAACTGTGCGTCCATGGCATCCACGCTGAGACAATCGGTTCTGGTGGTCTCCTGTTGCCACTGCCTGAGGGTATCAGGGGTAATTTCGAGTGCGTCGGCGAGCTCCTCGAGGGTGGGGAGGCGGCCTTTTTGGTTGTAGATTTTGTCGGTGGCCGCTTGGATGTGGTGTGCTTTTTGACGCACCGAGCGTGGCACCCAGTCCATGGCCCGCAAGCCGTCCAGCATGGCCCCACGAATGCGAATCTCTGCGTAAGCGGCGAAGTTGTCATTTTTTTGAATATCGTACTTAGAAAGGGCGTCCAGCAGGCCAATGTAGCCGTTGCCCACCAAATCGCCCAATTCTACAGAATCGGGGAGACGGCGAATAAGTTTCTTGGCTGAGCGCTCTACCAAAGCGATATGTTCGTCTGTAATGGGCAGATTGCTGTGTGCGGCGGCAATGTTTTCTAAGTTGATCTGGTTCATGGTGGCATCTCCGTTTTTTTTCTTTTCACCCCCACTGATCCCAGATTCGCACCAAAACGATTTTTGGCCCGCAAACACCTGTTCTAGAACGATTTTTTGTTGTGGGTTTTGAGTGGCCTCACTTTTTCCTCAAGTGATGCCAAAAAAATGACGAATCTGATTCGCCAAATTGGACTCCTGGTCGATCCATAATAATGTACGATCATCTTTCGTTTCGGAGGCCATCATGGTTCGAGCCCTATCCAGCAATCCCCAGCAAGCCCTGCACACGGCCCTGCAAAGCGCCGGTATCGACCCCGCTCAGGGCAAAAAAGAGCTCTCAGCCCAGCAAATTCAGGCCCTCTCACAGCATTTGGCCGAATTACCGCCCGTTCAGAAGAAATGGGCCACCGAAGGCCTTCAAAAAGCGTTGGCTCAGGATGCGTTTGAGCTTCAGGCCCAAAACAAGGCCACTTTTGCCACACTTTTGGGAATTCCAGTGGAGCGCATGGCCCAAAAGGGCGATTTGAGGCGTCAGCAGCCTGGCTCAAAGAACGTGCTCGAAACCACGCTTCAGCACAAAGGCAAAGCTGGAAAGCTCAGCGGGGCCCAAATGGAGCAGTTGGTGGCCTCTGCGCAGAACCTGCCGCCAGAAATGCAGGCTTTGGTTTTCAATTCGTTGGCCGAAAACTCAAAATCGGGACGCATTGAAATGGACAGCAAGGCCCGTAAACCCTTCATGCGTCAAATGTTGCAAGTGGCCAAAGACACCGCTTTGCCCTCTTTTTTACAAGAAGTGGAAAACCGAATTTCCCCTCGTAACGATCAGTTTGCCCAGCTCATGGCTTCAGGCATGTGCTTTGAAGATTTGGTGGCCGCTTTCATGATGCTGGTGGCCTCTTCCATTCAAGACGATGTGAAAGAGAAAATGCGCGAAATCGAAGCTGCCGATCGACGTGAACGGATGGGCGGCGGTTTGCTCAACAAGGCCACCGATGCCTTGGCTAATAAATTAGGCGTCACCCAAAGCAACATCGACGTCATTGAAGACGTTCCCGGTACATCCAGCGGCCCTCAGCCTGGACTTACCCCAGACCAAGTGGCCAAAACCCGTGTGGCCTTAGAAGCGGTGGTGCAATCCACTGACCACCACTTGCAAGACGATGGTGTGATCGACGCTGTAGAAGGCAAAAAGATTGTAGAAAAACTCAACCGTTTGGACGGTCCCGTGGGTGATTTGGTGGCTGCATCCTTGCTGAACGCCATGCGCCGTTCGGGCTTGGTGGCCGCTGAAGGTTCACAACCCATGGTGGAATGGTGCAAAAGTCGGTTGGGCGACGACGTTGACACATCACCTTTACCGGCGGGCAAGCCCGGAAGCCCCGAGTCCGACGTGGCCAAATCTTTGAGTGAAAGCCCCAAGTTAGAAGACCGCATCGCTGGGTTTATGGTGGACGCACTCTTGAGTTCCGAAAAAGACATCAAAGAGAAAATGGCTGCTTTCAAACCCATTCGGGACGACATGTTGCAGTACCCCGCCAGTGCCAAAGCTTTTGACGGTGCGACCCAGGTGGCCGCAGCGACGACTGCAGCGGTGGCACAAGAGAGTGCACCCGAGAAAAAAGAGGAAAAGCCAGGCTTGATGGCGCGCGTGGGTGAAGCGGTGAAAGATGTGGTGGAAGATGCCACCACACCCACCAAATCTCGACAAATGATGGCCACCGAATTGCAAACCCTNATGCAAGANTTCTCNCANGTNATGCANGCCATGAGCAACGTGCTNAACGCCATGCACCAAACCACCATGAATTCGGTGCGAAACATTCGTTAGAGGTTAATTGAAATTGTGGGAATCGGCGCTGGAGCAGCTGTCGGAACTTAAAGGTGCGCGACTGCANAAGGTGGCGTTGCGTTTGGACGCTGACGAACGCCCTGGTTGCTCGCTCGATCTATACCAACAACAAAAATTCATGGTGGCTTTTTTTGGGGCCNCCTTACGCGTGGCGCAGGGCAANTTTGACGACCCCGATTGGCANGCCGCCAAGCCCAGNAAAAACCAGCAGGCCTTTAGGCACCANCTCACCAAAACNCAATTACAANAGGTGCGGCAACACCAAGGCATTTTAGAAACCATTTGGGGGCACNCTGACGGCGTGAACCGTTATTTGATGTTCGAACCGGGGAAGCACCACCTTTGTGTGTTGNTGGCCAAAGCGAGCGNGCAGGGGCCACGCATTATTGCTTTTCATGGTCACAGCGAAGATAAAAATTCCCGTCGCCGCGTGGGGCNACTGTATGAATGGCCCAGCCAAGGGTTAAAACCTTTGGCGCCGTCCGCAGCGGGCAAGCCAGCNATGCCACCGGTNGATCCACGATTGCAANAAATTCGCAAAGAACAAAAACGCTTGAANCGGCTTCTCAANAANTTGCAACGCGACTTGGCGCGACTGGGNGACGCCCAAACCCATTANGAGCATGGCAAGGCNCTCACGGNNCATTTGCANGCGGTGCAAAAAGGCCAAACATCATTGTCGTGNNAAACGGCGAACGGNGTGGNGGTCACGATCCCNCTNCGCCCAGACCGANCGCCCGCTGACAATTTAGAANTGATCTTNAAAAAGGCCAAAAAGGCCAAACGTGGCCACGAAAANCTCAAGCCCAGGTTANAAGNAGTGCAACAGCAACTGTCGCTTTTATCCNNTTGNCTTGATGCNCCTGANANCGTGTCNGAGGGCCAGTGGCAAGTTTTACTGCGTCCCGAAAAGTTGGCCCCGTCGGCCCGTCGAAANTCAGCNATGGCGAGNNCGGGCANANNCTGGCGCTGTTTTCAAGTGAACGAAGACGCTTTTGTTTGGGTNGGCAANCACGCGAAGGGTAATGATGCCCTGACGTTTCANCATGCCAAGGGCAANGATNTTTGGNTNCACATCCGTGATGCTTCGGGNGCACATGTGATCGTTCCCTTTCGCTTCTCCCAGCAAGCCGAGGTGTTGGANGCNGCGGGGCAATTGGCCGCCCACTTTTCACCGNTGCGTGGAGAGGCCAAAGTTCAAATTCGCATGACCCAACGTAAAAACCTGCGCAAACCCGGCAAAGGGGCNCCCGCCGGNAAGGTCTTGGTGAGCGCCGAGGAAAACCGCGTGGTCCATACCGCGCCGACCCTCATCNAGGCCTTATTGGCNCAGGAAAAACCGGCTTAAATGCTAAATATCTAATATCAAATAGAAAAAAGGCNNCTCTCCCCCTTGTCTTTGTGCTTGGGGTGGCTAANTTAACCCTCNCAACTCCCACCCAGGTTCAACGATGTCCCAAAAAAGAGATTATTACGAAGTATTGGATGTGTCCCGGGGCGCCGACGAACGGGAATTGAAAAAAGCGTATCGCAAGCTGGCCCTCCAATACCATCCCGACAAAAACCCGGGNGATGCAGNGGCCGAAGAGAAGTTCAAAGAACTGTCCGAAGCCTATGCCGTNCTCTCCGANCCCGAAAANCGAAACCGTTACGATCGGTTTGGTCACGCTGGNTTGGGTGANCAACCGGGTGGTTTTTCGGTCAACATTCAAGACATTTTTGGTGANTTTTTCGGNGATATTTTTGGCGGGGGTCGTGGCCGNAGCGCNGGTGTGCGTCGTGGTTCNGATTTGCGCTACGATTTGTTGCTCGANTTTGAAGAAGCNGCTTTTGGCACCGAACGTGAAGTCACCATCGATCGNTACGAAAACTGCGGCACCTGTTCAGGTNCCGGCGCCAAACCAGGCACCAGCCGCACCACTTGCGGCACCTGCCAGGGCCAAGGCGAGATTCGCGTGGCACAAGGCTTTTTTGCCATTTCTCAAACCTGTCCCGCCTGTCAGGGGCGCGGCAGCATCATAGAAAGCCCCTGCGATGATTGTCGGGGCACCGGTCAAACAGAGCAAGAACGCAAGATCAATGTGAAGGTACCTGCCGGCGTCGATGAAGGCACCCAGTTGCGCTTTGTGGGTGAAGGTGAAGGCGGCGTGGGCGGTGGCCCACGAGGTGACCTGTACGTGGTATTGGGGCTTAAAACACACCCGTTGTTCGAGCGCCAGGGCCAAGATGTTTTTTGTGAAGTGCCCATTTCGTTCCCGCAAGCCGCGTTGGGATGTCAGCTCGACGTGCCCACTTTAGACGGCAAAGTGAACCTCAAAATTCCTTCTGGCACTCAGCCGGGGCAGGTCTTTCGTTTGCGTGGCAAAGGCATTCCCCATTTGCGCGGCGGGCAAGATGGGCCCCGTGGCGATCAGCTGGTGGGCGTGCGCTTAGAGGTGCCCAAAAAGATGAGCAGCGAACAACGCGAAGCGGTCCAAGGCTTGGCAGATATGTTCGGCGAGCAAAATTGCCACCCCGAAAAGCAAAGCTTCTTCGATAAAGTTAAAGATCTTTTTGAGTAGTGTCGTCTTCGAGCAAAGGGTCCAGCCACGAAAGCGCCAGGGCTGGGTCAGGTGGTCCCAACATTTTCTTTTTACGATCTAATGCGCCACTTTTGATCAGCGCTTGAAAGTCCAAAGCGCCATCTTGGGGCAGCGGCTCACTCAAAATGCTTTTGTCCAGTTGGTTGAGACGCCGGGCGCACAAGGACCAAAATTGATGCAGCAACGATTGTGATTCCACGGTGGACGAATTGCAGAGCGCATTCATTTTATCCAAGGGAAGGTGGAGCCGTCGCACGATGTCTTGAAAACTGTTGGCCAACCGAAGGGCATCGTATTCGCCCTCTTGAATCATGTTGAGGGCCAGTTCGTTTACCTGTTCTCGCGTGAGAAGGTCGTCGCTGTAAAGCACCAGCCCAGCTTGGAAATAGTTAAAGATGGCCACCACCCGTTGGCCAAACCCTTTAAAGCGCGAGGGTCGGCTTTTGCGTTCCAGGTGGATAAAAATGCGGCGCACCAGCGGGTTGGGGACCGGCTTTTCTTGGTTGCGGCGAATCCATTTGCGGGCATCCTTGATTTGGTCTTTGTAGGCCCCTGCTTGCTTCATGAGCAAGGCCGTTTCGTCTTCGCTCACTTCGCCTCGTATTACCGCGTCGTACAAGCAATACACAAAAGCATCGGCTTCGGCATCGTCGCCAAAACAGATTTCTTGGGAGCCATCGGCCGCATTAAAACGCATGCGCAGCAAGGCTGGCAGTTTGTACCCCACCTGCTCCCGCAGCGCGCGAAACCGGCCGCGCACCGCATTGGAAAAGTTGGGTTTCAAGACCAGCTCATCCACGTGAATGCCATCGAGCGAAAGTTTTTCGAGGAGCTTTTTTCGCATTTGCCGCGGGCTGCCAGAAACGAAGGTCACTTTGCTTTCGTGCACCGACATTAACGCCAATAACAAGGCCCGCGCGCCCGCGAAGGTTTCTTTTTTTTCGGGCGCTTGAAAAAAAGTTTTGAGCAAGCTGGAGACTTTGTCAAAGTCGGTTTTTAGATAGGTTTTGTCGAGGTCCCAACGGAAAATAATTTTTGCCATCAGCCCGTTCCTTGGGTGGCTTGGAGCTCTTTTTCAATTTGCGCCACGAGGTTGCCACGCGCCGCTTTGGTGGCCAATTTGATGGCATTTTCCATGGCGCGTTTTTGGCTGCGGCCGTGGGCTTTGATGCACAAACGATCAAACCCTAAAATAGGGGCCCCGCCGTATTGGCGCCAGTCGGTGATGTTGCGCAGTTGTTTCAGGGCGGGCTTTAAGAAATAAAGACCCGCTTTAAACAAAAAGCTTTCGCCGTAGGCGTATTTGGTGAGGTGTTGCATGGTCAGGCCCACGCCTTCGAGCATTTTTAAAACCACGTTGCCAGTGAACCCATCGGTGATCACCACATCGGCTTTGCCCAAAGGGATGTCCATGCCTTCGATGTTGCCAATGAAGTTGATGTTGGGCATGTCTTTGAGTTGCGCATGAGCCGCTTTGATGGCTTGGGTGCCTTTGTTGCTTTCGCTGCCATTGCTGAGCAGGGCCACGGTGGGTTTTTCATTTTTGGNAATCAAATGGGCATAAGCAGAGCCCAAGACGGCGAAGCTCACCAAATCATCGCCGGTGACTTCAACGCTGAGGCCCGCATCGAGAATGAGTGAAAAAGGGTCTTCTTTTTGGCCGCGCCGTATCTCGGTGGGAAACACCGAGCCCAGTGCGCAACGTCCCACCCCTTTAATGCGTTTGAAATGTTTGGCACAAGCCAAAATGACCGCACCCGTATTGCCCGCGGAGACCAACACATCGGCATTGCCTTCGGCCACCAAGCGGGCGGCCACCACAATGGAGGCGTCTTTTTTATCGCGAATGGCGTTTTTTGGGGATTCGTCCATGGCGATAGATTGGGACGCGTGCACCATGGCAATTTTTTCACTGTCATGGGGGTGGCGATCGAGCATGGGGGTGAGCACGTGTTCATCGCCTACCAGCAAAAAATAAGGGCTGTTGCTTCGCAAGCTCAAAGCGCAAGTGGCCTGAACCACTGGTTCAGGGGCAAAGTCGCCACCCATGGCATCTAAAGCAACTGTGACCATGGTTTGAGCTTCAAACAACCGCGTTTAAAAGTCAAAGGCAAATGAGCCGCGTGCTGATATCCACCACCCAAGTCTTTCGTGGAGGGCTGGGGGGATGGATTTTCAGTTGGTGTGTTTGGGGTTCATTTTTAGAGATTTAAGGCAGCTCACTACACCAGTTACCCGTTAAGGTGGACAAACATTCCCACCAAACGTCGCTTGAATCTTTGCAGGTTTCTGTACTAAAATTTCCATCACCACCGATACAGCCCCCTGCTGCTACGTCAGCTTCCGTGACACAATCAGTGGCATCACTGCATGAGGTGCGTACCGCGTATTCGAGGGTCACGGTACCAGTATCGGATAGGCCATTGTAATCTGTTGCTCGATAGGTGAGTGTGTAGATCCCCGCAGTCGTGGGTGATGTCCAGGTGACAACATGTGAGCTCAATGTGGTGGTCGCACTTGTGGAGTACCCTGTGACCTCCGTTATAAAACCGTCGAATTCATCCACATCTGAAATGGCACTTGATAAATCAAACACACAGGACTCACCCACGTTGCACAGCACCGTAAAATCTTCGGCCACCGGTGCGTCGTTAATGGCCATCACCGTGATTACAATGGTCACCCTGGTTTCTTCGCCCAAGTTGTCAACGACGAAAAGCTCAAATGAATCAGTGCCGTTAAAATTGCCTTCAGGTGTGTAGATGTAGGCACCGTTGTTGTCCGTTACGGTGCCATGGCTGGGCGCGTCCCAACCAATCGTAAAAACCCCATCCGCATCGGAAATAGTCGCCACCGTTAGCGTGATGACCGAGTCGTCTTCAACGGTAGTAAATTGAATCTCGCCGCTTCCGTCTGGGGCGGGATTGAAATAGGTGGGTTAGTTCACCGCTTCACAACTGTTGGTACAAACGTCATCATTATCGTCATTGCCATCATCGCAAGCTTCGCCTGGCTCTACGAAACCNTTGCCGCAGTNGGTGAGGTNNGNNCCNCGCACGCAGCGAACCGGAAAGTCAAATCCTGCCATGTCAAAGCTGCCATGACCCCCCACGGCGAATTTGCCGACCCAGACATCATCCCCTTCTTGGAGTGTGGCGGACCACACCCGGGTGGTTGACGCGTCTGGAAAAGCGTCGGGTTCAACGCAGGCAGCCCCGTTGTTGTCTCCATTGTTCTCTAAGCACGAATCACCAATCGCCAAGGGTGGGTTGGGCGCATTTGTGTCATTTGGCGCGCAGGCATCACAAGACATAATGCTTTTAAGTTCCAACAAGGTGGGCAGACGCCAATCGGTATAGCCATCGGTTCCTGCACTTTGGTTCAAGCTATGACAGGCTTCTAAGGCAGGGCTGACATTGTCCCCGGTGGTTGCGAGCAAGTTGTTGTGAACTGGGTCCACATCGTTCTGGCAGGTACCTCCGGCCTCGGGCTCACAGTTCTGGCAGGTACCTCCGGCCTCGGGCTCACACCACTTGAACACGGTTGTGGCGTTTGGATCCGGATCGCAATCAGAGATGTCTTCATTAAGGCTTTTACCTGCTTCACATTTTCGCCAGGTGAGCCCCGTGGCATGATCCATCACCGAACCGGTGCCCACATCAATAAAGCGTGCCACGCACTGCTGGGTGCAACCGTCGTAGTTGTCGTTATTGCCATCTTCACAGGTTTCACCGGGCTCCACCATATTGTTGCCACAGGTTTGCGCGTCGCAGGCGTCGCCGATCCCGTCATTGTCACCATCGAATTGGTCGGCGTTCTCTACAGTACGGCAGTTGTCGCCTGATATAGAGATCAAAGTGCTGNCTTCAGCGTTGGCGTGCATGTAAATCAAAGGATCTTCGGCTTGCTCGTGGTAACCGTAATCNGTNCCCGCGCATTGAATGCTGCCATCGGTGTGCATGCCGCAAAGGGTGGTGTNTGAAGTGATAAAGGCCCATTCGGTGGTGTTGGCCGGCAATGGAAACCCGTTGTCATCGNCAGAGTNTTCAATCCCCCAGCAGTGCAGGTTGNGGTCGGTGTCAATGGCGCAGGTGTGATATTCACCCGCGGCCACATCGATGAATTGTTTTTGATTCATCAGGTCGTTGGGCCCGGTGACCCGGTCATCTTCGATCTGCTCGTTATTAGGAGCCCAGCAATAAAGCATGCCGATATTGTCGATGGCGCAGGCGTGGTGTCGCCCCACAGAGAGGTGGGTCCAAACCGTGTTGTTCCAAGACCCATTGCCGGGCCTGTCCGCCCAAGCGCCGTTGAGGCCCCAGCAGTAGATTTCTCCCGATTCGCGCAGCCCGCAGGTTTGGTAATGGTGGGTATCGATGTCTACAAAATTGGTAATGTTTTCTAAGACACCGTCATCAAACCAAGCACCCGCTTCATTGCCTTCATGGGCGCACGTGACTTGACCATTTTTGAGGGCACAAAGGTGAGTCCAGCCCACCGCCACATCGGTGTAGCCCTCACCGGTGAAATCATTCAAATAAGGGTCGGTATCGCCATCTTGGCCCCAGCAATGAATCACACCCGCCGAGTCGATGGCGCATAGATTTGTATAACCAGCCACTACCTTGCTCCACTGACGCCCCTCGGTGAGTTGGGGTTTGTGGGTGACTTGCATGTACTGATCAGAGCCGTACACCTGCAAGGCGCCGTTTTGATCGATGAGCATGGAAAAGTTGTGCCCCACAGAAAGCGCGTCTTTGCTGGGCGCACCGTAATCGGGAATGCCATCATTGTCATCATCGAGGTCTTCTTCGCCGAGATAAGTAACGGGAAAAAGAAGTAAAGCAAAAACGTTTTGGAGCCATGTTTGGTCTGTGCTGGTATAGCTGAAGCCTGCACCGAAGGCAGGGGCGCCGCGGGGTAAGTTGATCGCTTCAAACCCGTCATTTGGTGCTCGCTCGAGAACAAGTTCGTACCAAGCGCCTTCCTCCAGACTCAGTTGGACTTTTGACGGTGTGAAGGAAGTTACTGCGATCGTATAAGGTGAATCGGGCTCTGGAGCAATCACCACCTCATCGGGAACTAGGATGATCGGAACGATTTCAGTGTGAATTGGTGGCGCCCCATTCAACAGCCCACCAGCTTCGTACAAAGACAAGGTTGCATCGAAAACCGGGTAGTACAGGGAGAAATGGTTTGTGACGGTTATATTCCAATATTCCTGGGGCTCGTTGGTACCCATAAAATAAAACCCAAACCAGTCCGCATTGCTATCCATGGTAGGCATCTGAAAGCTCTGTGCGATGGTATCGCCAGGCCCCCACTCAAAGGCGTCTGCGTTCCGCCCCGGGTCGGTGGAGGTAGCGGTACCGTTCAAACCATAGGCCGGTAAATCAAAGCAACCATCATCATCACTATCGAAAAAATCAACGTAGATATCCCATGGCTGCCCGGTTTGAGGGTCTAAACCATCAGGGCAGCGATCTTCACTGTCGTTGACGCCGTCGCCATCATCGTCACTGTCAGCATTATTGCCAATACCATCGCCGTCAGTGTCTTGTGTTTCGGCTGCATCTAAGGGCATCTCGTCTTGGGTGTCTGGCACCCCATCATTATCATCGTCGTCATCGCAGGCATCTCCATGGCCATCCGCGTCGTTATCTTCTTGGCCCCGGTTGCGATGATCAGGGCAGTTATCACAAACATTAGGCGTTTGATCACCATCTGTATCGGTACTGTCTTCATTTTCAAGGTTAGGGCACGGGTCACAGGCATCGCCCGTTCCATCTTCATCCGAATCCGTTTGGTTTTCGTTGGCGGTGTTTGGGCAATTGTCGTCTGCGTTTACTCGGCCATCATTGTCAGCATCGTCATCGCAGGCGTCTCCGATGCCATCGTTATCTTCATCGAGCTGATCGTCATTGGCGGTGTTCGGGCAATTATCAGGGGCGTTTGCGGTGTAAAGAACCACATCACCGCCTGTGGTGATAAAATCCGTTCGGCCATCACCAGTATAATCGTACATTTTGGCTTCGAGATAATTGTCACCGTTATCGAGGAGAACCTGTGGTGTGAATGTGTAGCCCCCATTGTTGATGTAGAGAATCACTTGACCATCATCACCATCGGCGGTGGTGGCTTCGACGGGCACGATGAGGTCGAGATCGCCATCACCGTCCCAGTCACCTGGGTAGCAGTCTTGGCCTTGTTGGCCCGGTGGAAAAGTCGCGATGTCGTGTCGGGTAAAAGAAGGGCCTTCGTCTGTGGGCGTGTTCTCCCAAAGGCGCAGCCTATTGCCTACGGTGCAAATATCAGCGTCATAATCGTCTCCGGCACCCATTTCGAAATTAAAGACGGTGATTTCGGTGACGTGGAGATCGGTCACATCGTCGGTGGAGGCGATCATATGAAAATAAGGAGCATCTGCATCTTCGAAAGCCCCGTCCATGTTTTCAATCCAAAAAAGACCATCGCTCGTTGCCCCAACGATGTCATAGTCACTATCGGAATCCATTCGCTCAAAGCGGGCAACTTGCCCTTCGCCTATCAGTCCGGGAACTGTGGGGCCAGCCGGACTTCCTATCTCCATGGTGTTAAATGCGTTTGCCCCAGTATTTGAATAGACGGTGATTAAACCCGAGGTGCTCATCAACACTATATCTTCGTAATCATCCGCATTATAGTCGGCGTGATCAAACCCGGCCGGTACTCCGGACCCGGTGTAGGGGATGTCAATATTGGTAAATGACGCTACTTCTGGTATAAATGCACCCTGATTAAGGGCGAACAAACCGTAATAGTGAACGAAGTCTTGATTTTGGTCGCGTTCGTAACTAATCAAAAATTCCCCCGGAAATTCGTTGCCCGTGGTGAAGGTATCTAGAGACAAATAATTAGCTGATGTCCAATCATGAACAAACGTGTCGGAACCGGATAGGTCATTTAAACCCGAGTTTGAAATATCGTTATAAAGAAAATCGCCATGGCTTTGATTGATGATGTAGAACGTAAATCCATTAGCCCCCATAGCAGTTAGGATGCGGTATCCAGATCCCGTAGCGCCTGCAGTGAGGTTGGTTGCGGTGAAAGAAGTGCCTTCTTGGGGGACACCATCGCAATCCCAGTCATCTTGCTGGATGGGAGAATCAGAATCGAAGTCGTCACAATCCAGTGGGGCCACGGTGCCGTCACCGTCAGCATCATCATCACAGGCATCGCCATACGTATCGCCATCAAGGTTTTCTTGGTCATCGTTGAATATATTTGGACAGTTATCTGACGCATCTGGGTGACCATCGTTGTCTGAGTCATTGGATTCACAGACGGTTGGGAGGCCGTATTTCGCATCTGGTGTTGGGTTGATGGTGCCGTTACCGCAAGGTGTACAGGTGGCTTGGCCCTGAACAATGTCTACATATTCATTCTCACCGCAGTACACGGTGCAAAAGCCTAGATCATCGGCGTTGGGATAATCCGCGTCGCAATTTCCATCAGCGTCACCATCGGGCACACAAGTTTCGCATTGGTTAAATACCAGCGCCACAGTGAGGGGCTGTCCTTCCCCAACGGTGAGTTCACGCACATAGTCGCCAAAGTTATCATCGTCGTTAGGGTCATCGTAATCACCCGAGATCACACATGTAGGTTGGCTTTCCAAAGGGGGAACCTCATTGGGGGCACGCCATTCTGCGTTCGACCAAGGCTGCCAACATTCGGGGGCTGTACAGTCTGGTGGTTCGAAGCGCCCAATGGCGAGAAGGAACTCATAAGGTTCCTCCTGTGCGTTCAGTTCAAAAACGCCAGTCCATATGCCGTCTCCATCTCTGTCCTCGAGTTTTTTATAATTGCTCCCCCAAGTGTCATCATCGAGACCTTGAATGATAATGGCGTCTCCGTTGGGGTTCCCATCGTTGTAGTGGTAGTCCATGGTATGAGCTTGGTAGCATCTGAGGTCCACCTCGAAATCAACATGATAGGTGCATTGTGCATTGTCGCTGATGCTGGCCTCATCGTCATGGTTTGATGCGGTCACGTCCGTACAGCCGATTTTTGACCATTGGTCGTCGCCGATACAGGTGTGAGAAACGCCAGTTATGTCCGTACAGGTGGTGTTGGCGGCAACGGGCCACTCGCAGTTGTCATCATTGTCTGGCCACGGGATGTCTTGCTCTTGGTCGTAACAGCCGTCAGAACTGCATGCGGTGGCATTGGGGTAATAGTCGTCGCAAAGCCCGTCGGTGTTGCTGTCGAGTGCCGGACAACCCTCACAGCGGTTGAACCCAACGGCCACCGTTGTGGGCCCGGTGACATTAATGCGACGGTTGACAAAGGTCTCATTCCCAAAGGTTTCTGAGAGGGTACAGCCGTAAGATCCGTTCGTGAAGTCTTCGCGTGCGGACCAGACATCCAAAAAGAGCCCCCCATCATTGGCTCGATCTCCGCCAACGCTAAACATGTAGGTGTGTGTGCCCTCAGTCGCTTCATAAATGGCCTCAAAAACCCCGTCACCATTGTCGTCTGTGAGTTCTGCGGTGGGATGCCCGGTGTCCCAGTTACCGAACCCCATCAGGAAAACCCGATCATCATCTTCAAGTTCTACGTGAGCGCAGTTCATATCTAGGGTGAAGGTGACAGGATAAGTGACAGGGCCGGCATCCACCACATCACTTGAGCCATCGGTATTGCCGGCATCGGCAACGGTCTGCGAACCATCACTGCTGCCACCCGCATCGACGGTTGCGGTGCCATCGGTGCTGCCGTCACTGCTGCCGTCACTGCTTCCTGAGTCTACAACCGGTGTACCGTCACTGCTGCCGTCACTGCTTCCTGAGTCTACAACCGGTGTACCGTCACTGCTGCCGTCACTGCTTCCTGAGTC
>PBLQ01000020.1 GCA_002721815.1 Myxococcales bacterium
TTTTGCCAATCGAGGCATGTCCTCCAGTTTAAATGGGTTGGTGCATGCATTTGCACAGCGATTTTTAGACCCCATTCCCTACGATGAAGACTATTGTGAGCAGGTCAAAGCATTGAGTGCTGAGGGCGACGTGGTTTACGTGCATCGTGCCCGCAACGTCATCAGTCATCTTGCGCTCTCTCGTGTGGTTCAAGGTCTCGGTTTGCCCAAAGCCAGATTTGTAGGCGGGCTCAATGTGCGCTGGTTACGCAAATGGTTTGGACTGTTCTCTCCTCGCCGTGTACCGCGTAACAGTCCAAGAGACAAAGGCAAACGCGAAGAATGGTTACTGCAAGAGTGTGTCAAAAACGGTTTCGCCGCTGAACTCTTTTTACGGCGCCCTCTTACGCTGGTGTCGGGAAAGTCGAATTTTGCAGCCCAATATGTTGAAGCCTTGGTGGCGCTACAACGGCAGCGTGAGAAACCCATTTTTCTGGTGCCCCATTGCTTGGTTTTGCGTTCACGCCCTTCATCCATGGAGCCCAAACCCACCGATTTGATCTTTGGGACCTCGGGCGAGCCTGGGTTGCTTCGTGCTTGTTTTCGCATGGTGTTGGCCAATAAAACGGCGCGCTGGGAAGTTTCAAAGCCGCTGAATTTAAAAACCTTCCTGAGCCAGTTCCAACACCTTGAAGATAAGAAAGTGGCTCGCAAAGTACGTTGGACACTGTTAAACCACATGGCCCGCACCGAACGGATTTTTCATGGTCCGCCCATGAAATCGACTTTTCGCCTCAAGGCAGACACTTTAAAAGACCCCGCATTACAGCGGGTCATGGAAGAACAATCCAAAAAGAAAAACCAAAACGCCAAAAAAGTGCAGCGAAAAGCCAATCACTATTTTGATGAGATTGCAGCTCGGTTTGATACAGATGTCATCTTTTTCTTTGACCGCTTTCTCAGACTGATCTGGTCGCGCATTTACAGGGGCTTGGTGTACGAAAAATCAGATATTCAGAAGTTGCATCGGGCGGCCCAACAGGGTTCTTTGGTTTTGGTGCCTTCCCACCGATCTCACGTTGATTATCTCGTTTTTAGTCAAGTGCTGTTTTGGGAGGGTCTTTTGCCGCCGCATATCGCTGCCGGCGTGAATCTGTCCTTTTTTCCTTTGGGCACCCTTTTACGTCGTGGTGGTGCCTATTTTATCCGTCGGTCTTTTGCCGGGAATGTCCTCTACTCCACCGTCTTTAAATCCTACGTGAAGCGATTGTTGAAAGATGGTTTCACACAAGAATTTTTTATCGAAGGTGGGCGTTCCCGAACCGGCAAAACGTTGCCCCCTAAAATGGGAATGTTGGGGATGCTCGTGGATGCATTTATGGACAGCAGAGAGAAAGACTTGCTTTTTGTCCCCGCCAGTATCTCATATGAAAAAATCGTGGAAAGCCGAAGTTACGTCAAAGAACTGAGCGGTGGGCAAAAAGAAGCGGAATCTGCTTCGGGCCTGCTCAAGTCTGTAGGGATGCTCAAACAGAAATATGGCCGGGTGTACGTGACCATTGACGAGCCTGTCTCCTTAAATGATTACTTGGAGAAAATGGGTCTGGATCGCGGATTGATGGAAGCCGAAGAAAGACGACATTTGATTAAAGCCCTGGCCTACCACATCGTTCATGGCATCAACTGCGCCACAGTGGTGACATCGACCTCTTTGGTGGCCACGGCGCTCCTTGGTTTGCGGCGTAAAGGGCTTTCGCACCAAGAACTGCTCAAACAGGTTCAGACCCTTTTGGCCCAAATAAAGCGTCAGGAAGGCATACGCTATCGGATTGCGCCCGGACTTGAAGAGGAACTGGATGAGCGTATCCACCAAAGCATCCATCTTTTTGTGACCGACGGTTTGATCGAAGAAGCCGATACCGATTCCGACGTGTTCTATCGCTTAAAAGAAAAAGCATATTTGGTTCTCGATTATTACAAAAATAGTGTTCTGCATTTGTTCATTTCTGATGCGCTGGTGGCATCGGCCTATTTGGCCTGCGTACAGGAAACAGGCGAAGTGTCATTGGATGTCCTGCGAGAGAAAGTAAAACGCCTGTCGGGGTTGTTTAAACTCGAATTTATTTTCCCGACGGACAAGCCATTTGATGTATTGTTTGAAGAAGCGGTGGCGCGTATGGCGGGCCGAGGTTGGATGAACGCAGAAGGTGAGCTGTTAACGTCTGTGAGCGAAGAAGAACAAAAAGAATTGAATTTTATGGCGGTACTTTTGCTCCCTTTTATTGAAGCCTATTTGGCCGTTGCGCAAAAGGTGGTTGATTTTGAGGGCAAAAGCGAAACCCTTAAGTCCATGCTAAACATCTTGATGCAAGGCTTGCGCAGTTCTTACTACGCCGGAAGTTTGGTGGCCTTTGAAAGCCAAAATGAGGCGACCCTCAAGAATGCATTTTTAGCGTTGGGTGAGCTTGGCGTTTTGCAAAGTGCCAAAAATAAACCGCAACTAATCCCCGAACGACGAGAATCGCTCAATGAGTGTACGGAGCTGCTCAAGGCCTGTCACAGCGCTACACGAGCGAAATTGACGCTTTAGTTGCCTGCGAGTTGTTGGTTGATTTTATCACGATCGAGATGGCGCAATCGGTGCGCACGAACGATAGCAGTGATATCAAAGAGGGCTCGGTCCAGCTGATCGTTGGTGATGATGTAGTCGAAATCTTTCAGGCCCACTTGGTTTTCTTGGTTGGCTGCTTCAAGTCGCCTTTGAATCACCTCAGGGCTGTCGGTGCCTCGACCGGTGAGGCGATCTTTAAGCACTTTCATCGATGGGGGGACCAAGTAAATGAGCAAGGTTTCAGGAAAGCGTTGCTTGAGTTGTAAACCTCCCTGCACGTCAATATCGAAAAGCACATCCCAGCCCTCGCCCATGAGTTCTTGGGTCTTTTCGGCACTGGAACCGTAATAATGCCCGTGTACCTTCGCCCATTCGATGAGGCTGTTTGCTTCAATCATCTTTTTGAAAGTGTCTTCATCCACAAAATGGTAATCTCTCCCATTGACCTCTTCGCCACGAAGGGGGCGCGTGGTGTATGAGATAGACAAACGCAGCGCACTGTCATTTTGCAAAAGCATGTGCGCTAAAGTTGTTTTGCCGGTGCCGCTTGCTGCGGCCAATACCACTGGGAAACGAAGTCTGGCCAATTGAAATCCCTTCTATTCTACATTCTGCACTTGTTCGCGCATTTTTTCAACTTCTGCTTTTAATTCCACCACCAGATGGGCCACCGCCGTTTGGTTGCATTTGGACCCTACGGTGTTGGCTTCACGAATGAACTCCTGACACATGAAATCGAGTTTGCGCCCGACCGGTGACTCGCCCATCAAAGTATGGACGTGGTCGATATGCAGGTTCAGCCGGTTCACCTCTTCGGAAATATCGAGGCGGTCTGCCATGTGAGAGGCTTCTTGGAGAATGCGCTCTTCGTTGATGGGAGTGTCTGCCAGCAAAGTGGCCAGGCGTTCCCTGTGTACCTGCAACTGTTGTTGTGGGAAGTTGGCCTGTCGCTGTGCAATCTCCGCAACCAAAGTTTTAATATGGCTCAGGTGCCCCGTGATGATGGTTTTCAGACCTTTGCCCTCTTCACCGCGGGCAGCGTTTAGACCATCCAATGCTTTTTGGGTGGCTTCTGTGGCTAGGGCTTTGAGTTGGTTCTCATCAATATCTTTGTTTTGCAGGGCCCACAAGTTGGACAAATGGACCAGGTCACCGTTGCGAAGATCGTCTTGAAGACCGTTCTCTTTGGCCGTGGCTCTCAGCTGTTGAATGACCTGTTGGGCAGCATTTGTATCCAATTGCAAAGAGGCCTGACGCTCATCGGCCAGGTCCAAATGCAAGGAGATGAATACTTTCCCTCGACGGAGGTTAGATTTGGCAAGTTTTTCCAGGTCGCCTTCAAAAGCCGCACAAGCACGGGGGGTACGCATTTGAACATCTAAACCTTTTTGGTTTACCGATTTGATGTCTGCACGGACCACGCCCAGGTCGCCATTGGCCTGAGCAGAGCTGAATCCTGTCATGCTTTTCATAAGTTCCTCCAGGTCATCTGCCCTCTAAACTGTTCACCGCTGAGAGTAAACCATTGATTTCTTCGATTACCTCGGCAACACCCAAGTCGTTCATGCAACGATGATGCTTTTTGGGGCAAGACACGTGTCCGTGAGAGGAACAAGGCGCACAGTCGATGGGATTGAGAACCGCCCGCGTCGTTGGCTCTGAACCAATTTCATGAACCTCACTGGGGGTGGGTCCAAAGATGACCACGGTGGGGGTTTGAACTGCACGGCCCAAATGCGCCAAACCTGAATCATTGGCCACCACGAGGGATGCGCGGCCCATGTGCGCCATGGCTTCCTGGAGGGTTTCGCCGCATCGATTGGTGATGCCGGGGGTTTGATTTTGGATTGTGTCGCAAATCGTTTGCTCAGCGGGCCCGCCCGTTAATGCAACGGTATAACCTTGTTGAAGCAGTTGTTGCGCAAGGCTGGAAAAGGATGCCACGGGCCATCTTTTGGTGTCCCAGTTAGCACCAGGCGCGATGATGATTTCTTTGGTGGTCTCCCGGCACTCGATGTCACAATGCATGCGGGCCTGTTGGTGCGGCACGTTGATGCTATCTAGCAATCTGCTTTCACGGACAAAAAAGGACGCTGTGGGTTCAAATGGGGCGCGATTTTTGTAACAGAAACCCCAAAAACCTCTGAATCCAACGGTTTGAGTCTGACCTTTTAAGGATTTTGCCAAAAACGCCATGCGCCATCCGCGATGTGGGGTAATAAACACATCTGGGTTAAATGCCTTCACCTCTGCAGTGACTGCCTTAATGCCCTTTATCCCCCGGTGGGTGCCCCGTTTGTCGAAGAGAATGGTTTTGACAACGCCTGGAAAGGAAGAAACCAACTGGTGTGCGGGAGGTCTTGCTAGGAATGCGATTTCAACGTTGGGGTGCGCCTTCTTGAGTGCGTCACACATTCGAGAAGAAAAAAGAACGTCCCCGATAAAGGCGGGATTGGCAATGCAAACCCTTTTGATCACAGCACCGTCTCTTTAATCTTTTTGATGACGTCAGTGGTGGCATGATCTTTTGGGTCGCCGGCAATTCGAACTTCGCCGCCCAACTCTTGTACCAATTTGGCCTCGGGAACGGTTTCGGGGGTGTAGTCAGATCCTTTGATGTGAAAGTCGGGCCTGAGAGCTTTGAGAACGTCGTGAACGCTCTTTTCTTGGAACAGATGCAAATAGTCCAAAGAAGCGAGGGAGGACAGCAGTTCTAACCTTTCGGATTCAGGCACCAAAGGACGTTGAGGCCCTTTCGAAAGTTGGACCGAAGCATCGCTGTTGACGGCCACCACGAGAATATCCGCCATTTGGGCCGCGCCTTCTAAATAGCGAAGATGCCCCACATGAAAGAGGTCGAACGCGCCGTTGCACAGTCCAATGGTGGCATTGGGGTGCCAAACTCTGACCTGTGCCAGTTCAGCCCTTGAAATAATGCGCGCGGATCTTGCGTTTTTCAATCCAACAACCTCAGTAAGTTTTGGCCAAGGTGGCCAGGTCATCGCTGGTGGGACAAGCGGTGCCGTGTTGAGAGACGATGAAGGTCGCTGTGAGTGTGGCCAGAGCCAAAATGTCTTCGGGGGTGAAGTCATTGGCGAGTCCGAGCAATGCAGCGGCAGCAACCCCGTCCCCTGCACCCGTGACATCGATCGAGTCCACTGGGTTGGGAAGGCTGCTGGTCGCTACGGTGCAACGCTCATCACACCAGACCATTCCGTTTTTGCCCTTGGTGGCCAAAACCGCTTTGGCGTTGGTGTTTGACCTCAATGTCTGGGCCGCCTCCAGCAGAATGGCGTCTTCGCTGAGGTCATGGGCCCCCACGGCGGTCTCAAGTTCGATGGCATTGGGTTTCAGAATGCCGTTGGTGAGTTTGTAATCAGACACGCCATAGCGGCTGTCCACCAACACGGCGAAGCCCAAATCATTGGCGGTGTTGGCCAAGCTGAGAAGGATATCGTGAGTGGCGCCGGACCCATAATCAGAAATCAGGACCGCTTTCACGCCTTGGGCATGCGCGGTGTTCAGGGCTTGGGTGCATTCATCGTGGACACTCTTGAGGATGGCAGCGTCGGCCTGAAGTGAATGGTCCACACGCAGCACCTGCTGATAGGGTGTCCCCAAAGAGCCCGCCAAATACCGTGTTTTTGTTGCAGTAACCATATTGCCCAAGGGGGCATGGGCCAATTTTACCCCACCATCGAGAAGCGTGGTCAGCAATGCACGGCCATTTTCGTCGTCTCCTAAAAAGCCCGCTGCGTGCACACTGCCACCCAGAGAGGCTGCGACCGCTGCGGCATTGGCTGCCCCCCCTGGTGCAAACTTTTTCTTGTTTGCCACCATGATGGGAACGGGCGCTTCGCGGGAGACCCTTTCGGTGCGCCCATATACATAAGCATCCAACAGCAAATCACCGAGAACCAAAACGGGGGTGCCTCGAACAGTGTTCAGGAGCCCTTGGATTCTATCGATATGGCACAGCTCGGTGGCGTTCATGTTTGTTTCCGTCATTGTTTTCCCTACCCGCATTATTCACGAACTGCGAGATTGCGCAATGAAAAGGCCAGATCAGACACCCGCAACCCGGGCAATATCGGCCAGAAAAGCCTCATTCGCTTCATGATTACAGGGGTTTAGACCGGCGCGCAACAGGTGAATGTGTTGCATCTCTGGCCACTTCTCATCCACTCGTGCCCCATCCTTTTCAGTCATGACCAAAGCACAGCCCGCACGTTGGGCCTCTTGAAGCCATTGGGCCAAATCGGGTTGGTGAATGGCACCATGATCTGGAAGTGCCCGCATGTGCATCACCTGCCAGCCGGCACTCATAATGCTTTGACGGACCGCCAGTGGGCGCGCGACCCCGCACACCAAATGCAAAGGGGTGTTGGGGGCGAGCTTGTCTTGGTTCAAATTGGAGATGTGATGTAGCGCCATGGTGAACTGCAGATCGGACCGCTCCCAAGCTTCGGAGGTGTTGGAGATTATATGGGCCCACGTGGCCTGGGGCGGACATTGGGCCGGCAAAGGCTCTCGCAATGGGCCAGCCGGCAAACACCTTCCGTTACCAATCGGATGGGGGCCTTTAAAGCAAACCACATCCCAATCTCGCTGGATGGCTGCGTGTTGCAGCCCATCATCGAGCAGAATCACGTCGGCATCGGATGACGCAATTTTTGCATGGGCCACACGATCTTTTCCCACATAGACCGGTACGTCCATCAAGGTTTCGGCTATTAATGTGGCCTCGTCGCCCACCTCTTGACGGGTCTGAAAATCCAATTGGCCCATCACCCTTTTTTGTACGCCGGCTTGGGCACCGTATCCCCGAATCAGAACCGCCACCTTTTTATTTTGCGCGCGAAGCCATTTTGCCAGATACAAAACCATGGGTGTCTTACCACCCCCGCCCACCACATAGTTACCAACGCTAATGACTGGCACCTCGCTACGGAAGGCATTTGGACCGTTTCTCTTACTTTTAAGGTTGCTGGATGCTCCCCAAGCATAGAGGGCGCCCAGAGGCCTAAGACATTGGGAAAGGGCTTTGAGAGGCATCCCAGAGTCGTTGTCGTAAAACATTTTTTCCAACCATTGACTCACAGAGATGCCCCTAAAATTGCGCGCGCTTCCTCTGCCACTCGTTCAGGTTGAAGATCTTTCATGCAGGCGTGATGCTCGAGTGGGCACAACGTGTCCCCGTGGTTACTACAGGGCTGGCACGGTAAGTTTAATGATGCCACGCGGTGTTGCGGGGAAGAGAAAGGGCCCGGCCCCCAGCGTTTGATAGAGGTGGGTCCAAAAAGAGTAACCGTGGGCACATTGCACAGCCGGGCCAAATGCATGGGGCCGGTATCAACGCCAATGAGGCAACTCAACTGAGAAACGATACCGGTCAATTCTTCGATGGAGTTGTGACAGGTGTCGATTGGCGTTGCCCCGCCCAGTACGGCTTTAATCTTTTCGAGCCTTCCTAGGTCGTTGGGGCCGCCGATCAGAATCCAGTTGACCTCGCCTTGCATCATTTCGATGAGACCAGTTAGATGCGCGATGGGCCATCCTTTGGTGGGATGGGTTGCCCCAAAAGCCAATCCCACCGTGGGTTTCCCCGCAGCTGGCGCGAATTGTTTCAGGGTTTGATTGGCTTGTTCCTGCCAAGCGGGTGGCAGGTCTCGTAAATCCGGGAGCAGAGGCGTGGAGGCCCCATCATCGTTGAGAATGTTGAGGTACCGACTGGATTGGTGCTCATTGTCGAGCACAGTATCACTGCCCAATAAAGCCATGAGTCCTTGCTGCCAGGTACGCTTCGATAAAGTGACGTATCGTTGGGCTTGAATTTTGCGTCGAAAAAAGAAGGTCCGCAATTTGTTTTGGAGGTCGTAAACCACCGCGGGATGGGATTGGTTTAGATGTTTGAGCAGTTGCTCCCTTTGGGATGCAGAATCGTTTTTATGCAGGCAAAGCACTTCATCGACCCCTGGAAGGTGCGCAGCGATATGCTGGTACGCAGGTCCGGTTATAAAAAGAACCCGATGGGATCGCGACAGATGGTGGATGAAACCCGCGGTGAGAAGAACGTCCCCAAATGCGCTTAACCGAATAACGATGGCGGTAGGTAATGATTCGGACATCCTTAGTCCTCCGCTCTTTGTTTAAGGATGTCCAAAATGTGGTGGGCGTTTTTTTGAGATGCACCTTTAATTTGCGCTACCTGATGAGCCGCCATGGTTCCCAGCGAAACACGCTCATCCGGATTGAGGAATAGGCTCGTGAGAACCTTTGACAGATGTGACTCGTCTTGAATTTGAATGCCCCCACGTCCAACCAGTGCTTCAACCAAATCCTTTTGTGTGGCCATCATGGGACCAAAAAGAACCGCTTTAGATTCGGCGGCGGGCTCCAGGATGTTTTGGCCACCACGGGGAACCAAAGAGCCGCCCACAAAAGTAATGGTGGCGAGTCCGTAGGCGGCTTGGAGTTCGCCCATGGTGTCCATGACGTAGACGTCCACGTGTTCTCCCTCGGTCACGTCACCCTGCGACCTTTGCCAGACGTGAAATCCTTTTTCGATCGCGAGGTCTACGATACGACTGCCTCTTTCGGTGTAACGGGGGGCGATAATGAGCCGCAGCTCAGGCACCGTTTTTCGGAGCTTTTTGAAAACGTTGAGTAAAATGCCCTCCTCGCCTTCATGGGTGGAGCCACAAGTCCACACATCGACATCGTTGGGGATGCGCAGTCCGTGCTTGAGTTTCTGAATTCTTTCGAAAGATTCAGGACCCTTGAGCGCATCGAATTTGGTGTTTCCGGTGACCCATACTCTATCAGATTGGGCGCCCGCAGCTCGAACGCATCTTGCCTCATCTTCATTGCGCATCAGAAAAGCATCAATTTTCTGAAAAATACCGCCGCAGACTTTCGACAGAAAACGGTATTTAATGACATTCTCTGGCGCGATGCGACCGTTATTAAGCACCACGATGGCGTCATGTTTTCGTGCTGCGTGAATGAGGCCGGGCCATATCTCAGCATATTCTAAAATTAGAGCGTCGGGGTTGAGGCGGGGGAAAGCACGATGCGGTGCAAAGAGGCCATCCATGGGTTGGCCGTAAACGTGGTCGAAAACATCTTTGTATCGGTTGGCCATTTCAATGCCACTTCGGGTTAAGGCGGTGGCAATGATTTCACTGCCTGGCGCGACCGCCTTCAGTGATTGTGCCAATGGAACCAGCGTGACGAGGTCGCCCCCAGAAGCGCCGTGAAGCCAAAACCGCCAAGGCCCCGCTTTGGGCGGCAGATTTGGATAAAGCCCCAGACGGTCTTTTAAGGTGCAACGCAATCGCGGATGCCAAACCAGCAAGGGAGCCGCTAACAAGGAAAGGATGCCCAATAGAAGACGCCAGAACATGCGTTTTACCACTCCCCCCCGATACTCAAGCCCCCATTGCTAGAAAGCATGGGCTGGATTCTCATCGCCACTGTGGATGGGTTACTAAAAATGGGGGCGGTGACAAAAAAGTAGGACGCGGATGCGATGGCGGCGCCGATGATGCTGCCGGTCAGTACATCTTCCAGATGGTGACGGTTATCTGTGATTCTAGAACCCGCCACGGCCGAGGCCAGACCCAATGCGCTCATGGCTCCTCCCCAGGACGCATAAGCAAGCATGGGATTTGTTTGGAAATTGTCCTGCCCCGTTTGATACAAAAAAAGCGCGGTAAAGGTGCCCAGTGCAAAAGCCGTCGATGAGTGTCCGCTGGGAAAGGACCGACGGCCGTAATCGTATTCTTCTTGGGTGATGTTTTGAAGCAAGGGATTCACGTCTTCACAGGGCAGCTCTGACATCTCTACGTTCAATTCCCCTTGGCAGCCTCGTGCCACAAAACGTTCTCTGAAGTCGGGTCTGAGCCGCCCTACGGTTCTTTTGAGGACCTCTGTCAATGAAATGGTGGTGAATACGGCAGTGGAAAGCCCTAAAGACACTTGGTGGTAGGGTCGCCAGTCAGTCCTCGCCGGGGATAGTGCCACCAGTCCGTTGAGGCCGGCCAGGGTTCCCACTGCCGTATAAACAATGGCTGACGTGGGCACCGTTTCTTTGACGTGGGGGTGCCCAATGGCCGCATCCAAAGGGGCCGACAACAGCAGGGCTGGGTCGGGTTGTGCTGGGTCAAAGCCAGGGCCTACCAATGGGGCCCCGATGGGCATGAGGTCCCAAACATCAAAGGCATAAAGAGCGGCTTGCCCCAGAACGAATCCCCACAAAACCCCATCCTGAGCTTGGAAGGCCGCAGGGTCAGACGGGTCACTTTCAGTAGCGCTCACCGTGCTTGGCGTGCCTACGACCCAGGTTATCCATGCATACAGCAGGAAAGCTGACGGGGCTAACCTGTTGTTTTTTAATGACTTCATGGATAAAAACTCCTGTTTGCGGCGGTGCCCTTTGGGGGATACTAGCATTTTATGCTTTAACATTAACACCTTGCACATTTCTTAAAAGATTCGTAGACCAAAAAGACAGGGAATTCACCCGTCAGATAAGGAAATGGGTCGTGTCTTTAGTTATCCCAAACTTTGTTACAAAACCATTGTTTCTTCTTGCTCTCGTGCTCATGGCTGTGGGTTGTAAGCCCGATTTACTGCCCAGCACAAATCTCAAAGATAGCGGTGAAAACCGCGCTTTGGTGGATTTCATGCTCAAATACAAAGGCGCCATCGAAAACCGTGATGCGGATGCCCTCATGACATTGGTGTCGAAAGACTATTTTGAAGATAACGGCAACATGCTGCAGGAAGACGATTATGGGTACGATGGGCTCCGAGAAAAACTCGTTTCGCGATTCGAGCACATCAAATCATCTCGGTTAGATCTTTTTATTCAAAATGCGCAGGAAATCGATGAGAAAGTGTATGTGGATTATCGGTACCAACTTCGTTCCTTGATCACCCTGCCCGCAGGCGAAAGTTGGGTGTCTCATACCGATGTGAACCGTTTGACGCTCCGCAAAAAAGGCGATGATTATCGAGACGGTTTCGAAGTGGTGAGTGGGCTTTAATGGCCACTTATGCCGCGCAACTGACTACCATTGAAGACTTAGGGGATACCAAGTCCCAAAAAGGACCAGAAGCCTTTATGGAGTTCATCGGCCATTTTGGTCTTTTGGTTCGCCTCGATGAAAGAGGCAACTCCGATGAGCCCACTCCTTGGGCTTTTCGTGAAGGGGTCACCCCGATGGGCATACGGCCCAAGCCCCAAAAAAAAATCCCTGCCACACCTTGGGATATTGTCGATACGGCTGATGATTATCAAGACGACCCAGACAAAACCGAAGAGATCACAGATGAGCTGGGCCTTGGCTTTCCCATCCCGCCATCTCGAGGCGCAGCCTCAGTCTATTTGCTACCAGAGACAGATTTGCCCTTGATGGTCACCGTGGGGCGCGAAGATGCCAGCGTTTTGGCTATCAATGAGCGAAGCATCAGTCGAAAACATGCCACGCTCGACTTCCAAGACGATATCAAAGGTCTAAGAGTAACTGACCTGAAGTCAAGAAATGGGGTTAAAGTGAGAGGCCGTATGATACCCACGGGCGGTAGTATGACCGTACGGTTTGGAGATACTTTGGCCTTTGGCGACGTTGTTTTTCTCTATTTGTCAGCGCAGCAGATTAATAAGAACATCAAATATTTCATTGACTGAGAACGTTTTTCTCCAAAGCCGGATCGGAAGAGAAGTCCATGGCCAGAATGTGCGCTGGGTCCACGTAGGTGTTGGACAACTTGACTGCGAAATGCAGGTGAGGCCCCGTGACTTGTCCTGTGGCGCCAACCTTACCGATTATTTGGCCCCGAAAGGCCATGTCCCCGGCTTGGGTCTCAATGGCTGAGAGATGAAAATAGAGACTGAAGAGGCCTCTTCCGTGGTCGATGACGATGGTGTTGCCCGAGTAATAAAGATTTTGGGCCAGCATCACCCTACCCGTTTGGGCAGCGACCACCGGGTCGCCCACTTTGCCATCCCAGTCGATTCCCAAATGCCGGCTCTTTCTTTTGCCATTGTAGGTGCGACGGGTTCCAAAGTGAGCGGTGACTGTCTCGTCGCTGGAGGGTCTTAAAAAGTTACCTTGCCAATAGCGACGTGCGGTATCAATTTGCCATAGCCCGTTGAGTATCTTCTTTTCGTTTCTGATGCGAGCCCGCACCTTTCGAGCGGGTTGAATGTATTTTTTTGAAACTGTGAGTTTGTCTTCATCGTAAATGATGTGATCAATGGTGAAGCGCTTCACGAAACGAACTTTTTGACCGTTTTGTAACTCTGCCTCCAAAGCGAGCTCTCGGTCTTGCGCTGTTTCACCCACTGGCGTCGGAAAGAAAACTTGCCAAAGACGTTTATCCTGGCTCCAGGGCATGGTGGAAACCGGTGTGACCCCCCACTGACCCGTCAGTTTCGCGATGGGGGAATAGTGCGCCTGAATGTGAAGGTGCAAAATGCCCAACCGGCCTCTGCCGGGTGAGGCAACCATCTTCGGGGGATGGAAAAATGCGGTTTGGGCTGGGGCCGGCCTATTGGCTGCCGGCGATTGTTTCAGCGAAACATCAGGTTGGGCAAGCGGCTCATTTTCCCAAGTGTTGGTGGTGCGGTCAAAGCATCCGATAAAGGCGCTCGGCAGCAGCAGACAAAGCAGGAAGGCTTTTTTTAGCTTCCGCGGACCTCGGGGAAAACAGAAGAACAGACACAAGGCCAAAAGGCTAAGCATCGGCAGGTGCCCATTTTGATTGCATCCATTCGCTTCTGTGACCACGATGGGTGGCGGATTTTCTCGTTCGCCCTCCCCGCAATTTCCGGTGTCCTCATTGAAGGGATAAAGGGTGCACAATCCATCCAAATCGTCCTGGGCCAAATCCCGTTTTTCCACGTCCCCCACTGGGGCCGCGGCATACATGGTCGCTTCACGAACCGCAGCTGAGGTGAGTGCGGGATGGGCCAAGCCCAGAACATGCCCCAGTTCGTGGGTGATGGTATTTTTTAAATCGTATTGAGGGTCACAGGCTGGATCTTCATCAGGGTGGCAGTCTGTAAAACGAAAATCTTGGTCATTAATTTCGATATCAGCATCTAAAATCTCACCGGTGTGCTGCACGTAGGTCACTGTGGTCATAGCGATGGCGGATCGAGCGAAAAACCAAGTGCCCTGCTCATCATGATCTGCGCCTCTGCGGTAGACAATGAGGTTTTGATTTTTATCTGAATCGTGCCAGTCATAACCTGCGCGGAGGTCTGCAGTGGGTGGCGAAGCTACCTCAAAGGTAAAATCGGAACACTCAACGCCGTATCGGAAATCGGCGGATGTCCATTGGCTGGCCCCCCAGGTCACCGCTTCTGTGAGCGCTTCTGCGGTGAGGTCTTGTCCAGGGCTTTGTGCAGGTACCAGGGTTACGGTTCGGTCAGCCCAGTAGAGCGACGGGCCGCCTACACGGGTCTCGGTACACTTGAAGGCCTGTGCCGATTGGCTTTGAAACAAGACCAGTAATAACAGCGCAAACCAAGGCCGTTTCGATCGTGAGTCCAATGGTGTCAGAGGCGATTGCATGGACATCGGTTAATCTTGTGATGGCTCGTTTTCTGTGGGCGCTGGGGCTTGATTGTCCTGCATGAGTTCCTGAAGACTTTTCACCTTGGGGGGGGCTTTGGGCGTGGGTGGCAAACCCTGCATGAGCTCTTGGAGGGATTTCACTTTGGGTGCTGTTTCATCCGACTGGGGCAGCCCCTTCATGAGGTCTTGAAGGGATTTTACCCCTGGTTTCGCATCAGGCGTGGCCTCGGGCTGATTTTGTGGCGCTGGTTTTTGTGCCGGCGCGTGTATCATGTCTACCAATGCCGTGGAGAAGCTGGGCACCCAGGTAATGGCCACCAATCCCACAAAGAGAATGAGCAAGGTTGGAATCACGGACCTGATAATCTCTCCAAGGCCTTTGCCAAAGAGCGTTGAGGATACGAACAGGTTGAGGCCTACCGGCGGCGTCAAGTAGCCGATTTCGAGGTTGACGATGAAAATGATACCCATGTGTAAGGGGTGGATACCCATGGCTGCCGACATGGGTGCCAGCATGGGCGCCAAAATAAGAATCGCGCTCATGATGTCCATGACCGTTCCCACCAGCAACAGCAAGATATTGACCGTGATGAGAAATTCCACCTGAGAATAGTTTTTCTCCCGAATCCATTCCACCATGGCATCCGGGATTTGTTCGAGGACCAAATAATGGTTGAGGCTGATGGCCAACGCCATGATCAACAATAGTGCACCCATCATGGTCATGGACTTTTCACCCACTGCCAGCAATTGTTTGGGCTTCAGGTCGCCATGAATGAAAAGCTCAACCACAAGTGCATAAACCACGCTGACCGCCGCGGCTTCGGTGGGTGTGAAAATCCCAGAATAGATGCCGCCGAGAATAATGACCGGGAGCAATAAAGACCAAAAGCCTCTTTTGAACTCGCGAAAAATAGCACTTGCCGAAAAGTCATCGGTGGGAATTCGCAGGCGATAGCCAGTGTAGATGGAATAGGCCGCCAACATACCGCCGATAAAAAGGCCCGGGCCTACCCCAGCAAGGAACAAATCGGTGGGGTCGACGGGTGTAGAGGCGCTCACCATGATGGCGTAAACTATCATGGGGATGGATGGTGGGATGAGAATCCCCAGTGACCCAGCGGAGGTTAAAAGTCCGATGCTGAATTTCTCTGGATATCCAGCTTTAATCAATGCCGGTACCATAATGGAACCGATGGCAATAACAGTCACGGGTGAGCTGCCCGATATGGCGGCAAAGAACACACAACCAAACACGGCGGCCACGGCCAAACCGCCCGGAACCCAACCAAACAACGCTTTGGCCACGTCGATCAGGCGTTGGGCTAAAGAACCCTGAGTCATCAACTCGCCGGACACAATAAAGAAAGGAATGGCCAACAGCACTTCTTTGCTCGCCAGCTCAGAAATTTTTCGAATGATCAGGGTGAGCTCTTGATGGCCAGACAGGCCTTCGCTCAAAAAGACGAAACATACCAGGACCACGGCCCCGATAAGAATGAAGAGCGGCAATCCAAGTAAGACCGCACCCATGAGCGTGGCGACCAGGATAAATCCCGGTGTCGGCGCATCCTGAAACACCCAGGTGGCGATGGCAATCCACAGGACCACTTTTCCCCAGGTGCCCATCATGGACTTTACTTTGAGGAGCAAGTTTCTGGTTTGGTCTCGAAATGCGACCAAAGCCAAAAACACCACCACGGCGTAGAGTACCCATGCGAGACCGGTCATGAGGCAGGCTCCTCTGAATCGGCTGAGGGCAAGTCGTAATCATCCATACCAAGCAGGTCGCTGGTGCTCTGCTCAGGCGGCCCGTACCACATATCGGCAAGTCCCATCACAAAGAAACGGACGGCGATGATGCCGAAGGTGACGGGCAAAGCCAAGGTGACAATCCAAATAGGTATCGGAAGCGCTTCAAAAACCCCTACCCCTTCTTCGGTGGCCCAATCGAGGTATTCTTCGTGCCATTGCAGATAGCCTAAGAAAGCAAAATAGCCGGCAAATGCTGCGGCCACAACGCCACCTAATCCGGAGAAAATACAGGACATCAAGGGGTCGAGTTTTTTCTTTACGGCATCCACAACGATGTGTTTCCGGGTGTGAGTGGCCATGGTGGCACCGAGAAACCCTGCCCACATCATAAAGCCGAGAGCGAATTTTTGGGCGCCGGGTACACCTGAGGGAAAGCACCACAACAGGCCTTTCAAGAATGCAAAAAAGGCGGCCCAAAATATCGAGCCAAAAACAATGCTTGGTCCAAAAGAAACGCTGGCCTCTTTTTCGGCATCACGTTGCGCCCGCATGTGCCTGGCTGATTGAACCGCGGCGATACAGAATACCCATGCGCCCACCCAGAACAGGGCCGGTCCGATGGTGCTCGCGATGGCTTGGCCCGTCTCAGATTCTGCAGTCTCTGATGTGAGCCACAGTAAGAACTTGGCAACTTTGCCCACTGGGCGGGAGAATGTCCGCTGCATCACGTCGATAAAAATCAAAATCGTCATCATCGACAAACAAAAACCTACCAAGGCTTTTTCGCCTCGGTAGACCCATGTGTCCAGTTGACGTAAGAAGGCACGAAATGATTTCATGATTCGCCGTTTACAGCTAAAGGGTTCTTACTTTTTGGCTTTATAAGCCTTTTTTGCCTTCAAGATTTTGTTGAGCATTTTCTTGTTGGCCTTGCTTCGTTTGGAAAATTTGTCCCAAGCGGGTTTTGCGGCTTTGACGAACGCAGCTTTTTGGCCGGCATCAATTCTGCAAACCGTTTTGCCTGCTGCACCGAAGTTGTCCAGCAAAGGACCGGTCAGTGCCCGAATCTGGGCCAAGCCTTCTGCTTGTCCTACCTTTTTAGAAAGGTTGGCTTGCAGCTCTTTGGGTAAGCCATCGAACCATTTTTTTGATGCCACCAACAATGCGGGTTGGTAGATGTGCTGGGTGTAGGAAAAGTGAGAAGTGGCAGCGTACCATCCGGTCGCAAATGCGAAAAGAGGCGTATTGGAATACCCATCAACCACGCCGGTTTGCAGTGCGGACAAGACCTCGGGAACCGGCATTTCTACAGGTGACGCCCCGAAAGATTTGTAGGTGTCCATGTGCACTTTGCTCTCTTGGGAACGCATTTTGAGGCCCTTCATGTCTTCGGGCTTTTGCAAACATTTGTTGGCGGCATAGCCGTGCCAACCATTTTCAGACCACATGATGAATTTGAANCCGGCNTTNTCNAGCCGCTTTTCTACATCTGGNGTGATGGCNTGCAGNACGAAATCCACTTCTTCTGAGCTTTCGAAAATGTATGGCAATTCGAGGGCGTTCAGTTCTGGAACAAACTTAGCCGCCATGGCACCTACAGAAACACCCAGGAGGTTCACGGAACCACCCCGTTTGGCGTCTTCGATCATCTCTTTTTCGCCACCCAGCTTGCCCCCCAAGAAGAGTTTCATTTTTAGGCTGCCAGCTGCTTCTTTTTCAGTTCGCTTTTTGTAATCGGCGAGCCAAACGGCCCATGGCGTGCCTTCAGGGGCAACGCTTCCCACCTTGGCCACGTGTTTGGACGCATCGGCCGCATACGTTGGCCCGTTGATACCTAAAGCCAAAACGAGCGTGAAAATGCCAGTACTCAGAATTTGTTTCATCATGATATTCCCCTTATTAAAACGTCGCCGCAGGCTAAAGACGCACTGGGCGACGATTTGATTCAACCTGATCTCGTGGTCTTAGAAGTACTCGTCCACATTTTCCAGCATGGTTTTGGCTTTCGCCTGTGAAATGCGGTTTTCAGGTTCGAGTTCAGGGACCACTGTCGGGTCAGCGGCCAAAACTTCGTTCAAGAGCTGGACGTAAAGGTCACGATCAACTGCCTTTTTGCATTGATATTCGGCCCAAAGAATTTTGGTGTCCAGGTAATGCGGCGCGAACTCTGCGGCCTGCTTGAAGTATTCGGTACTTTTGTTCAGGTCGCCACCCAGAAGGCCGGCAGTGGCTGCTTCGAAAGCACCGAAGTAACGATAAGGGGCGTAGTAGAAAAAGGTGTCATCCAATGATTTGACCCGCTCTTGGGTGGCTTTGACGTCATCCTTATAGCGAAGTTTCGTCGCAAAACCCTTGGACGCTGCCCAGCGACTCAGGTTGGTGGCATGCCAGTACAAGGATGGCACAGCCTCTTTGGGCGCTTTTTGCAGGGCGTCCACGTGCTTGACTCCGTTGCCCAGGGCTTCGATCATGCCAGGGGCTGCGATGGCGAGGCCTTTTTCAGCCGCGGTGAGACCATCGGTGAACTGCTTGTCTGCACCCGCTTGGTCTCCCGCCAAGGCATAATGACCGTTGCCGAGGAAATAGTGGGCATATGAAATTTTGACGTAAGTCTCTGCAGTGGGTTGTTGAGCGACCAGTTCAGTCCACTTGGCCACGGCGATTTCCACTTGCTTGTGGTCGCTGCGTGCCGCCCAGGCTGTGTCGGCTTCGGCTGCCAATGTCGCCAAGGCATCTTCAGCAGTGCCCTCTTGAGCTTCTTGAGCTGTTTCGGGTTGTTTCTCTGACCAGGCTGCTTCACGGGTGGTGGCGCAGGCGGTGAGCATGGCTAACATGGTCAAGCTACAAAGTACTTTGACATAAAGGTTTTTTTGCATATCCCTCTCCTCTGTCCGGGTTAAAATCTCGATTCTCTCTATATGGAACTGACGATTTTTGTCAACGCGGCTCCGTCGGCTGACTATGACCATTGTTTCGCTTGCGCGCGCTCAAGCCAGTCATCGGGAACCAAAAAAAGACGCTGTTGTTCTTTCCAAAGGCCTGCCGACGGCTCCAAGAGGCTCCACATCGACGGCTCCTGGCCTTGCTCATCCCAAAACTGCCTAATGTGGTCGAGGAAATGGAGACTTGAAATACCTTGAGTCGGTCTTTCATCGTAGTTCATGTTGCCCACCCAGTCTGGCTTCACCCGAAGCACCCAGAGGGCCTCAGGGTCGACCTGCGTGCTGAATTGGGCCCACTGGGCTTGGGTCATCCAAAGGCCCGCAGCGGCAATGCCTTTGTCAGGGTGCACTTGGGGATTCGCTTTATAAGGGCGAAAATACATGCCTTTGAACCACAATTTTTTGTGGTGAGGTGCCGGAATGTTTCGTTCGGCCAATGCTTGGAGGCCCGCTGAAGTCTCCGAAAGCTGCAGTTGCTTGGTCAGCATTTTTTGCATCTTAAGGGCCAAACAATCATTGAGCCCAGGGCCAACCCAGTCAAACCAATTACTTTCACCCCTAACGCCCAAATAGTATTTCACCGCGGTTTCAATGTGAACGACGCCCTTTTCTGTTTCCACCAGGAAGTCATATGCGCCAATGGTTCGTTTGCCATCATAAACGGGCAGTTCGTGGGCTAGCAAACGCCATTGTCCGTGGTGCCTCATCCAAAACGACAAGAGCGCCTCGTAATACAGTCCCAAACGGTTGTGACGCGGCATGGCTTGGATGTGGGCCTGCAGCGCTTTTGGGTTTTGATCTAAATCGCGCAGCCAAGCTTTTGCATTTTGGGTGATAACGTCAAAAGTGGCGGGTTCAATGGAGGGCATATCGCCACTGTGTCGCATGATGGAGGGAGCGCTCAAAACTGTGTACAAATCCCGGACAACAGGGTGTCGCCAAGGGGGTTCAGGGGTCATGACGTAATTGTTTGGTCATGGTGCGATGCGGAATACCCACTTCTTCGAAGAAATCACTGGCGAAAACGTAGCCCAACTTTTCGTAAAAAGGGAAAGCCACCTCGCGCGCGTTCATCACGATGGAAGTAATATTGTTGTTCAAAGCATGGGCTTCTAAACCCCTCACCAATTGGGCGCCGATGCCCCGTCCTTGATGGTCGGGGTGCACGGCCATCTGCAAAAGCTTGCCCGACTTGTTTGTGTTTTGGGGGTGTAACAATACGCATCCCACGACTTCATTGTTGATGTGTGCAACGCAATGCCAGGTCTCTTCTTCAAAAGCGTAAACCTCAGAGCCTCGCGGCATTTTCAGGGGCGCTCTTAGGACGATGTACCGCAACGCCAGTTCTGCCGGATAAAACGGATGTTGCCTGGTAATCCATTGTAACTGGACGGTTGAATCCATCAAAGCGAAGCTCCTTTGATACCTACTTGCCGCTTTTTTTTGGGGGTCAGCCCAATGCGTTCGCCGGTAATTCGAGAACGACTTTGATAATGGGTTTGATCTTCAAAAGACCCAAAAAGGCAGAATAAGGTTTGATGTTGAAATGCCTTTGATCCATGGAAACCACGGCTTTGAGGACCTCCCCTTCCGCAACGATCTGCCCCTTCACTTTGGCACTGGTGCCACGTAAAGAGAGTTCTCCTTCGATGGTACCCTGGGTCGAACTGGCCATGGTGGCCTTGCCTTCAAAGTAAATACGACGAAATCGAAAACTCTGAAGAATCTCTCCCGCCACAATATCGTTAATCTTTTTCTTTTTTTCCTTGGGCAGCACGTCGAGAACCTCTTTGTGATCCGCGATGGCGCAAAACACTTTTAAGCTGGAGGCATCGAATTGGGCTTTGATGCTACGACCCTTATGTTGAGATAGGATTTCGAAATGTGGAAGCACGAACTTCAGATCGTAACCCATGGTAAAAAGGGTTTTGCTGCCCGCCACAAAGATGGGACCATCGTAGAAGGTAAAAACGTGGCATTTAGAGTTTTCGTTGTTTAATTTCGGCATCTTACGGTTTTTCCGTGTTCCCTTTGGGCTCGCATCGGTGGTCCTTTCCACCCCGATCTCCGTTCTAACCCAAAAGGCAACTGAACAAAAGCGCTGGCTACAGTTGATTTTTGACGGTTCCAAGGGGTACGATCTTAACTTAGCGAAGCGAGCTGGGGAAGGAACGTTTTTTTGAGCCAACGTTTTGAGGATTTTTGCCCTAAATTGGTTGCGGGAGACATTTCTTTCGCCGAGGAACGATTAATTTACACCTCGAATTCGGGTAAGCAGGTCGCACTAGAAAGTTCAGCAAAACTTATCTTAGATAACTGTACCGGTACGAATTCGGTTCGGCACATTGCCACAGCCATGCTTAAAGCGAACAAAAGCCTGTCCTTTCGTTTGCTGTTGGAAACTTTAGAAACCCTGCGAAAGGCGAACCTATTGGACAATGAGGACGACTGGCCCATGGCAGACGAAACAAATGTGCCAAGTTCCCAACGCGCCTGGTGGCAAAAAAGGTTGTTCGGCCTCCAGCTCATTAAAAGTGGTCGACAGCAAAACGCAAGCCCAGCGCTTTTCTCTTTGATTGTTTTGGTGCTCACCGCTGCGGGGCTTTACGGTTTGAATCAGTTGGTCCCTTTCGAGGTACCCCAAGATTTCCTGCGGATTCATGAATCCTATTTTAACGGCTTGTTGCTCGTGCTCGTGGCCGTGTCCATTTTTCGCGTAGGCAAAGGCATCTGCCAGGGCGCGCTGATATGGGCCATGACCGGTCGAAAGCCGCATATGGAGCTGGAGCTTCAAACCGTTGGCTTGGCTGTGGAAACCAATGCTGCGGAGATTTGGGAAGGTCGGTTGGCCCACCATCTGGGATTCGCCGTTGCTTCCGCATTGGTGCCAATGGCGATAGCTACCGATGTGGGCTTGCTCATGGGCCGGGGACATTTGGGTCGTGATTTTGCCATTTTGGCGCTCATTTGGAGCTTTGTTGAGTTGTCGCCGTTTCGGGGCAGTGATTTTACTTGGTTTTTCTCAAGGGTGGCTCAAGGCAAGCACGTAGATCATCTGAAGCCTTTTTTGCGTAAGAAATCGCTTTTTGCGCTTTTTAAAAACGACGATGTGGACGGTGAGAAAACACTGTTGGCTTATGCCACGCTTTCTATCCTATGGGTCTTCGGCTTTTTGCTTCTCAGCCTCAAGGTGTTGAATGCCGCTTTCGCGCATTTATTGGTGGACCTCAATATGGATTTGTTTGGGGCGTTGGTGCCCGCCCGTCCAGGGGCAGATCGGGTGGCAGAGGTGGCCACCATCGACTCCATCGCAGCCGCGGCCTTGTTGGTGGGATTATTTTTTGTGCTTTTGGCCTGGCTGCGCCGGGTGTGCCTTATCGTTTTCTCAAATGCATTGGACCCCCTTCAAGGCACATTGAAAACAGTTGCCCGTAACATGGGTTCCACAGAAACGGCAGCCGACGCCAACGTGAGCGCCCAGCTGAAACAATTCCCCATTTTCTCCAACGTTCCTGAAGCCACTTTGGCTCAACTGGTGGCATCGGCCAAGTTTAAGACCTTCAAAAAAGGCACTCGCATACTGATTCAAGATGAAGAAGGTGAAGAGGCTTACGTGATCTTAGATGGCAATGCCAAAATCGAACGACATGGTGCAACGGGCCTCGTTCGTCACATCGCCACGTTGGGACCTGGCGCAGTGTTTGGTGAAATGGGTTTGCTCAAAAAAACCAAAAGAACGGCCGACGTGGTAGCGGTGGATGAATGCAAAACCTTGTTGCTCACCCAAGATTTGATCGCAGTTCTTAAAGAGCACGAACAAGCTGGCCAATCGGTGCTCGACCGAATTTTTATTTCGCAGCACATGGCCTCCTCGGACCTTTTTAAATTCCTACCGCCCGAAGTGATTCATCTATTTGCCAACAGTGGTGAGGTGGAACATTTGGAGCCGGAGAAGGTTATCATTGAGCAAAATGAGATTGGGACTGACTTTTATCTGTTGTTGCGAGGGTCCGTGGACATCCTCAAGAACGACCAGCAGGTACAAACCATTGAACAAGGTGGTTTCTTTGGGGAAATTGCGCTTTTGGCCGACACCCCTCGCACCGCTACGGTGCGCACGGCCGAGTCCACTTCAGTGTTACGAATTGAGGCGGGTGCGTTTTGGGAAGTGATGACCAATAATTTGAATATGGCGATGACCATTGAAAATGTGGCAGAATCTAGACTGGGAGAAGCGGCTTCCGCTTAGGAGTGTGAATCGGTGATTGGGGTAACAATGAAAGCTTTACCTGTTGCGGCCATGGTTACTGGCGGGGTCGCCAATCAAGACGAGATCAAAGCTCAAGTGGAAAAATTCACCAACATTGCCAAGGAAGTTGCCGTTCAAAGCGAGTTAGATGGAATTGCAAAGCTGGTCTACCTAGACGCCATTTCTGAAGATTACGACATTCCTTCCCCTGGCAAAGAATTCGAAGAATACGTTCGTAAAAACATGAAAGCCAAACGTGGCACAGAACGAGATACTTCTCTGGACTTTTGGGAAAACCCCTACATTCTTGAAGTGGACGATGAAGGTTTTACCGTTCGTTCTGCTGGGCCAGACGGTGTGCCACGCAATAAGGATGACTTAATATCGGGATTCGATACTTAAGTCATCAGGGCGCGGGTGTTTCGTGCACATCGACAATTAATGATTTAAGAGCATCGTACACTGGTTCATCATCCAAGGAATTTTTGGTGAGATTAATACGCGCGATGGGCTTGAGGTTGGCGTCCACCACCACCACATCTCGATAATTGATTTGCCATTGTCCCCAGAGGTCGACGTCTTCTTCGTCCTGCAAAATGGGGAGTGAGCCCTGCTCTGCCAGCGCCTCCATGGCGTCTTCATGGGCTGTGGCATTTACGGCCAAAAATTGAGGTGACGGTTGATGGATGGACACTTCTTGGCTCATTTGGTTGAGGCGTTCAAACTGACTGCGGCAATAGGGGCATGAAGCGTGTACGAAATACCAAATGGAAACTTGGTCTTGAAAATCTTCAGGCCCCTTTCGCTCTTCGAAATAGATAGAGTTGGGGTTTCGGTCTTCAAGGCGGGTTAGAGGTACGGAGTCGTAGGGGAATGTACCGACCTGGGCTCTCAAATTGGCGATGGAGAGATCCTCCCGGGGCTCGGGGCCGCATTGGGTCGTCGCGAAAAGAAGCAGACCCACGAAAAGACCCAAAGGAACCCTTTTCAATCGTTGCAAGACCTGACATGAACGCCATATGGACATGAGACCACCCACAAAAAGAAGAGGTTTTCGAACCTTCATTGGAATTTTGACTATATCCATTTTACTCGCTGTGGGCAGCAGTTTTTGGCAGAGCGGTGAGCAATGGGACAGCGACCAAGTCATTGGGGCTGCCCTGTTCGGACTGGCCTTCGTGCGATTTTGGGGTGGCATTGTAGAATGGCGCCGGCTTTCAGACTGACACCTGCCATGACCGTCTTAATCCTTTGGAATGGTATCTAGCAGGTTGGGTTCACACACGTACGTGGCATCGAAGCTTTCTTGCTCAAAGGACGTGTCGTAGGGAACGTGATTGAGCTGAACCCATCTTCCGTTGATCAGCAGTCGGCCGAAAATTTCATTGGCAGAACCATCAAAAGCGCCTCGGGTCCCACCGAGCATGCCTTCTGTCACCACCATTTGAAAGACATTGCCATTTAGTTCCAGTTGGAGTTGCGTATTTTGGACGTCAATTTTCTCAAATTGAGCGACAGGCGTGTGCACATCGTACTGGCCAGCTTCTTCGGCATTGGCCCCACGAATGGGCCGATATTTGCCTTGCAATTCGCCATGATGAATTTCAAAACGGTCAAAGAGTATCCATTCTTGAGCCGAGGATGCGCGGGAAACCAGCTCGAAATCATGAAAAGATAAATGACCGATCTCAAGGGTTAAGGCATCGTGTTCCTGGGCAATCAACCGGCTGCCTTCTTGGTCGGAGACCAAAAGACCTTCCTCGAGCATTTGCCCCTGAAACTCGAAGCCACCCGCTAAAAGCACCTGGTTGCCCGTGCAATCCTCAGACACCACAAGAGTATCAAGGTTGTTTTCGCAGGCACCCGTTTTCCAAGATCGTCGGCCCACTTCGCCTGGCTGTCCCTCGGTTTCCATGGCGTCGCCTGCCACGTCAGGAGCTGAAAAACCACAAATGAGATTGTCGTTCTGAACATATTGCGTGGCATGGGCCACGGATTCAAGGATGGCCTGCCCTGCCTTTTGGGCCAAAACGTTTAGGTAATCACATTGTTCTTCACTCGGTTCATAGGTCACGAATGGCACACACTGCGCGCTGTCTTGGAAACGTAAAAAACGGTTATCAATATGACCGCGCTTGTCATCCAGTGGTAGATAGATCTCGTTACCGCTGTCAGAAGTCCGAACACTGCCATGAAAACTGTTGGTACCTTTTTGCGTTGCGCCTCGGGAACCCTGAAAAGCGGCTTCCCGAAATTGGGTATGAAAGGCTCCCTCTGCCTCGTGCACAGAGATCGTAGCGTCGTGCCAAATCATGTTTTCCATGGAAAGGCTCGCCGTACCTGCATCGCATATGCCTGTTGTTTGGTTTAATCCGAACGTAGGCGCGATGTCGCCACTGAGCACACCCGAACGATAGGTGATGGTGGGAAAATGTGGCGTTTCATAATGAAAGTCATCGAATTGTAATTCTAAATGATAAGTTGTGGCTTGGGTGCCAATAGGAATCACAGGCTGCGATGGATTGCCCGTGACCCAGCCACGGGTGGTTTTGGTGCCTGTGACCCAGATGCCGCCACTCACTTCGGTGGTCTCGCCGTGACAGTTCTCCTCCACGGGGGTCGCATCTCGTAAGTCAATGAGACATGGCGCTTGTATTTCATAGGTGACCACGCCTTCGGTGGACCCCACCTCACCGGTGATGGCTGGGTGGTCCGAAACATTCGCGCTACCAAACCCACAGGCAGGGTTGCGCTCCAAGAGGGTTAGCAAGGTTTGCATCATTGGAAAGGAGGTTCGAATGGCATCTTGAGCCCAATGGGCATCTCGATAGTGGCAAACTGCGCCAGTGTTATTGACGGGTTGATTAGGCCGCACGTCAACACATCCTGCCCCTTGGTTTTGTAGCCAGGACGCGCTGACTCGAAAATCATTCCACTCCCCATTTTGAGCCCATTGACCGTCAACTTCGCTGAGAGACTTGTTCTTTGCATTCCAGGCACTTTGGAAATTGAAGTTAAGACCTTTGCTGCGCACGGACCCATTGGAGTCAAATCCTTCATAGCTCAGCCCTCGGATGCGGGCCTCTCCCTGTCGTGTGTCCTCAGAAAACGTATCACACATCATGCTGGCGTCATTCGGCTCACTTCCCATACGGGTGGTCCACGCCAAGGATTCTGCCGTCAAAGCGAAGGAGGCCTCGCCTCGACCGATTAAGATGTCTGCATTGGTGAGCTGAATGTCGAAAATGGCTTCACTGTCCGCATCGAGCAATAGCCGGTGGTTGCCGTTTTGTGTGAGCCATCCCGACTCCCGTTTTTGGAAGGAAATGGTGAAGGCCCCGCTCAGAAAACGTTCTTCGCCACATTTATGCCCCAGACTGATGGGATAAGGCAGTTGGACCCGGCAAGATTCCCGTTGCCATAAAACGTCCCCCTTTTCACCGGGAAGCCCGTAATCACGGGCTGAAAATCGTCCTGCGGCCCTATCGCGGTCCCGCATCGCTCGTCCTGGGCCAGAAATGCCAATAGAACAGGAAGGGTTTCAGCGACATCAGGGGCAATTGTCTGAATCTTAGGTGACTCTAAGGATAAAGCGCCCCCACAACCCAAAGGGGCTGCCAGGATAAAAGAAGAAAAAAGTGCCAACAATCGCGGTGGATAAAAGCACATCATACACCTCAAAAGAAATAAAAACAGATATTTAAAAGAAGATATTAAAGTAAATTCTTGCCGCCGGATTTTTCGGCGGATGCGGTACCTACATCAGAATACATTTGTTTACAAATTAAATAATGCGTTTTTCTGTAAATATTTTGCTTTCTCCCTACCGGAAATTCGTCGTAACCTCCTCAGACTTCACATAATCAAGGGTTTAGCCATGCCTCAGTGTCCTTCAGTGGGCTTTCCTCGTTTCGCGAAATTATCAGTATTTATCTTGGTATCGGGTTTTGTGGCCAGCTCTGTGAGAGCTCAGGCTCAAGCGGTCACCCATGTTACCACCCCCTTGTCGTCGGCTTGGAATCAAGGTGCCGCGGCCGAAGATGTATTCTCGATATTTGGGAATCCCGCGGGCTTGGCTTTTACCCCTGGCCTACAGATAGGCGTTCTCCATCAAGTGGATTTGGAGGGCAATGGACAGACCTTAGATCTGTCGGGTGCCATGCAGCTGGACGACCTCACCTTGGCGTTGGGCCATTTTTCGGGCGTGGCAGATTTGGCTGGGAAGATAAATGCGCAAACCAGATTGGCAGGCGCGCTCAATCTCGACGGTAGTGCGCTTGGTTTTTCTTGGGTGACCCCTGACGGCTTCCAGAATGGCTTCAACAACCGTGGCGCTTGGCAAGTGGGGGGTATCAATCGCATCAACAGTTGGTTGGCCCAGGACATCGGAATGCAAGGGCAAACCGATTCCGCCCATCCCTTTGATACCGTTAATCTGGGCCTGGCCATCCGCCCCTTTGGCTCTTTTTGGACCATGAGTGCCCAAGCGGCAACCGCAGTTTGGAACGATTGGGATACCCGTGTTTCTTTTCATAACTGGTTTCAGTTGGGCCATTTTGCCCTTCTCGCCTCGGTGACCGATGTGGGGGCATGGGGGCAGCAAGCTCCCACTTATCAAGTTGGCCTTGCGTATCGGGGCCCCCATTTTGGGTTTGGTTCTTCCGCTCTCCTCAACGACAAGCTGGGTAGCCCTTCTCTGATCAATCATGTGCGTTTGAGTTCGGCACGTATCGCACACGAGGAAAGTGAATCCAGTTTGTTGAAAGAGTTCGTGGCATTTAGTCTGGTGGGTGATGGCAGGCCCGGTGTGTCCAATGACGCTTTTGCTAATTTATTCGACCCTCAGACCGGCCCCGAAGAAACATTACTGGCGCTCGACCGGCGCATGCGGTCGGCTGAAATCTCGGGAATTTTTATTCAAATCGGCTCACTAAGCATGGGACTTGGGCGTGCCATGGAATGGCATCGCAGTATCAAACAATGGCAAGAACTGGGTAAAACCGTGGTGGTTTACTTAGAGCGACCGGGTGATGTTGCCTACTTTATTGCTACTGCGGCCGAAGAAATTTGGATGTCCCCGTCAGGCACCCTGATGGTGGATGGCGTCAAATTAAGCAGCCTGTATTTTGGGGATGCCTTGATGGAAGTCGGCGTGGGCGTTCAGTCCGCGGCGGCCGGGCAATACAAAACCGCGCCCCGACAATTCATCCTTAACGGCCCCAGTGAAGAGGAAGTAGAAGTGTTTGGAGATTTGGCCAATCAATATTACGAAACGTTGCTGCTGGGCCTGACCAAGGCAAGAGGAATGAGCGAAGAAAAAGCCAAAGCCATGCTCGACCATGGCGGTTTCACCCCGACTGAGGCCATCAAAAACAATATGGTGGACAAATTGGTTTACCCTACAGACTTCGACCAAGAACTCGAAAAGTTAGCCGGCGGAAAAACTTGGGAGGTGGGTTGGCGCCCTGAAACCAATGCTTATAGTCACCGATGGGACCGTCCGAAAAAAATCGCGGTCATTCCCATATTGGGCACCATCGTCAACGGGTACACTGAGCAGGATCTGTTTGGTGCCAGTGATAGTTCGGCCACTGGTGCCCTCACCGTCATTGAGGCCATCGACGACGCTGTTTCTCGAGCGGATGTGTCGGCAATTGTTTTGCGGGTGGATTCGCCCGGTGGCGACGCGATGGCTTCCGACCACATTTACCACGCTGTTACCCAGGCCATGAGGAAAAAGCCAGTGGTGGTGTCTATGGGAAGCTATGCGGCATCGGGGGGTTATTACGTTTCAGCTCCCGCCCTCAAGATTTTTGCACAGCCCCTCACTTTGACGGGCTCTATTGGCGTGTTTGCGTTGTCTTTCAACATTGAAGAAACATTGACCAAACTAAAGGTGGGTCGATTTGATGTTCAAAGAGGCCGGCTACAGAACGGCTCCCTCACTCAAGCCATGAACGAACGGGAGCTTCAAAGACTTCAGGAACATGTGGATGATACCTATCGGCAATTTTTGGAAGCCGTGGCCAAAGGAAGAAACATGGAGGTTGATGTGGTGGCGCAAGTGGCCGAAGGTCGTGTTTGGACCGGTGTACAGGCCCAAGAAAAAGGTTTGGTAGACCATTTGGGTCACCTGCAGGACGCCATTCACGCGGCGGCCGTGGCCGCAAAAATCGATTTAGATACTTCGCCCGTGGAATTACTTCTTCTTGGGCAAGGCGATTTACCGGTAAAGCTTGGCTTTCGGGCTTTTGCCGCGCCCCCAAAATCGTCCACCGTTGTCGCAGAGCAGCAACTTCTCGAGGCATTGGGCTTAACGCCAGAGGAATTAGAGTTTTGGTCCGCCAAAGGCACCAAAGCACATCTCCCCTTTAAAGTGGTGGTAGAATAGATGGCAAACCCAGGACGCATTTCAGCAGGAATGAGGATGAGGCCATGAGCAAGCGTATTTTGCTTGTTGACGATGACAGTCAGCTCTTGGAAACGGTCGAGACCTTTTTGGTGAGTGAAAATTTCATCGTTATTACGGCCAAAAATCACGACGAGGCCCTGGAAAAAATACAGGCATCCAAGCAAAACGGCGAGGAAATCCACCTTTACGTGTTGGACGTGCTCATGCCGGGAAAAAATGGTTTAGAACTCGGTAAGGAAATACGGCGTCGGGCTGACAATACGCCCATTTTGTTTGTGACGGGTGTGTTCAAAAACCAATCCAACCAGGCGGTGGCATTAAAACAGTTACGTGCTCACGCTTTTATTCTCAAACCTTTTGGTGGAGAAGAAATCCTTACCAAAATTAAAGAAGTCTTTGGAATGCAGGATTCACCTTCCGACCATTACGGGGGTCAGGGAGAGAGTTCTTCTGCAAAGCAAGCCCCGCTCCCCGAGAAAGGCTTTTTACTGCAAGCGCCTGTTCCTTATTTTCTATGGCGGGTGTCGCGGGAAAAACTGTCCGGTATTCTCGACCTCAAAGATGGTGAAAGTGCGCATGCCCGCCTCTTCTTTTTCAGGGGGCGATTGGCCCTCGCGCAGAGCAGCAACCCTGATTTAAATCTCGGTGCGTTTTTAGTAAAAAATAAAAAGATTACGGATAATGATTTTGAAACGGCAGCTCAGAAGGCGGTAAAAACCCGACAAGGCCTTTATCGGGTTTTTCAAGAAGCACGCATTTTAGATGATGATGGTTTGAAAATCATCTTTAAAACACTCGCCCCTGACATTGTCAGTGATGTTTTTGCCATGAGCGGGCGCTTCCGTTGGGTGTCCACGGAAGGATTCACCAAGCACATCCCTACCGCATCTCTGCCCATTGAGCCCATTCTAAAAACAGCGCTGGCCCAATCTGAGCGAGGCCCCTTAGATGAGCATCTCAAGCCACGAGCCAGTTTACGTTTGTCTTATGGCCCTGATTGGACATTGGTGTCTCCGGTCCTGAACGAATTTTGTGGCGCAGATGATATCATCAGGTCGGTGAATGGGAGGGCGACCATCGCCCAGATGATTGCAGCGGCTAGAGATGATCATGCACAACTACTCCGGATGCGTCAGGTCTTCTTTCTCCTCTGTGCCAACGCCGTGGATGTTACGGCAGAAGCCGTTGATAAGCCCAATGTAGAGCCCCATCCTGAAGCAACGCCAGAGGCACCCAGCGCAGGGGTGAGGATTAAAGAGGACATCCCTTCTGACACGGGGGTGCAGTTCACTGATGAAGAGCATGCTTCCAGGCAGAAGATTGCAGCCCAATTTAAGCTCCAAAAAGACAAGAACCATTGGGAGGTCTTGGGGTTAACAACAAGCGCCACCGATGATGAAATTCGCAAAGCCTATTTTGCTCTTGCAAAGGATTTTCATAGCGATGCATTCACTGGGCAAAATTTAGGGGCGATGGCCGAACTGCTTCAAATGGTATTTAGTCGCATCTCTGAAGCATACAAGGTGTTGCTGAATGCTGAAGCGAGAACGGAGTATGAACGAAAACTCGATATGGAGGCAAAAGGAATGGCCACTGATGTGGACAAAGTTTTTGCCGCTGAAGACAAATTCTTACGGGGGCAAAGATTAATGGAGCGCGGCGAGTTTAAAGCTGCGCTGGAGTACTTTGTTGGTGCTTGTGAACTGAACCCCGGTTCCGAGACGGCGCAAGCGTATCGCCAATATGTTGATTGGTCCATTCACCAAGACACTTCGCAAGCGCATCAGGCCATCCAAAACATCGAGGCCCATTACAAAGCATGTCCCCATGAGCATGTGTTCCTAGAATTCATGGGCTCGATTGCTTTGAGTGCAGGCATGACGGATGATGCTATTACCTATTTCAAAAAATGTTTAAAGCATTTGCCCAAAAACATAAACGCTCAGCGCAGCCTCAGACTCATCGCCCAGCGTCAAGGCAAGCCTCCTGCGCCGGGGCTCATGGATAAGTTGACCAAAGGCTCCTAGGCCCTAAACGTTTTGTGAAAGACTTTCAGCGGTGGCCAAAAAGTCGGCCTTTACCGTGTTAAAAACGGGCTCGAGAGCGGTTCCTGTAATGCATACCATTTGGTCTCCTACCCTTTTAGCGCATACCAGCTGAATGAATGGCGTGTCTGCGGGTACCCGGTACTGGACAAAAGAAAGGTCGGCTGCAGAGTATGTCTCATCCATTGTTTCAAAGCCTGGGAAAATGGAAGGAATGGTTTTCATGCGCTGCTTTAAAAAATCTTCGGGTGTTAGACTGCCAGCCGCTTCCCACGAAACAGTCACGTTGGCCGTAGAATGTTTTTGTTGCTTTTGCATAGCCATGGGCGCCGTTAGGTCTGAGGCTGGCATGGCGAAAACCAGGGTGCTTTGGTTGGTCCAAGTGTCTGGGACATTAAAGCGTAACCCGTTAAAATCAACTTCCTTCACATTGACTCCACTATTTTTGTGATGTGCTAACAGAGATGACATCGATGGGCTCATGGACGTTTTTGAACTCCATTTTACCTTGAGCTTTAAAACTGAGCCGAGGAATGGGGACTGTGCCTTGGTAGTGTTGAGCGGCGTTCATCCCGGCTTGGTGGGTATTTGGCACCGTCAGGACTTCGCCACCTTCAGCCTTCCCACACAGGCGCGCTGCGAGATTTACGTGGTGCCCCAAGACGGTGTAGTCCATTCGGGTTTCGGTCCCAATATTTCCAACGACCACTGGCCCAGTGGCGATACCAATGCCCATGCTCCGAGCGGGTTTGTTGTCGGCATTGCGCTTGGCCATCCAGATGTTGTGCACCCGTTGCATTTCTACCCCACAGATCAGTGCACGAAGCGCGTGATCTGGCTGTGGCATGGGCGCACCAAAAAGTACCATGATCTCGTCGCCCACAAACTTGTCTACGGTGCCCTCGAGCTTTTCAACGCAAGCCACCATGTTGGATAGAAATGAGTTGACCATTTCCTGAACTTCTTCTGGAGGCAACTCTTGGCTAATGGCGGTGAACCCACGGAGGTCGGCAAATAGTATGGTGAGTTCTTTTCGTTCGGTTGAAAGAAGCTCACCGGACTCGAGATGTTGCATCTGTTCAATGACTGCAGGAGATACGTAACGCGAAAAAGTGCCCTCTAGCCAGCGCAGGACGGTGACATCTTGTGCTGTGATATGCACGCTGCCTTTGGCCGCGGTGGCTGCAAACCGAAGGATGGGGTCGCCGAGGGGCCGCTCACTCTTGGACTCGGGAAGTAGACTTGGCGGAACATCTGGGCAATTACGCTCAAGGACGTGTGGTTCGCTGCTGCTGCGCGCCACACGAACCAAGGCTGCCAGTACCCCGCTTCCGATTTTGCCTTCGTCCCACCGGCTCAGGGAGGTCCCAAGGACTAATTTACGGTCGGGCATCTCTAAAAGTTTGGCCATTTGAGAATTGACGTATCCCACCGTGTCATCTGCGTTCACCTGCAGAAGCATTTCTTCAATCCCAAAGACGGTATGGGATGCGGTTCGCCCGCCCACTGCTAACGTACCGGTGATGGGCATAGCTGCCGCGGTTTTGACCTGTTCCAGCTCTTTTTTGAGCCGGTCAATTTCAGCTTGGTATTCTTGGGCTGTCTTTTCAGCCATCTTGAACGCCTTTCTTTTTGGTACCTTCTGTAGGAACTACCTGGAGACCATCTAGGGTGAGGCCCATATCTGCTTCGGACTTCCATTTTAGTGCTTTGCCGGGGGTAAGCAAGTGTTTTACCTCCAAAACATGACCGGTTTGGTCCTGGCTGCCGGAGACAAGTGTGCGGCCATTCTTGCTGAACCGTATCGCATTAATGGGGCCTTGGTGACCCTCGTACACGCCGAGGAGCCGTTCCTCTCGCCAGTCCCAGAATTTAATTTTCCCGTCGTGGGAACCAGAGGCCAGTACCCGATTTTTCGGACTAAAAGCCAGAGCGTATACCCGGTTTTGATGACCCTTGAGTTCTCCTATCTTTTGCCCTGAGCGGGTTTGCCAAAGCAAAATCTGATTGTTGGAGGTGCTGGTGGCAATGACTTCTCCGTTGGGAGAGAATGTGGCCATGAGGACCGGGGCATCGTGCGGGAGGGTGGTGGTCGCAACCCTTGATTTAATATCCCAAACTTTCGCTGTCCCATCCAGACTCGCGGAAACCATGAACCGTCCCGTTGAGGAAAATCGTATTCGAGGAATACTTTTCGTATGAGCCTCTATCGCTTGAATCTGGGAGAAATCCCGGGTTTGAAAAAAGTAAAGCTCTCCACTGATGGAGCTGGTGGCCAGAATTTTTCCTGAGGGCGAAACGGCCACCGAATATCCGGGCAGTGTTTTAATGGGCTGATTACCTGACGTCTTAATGACGTGGGTGATGTTTTCCGCGGTGCCAAATGCAAAGAAGTCGTTTTTGGGAGACAGGCCGAGACTCCACACTTGCCCGGTTGGTGAAGGGATTTCAAAAATCCGTCTCTTATTGTCAGTATTCCAAATGCGTACCGTTTTGTCATCACTGGCGGTGAAAACTTTTTTGGTCTGCTGGGAAATGATTACATCATTTACAGCGCTGGAGTGCCCTTTCAGCTCTTTATATCCTCGCTCGCTGTCAAGGTCCCAAAGACGAATCGGACGGTTACGCCCCGCGATGGCGAGAGTTCGGCCATCGGGCGAAAAGGCCAGCGCCGTGGCCCAGGCGTTGATGCCCTGGAACCGTTGCAACTCTCTTTGCGATGCCACGTCCCAGATTCGGACGGTTTGGTCCGTGCTCGCGGTGGCCACGCTTTTAGAGTCCGGGCTGAAAGCAACTTTCAGAATGTCGCCTTCGTGGCCCGTAATGCGAGCTGTCTGTTTGCCGTGGTCGGGTCCCCAGAATCGCAAAGTTCGGTCCACCCCTGCTGAGGCCATCAGGTGGCCGGACGGGGACACTGCCACGTCGTAAACAGTGCCTTCATGCCCGGTTAGCCGTTTTATTTCTTTGCCCTTTTCGATATCCCACAGTCGGATGGTGTTATCGCTGCTGGCAGAAAAAATGTGACGGGAAACCCTGGGGTGGTTAGCGACAGCTTGAACGCGCCCTTGGTGTCCTTTGAGGCGACGGATGAGTTGACCACCCTCTACGTCCCATAACCCCAAGGTGTTGTCCCTGCTCGATGACACGAGCACTGTTTCTTCTGCATTGAATACCAGACCGGTTACCCGATCAGTGTGCCCCTCCAGCGTTTTGATGTTTTGGCCGGTCTGCATGTCCCAAACTCTAATGGTGTGGTCGCGGCCCCCAGTATAAAGCCGGTCTCCTTTTTTCGAAAAGACAACGTCATTCACAGTCCCCTCGTGACCCTTCAGCGTTTGGACCAACGTCCCCCGTTGGGTGTCATATAGATGAACGCCACCTTTGGCCGCACAAACCAAACGGTCCCCCTTTGGGGAAAAAGTCAGCGCCATGCACAAACGTGGTGTTGAACTTACCCAAGCGAGTTTTGGACGTTTGTTGCTGTAGAGGTCGAGAAGAACGCCACGAGCCACGGGGTTTTCCGCAGCCGCCAGTGACGATGTCACAAATACTTCGGCTTTCATGCGATCGCCGTCGGCCAATGCCAGTTGCGCTTTTTCGGACAGGGCGTCACCGAAATGTCGTTCGGCTTGACGTTCTGCCAGTAAGGACCGGTCGCGCTCTTTGATCGCATTTTTTTGGGCGTCCAGCGCAATGTCGCGTTCTCGAATCACGCGTTGGTAAGAAGCGACGCCAAGAACACTCAAGAGGATGACGCCAATTGTTCCCACCAAAACGGCCGCTTTGTTTTGCATGATGAACCGCTGGAAAAGTTCAAAGGTGGAATAGGTATAGGCGGCCACCCGGTTTCCTGAGAGGTAATCACCCACTTCTTTGGCGAGTTCTTGGGCGCTTTGGTATCGTTTGCCTTTTTCTTTAAACAAAGCCTTGTTGGCCACCGCAGCAAGCTCTGGAGGTGCATCGGGGTTCACTTCGGCCACAGGCGTAACTTTTTGGGTCATGACCTTGCCAATGATGTCGAATGGCAGCACCCCGTCAAAGGGCAACGTACCCGTCAGTAATTCATAAAGGACAACGCCGAGACTCCATACATCGGAGCGTTCATCAATCTCTTCGATTTCGCCCTCGGCTTGTTCCGGGCTCATGTAAGCTGGCGTGCCGATGGCTTTGCCATCCATGGTTTTACCCACGTTGGCATCTTGAAATTCTTTTATCTCGGCCGCGAGATCCTGGCCACGGATATCTTGGACCCCCCGCACTTTGGCAAGGCCCCAGTCGAGAACAATGGTTTCCCCAAACTCACCGATCATCACGTTTTCAGGCTTTATGTCCCTGTGAACCACCCCTCGGCTGTGGGCATAGGCAATGGCCTGGCACATATCAACAAAGTGAGGGAGGCAGCTAAGCCGATCTTGGAGCGAGTCACTTTCCTTGATGGCGTCGGCCAGTGTACGGCCGCGCACTAATTGCATGGTGTAATACAAACGTCCGTCTCCGCGGACCCCCATTTCGTACACTGGCATGATACACGGGTGCTGCAGCTGGGCGGTGACCCTGGCTTCGCGCAAAAAACGGGCCACCATGGCGGAGTTGTGGCTGCCAATGGGGTCAGAAGTTTTGGGGACAGATCCAGACTCGTCTCCAAGCAGTTCTTTCATGGCGATTTCCCGTCCAAGGTGAGCATCTTGAGCTTTAAGGATTCGACCAATGCCGCCCCTCCCAATTTCATCTGCTGCGTCTGAATCGGGAATGTTGTTGACGCCGTAGGTGTAACGACCTCCATGCTCTAAAGTCACCAAATCCGTGTCTTCTTGCCCTCCACGGCCAATCCCCATGCCAGGGGCTGTGGTGTCCGCCTGGGTGTCCGAACCAGGAACTGGCCGCGCCTGTACCACGGCCATGGAGCCCCCAAAGCTTTTGAAGACCATGGCGTCACCACCAATGGATTGCAGTGTTTCCTGAGGGCTGCCCCCATGGGCCTTAATGGCCTGTTCGATCATGGTGGTCAAAAGGGCTTGTTTTTCCTCGTCAATGGCGCCGAGTTCAAGCAAGCGCTCAGAGATGCTTTTGCTTTTATCGACGGCCCAAGCTGCCCCACATGACAACACAGATTGGGCGGACACAAAGCCAAGCTGAACGGCGAAAATACCGAACAGCAAGTCCGCTTCCGTATTATCTCCTGCCTTTGTTCCCATGCGCTGACTTTAACTGGTTGAGGGGGCCCGTTTCAAAGAATAACCCCTTAAAAAGACACAAAAAAACCACGGCTCTGCGATGCAAAACCGTGGTTGGCCCGTAAAGTCTAGTAACTACGAGTGCTTGGGCAGCAATGGCATGTTAATGCCGGCCATTTTCTGCATGCAGCGCAGTACCTGGACGGTATAGCCGAACTCGTTATCATACCACACATATAAGACACAGCTTTTGCCTTGGGCGATGGTGGCCTTGGAGTCTAATACGCCTGCGTGACGGGAGCCCACCAAGTCACTGGATGCCACCTCATTAGAAGCGGTGTGCCCGATTTGTCGGTGCAGTGGCGAATGGATAGCGGCCCATTTGAGGTGGTCATTCACCTGCTCAGTGGTGACTTCCTCTTTGAGGTTGAGCTTCATGATGGCCATCGACACATTGGGCGTAGGGACCCGGATGGCATTCGCCGTCAGTTTCCCTTTGAGCTCAGGCAACGCTTTTGCCACTGCTTTCGCCGCACCCGTTTCGGTGAGCACCATATTCAAGGGCGCCCCTCGTCCGCGACGGTTTTTTGAATGGTAGTTGTCAATAAGGTTTTGGTCGTTGGTATAGGCGTGCACGGTTTCGATGTGCCCGTTTTCAATGCCATACTTATCATCCATTGTTTTGAGGATGGGTGTGATGGCATTGGTGGTGCAAGAAGCCGCGGAGACGATGTTCCGGTCTGCCTCAATGGCTTCTTCATTAACGCCAAAGACCACGTTGGGAATCTCCCCTTTACCCGGTGCGGTTAAGAGAACTTTACTTGAACCCGTTGCCTGTAAGTGGAGGCCCAAACCCTCTTCGTCACGCCAGACACCAGTGTTGTCACAAATCAAGGCGTTTTCGATGCCGTATTTGGTGTAATCCACCTGGTCAGGAGAGGAAGCATAAATGACCTGAATCATATGGCCATTGGCAATGATGCTGTTGGTTTCACGATCGATTTCGATGGTTCCGTTGAAGGCACCGTGTACCGAGTCGCGCATCAGCAAAGAGGCGCGTTTGGAAAGATCGTCGCCTTTGCCTTTTCGTACCACAATGGCCTTGAGACGAAGTCCTTCGCCGTTGCCTGCCCGTTCCATGAGAAGGCGAGCAACCAGACGGCCGATGCGGCCAAAGCCATACAGCACCACGTCTTGTGGCCGATCGAGCATTTTGGGGTCACCCTTTAAGGCACTGGCCAATTCGGTACTCAAGACGGCTTCAATGTCCGCGTTGCTGGTGGAAACTTTCCCAGCCAGTTTGGCCAAATCGATACGCGCAGGTGTGAGGGGCATGTCCACCATGGCTTGGAGAAGGGGGAACGTACGGTTGATGTTGAAATCATTGCCTTCCACCGCCGCTACATACTTGTGCTCTTGCAAGAGCTGCATGGGGGTTCGACCCACCAATGGTCTATTGTACAAGGTCGTAATGATGCCGTGGTCTCGATACAGTTTTCCCACGAAGTGTACCGCTTGCTCCGCTTGAGCTTCGAATTCACGCCATTGTTCGTAATGTTTTTCTCTTAATTGACCAACCATGATGAATCTCCCGTTAGAAAGCGTTGATGGTCCGGGTATAGCGTTTAAGTTCAAAAAAGCGAGGGGTGGTACCGGTGGTTGTCACAACTTTGTAACCTTGGAATAAGCTATTTGTTTCTAGGGGTTTAGATGCTCTGGGGCGGCCGCATGCCCTCTCGAAGACCATTTGGTCTACCCTGTCAGGTTTTAATTCGGGCTTTTCCTTGGAGCCACATCGGATCTATGTCAATCTTTCGCCGCTCTTTAACGGCACAAACCTTCCACTGGAGAACAACATGAAGAACTTAAATTGGCGTGTGGCTCTTTGCGCTTTCGTATTTTGTGGATGTGAAAACATCGTTATACCTCTCGACCTTGAGTCTGATTCCGCCACCTTGGACGTGGATGAAGCGGTGCTGCGTGCTGAAGCAGACCTCTGCGCCGACGAGATGTCCGAAAACTGCATGGTCCTCAAAGCATTGGACGCTCACGATGGGACGTCAGAGACACCCCCCAAGTTACCAGACGAAATTCCGACGATTCTCGAAATCGATATGGATAACGACCCCGCAACGCCCGCCGAATCTAAAGATATCAAACAATGGTTGGATGACAGTGGTGTGATGTCAGCCATCCGCACCAGAAAAGCCATTGGCGCAGACCTGACAAACAAAATCCAGGCGAACAAAGATTCCATTCAAGACGTGACTTTCGATACGGTCACATTTAACTGGCAAGAAAACTCGTTGTCTTTTGAAACCATGGACTTGGATTTCTTCGTAGGGATGGGCATCGAAGCGGACGAAGATGGCAAGTACGACGCTGATGCATTGATCACTGATGGTCTCGTTACCAAAGTGGGAACCATTCGGGCGCAAGCAGCCGGCGACACGGGTGAGTCTGAGGTGGAATTCACCGAAGAAGGCAAAGCCCTTCTAAATGACGCCATTAAGTCCTTGCAGTTTGTCGTGGCAGTTTCAATTCCAGAAGATGCTGAGATTGATTTGGACCCAGACGGTGACGACCTCCTCGTGAAACCCGCGGGCTTGGCGACGGTCTCTTTAAAAACCCGGTTGAATTTCACCGTGGCGACACAAGCACCAGGCGGGTCTTCTGGGGGTGCTGATGACACTGCGGCCAACGACAGCGCAGAAGAATCTGAAACTTCGGAAGAAGAAGCTGGCGAATAAAAAGCTGCTTGCTGTCTCAACGTGCAAAAAGCCCCTGCCACTCAGGGGCTTTTTTTATTTTAGGGCCTTCACCAGTGTTGGCCCCAGAGATGGACTCAGCAATAATATTTCTTCCAGGGCGGTAGCGGGAATCACCAGGGCATTGCCCTCTGTTTCAACGTGGTAATCCGCGTCCATGGGCTGCCCTTTGAGTACCTCTAAAACGCCGATGGCTTCGCCACCGTCCAGCATATGGTCTGCAGCGTTGGTTCCTATTTTTTTAACGCGACAATCCACAAGAAGATACACGTTGGAGCAAATTTGCCCACTCTTCAACAGGGAGGTCCCCTGAGGGAAACGTTTGGTTTTGGTGAACTTGGTTAGTAGCTTGAGGTCAGCTTCTTCTAAATCCGCAAAAACGGGAATGGCCCGTAAATCCACTGAAGCACTGGTATTCATGAAATCATTATATCCCAATTCCAAATCCCAAAGGGAGTTTTCTTTTTATCATCTTAAGTCTTTCTTTCGTCTTCAGATGGCCCTGTCGCTGGGTGCTATAAAAGGCAGACAACATCAAACTGTCTTAGGGCTACTTATGATTGCCAGTGCTTTCATTTTCCAGCAAATGTAAAGCGATATCCAAGCGGTTGTCCGCCTTAACGAGTTCTCTAATGGTACTTTGGCGCCAAATGGAGCTGCGGCCTTTTAATTTTGATGGAAATTTGTTTCGACGGCCCTCTCGGTTGATCACCACTTCTCCACGAGTAGATAACAGCAACCCGATGCCGTCTGCACCATTCGCTGGATGTTGAGCAATGGGCGTTTTCAACTCTTGCGCGTTTCGAGCCATATCGAAAAGGAGTTGAGGCGGCAATTTTTTGAGGTGTGGGATATCACCAATTATTTGAAGATGGCGACCCAAGGATTGTTTTTGCTCGTCAGTAAAGTAAATCCAATCCCGAAACCATTTAAGCCGTGAGTTGGCTTCTGCATACCCTAAAAAGGTGCCCTTAACCCTCGGCAAATGCTTTTTGAGATTAGATAGAGTTTTGTCAGGATGAAATGAACCCAATACCATCATCATTGGCTCGATTATTTTCGATTCGGCTTGCGTACGGCAATATTCCACCACGTCCGCTCTTGTCATCTGGGAGCCCCTGGCAAATTTGAGGTACAGCTGCTTTGCCCAAACCGGTCCCACCATCAAACCGTAAAGACCAAAAAATAGGGTTGTGGTCTCATTGAGCTGGGCATTCAGAAGACGCGCAAAACCTTGAACGTCTGCACGATCAGGTTTGACTTGTTTACCGATCATACTCTTTTGGAGTTCTGCGAGAATGCCCGCTCCAATCATACAATCCAGAGATGTCCTTTGAATCCCCCGAATGAGGTTGGCCTCTGTGAATGACACCTCATCAAAAGAGGTTTTTGAAAGGTAAAGCAACGATAATATTCGGCCCCTTACAAATGGGTCGGGATGCTCCATTAAGGGCAGCAAATAGTCTCTGTCACTCTCATGCAGATGCTGCGCCCAGCAAAAAGAAGCTTGTATGACCTCGGGATGGGACAGGCAAAAGGCAATTTCGTAACAATACCACAAACGGTTGCAATGGGAACGCGTTTGTAGCGCCATAAGGTTGCGCTCTTCACGAGATAATTCAGGGGCCACCGCAGCGACGATTTGATAGATTGGGTGATGGGTAAAATGTCGGTATAGGCCAACCATGTGTCGCCAACGTGGCATGTGAATGGTGGCCTCTGGCGCGGGCCAAGGCGTACTTTGCATGAGCATTTCTACCAACCAGGGCAAGATAATATCAGGGGGCCCAACGTTTTTGATTCGCTCAATGGCATCACTGATTTGCTGGTGATCTGGTTTGCCAATCTCCAGTTTCCAGCAAAGGTGTTGAACCACATTTTTACCTTCCCCATCGCAAGCTGGAATTTCTTCGGTGAGGAGATATCGCGCAAAAAAACGAACATCTTCGTTTTCATGTTCCAGTAAAGATACTGGTGTTCGTAATCGCTGTTGTTTTTGGCATAAAAATCTCAATGCCATTTTAAGGACCGGAATATCTTGCTCGTCTTCGAGAAAACCCATGAGCGACTGGGCCCCTTCGGGGGTAAGTTGGCCGCGCATACGAAACAGTCTTTTTCGCCGTTTCATGGGGTGGTCCTCTGCGAAAAGCGTTTCCATATCGGCGGTTTCTAAACGAGAACTTTCGGTATTGGCGCCAAGGGATATTGAGGCTTTTTTGGGCCTGCGAATGGGCATGACCCCAAGGGGTGCACTGCGTTTTTCGAGTGGCGCAACCCCCAAAGAGGTGGCGAGAAAACTTCGGTATTTAACCTCGAGTTTGCTGGAGAAAAACAAAGCACCTACGAAAGAACCGATGGTCAAAATATAAAGCAGGTTTACCTGGAGTGGGTCTCCGGGCTCCACAAATTGGAAGATTAACAAAATAACGATAATGGAAACCAAGGTCCCTAAAGGAAACGCGATACCTTTGGTCAACCAAACGGCTCTTGTCTTAAAATGACTTCGCATGGGCCCCATAAATATGTCAGTGGTTGCATTTAGAATCAGGTACCTGAA
>PBLQ01000021.1 GCA_002721815.1 Myxococcales bacterium
ACTTTTTTGCCTTCGACAGCTGGGATGGTGAAGTAGGTTACTTGAAGTACAACAATACTTATATTTGGCAGCGCTCCCATTTTCACGATCCGCAAAACGGTGAGAACCAATGTGGGCGAGCGCACGATGACAAAAATGGTATTCTCAATGCTTTTGAACAGGCTTATTTTGTTCACGATGGCGGTACTTTTTCACTGACCTTTGGTTCCACTCTCAATGAAGCTTCATTTAATGAGAGCTGGGGACTCAACAACTTGGTGATTAAAGCATCCAGTGCGACTGCTTGTGCGGGACGGACCATGTGGGGTGGGTATCAAGTTTGCGGGGTAGACTGTTGGGCCGAAAAGGTACTCTACGATTTGACACCGGGAGAATATTATCTTTCGTTTGACTTTTTTCACGTGGACAGTTGGGACGATGAAACAGGATGGCTTCAGTTCAACCAACGGCAGATTTGGAGTCGTTCCCATTACTCTGGAGACGCCACCGAAAATCTTTGCGGACGCGGAGGGGCCTTTTATGACAATGGAATCTTTTTAGATCGCGTCACTGTAAAAATCATGCATTCGGGGGGCGATGCCGTTTTCAGGTGGGGGTCGGACTTAGACGAGGCGGCCATCAATGAAAGTTGGGGCATCGACAACATTCGTCTCGATCGGGAGGTTTCCAGTGTGCTACGTCATCGCTACAACTGGCAAGACAACCAGCCCTATTTCTGGCGCGTCAGAGCGCAAACCGGCTCAACGCCAGGACCGTGGAGTAATATTAAAGAATTCTTAATCGACAGCGGGCAGCCTTCTGCTTTTAATCTATTGGCACCCTCTGACGGAACCGATCCACTCACCAAAAAGCCCACCTTAACCTGGGAGCCTTCCCTCAACCGTGGAACCAGTCGCGGTTGCCTCACCATGACTGGCGGCGTGTGTAACAACGATGCCGACTGTGTGGGAACCTGCGTGGGTGGCATCTGCAGCGAAGACACCGCTTCGTTTACGTGCACCTCCGATGCACAATGTGAGGGCACTTGTAACGGTGGCACATGCTCCGAACACCAAACCTGTACGGATAACAGCGATTGTAATGGTTTTTGCGGTGGTGACGGGTATTGCACCGACACATGCGATGCCAACAACGACTGCGCCACGGGCTATGCCTGTATTAAAGGTCAGTGTTCTGAACCCGGCACGGTGGGTGGTGATTGTGACGAAAAATCGGACTGCCAAGGCGGCTATACCTGCGAAAACAGCATCTGCGTGAGTGTTTCTGGCCTTGGTTTGGTGGTCAAGGACACGGGCGGCAATAAGCTGACCAAGACTTTTGCGTCCGCCGGAGCTGCAAACAAATGGTCGTTGAGTTATTGGGCAAAAATGGGCAACCCAGCGAGTAATCCCAATGTAATCGCGGGTGCGAAGGGCAGTAACAATTTTGAATACGTACGTTTTGGATTCAAAGACAAGAGGGCCTCAGTCGAGTTGAAAACGACCACTGCGGGGGCATCCTGTACGCAAACCACCGAGTTTGCCTTCGCCAATGAAGCCCAGCACTACTGGCACCACTACCTTTGGGTTCTGGACACGGCTCAAGAGTCGGTAAATGGGCGCTTAAGATTGTACATCGATGGTCAAGAACGCACCTCTTGGGTTGCGAACCAAACGTGCGTCACGCAAAACCAAAACGTGCCCTTTTGGAATGGGGCAGGCGCGTTACACACGTTGGGGGCGGATCCTCTGGGCACCCACAACTTCGATGGTGTGTTGGCTATGGTTCATTTCGTCGATGGTCATACCTTGTCTCCCTCTGATTTTGCCTTGATGCAATCGCAGCATTGGGCGCCAAAAAGATTCACGGGCGCTTATGGCAGCACTGGGTTTCACCTCGACTTCAGTAACACTTACAACTTTGGTCAGGACAAAAGTCAGCTGAACAATCATTTCATTGCGGAAAATTTTGCGGCCCATGCCGCCATTTACGACACCCCTGATACTGATTTCGCGGTCTTCGATACCAATCGCAGAAACGCGACCAGCAACAGTTTGAGCGGGTCCAACTTGCACACCAGCAGCAACGGCGCCACCGGACTGGAACCCATCGGAGCCAACTTGCCCATTCGAAGGGGAAATTGGTACTACGAGTTTAAAGTCATCGCGGCGCAAACACAGCAAAAAACACCTGTTTTGGGCCTAGCCAAAGACGGATTTGATTACACAACCACGCCGACAATGGGCACCAATTGGACCCCAGCTGACAGTACCATTTATGGAGTCGAAAGTGTCTCACCCGCTTCGAGTACTCAGAACTTTAACAGCGGCGCTGTTGTTGGCGTGGCCGTTGCCGTCGATGCAGGCACGCTGTGGTATCACGTGGATGGAACCTGGGGCAACGGTGCTGTTGCATCCAGCCCAAGCCAGTATGATGCCTCTAAAGCCTATCAGGTTGCCATCCTAGGGCCACATGACCTCGCCGCTATTTTGAGTGATGGTGTGGAAATTGTCGCTAATTTCGGACAGGACGCCACTTTCGGTGGTCGGCGGCTTGGGGTGGGTCAATTTGCTCCTGATGATGGCATTGGGCGATTTGCATACCCTGTGCCCAAAGGTTACCAAGCGCTGGCAAAGGTGAACCAGGGCCGTCGAGCGCTGAGACGTTGTGGTGATAACAGCCAGTGTGAAGGCGTGTGTTTGATCGAAACCCAGGGGGGTGCGGCCATCAACCTACTTTCGGACGCCACCATCACAGCGTCTTCTACATTCACCAACTGGCCATTAAGCCACCTGACCGACGGGGATGCAAGCACAGCTTGGCGGAGCGATCCCACCAGTGGCGATGCCGTACCTCAAGTAACCATAGATTTGGGGAAACTGGTATATATTGACGCGGTGCAATTACAGGGCGTCAACTCTTCTTATGGTTCTCAAACGATAAGGGTGGCCGTGACCGCGGATTATTTAACCGGCTTTACGAGAACTCTTGCATTTAGTAGCGCAAACAACTCCGACTGGCTTAATTTCGATTTCTCTGGGATCCTAGCGCGAGTTATCAAAATTTACAGCGAGACGACTTTCAGCACAACTGCGGGCCTGAGCGAGATCCGCGTTGTAAAGGGCAACGATGGTTTTTGCGCCAATCAGCAGACGATTGGTGGCAGCTGCGACGAAAATGCCGATTGCGAACCGGGTTTAGAATGTGTGGCGGCAGTATGCCAAAAAGAACCGGAAGCCAAGCGTCAAAGTGTGAAGCTTAACGACGCCGATCAGTCCTATTTTAATATTACGCCGAGTGCCGCCGGCAACAGCAAAACTTGGACTTTCTCCACCTGGTTCAAGCGCGGAAATGAAAGCGCTAACGATCAAGCTCTGTTATCGGCACGATTGGATAACAGTAACCAGGCTGACATATTCTTAGGTGGCAGCGGCACCAGCCACAGCAGTCATTTGGGGGTGACGCTCAAATCTGCGGGCGTAGATTACGGATGGTACTTTAATGGTCTCCCCTCAGACAACAAGGATTGGCATCACCTCTTGGTAACCCTGGACACCGATAATCGGTTGGGAGAGACGAATCGCCCCCGCGCGTATCTCGATGGTATCGAGGTGACGGATATCGCCTACACCGGTAGCGCTGCTGGGGGATTACCGGCCAATCAGCCCACGGCTATTTTTCAAGTCGGGGCTCCTATTAGGCTGGGCGCTTCGGTTTTAGGCGGGAACCATTACGATGGTTACCTGGCCGAAGTCCAAATGATTGATGGGAAAGCTGCTTTATTAGAAGAGGTCACTGACCGGGTCAACATTCTTGTCCCGAAAAAGTTTGGTGGCGACTACGGACCGAACGGACTTTACCTGTCGTTTGTGGATAGTATGGCCACTGAGAGCGCCAGTGCCGGTGAGAGACTTCACCTCAAAAGTTTTGTTTCGAAAGGAAGCAAGCATCATATTGTCCAGACTCAGGGCATGTCATTCAGCCCCAGCTCGCTGAATATACGGGTGGGCGACTCTGTCACTTTTATCAATACCGGGGGGGGCAACCATAATGTTAATGGAACCACAGCGACCTTTCCTGACAACCCAGCGAGTTTTGGAAATGCGGTGGGTACCGATTGGACGTTCACTCACACGTTCACCGCCGCAGGGGTGTACAACTACCAATGCGATCCTCATGGGCCAGCTATGTCGGGTAGTATTACAGTCACCAGTAGTGGCGATGAGGGTCAAACTTACACCGTTCAGACTCAGGGCATGTCATTCAGCCCCAGCTCGCTGAATATACGGGTGGGCGACTCTGTCACTTTTATCAATACCGAGGGGGTCAACCATAATGTTAACGGAACCACTGCGACCTTTCCTGGCAACCCAGCGAGTTTTGGAAATGCGGTGGGTACCAATTGGACATTCACTCACACGTTCACGGCCGCAGGAGTGTACAACTACCAATGCGATCCTCATGGGCCAGCCATGTCGGGCAATGTTTCAGTCTCCAGTGATGGTGAACAAGATCACATTTTGAGAGATGTTTCTAACTCCGCCCACGTGGTGCAATCCACGGGCGGGCCAGAAATTAAAGGTGGGGTTGGGAGTCCCTTCGACGCGTCTGCACAAGCGTTGTTTTTTGACGGACAAGACAGTTTCCTAACGGTGCCAGACAGTGATGATTTTTACTTCGCTTTAGAGCCCTTTACTTTAGAGACTTGGGTTTATCTCACTTCGGCATCCACAGGAGTGGACATCACCCAATATGATGACCCTGAGAATTACTGGCGCTTTGGTGTCTCCACAGACGGCCTCACTTTTGAGTCTCTGGCGGGGACCGGAGGTGCTAATTTTTCATTGGCCAATGCGGGAACGATCGAACTGAGTCGCTGGACGCACGTGGCGGTACAGCGGGCCCCCAACACTTTTGCCCTATATATCGACGGTCAGAATGTAACGGCACTGGGCACAACTTCGGTGGTCTTCGCCAACCAGCATTTTGGTAACCAAAATGGTCCCTTGTGGATCGGGCGCGATCACAATTCCAACAGTTCTGTGGGATATATCTACGACCTTCGCTTAACCGTTAACGAAAACGCCTATTTTATTAATGATTTTAGCCCGCCTCAGTCATCATTTGGCACCGGTGGTATCGGTAAAGATTCCAGCGGTAGAGACAATCATGTAGGTTTAAAAAATATACATGGTTACGACTTAATTCTTGATCATCCACAACAAAATTTTGCCGTATGGAGTCTCACGGACAATCGCAAGGGCGATATCGATGATGGCAGCTTGGCTTTGAGTGAAGATGGTCTCAAGAACAACAGCACGCAGGCCACCATGAGTAAATCCAATGGCAAGTGGTACTTTGAAGTCATGGTGGAAGAAGTTGGTTCCGCCTCCGATGAGTTTCAAGTGGGCATTCGCAGTGATTCAAATAAAATCAAATCGTTGGTGAGCAACAACGATAATGAACTGGTGTACGACAATTACGGCACCGTTAACACACACACTTCCTACCTCGGAACCCCTTATGAATCTTTACAAAGCCGCGTGCCCCCATGGCGCATCAACGATGTGGTCGGGGTGGCTTTTGACATCGATGGGGACTCCATTGCTTTTTACCTCAATGGGGTACGGCTCACCTCCCAACGTTTTGTTGGCCTGCCTGGCAGTGATTGGTCGGCTTGGGCCTTCAACGATCAAGACAGTGTTTCTTGGCGTGCCAACTTTGGCCAAGATCCTTCTTTTGGCGGGCGAAGGGTTCGCGACTACTATTACGCTGACAGCTTTAACTTCGGTCGCTTTGCTTACCAACCTCCAAATGGTTATCAGCCCTTGAGCAGTGAGGCCGAATGTTTGATCGACACGGATGGTGATGGCACCAACGATTGTTACGACGGTTGTCCCAACGATGCATCCCTCAGGGTTCGCGGATTGTGTGGTTGTGCACCCTGTTTGACCGCAGACAAATGTTACGGGGTCCGAGACAGCAGCTTTGATGAAGGGGACGTGTCTGCCTTTACGCCGGCCAGCACCAATGCAGCGTCGGGTGGTCCTATCGCGCTCAACTCGGCTTGGTACGCCTTTGGCCAGGACACCGACAGCGGCAGTGGGGCGTGTAATAACATCCAAATCTCTGTGGCAGGGGGTGTGGGGACCGCAAATCACAACGGGGCCGCTGAAACGGAATGCCGTGCCCATCTCTACCAATGTGTGAAGGTGCCTCCCTTTAACCCCGCGACCCAAAGGCTGCGGTTTAGTTTTGATCAACAAGTCACTGGAACCAGCAGTGATGAAATCCCACAGGTGATCATCGGTTCACAATGTCACACCGTGGCCGATTCCAGTTACAGTGCTGGTTGGTGGCCCAACTACGGTGGCAACACACTTTTTTCCCACTCAGAAAAACCCACCGATCTGACTTCTTTTGATTACCACGTCTCTCAACAGTTGGCGGCCTACCAAGGCCAAACCGTCATGATCGGCGTTTCCTCGTTCGACCAAGGGGCTGGAACCATTACCAATATGGTAGATAACATTCAGCTGCGCGTTGAGGGGCCGGGTTGTGAGGGCGTTTTTGCCACCGACGATACGGACGGTGACGGCGTGATCGACCTTTTAGATGGTGCGCCTGAAAACCCCAATTTGCAAGTTGACTTGCCCGCGGGCCTCCGTTTCAACAGTACCGGCACGGCTTCCACCAGTGCCTATTTGGAGAATACCTTTACGCAAGCGGGCAACCGGCAAGTTGGCACTTACAGCTTCTGGTTGAGATCGAACAACGAAGCCGGTGGACTCATCACAATGGGCGCAGCCGGTGCGGGAGGCAGTCAGTCGGAGTTTGAGATAAGGTTTTCACAGAATAACGTTCTTCGTGTGGCCAATCATGTGAACAACAGTGCCGCCTGGTTTATTGAAACGAATGATTCATTGTTTGCCAGCGCGGACAAATATTACCATGTGGTGGTTGCTGTTGACACGGGCGAAAGTGTTGAGGCAGATAGAGTGAAACTTTGGGTGGACGGTATCCAATTGCAGCAGGGAAGCGGTTTGGCCTCAGTGAACTATCCTGCCACGCAAGGGTACGAAAACCGCTTCGGTTTGGCAAATACCATCAATCGCGTGGGTGCCCGAGATGGTTCTGGTAACGCCTACATGCCCATGGCGGGTTATCTTGCCGAGGTGTACTATCTTGACGGCGCGGCCCGAGAGGCCAACGATTTCGCCGGCTTTAATGAGGAAGGCAACTGGGCACCCAAGGCTTACGACATGGCTTCCGACATCGGTAATTCTTTTCACCTGAGATTCCAAAGCCCAACCACCACCATGTCCCCCAGTGTTTCGGGCGCAGCCTTCGTCTCTGATGGCGACACCAAAACCCTCATTCATTCCAACCACGCAGGCGGGGCCAACTGGCAAACCTTAGTGGATGAGTCCAGCACTTACTCGTGGACCGCTTACGGCAACGCGGGTCACTCCACAGACGAAAGTCATTTTGGAAGCTCGAGCATCAAGTTCGATGGCAGCGGCGATTATCTGAAGGCCAGCGGGTCCTGGTGGCATTTGCGCGGCAACTGGAATGGCGAAGCCCGCACCATAGAAATGTGGTTCAACACCGATTCCAATGCATTTCAGGCTTTGGCGTCGCAATCAGCGAACCAACATTACCAATATCTATGGATTAAACCGGGCTGCAGCGGTTTAGAGGACTGCATTGGCATCGGCGGCAATCAAGGTGGTACCCATGCGAAAGGCAAAGCGGCGATCACGCTGAACACTTGGCACCACGTGGCTCATGTGATCACTGCTGACAGCCAATCCTATATCTTTTTCAACGGCGAGTTGATCGACCACCGCAGTTGGACCAATCCCAATGGATTCGCTGGTGCCGAGCACATGCAAATCGGTGCACAAACCTATTACGGCACTTCTAATCATCGGTACCCCTTCTCTGGCTATATCGACGAAATACGCTATTCTTTGACCGCCCGTTATCTGCCCAACGCTGTCAGCGGCATTGGGGCCGACAGCTCACCCCGTGGCAATCACTTTACGGCTTATAATCTTGGTGCGCACGACGTGACGCTTGATTCGCCTCTGACCAGCTTCGCCACGATGAACCCAGCTACCACCGCGGTGGTCAGCGGCTACCTCACTTTCTCAGAGGGGAATACAAAAGTTTACTCCTCCAAAGCCTATAACAAAATCTTTACCACCCACAGTGCCACCAGCGGCAAGTATTATGCGGAAGCCATGGTCCATTCCAACGGTTTCCAATACATGGGGGTCGCGCCTGAAGCGTACGTCGCTAATGTCGGTGATTACACGGGTTATTTGACCCAAAACAATCCTCACGTATGGGCTTTGTACAATTCCGACTCCGGCTCTGACGGAAAGGTCTATCACAACGGGGTGGCACTAGAAGATTTGGGCTCAATCGGTGGTTATACTGTGGTTCATATTGCATTGGATGTGGATAACCTCAAAGTGTATTTTGGAATGAACGGGACTTGGAGTGGTGACCCTGTGGCCGGAACGGGTGGCCACGCCATCACTGGCGATCGTTGGTACTTCGCTCAGGGCTACCGGGATTGGGTGACTTGGAACTTCGGTCAAGATCCAACGTTTGCGGGCGAAAAATCAGGGCAGTCCTATGCGCCCACTGAGGGCCCAGGGCGTTATTACTACCAACCTCCTGCCGGTTACAAAGCACTGGTCGACGTTAAATACTAAAAGATGAGCAGACATACTTGGTTTGTTTTGTCCTTATTTTTAGGAACGCTCGCATGCAGCGCGCCTCATGATGCGCCTAATGTTGCACCCCCAAAAGAAACTGTGCAGCCGACTGGTGTGGTTGAGGGTACCGGTCCCAAAGACGTCCCCGCTGAAATTGTAGAACCTGACACCATACCTCAGCCCGATGCCGGTATGGTCAATGTGGCACCCAAGGCGCCTCAGGGTGTCGCACAAGCGCCCAAACCCCAACCCACCAAAACGGTATCACCCCAACGCAGTGTGTTCGAAATGCCAAAGTCCAATCCGAAAGTGCTTAACACGTGCCAGGCGCAAACAGATTACAGCGAAAAGCTGTACGCCAAAGCTCTCAAGGTGGCCACGTCGACCTCCTGTAAAAAAAGCAGCGATTGCACCGTGGCACAAAACACGTCGCGATGCATAAAACGCAGCCCGTGCAAAGTTGATTCTTATGTGGGGGTTCACAAGCGTCACGCAAAACAATTGAAGCAACTGCGCAGTGATTTGTATCAAAAAGTGTGTCCCACTTGCGTGAGGTATGCCTACAAGTGTGCCAAGCCGGCCATGAACGCGGTATGCCAGCAAAACCAATGTGTGCGCATCGATGTGAAAAGTGCTTTCAATTTGGGGCTGAAGGTCGGTCGCATCAAACCTTACAACCCTGAAATGCAAAAGCGATTCACGGCGCGCCACAAAATCTTTGAAAGGTGTGCCAGAGGCCATGGCCAAATGGGCACCTTTGATGGAGGCACTTTACGTCTGGCCGTAACTCTCAAAGAAGACGGTCGGGTCTCCGAGGTGAAAGCGCTTCAAAACCTTCGTCAGCCGAAAGTGACCCAATGCGTGATCCAAAAGATCAAGCCATACCGTTTTCCAAAGCCACAAGTGGGCCAGAATCGATTCGAAATCAATTTGGTGTACAAATAATTAAGCGGCGCCCCCTTTGCGACATGAGCGGCACAACACCAAAGCTTGTTTCAGGTCAGCCAACAGGTCCCGGGGATCTTCAATGCCCACACTCAAACGGATTAACCCATCTGAAATTCCCGCAACTGCCCGCGCCTCAGCGGACATGGCCGCGTGGGTCATGGTGGCTGGATGTGCCACCAGACTTTCAACGCCGCCCAGCGACTCGGCTAAACTGAAGACCTGCAGTGATTCAACCAAAGGTTTGATATCGTCAGCGTCATGAAGTTCAAAACTCACCATGGCCCCAAACCCAGTTTGCTGTTGTCTGGCGATGGCATGGCCCGGATGGGTGGTGAGTCCAGGATAATAGACTTTGGCCACCGCAGGATGGTTATCCAAAAGGGCCACCACTGCTTCGGTGTTCTGCAAGTGTTGGGTCATGCGGGCATGTAATGTGCGGACGCCACGTAAGGTGAGCCATGCGTCAAAGGGCGCGCCGGTGAGTCCCAAACAATTGGCCCACCACGCAATCTCTTCGCCTAAGGTTTTGTCTTTGCTGATCACGGCACCGCCCACCACATCACTGTGTCCGTTGATGTATTTGGTGGTGGAATGCACGATCACATCGGCCCCCAACTCCAAAGGCTTTTGCAAAGCGGGCGATAAAAACGTGTTGTCCACCACCAAAATGGCATCGGGCGCTTCTTGGCGCACTTGTGCAATATCGGTGATGCGTAACAATGGATTGCTTGGGGTTTCCACCCAAACCACTTTGGCGGGTTTTTTGAGAGCCTCACGTCTGGTGATCGGATTGCTGAGATCGACCCAATCCACCACGAAAGCATTTCGCTTTTGCAGTGCATCCACCAAACGCCAAGTGCCCCCGTAGCAATCGTGGGGCATCACCAAGCGATCACCGGGTTTTAACAGTTGCAAAGCAGCGGTGATGGCCGCCATGCCCGATGCGGTGACGGTGGCTTGCGTGCCGCCTTCTAAGGCCGCCAAGGTCTCTGCCAAAATGGCCCGGGTGGGATTGCCCGAACGTGTATAATCAAACGTGCGAGGTTGGCCCAGACTTTCAAAGGTGTAGTTGCTGGACAAGTGCAGGGGGGGAATGACCGCCCCGTGCTGTTGGTCTCGCTCTAAACCGGTACGAACTGCGATGGTTGGAAGGTTTTTCATGCTGCCACCCCCTGCCGTGTATAGAGAAGTGTGGCTAAAACCCCATTGAGCTGTTGGGTCTCTTTCAAAAAAGCATCGTGCCCATACACAGAGTTCAATTCTATTTTTTCACCGCACGGGAGCTGTTCGACCAGTTCGTCCAAAAGCCACGGCGGCACCAGTACGTCCGAATCAAAACCAATCACGGTGGTGGGGGTGGTGATGTTTGCGGGGTGAACCCGGTGTTCATCGATGGCGGTAGATACTGCGCAGAATTCACGGACAGAAAAACGTTTGGTGAATTCATGACCGTGGTGGTTGAGCCAAGAGAACAGTTCTTGTGGTCGTTGTGAAAACCGGTCGTCCAAGTCTTGATCACTGCGGTAGGTGGTCATGGCTAGGGCACGGGCCAACGAAAGGCCTTCATCGTGGGGCAGACTTTGTGCCAGTTGACGCTGAATCCATCGCCAAGCGGTGGCCAAAGTATGCGAGCGGTGAGCCGCTGCAATGGGGATGATGTGTGAAACGCGGTGCGGCGCCAACTCACCCAAGGCCAGGGCAACCATACCGCCATAGGAACATCCCACCGCAGCGTGAAGGGTAGAGATGTTATTTTGGTCGAGGAATGTGAGAATGTGTTTGGCTTGTTGGTGCGTGGTGACGTGAGGTTGAACATGCCAGCTGCAACTTAAAATACGAAAACGTTGCGGGTTAATGGCGCCGTTTTGACCGACGACGGGGGACCACCATTTCAGATCAGAGGTGGCACTGATGCCGCCCAAAACAAGAACAACCGGTGCGTTTTGAGGGCCAATGAGCCGTATGGTTGGAGAGGGACCGGATGTGCAGTAAGCGTCGATGTGGTTTGTGGTTTGAATCATTTTTGCCTCCGATTCAGTGGTCTCGGAGGCCGTTCAAAGAGCCCGACGTTTTTCCTAACCGTAAAAGGTGTGGTCCGCGCTGGACTCATCTTTCGGCACCCGAGGGTCCGCAGGATTTGGCACCTTCCATAGTGGGGGTTGCCTCGGCTTCACAGGGCCTGATCCCTCTGCCGATCATGATGAGTTAATTAAGAGTTACTAATTGTGTGGGTGGGCGTCAACTAATCCACCCACCGTGAGATAATTACTTATTAAAATAGGTAATAAAAAACCGGGCCTGCTGAGCCCGGTATTGGAGCCGATAAGCGGATTCGAACCGCTGACCTATTCATTACGAGTGAATCGCTCTACCAACTGAGCTATATCGGCGCTGCTGTCTGAATCTTCTGATTCGAGCTCAAAGTCAAGCGGGCAGACAGCCCAAAAATGGCTCATGAGCCCGTGCGCCCCGTTGAAAACAGCACAACAGCGGGTGCATGAATGAAATAACCCTATGTTTTTTATAACTTTTTCTATGAGACCATGTGCCACGAGGTCCCGTCCTCATAAAAAGCTCATTTAAATCAGTCACTTGGGTGACTCAATCAAGACTCCAAAACTGAGCCTCAGACAGAAGGGGGCCTTCGAAGCGGTCTGTAAGCGTTTGGCCAGGGCGGGCGTCGGTGTTCCATTGGCGAACTCTTCCTAAGCGGTACAAAAAAAAACACGCTCTATATAGAGCGTGTTTGGTATAAAAAAAGTCGACACTCCTGAAGGCGTGACGACGAGAAAATGCTTATTTCTTTTTGCGACGAGCAGGCTTGCGCTTGGCAGCTTTTTTCTTCGTTGCTTTTTTCTTAGTGGCCTTTTTCTTAGTGGCTTTACGCTTAGTGGCCTTTTTCTTAGTGGCCTTTTTCTTAGTGGCCTTTTTCTTAGTAGCCTTTTTCTTGGTTGCTTTTTTCTTGGTTGCTTTGCGCTTAGTGGCCTTTTTCTTGGTGGCCTTTTTCTTAGTGGCCTTTTTCTTGGTTGCTTTGCGCTTGGTTGCTTTTTTCTTAGTGGCTTTTTTCTTAGTGGCCTTTTTCTTGGTTGCTTTTTTCTTAGTTGCTTTGCGTTTAGTCGCTTTTTTCTTGGTTGCTTTCTTCTTAGTTGCTTTTTTCTTAGTAGCCTTTTTGCGTGTGGCCATATTCGGACTCCTTATTTGACGACGTCATTTATGAATATCGATCGTCGGGTTTGGTTTACCGAAGGCCTCAGCCTTCGAAGCTATTGAAAACATGTCATATTTATTATTTATTCGTCAACAAAATGGCCTGTTTAACGAAACTTTTTTTCATATAAAAAGTGGCAAAAATTGTCATAGCGCATCATGCTATGACCAACTTTACATGTTGCGTAACACAATTTAGTTAATGCACACGCCCCAACCCTCTGTTCAAAGACTAAACATTTAACCGACACAGGAACTCGAATTGACAGTTATAATTGCATTAGGCGCCGTTATACTGGGCTTTACGCTGCTTGTGGGCGGCGGTGATTTGTTGGTTCGAGGTGCTGAAAAATTAGCGGTAAAGCTCCGTTTAACGCCGGTGGTGATTGGTTTGACGGTGGTTGCTTTTGGGACCTCGGTGCCCGAACTCGTGGTTTCTCTGTTGGCAGCTTTTGAAGGTAATCCTGATATCGCTGCAGGAAACGTCATTGGTTCAAACATTTTGAATATCGCTGCAGTGATGGGTGGTACTGCAATTGTGATGCCAATCGCCATCAACCAAGACATTACACGCATTCACTGGCCGTTTATGTTTGCTTTGAGCATCATTTTTGTGACCATGGTTTGGGACACACAACTCGTTCGTACAGAGGGCGTAATTCTTTTCGCACTTCTGGTGACCTTCACGGGCTGGATGATTGATCAAACCCGTCGCAAATCAAAACAAGCGCAAGAAGATATTTTCGATCATGCTTCTGGCGAGGTGAGCCCAGAATCTGAAAGTACATTAAAGCCTTTTGTATTGATATTTTTAGGGATTGGTTTGTTGTGGGCCGGTGGTAAATTTGCTTTATGGGGTGCGGTAGAGCTTTCGCGCCTTTGGGGGCTGACCGAGCGCGTGATTGCATTAACGGTTGTGGCGTTTGGAACGTCATTACCCGAACTGGTTGCATCATTGGTCGCGGCTTTTCGCAACCAAGAAGATATGGCAGTGGGGAACATTATTGGATCAAACATATACAATATTGGTTGCGTACTCGGTCTGACATCAATGATTAAACCCATCGGAGTGGATCCGCAATTGGTGCAAAATGATGCCATGATGATGCTGGGTGTTGCGTTTGTATTGTTCCCCATGGGGGTAATTTTTAAAGGTTTGCCCAGATGGTCAGGAGTGGTTTATCTTGCGAGTTTAGGGGGTTACACTACTTGGTTGCTGCAACCGGGTGCTTTTGGATAAGATGGGGACCTATAACGGACAAAGGCAGTTTATGTTTTTTCAAAAGGTTCAGCAGAAAAAAACAATCGTCAGGTTGGTTGGGTTGTTTGGGCTATTTTTACTGACATCATGCAGCGCCCATGCGTCGCAATCGTTTGCCGAACGAGAAGCCAAACTGAATCAACGCGCCGACTTAAAAACCTATGAGGTGGAACCCCGGTCAGAAGAAAAAACATTGGCACAGGCCAAACCAGCTCCCGCAAACACTTCGGACACTGCTGAATCGCCCGAGGCCAAAGAACCATCGGTGGCCAAAGCTGAGGTGCCAGTGTCCACCGAAGATTTCGTCGAGCCCCAAAACCCCCAAGGAAAAAGACTGAAGGCCGCGCTCACGTGCGGCAAACTGGTTCTGAAAAAAGGGGGTAAAGCCAACTGTTTCGGACCCGTCCGAATGTGGCGGGAAGACATCGAAATTACCTGCACCTCTGCCATCGCGGTCTTCAATCAAAAAGGTGCCTTGAGTCGTTTGCGGTGCGAAGGCGATGTACGCATCGTTACGGCAGAACGGGTGGGCTTTGCACAACGCGCCATTTACGATGAGGACAAGCAAAATGTGACCCTCGAAGAAAAAGCCAAGTTGAAGCAGCGGGGCATGCAGCTTCAAGGCGATAAAGTGACAGTGGATTTGTTGACAGAAGAAGTGAGCGTAGAGGGCGGTGTAAAGGGTTTATACGCCCCAGAAGAATAGAAAGCCAAAGACCAAAGATGACCGCAGATTCCTCTTCCATGAGCCCTCAGGCGGGCCGGCTCATTGCAAAAAAGCTCGAAAAATCTTTTGGAAAGCGCAAAGTCGTAGATGGTGTCTCCTTTTTTGTGGACCAAGGCGAAATCGTTGGCCTGTTGGGTCCGAATGGTGCGGGTAAGTCCACTTCTTTTAAAATGGTTGCGGGTTTGCTCCCTGCAGATCAAGGTGAGATCTATTTGAACGACAGGTCGTTGGCTGGTGAACCGCTTTATAAACGCGCCAGGGCTGGTTTGGGTTATTTGCCCCAAGAAGCGTCCGTATTTCGTAACATGAGCGTTTACGACAATTTGATGACCGTGCTGGAGTTGCACGAAAAAAATGCAACAAAACGCGAGGAGCGTGCGGAAGAATTGCTTGAGACCTTTCGTTTGCAACACGTGAGGAACGCGCAAGGGGCATCTTTATCGGGCGGGGAACGGCGGCGCTGTGAAATCGCCCGAGCATTGGTTCCCCGGCCCACCCATTTGCTTTTTGATGAGCCTTTTGCCGGTGTGGACCCCATTGCCGTCAATGATATTCAAGAGGTCATGACTTTGTTGGTCGAAAAGGAAGGTTTGGGGGTGCTGATCACCGATCACGCCGTACGTGAGACGTTAAGCATTTGTCAGCGTGCCACTTTGATCGATCAAGGCAAGCTGTTGGTGGAGGGCACGCCGGAGGTGATTGCCGCTGATGAAAATGCCAGACGGATTTACCTGGGGGCTGATTTTCGCTTGGAAAAGCCCGCTGCAGTTTAAAAAAAATGAACATTGTGGCACAAACAAACAAACGAACGATGAGAGAACAAGGTTTGTTTGGTGATCGAATTACAGAACGTCACGAAAGTTTATGATGGCAGTGAGCAGCCCGCTCTCGCAGATGTGAGCCTGCGCATTGAAAAGGGAGAGTTTTGCTTATTAACCGGACCTTCGGGTGCGGGTAAAAGTACCTTGCTGCGGTTGCTATTTTGCGCTCTCAAGCCATCCCAAGGCGAAGTGATTCTTCATGACCAGGCCCTGTCGCAGCTGAAACGAGACGACATTCCCTTATTACGGCGTGAGATTGGAGTGGTGTTTCAAGACTTTAAACTGCTTCCCCATTTGACCGTTTACGAAAATACGGCACTGACGTTAGAGGTTCGCGGCACGCCCCAGGTTGAGATCGATCGAAAAGTAAAAGAGCTTCTCATTCAGGTTGGCTTGGGCCACCGGCTCAACCATCGATGTGAGCAGTTGTCAGGTGGGGAGCAGCAGCGTGTGGCCATTGCCCGGGCCCTCATCGGTGACCCATTTATTTTGTTATGTGACGAACCCACGGGCAATCTCGACCCTGAGCGCTCCAAAGACATTATGGAGTTGTTACTGAGTGCCAACGCCCGAGGCTCCACCGTGATCGTGGCCACTCACGATCCCACATTGATTAACAATTACCAACGACGCATTCTACGTTTGGATGAAGGCGTTTTAACGTCCAGTTAAGGCATATAAAGATGGCCAGTTCCAACAACAATACGATGTGGGTGACCCTGATCAAACATGGGTTTCGCAATGTGAGACGTGGCGGGCTGCATTTCTTTTTTGTCGCTTTCATGATCGGCTTGGGGCTGTATGGCCTTGCCGCTTTTGGCACCGTTTGGCTCAATTTTGAACGATTGGCCCAACGCGTGGGGTCATCAGTGGGCGCCGTGGCGTTTTTGGTGGTGGACAATGATGATGAGGCCCAACGGGTCGCCCAGGAGATTGCCGCGATTCCCGGTGTGGCCAAAGCAGACTTGGTGGCGCCTGACGCTGCCTTGCAGCGGGCGGTGGGCGAGTTGGATAAAAACAATGCACTGTTGGTGGATGCCCAAGGGCTCAAACTCCCTTGGGTGGTGGAAATTTCTCGAAAATTAGCCAGTGACACCTCACCTTTGTCCGCTTTGGTGCCCCAGGTCGAAAAGATCAAAGGGGTGGGCCAAGTGATGCATGCCGGGGCAGAAGTACAGCGCTTGGAGCGATTGGCCCAGGTTCTCAAAAACGTTGGATTGTACTTGGCCATTTTGATCGCCTTGATCACCATTGTCGTGGTGGGAAATACCGTCAAGCTCACAGTGCTTTCCCGAATCGATGAAATTTCTTTAATGAAACTGGTGGGGGCCACTGACGGATTTATTCGCAACCCGTTTTTACTGGAGGGTTTTGTGCAAGGTTGCATTGGCGGTGGAAGTGCGGCTTTGGGTTTGTTTTTGTCTCACCAAACCTTGGCCGGCCTTTTGCAAGCCACCTTGTCCGATGCTTTTGGCGTGTTCGAGCTGGAACCTCTGTCTTTGAATGCGCATTTACTGTTGCTGTTGGCCGGTGGTCTGTTGGGCTTGTTGGGTGCGGCTTTTTCGCTGCGACGACATTTGAGGTCTTAAATGAACCCGCGCATGTGGTGCAGCCTTATGACCTTCCTGTTCGTTTGGGCGAACGGTACCGCTTTGGTTCATGCCGGCGAAATCGAAACCAAACAAAATCAGATGACGGTGATTCAGGCCGAATTGGCGCAAAACCGCAAAGCGCTCAAAGATTTGCGCAACCAGAAAAAATCTCTTTTGGATGCGTTGGGCAACTTGGATGAATCGCTGTCTAAACTAGAAAAAGAAAAATTTCGAACCGAGGAAATGAGCCAACAACTTGAAGCCGATCTGAAAAGACTGAGCACCGAACAGGTGGATGCCGAAGCTTTATACAATCAATTGAAAACACGGGTTCAAAATCGGCTCAAGGGTTTGTACGTCATGGGTCAAGGTCGTACCGCCCGCTTACTGCTCGATGCACAAAACCATTCTGAACTGGCCATGCGTCGTTTTATGTTGGAGAAAATGACCCAAGATGATTTGTCTTTGTTCCAAAAGCACGATGAGGCGCTCAAAACCATTTTACGAATTCGGCGAGAAAAGAAGGATGCCCTCACCTCCATGCGCGCCACGGAGAAAGCGCTCCAAATTCAGCTTAATTTACTGAAAGAGGTGCGTGGCGAGCGCCAAAAAGCCATCGACCAAGTGTTGCAGGACCGGCGTTTGGCCCGACGCAGGGCATGGGAGCTGAGAAAGCGTTACGAGGCATTGGCAGAGCTGGTGGCTTCGTTAATCCAAGAAAAGGCGCTTAAGGACATGCACGCTATGCCCGGTTTGGCGTTGTTCAAAATGCGAAAAAGACTGAACTGGCCCGTAAGTGGTGAGATAATAAGACGTTTCGGGAAGAAAAAAGATAAGAAAACCGGTGCCACCCACATCTCCAAAGGTTTGCACATTCGGGCGAAAATGGGCGAGGACGTGAAGGTTTTTGCGGCCGGAACGGTGGTTCATGTGGGTTGGATGCGGGGTTTTGGACGAATTATCATCATTAACCACGGTGAAAGCGTCCATTCCTTGTTCGCACATCTTTCAGATGCATTGGTGATGGCGGGGGACCAGGTTCCCTCAGGCGCCGCGATTGGAAAAGTGGGGGATACAGAGAGTTTGGATGGCCCCAAACTGTATTTTGAGTTGCGCCACCGTGGGCAAGCTAAAAACCCGCTGAAATTGCTGAAGACTGCAGGCTCATGAGAAAGCAAAGGTTGGATCTGCCTCAAACTCGTGTTAGCGTGATCCCGCTATGAGTGAAGAAAACAACCAAAACCGTCGACGGCACCCGCGGGTCAAAGTACCCATGTTGGTGCAATACCGAATCGAAAACGTTCCAGAATTACAAACGGACTACACCGCTGATTTTTCGGAAAGTGGCGCCCTGATTTACACCGATAAGGTCACTGAGGCAGGTGCCAAGGTTTTCGTCCATATCACCACAAGAATCGGGGAATTTCTCGAAGCTGAGGGGAAGGTGGTTCGCACCATTGATGGTAAGTTGGCCATCGAGTTGGACCAAGCCTCCGATGAGGTGAAAACCTCCCTGAGAAACGCAGTGGCAGACGCCCAGGCTGCGCCCCGAATGGAAAACGACTAAAGGAAAACGTATGACAAGTTTTAATCTGACGGATGTGGGCCTTTTTGGTGGCCTCTCAGATGAAGACAGCAAAAATGTGGCTGCGTTGATGACCAGTCACCGGTTTGAAAAAGGCGACAAAATTGTGGCCACCGACGATCCCGGTGATGCGCTCTTCGTGATTCAGGCGGGCAAGGTCAAAGTCTCTTTGTTGGGTAAAAACGGCAAAGAACTCATTTTGGATTTTTTAGAAAGCGGCGACTTTTTTGGCGAAATGAGCCTAGTCGACGGTGAGCCCCGTTCGGCGAATGTGGTTTGCATGAACAAGTGTACGGTTTTGAGATTGGATCGCCGCGAATTTTTAAAAGCGGTGCGAGCCTATCCCACGGTGGCCATCAACATCATGACCGAGTTGTGTGTGCGATTGCGTAAGGCTGATAGCACTTTAGGGTCGTTGGCTTTACTCGATGTGTTTGGGCGGGTAGCGCGTTTTGTTTTAGAGAAAGCGGAAGAAGAGGGTGAAGATCGAGATGAGGGTTTGTGGATTCAAAAATTGCCCTCCCAACAGCAAATGGCCAATCGTTTGGGCACCAGCCGAGAGACGGTGTCGCGCGCTTTGAGCGAATTTCACAAACGCGGCTGGCTCGAGAGCCAAGACAAAGGTGTTTTGGTTCGCCCCGAGCTCGATCACAACTATCGATTCTAAATTCAATCTATAATTTTTGCAGGAGGCAGTAGACATGCGTGCAGACGGACGGGAAGCAGCGCAATTGCGACCAGTGGGTTTTGAGTGCGGCTTTATTGAGCACCACGCCGGATCGGTGGTGGTCTCTTTTGGAAAAACCAGGGTTTTGACCACGGCGACTTTAACCGAAGGGATTCCCCGCTTTCGAAAAGAAGAAGGCAAGAAGGGATGGCTGACCGCAGAATACGGGATGCTCCCCGCCTCGACTTTAACCCGAAAAAGCCGTGCCAGTTCTCGTGGCCGACCTGATGGCCGCAGTGTTGAAATCCAAAGGCTGATCGGCCGGGCATTACGGCAAGTGGTGAATCTCGAAGGTCTTGGTGATCACACCCTTCACATCGATTGTGATGTGTTGCAGGCCGATGGCGGGACCCGTACTGCATCCATTACCGGTGCCTACGTGGCCGTTGCACTGTGTCTCAAAGATGCCATCGCGCGAAAAGCAATCCCGGCGGCGGCATTGGCGAGCGTGCTCACCGATCAGATTGCAGCCATCTCCTTGGGCATCAAAAATGGTCAGGTGCTCACCGATCTTTGTTACGAAGAAGATGTGGCGGTGGATACCGATTTCAACTTGGTGGCTCGAGGTGATGGTGCCATTGTTGAATTGCAGGGCACGGCCGAAGGGGCCGCCATGCGTCGAGAAGAGGTGGATCAAATCCTGAATATGGGCTTGGCTTCCATTGAAGAATTATGCCGGTTACAACGGGCTGCTTTGGCATGAATGCTTCAAAACAGTTTTGGGTGATGGCCACTCAGAATTCAAAAAAAGCCAAGGAGTTGGTAGCGCTCACCGGTGGACGTGTTGAGGTTAAAACACTCCGGGATCTTGGTTTAGACGACCTGGAGATCATCGAAGACGGTCACACCTTTGCAGAAAACGCACAAAAAAAATCAGAAACCGTTTGGGCGCATTTGAAGCGCACGGGAGCTGACCTCATGCCCCATTGGATCATCGCTGACGACAGTGGGTTGTGTGTGGATGCTTTGGGAGGGGCGCCTGGGATTCGTTCAGCCCGCTATGCCTTAGATGCTGGCACCGGTGAGGGTGACGATGACAACAATACTTTGCTTCTGAACAATTTACGGTCTTTCCCCACGGCTCAAGAACGGCGCGCCCATTTTGCATGTGCCTTGTGTGCCATGAATGCCGAAGGACAAATACATGGATTTTACGGTGAGGTGCACGGCTTTATTGGGCATGCGCTCAGCGGGGCAGGTGGGTTTGGCTATGATCCGTTGTTTTACCCGGACGCGTTTCCCGGACAAACCACTGCGGAAATCAGCGAAGAAAACAAACATGCCATCTCCCATCGCGGGAAGGCATTTCGTGCGTTAGCCGATGCGCTGTTAGCGAGTTGATTAGGCTTCCTTAATGCCAAACATGCGATTGAGGGCTCCGCGATCCCCTTGAATGGCTGTACGCTGTAGATAAAAATCCAAGCCACGCAGGCCGCCCAGCTCCTCGCCACCGCCGGCACGTCCAGGACCTCCATGAATAGAGACCGGTAAGACCATGCCCGGGGTCGTGGCTTGATCAGCCACTTTCGCATTGCCCCAGTAAACGCGACCGTGAAAGGGGGCGATGCCCATGAGCACGTTTTCCACCCATTTTTTGTCGTTGGAATACAAAGAGGCCACCAAAGAACCTTGGCCTTTGGCCACCAAAGCGACGGCTTCGTTTTCATCATCATAAGGCATCAGCGTGGACACGGGACCAAAGACTTCCAGGTCGTGGACGGAAGGGTGTTCTTGGGGTTGATCCACTCTCAAGAGCGCTGGCCCGATGAAATAACCATTGTCGTGATCGATATCCACCAGGTCTGGTTTTTCAGGTGTCCCAAAGAACATGGTGGCACCGTCTTCGACCAGCTGTCCGATTCCTTTGAGGGCGTCTTCTTTTTGCTGTTGGGTTGCCAATGGGCCAACAGAGACTTCTCGCAGCATGGGATTGCCCACTTTGACATCGTTAAAACGCTCGATGAGGTCTTCTTGGACTTGGTCGATCATACCTGCGGGCACAAAAATACGACGAATGGCCGTGCACTTTTGCCCGGCTTTTTGGGTGATTTCGGTTTGAAGGTTTCGCAAAAAGAGCTGGTAGGCTTCATCGTCTGCGCCGAGATCGGGGCCAAGAACGGCCGCGTTTAAGGAGTCGGCTTCAACGTTAAATCCGACGTTGTGATTCACCACGTTGTCATGGCGTCTCAAATATGAACCAGTGGCGGCAGAACCAGTAAAGGCCACGGTGTCTTGACCATCCAAAAGTTCAAAAAAGTTTTGTAATGAACCACCCACGAATTGCAGTACGCCATCGGGAAGTACGTTTTGCTCGGTCAAAACCTTGACCGCTTCACAAGCGAGCAGCGAAGTACTCGTTGCGGGTTTGGTGATGACTGGAACGCCCGCGAGCAGCGCGCAGGCTGCTTTTTCCATCATGCCCCACACGGGGAAATTAAATGCGTTGATGTGGAGTGCCACGCCTCGCTTGGGGGTTTTTACATGGTATCCCATGAACCGGGTGGCGCGGGTCAGTGGGTCGGGTCCGCCATCTACAATGAAGCGTTGTTCGCCCAGGTCTTTTCCGAGTTTCGCGTAATAGGCCAGCGTTCCAATCCCACCATCGATGTCGAATTTGGCATCACCCCTGGAGGTGCCTACATTTTCCGTGGAAACATCGATCAGTCGGTCGCGCGCTTCGTGCAGCGCGAGGGACATGGATTTGAGCAGTTGGCCTCGCTCCGCAAAGGTCATTTCACCCAACGTCTTGGCGCCGGCGGTTTGGGCATGGGCTTTCGCCGCGGCCAAATCCAGACCGTCTGTGCATGCGGTGGCCACATTTTCACCCGTGATGGGGTTGTAAAGGGTTTGCTCTTTGCCTTGGCCGTATTGCCACTCTCCACACAGAAATGATTGGACTTGCTTCACCTGTCGCCTCCTCGCGCTCGATTGCCCGCTGTTCATAGCCTCGGAGGCTCTTTGAATCAATACAGGATGAGTCATGGCGTTTGGCGTTGGCCCAGGGAAGTGGTATGATTTTCATCTTTGATCTTCACAGTTTAGGGGTTCTACGGTGGAAAACGCAGGGGTGACGCGCGAAAAAAAAAGGCCGTGGACGGGCCTGGTCCTATCCGGTGGCGGTGCGCGCGGGGCCTATGAAGCTGGGGTAATTCAGTATTTGCGCACCCAACTGCCGCCTGAGATTCAAAAAAAGATCCATTTCGACATTATTTCGGGCACTTCCGTAGGGGCCATCAACGCTTGTTTTTTAGCGGCGAACAATCACGTCCCCAAGATTCAAGGGAAAGCCTTGTCCATGATTTGGGAACGGCTGCGGATCGAGGGCGTGTACCAAATGGGTTGGCGAGAAGTGGCCAACTTGCCCCGTTTTCTTTTGGGGTCACGGGGCCGAGGCACACTGGACAGCACCTTGGGCCCGGGTCGGCTCGGCGGCTTGTTAAACACTTTGCCCTTGGAGCAGTTGGTGCGACGCGGGAACCGTTGGCGCTACATTTCAAAAAATATCAAAAGTGGAAACCTCCGAGGGATGGCGCTGAACGCCACCCACATCGCTTCGGGTAAAACCCACGTGTTTGCGCAAACCACCGAAGGGGTGTTGCCCGCTTGGAGCACCGATCCCCAGGTGGCCGCATTCCATACCGAAATCGGACCCAACCATGCATTGGCCTCAGCGGCCATCCCATGGGTTTTTCCGTCGGTGGAGATCGATGGGGAGCTATATTGCGACGGCAGTTTGAAACAGAACACACCCATTTCACCTGCTTTACGGCTCGGGGCCGATCGCCTCTTGATGATTGGGCTTCAACCAGAACGGAACAAGCCCAGTGTGATTCAAGCCGATGATCCTGAAACGGTAGATCATTTCCCGTCGGCGGTTTATCTTTTGGGTAAAATCCTCAGTGCAACATTAGTGGATAAAACTGAGTATGACATGAAGCGTTTGCAACGTTTTAATGCCTTACTCGATGCCGGTACGGAGGCGTATGGCCCCGAGTTCGAAGATCGCCTGGGCCAAGTGATGAAACGCATGCGCGGCGCGCCTTTTCGGAAGATCAAAACGCTGGTGATTCGACCCAGCGAGGAGATTACGCAAGTCACATTGCGACATATCAATGAAGGGACCATTTTGTCTCGAGCGGGGGGCTTGGTGGGCTCCATATTCAGGCGCATGGCCGATAGGGGAGGGGATCAAGCATCAGACTTGCTGTCTTATCTGCTTTTCGACGGTGAATATGCCGCCGATCTCATTCAACTGGCCATGCGGGATGCCCACGCACAGCGAGAAGAGATCATCGCTTTTTTTGAGGACAATTGATAAGAATAACGCTAAATGTTCATAGGATTTAATGGAATGCCTCGATTGCATGGCGCTGATTCGAGGAGGGAGTGCTCATGGTTTCACGCAACTTTTTTACGGATAACGAAGATTTACAGTTTCACATTCGGGCCACCGATTGGGGGAAGCTGCTGCCTTTATTGGAGGCCTATGAAGACCCCAGCGACGCGTTCACGGACCCCAAAGAAGCCGCGACTTTCTATGCCGACATGCTAGAAACCATCGGGCAATTCGCAGCTGAGCAGATCGCCCCATTCACTGAAGAGTTGGACAGCCAACACCCTGTGCAAAACGGTGAAGAAGTGGAAACCGCGCCTCGGTTGGCAAAAATCCTGAACGGCCTGGCTGAAATGGGCGCCATGGGCTTGATGATGCCCCGACGTGTAGGCGGCTTAAACCTCCCGGTGGTGCTCGGCAGCGCGGTCAGCGAACTTTTGGCCCGGGGTGATGTGTCGGTGATGAGTGCGTACGGTTTTTATGGCGGGGTGGGCTTGGTCCTGACATCCTACGCCATTGAAGAGGGCAATTTTGAGCTGGATGAGAACAATCGCATCACATCCATGCGTTTCGATGAAGAGTTGAAAAAGATTGCGGCCGGCCAGGAATGGGGGGCCATGTTGCTCACCGAGCCCAATGCGGGTTCGGATTTGGCGCAAATTGGGACCAAAGCCGTCGAACAAGAAGATGGGACGTGGCGCATCAATGGCCAAAAAATTTGGATTACTTCAGGGCACGGTGAGCATCACATTGTGTTGGCGCGTTCTGAGGACCCGGGCAAATTGGGCGGGCTCAAAGGGCTGTCTCTTTATTACGTGCCCGCTCACATTGAGAAAGATGGGGAGCGAGTTCGCAATGTTGAAATGGGCGGCCTTGAAGAAAAAATGGGCCAGCACTCTGGTGTGGCGGCGACCATTAATCTCGAAGACAGCGTGGGTTACCTCATTGGACAACGGGGTCATGGTTTCAGAGGCATGTTATTACTCATGAACAACGCACGAATTTTGGTGGGCTTTGAAGGGCTTGGAATCATGGAGGCTACATACCGGCAGGCAGAAGATTACGCGAACGAGCGGGTCACCATGGGCAAGCCCATCGCCAAACACGAAATGATCGCGGACTACTTGGACGAAATGAAAATCACCACCATTGGTCTGCGGGCCTTGTCGTTTGAGGCTGCTGGTAATGAAGAAATGGCCCATCGGTTGCGGGTGAAACTCAAAATCGAACCGCCTGAAAGCCACGAAGAGAAGCGCGCACTGGAAAAAGAAATTCTGAGTTACAAAAACCGGGCTCGCATGTCCACGCCATTGATCAAATACGTGGGGGGCGAAGAAGCCGTACGTTTCGCCCGCATGAACATGCAGATTCTGGGTGGTGTGGGCTATATGAAAGAATACGGCGCAGAAAAATTATTGCGAGACGCCCTTATTTTGCCCATTTACGAGGGGACCAGCCAAATCCAAAGTCTGATGGCCCTCAAAGATAATTTGCAAAAAGTATTACGCAATCCCACTAAAGCATTGTCGCGTTTTGCAGCCTTGAAACTTGAGGCCGTGACGGGGCGAGACGAAATGGAAAAGGCGCTGGCGCGGGTTCGTGTGGTTAAGTATTCAGCCATGCAAAGTATTTTCACGCGCATCGTGAGCGACAAATTCGGTGACATGAAAGACAAACCGCTATTGGAATGGAAAGCCTCGTTCTTGAAAACGTGGGATCCGGCAAAAGATTTTTCTTTTGGTTTGTGGCACGCCGAGCGCCTGACCAAGATTTTATCCATCGTCGCTATTTCAGAGGCTTTGGTCAGGTTGGCCCGGCGTGTGGCTGACACCGATGATGGTCCACAGCGAAGGGCGTATGCGTTACAGTACATGGAACGTTTCGAGCCCAAAGCGAAGGGTGTTTTGGAAGAGATTGAGAGCTACGGGCCGTCCTTACTCGATCGTCTTTTGGACCGTACGCCTAAGGACGCATGATAATTTTTGTTACCGGGGGAATTGTGAGAGTGCGAATCGTACAGCTGATATTACTATTGGGTTTGATGTCTTTTTCTTCTTGCTCATGTGAGCGCGAAGTATTTGTGCGTCAGTCGGGGGCGCTCATCTCGGTTAATCCCATGGCACTCGATTTTGGCGACGTGCCTATGGGGCTCTCGAGCACGCGTACCATTGAAGTGTTAAACCTCGGTCAAATGCCGCTTAAAATTTCTGATTGGGTGCTGGTGGATGAAGAGAGTGTTTTTTCGGTAGAGTTGGGTGTCGACCAGGTTGGGGTGTCATCCTCCGAAACGATTTCGGTCACTTTTTCGCCCACGGCCATCAAAGAATATCAAGGCACATTGACCCTCAACACCGATGCTGAAAACACAAAACTAACCCTCATTCCCCTCTCCGGGCAGGGGCTTCCCGATAGTATCTGTGGCGACTGCGATGAACCACCCGAAGATCGATGCATGAGCGAGTATGACCTTCTGGTATACGATAACGTAGGCGCTTGTGTGGAAGGGGAATGTCAGTACCAAGCCTCACAAATCTATTGTGAGTTTGGTTGCGACCCTGACACCCATCGTTGCAAGGGGGACTCAGGGCCCATCGAAGAGAGTGATGCTGGAGGCCAGACCCCACTTTTACCGAGTGATGCAGGAAACGGAGACAGCCTATGGGAGCCAGATGAAAGCGATGCTGGAGTTTACATTCCAGAGGGCGATTACGTTCAAGAGGTACAAGTTGGGAGCCAATGGACTTGTGTGCGATGGTCCACCAGCGATGTGGAATGCTTTGGAATAAACAAGTGGGGGCAGCTTGGTCTTGGTTGGTGGGACGGGATGTCTGAGGACTCCATTAATCCCACGCCCCAGCCAGCACTCATCCCTTCCGACCGCGCTGTGGTTGCTATAGAAACTGGGAACACCTCCACGACGGTGACCACCGAATCGGGTGACCTGTACTGTTGGGGCGGTTGCCCACATCGGCGCCCCAGCAACACCCAGGGGCAAAACAAACACACCCCCGAAGTGGTCACCGGAATCACCAGTACTCGAGCGGCGAAAACGGGCTGGGGACATTCCTGCGTGATTCGCGATGACGGTGATCTTGAATGTTGGGGCTCAAACTGGTTCGGTGGACTGGGAACGGGCGATGATTTGTTTCCCTCCAATGGTGGACCCGTGGTGGTGGACGGCGTTTCCAACGTGGTGAAGCTCGCGGTGGGGTATCACCACACGTGTGCTTTGCAGGATGACGGCAAGTTGTTTTGCTGGGGATGGAATCACCGGTATCAAGTGGCCACTCCCATGGATGACAACGAGGTATGTCCCAATTCTGATTCATACCCCTGTGTCTTGAGCCCTCGGGAAATCCAAGGTCTCGACAGCGATTTCATTGATGTGGCAGCCGGTGTCAACAACACCTGTGTGATCACTGCGGCAGACGGTAAAGTCTATTGTTGGGGGGATAACCAGAGCGGTGCCATTGGGAACGGGGTGCACCAGCCCTTTGCACGGGAAGGTGAACCCATCGAAACGGAAGATTTAGGCCAACGGGCGGTGAAACTTTCCTTGGGCTCAACCTACGCCTTGGCCATCATGGCCGATGGCTCGGTCAAAGGCTGGGGGCAGAACAGCTACGGCCAACTGGGGAACGGGAGCATGACCAGCCCACAAAACAGCCCCTTGGCGGTGGTGGGACTCGAAGGGCCCGTGATTCAGATATCGGCGGGGGTCAATCATTCTTGTGCGCTGTTGGAGAATCGGTCCGTCTGGTGCTGGGGCCGGAATAACTACGGCCAACTGGGGGATGGGACCAGTGTGGACAGTGCGAGCCCCGTTCAGGTGGTTTTCCCGGAATAAAGGCCCCAAAAAGTGGATCTGGTGCCCAAAAAACCATGAAAAAGAGCTCTTTTAAGGAATAATTGCGGATCGCCGCGCGTTCTTTTGACGTAGGGTCAGCTTTTGCTAGGCTCAAAAGAGATAAGATAAGGTTTTTCAATGTTTTTCGGTCAAAAAGACAGCAAGCAGAAGAAACAAAAAAAATGGACCCGTAAGGCCTTCGAGGCCGAAGCGTTGCCCCACATGGGCATCTTGTACGGAACGGCGCTGCGCATGACCCGATCCCCTGCGGATGCAGAAGACCTGGTTCAAGACACCTTTTTCAAGGCACTGCGGGCGAAAGACCAGTTTGAGCCTGGGAGCAACTGCAAAGCATGGTTGTTCAAAATTCTCACCAACACCTTCATCAACAAATACAGGCGCCGGGTTAAAGAGCGGGAAATCCTGACCGGCCCCAATAAAGACAGCAACTTGGAAAACTTTTTCAAGCCAGAGTCTCACAAAGAGACCCTCGACCCTGAAAATGCACTGGTTGACCGATTTTTAAGCGATGAAGTTCAGGCGGCTTTAGAGTCCCTCCCGGTCGATTATCGAACCATCATCGTCCTGAGTGACGTTCAGGGCTTCGCTTATAAAGAAGTGGCAGAAATGGCGGATATTCCGGTGGGTACTGTCATGTCGCGGTTGCACCGGGGACGCCGGTTGTTACAACAGAAACTTTTTGATTTCGCTAAACAAGAAGGCGTCATTCGTACCGATGAAGGGGCTTACTCCCTCGAAGCATTTCGCGCCCAGAAAAAGCAAGCGGGGAAATCTTAGTTGTTTAAAAGTGATGATGTATTTCGATGGGCAAAGGACCGCATGGGGACCCAATGGTAAATCCAGACAAGTGTGAAAATATCCAACAGCAACTCCACTGGTATCTGGATGGTGAGTTGGCGACTGAAGAAAAGCAGAGCATTGAGCTTCACCTCGATGACTGTGCGTGTTGTCGCCAACAAATGCAGTTGCTGTCCAAGATGAAAACAGGACTCCGTTGCGCTGCGCAGTGTGACGTACCCGCGTCATTGGCGGCTCGCATTCAAAAAGAGACCCGAAGTTGTACCCACGGGCCCCTGCGAATTTGGGGGGCTCGCCTGGCGGTGTCCGGGGGGGCCTTGGCAGCCTGTTTGATGGTGTCAACCTTCTTGTCGTCCATGCACGAGCGACCACGGTTTCTTTTTAAGCAAGTGAAGAACGCAGTGGCCCAGCACAAATTACAAGTGCCCATGGACGTGGCATCACCTGATCCTCAAACGGTTGCATCTTTTGTGCGTTCTCGCCTGGGTAAAGACATTAAGGTGCCCAACCTCACGCAGGCAGGCTTCATGCTGCGCGGCGGGCGGGTGGTTTCGGTTGGGGACGAAGAGGTGGCTCAACTTCGCTACCGCGGCCATTTGGGCCAAGAGCTGTCGTTAATGGCGATCCTTAATAAAGGAGAACGTTTACGGCATGTGTGGTCACTGATCGCAGGGGACGACGAGGAAACTCAAAATTTATACGCGGGCTTGAGCGGTAAAGTGGGCGATCTGCCGGTGATGTTGATTCAAAAGGATGGCGTGTTTTATGCCGCGGTAGGCCAGGTGGCTCCGAACAAATTGTATGCGGCAGTGTTCTCTCAAGAAGCACCTCAGAAATCCATCGAGGAAGTTTTATTGGCTAAGAAGCACCAAGAACGTTTGGGAACGGCAGAGACACCCAATCGGGTGGAGCCAGCCATTAAGTGGCATCGGGCTTTTCGTTCTGCCGCCGCGCCACGTGGTTCCATTCAACCGGCAGTGTATCGACCTTAGTTACAACCCAGGCAGACTTTTTCGAGACAGTCCGGCATCTTCCCAAGGGACTTCTCCCGCTTCGATCGCCTCTTGAAACCGCTGGTTTTTTGTCATCAAAAATAACGAACGTGTTTTGCCTGCAGCAATGCTCTCGCGGTCGATGGCGTCGAGTTCGTGACATACAGCTTTCCAGAGAAATTCGGCTCTGGTTTGGCTCAACCCCATTTGAATGGCCTTGTTGATGACGCTCTGTTTGAGTTTGCGACCTTTGATCACTTTGTGAGCGGTGAGCGTGCTCAACGCCAAGCCCGGTCCACAGCTCAGTCCAATCACGGCAAGAATTGAAATCCCAACCACGGGCAAGCCCAAAATGAAACCCAAAGCCGTGGTGGCCACTGCTGCTACGGGGATGGTGGAAATACCCAAGCGGAGTGCAAATTCGCGGCGTGCACATTCCTGTTGCAAACTTTTGCGATACAGATCGTTGATATCGGTGGATTCGGTTTCGTGCCGAACGTGCGAGCCGGGAGAGGCGGGCGTGTGGGGAAGCGAACGATGGTTGACCATATTGTCAATTTAACAACTGGGAGGGGGCAGTCACAAGCTAAATGGTTTTTCCGATGGCTGGCCCTTGGTTGAGCAGTTGATGTTCCGCTCGAATAACCACTACCCGACGGTGATCGCCGTATTCACGCAGCCACACCTTACTGCCGTAAGCATCCTCTAGGAGGGGGAGTCGGGTGGCCAGGGTGCCCGGTGCTTCCACTTCTTCATTGTTGGCAAAAGCCTTTTTGAGCTTTTCATACGCGTTTCTTTGAACTTCCACGAAGACCCCAAAAGTTTGGGCTTGCGGGTGGTCGAGAGGGACTTTAAGGACGGCACGAACGAAGCCACGGGTGGTCTCGGGAGGGGTTCCCAGCATGATGACGGAGTCCATGCCCTGCCGCACTTGGCGCTGGCGATCGGCTTCTTCGAGCTCCATCACCGGCTCAGGGAAAGCCGCCATCAAAGCCATGGGTTCGTCGGTGCTGTCTTGACCGATTTGAACCAGCTCTTTTTGAGCGATTTTTTTAAGTTGCTCTGCTGCCAACATGGCTTTTTTTGCTCCGCTTTTCGGGTCCAAAACCCCTCCTGAAGATCTCGTCGGATAGTATGTGCACCATTTGGCCAATTAATGAATTTTTTGCCCCGATTTTCGCGCCATTTTTCAAAGCCAGGGCATCTTTTGTTAAGGTACTTATATGGCGACCAAATTGCCCAAAACTTATGCCCAAAGCATGCGGATCACCCCGAAGGCCATTAAACCTTTGGCCCAGGCTGCAGGGCGCCACCGGGAAGCCAGGGCCCAGGCCCAAGAGGACGACGCACGGCCCCATCGCATTTATTTGACGCGGTATCAGGGTCTGGAGGCCTTGGTGGAGGCCAACAAAGAGAAAATCTTAAAAGAACTCAGCTCCTTACAAAGCTACGACCAGGTGGCAGATTGGGAGGTGTTGGCGCATTTGCTCGCGGCCTTGCCTCCAGCCATGCTCAAGCGTGTGTTTGCGTTGTCAGAAATACGCGAGCTCAGCGTGTTGTTTGCCAAAAGACCCATGCGACGCTTATTGAGCCAAAATCAAGGCTTGGTGGGCGTGGGGATCGACTGGAACCGGTTTCAGGGTGCGAAAAAAGACATGCGTTTTCAGCTGGGACACAACAACTATAAGTCCTCTATTGCGCTGGTCCTTTATTTGCACGTGGTCAGAATGTCTTGCGATCCGAAGGTACAAAAGGACGCTAATTTTGTTGAGGATCTGGAGGTGTTGAAGCCGGCGAACGCTGTACTGGACTACGTGGCGGAGTCGATCATTCAACATCACCGGTTGGCCATTGATGAGTTTTGGGGAGCGCCGCATCGAGGTCGTCGGGGGCCTTAGTGCCTTCAGACCGAAGACCGTTTCAGGATGAGGTGAGCTCTGTCCGGGATGCGTATTGTACGCTCGCCAACTCTGTTCAGCCTGAAAACGGCCGTGGCGCTGTTAGGGTAAGCCGATCGCCTTGGAACGACCCACACGCCAAGTCTGAATTCAACGTTCTTTAATGATAGCCCAAGTTCTACAGGGTCTCAAGGAAACGGATCAGGTCTTTAATTTCATCTGGATTCAGGTGCGAGCCTTTGCCCATGCGATCGGTCTTGACCCATTCGTTCACCAGTGCCTCCAAGGTGTCGGCTGAACCGTCGTGCATGTACGGCGCAGAGCGTGAAAGACCATGTAAAACAGGTACTTGAAAATCATTTCGGTCTGAGTGACGGGCCTTCGAACCAATGTCCATGGTCAAGTTATTGGTGTAGTCCTCGCCGGAATGACAGCTGGCACAGGCGGTTTCGGCACTTTCAAAGATGGCCTTGCCACGTTCTTCGGAGGCGGTGAGGGTGTTGGTGATGTGTTTCACCGTGGGTGCGGAGGGCAAATGGTCCATGAAGGAGCCCACCACTGCCATGTCAGAGCCCAGACCTTCACCGCCCATGAAGGCCCGAACGGTGGCGGTTTCGAGATCGTCAAATCGGTTCACGTCTCCGGGCCAGTGAAAGGGCGCGGTGTCCATAATGCCACCCCCCAGTTGGGGCGTGTTGCGGGGACCAAAATTGAACTTCCAGGTCATGTTGTCGGTTCGGCCGTCTGGATGGCATGATGCACAAGAGACGGTTGCGCCACTGGAGATGCGGTGGTCGTTGGCATCGTGGAAAAGAATCCGGCCGTAAGCCACATCTGGGGGCAATACCTCTTCGAGAATGGTGACGGTGTTGGATGGCAGATTGTTGCCTCTTTCATTCTCAAAATCCATGGCCAAAGAATCTTCCACCAAGGGAACGTCTTCATGGATGGTCGTGCTCTCCGTTTTTGCCATCAAAGCATCGTTGTTTCGGACGGTATCGATGTCGGGAATGACCGGTAACTCAATTTCGGTGATGCTGCCCTCGAACAGGTTGAAGACATACGCGAATTGACCATCGCGTGTCAGTGCGAGTCCGGTGGGGCCATGCCCGATACGCGCTGCACCGAGAACATCCCTGGAGGAGCCATTCATGTTTCTGCGGATGAGAATTGCATTTTGGGTACCCGTGTTAACCACCAAAAGAGCGCGTCCACCATCGACAACTGCGGCACCCATGGGGTTGTGTAGGCGTACTTTAAAAGCGAAGCGGTCGGAGTTGGGATTGAGGATGGTTGGGGATTCTGAAGCAAACCCTCTTTCGATGTCTGAGTTGATTTGAGTTTGGTCTTTGACAGGAATGACCACGCTGTCGAATTCAAGATCCACTTGGGTCACGGTGGGAACCACCGCACCGAGTTCGTCGGGGCAGCCGCCGTAACCGCAGTTGCTTTGTGAGAATTCTTCTTCTTCAAAACCGTCTTCGGTTTCCATATCGTGGCCAGTGACCAAGGTGGGATCCAAGGGCGAGCGAACCACATCGGGATTGCTTTGGCTGTGGGCAGTGACCACTTCTTCACCGTCGCTGCTCAAGGTGAGCAAACGAACGTGATTGGGGTGAATTGCGGGTCCCGTTTGAACCGGCGTGTTCATGGGGATGTTTTTGTAGAAGTCCATGTCGGCGTCTAAAATGGATAAACGACCCGAGGACATATGACTCACCACCAAACGGCCGCGAGCGTCTTGCGCCACGGCTCGTGGGTCTGCATCTGGCAACGCCACTTTTTTAGTGATTTCGTAGTTGGCAACATCAACGATGGCCACCGCAGACTCTCCCGACAGGGCAACGGCGACGCGGTTGTGGTCAACCAAAGTCAAGCCCATGGGTTCGGCCCCCACGGTCACCTGGCCTTTTTCATGGCCAGTGTTGAGATCGACCGCGTGAAGTTTGTGCCCGTAGCGGGTGGTGACATAGGCGGTGTTGGTTTCATCAACGATCACGTGGGAAGGACCGGCTGAAACATCAATGGTGCGCACCACCTCTTTGGTGTCTCGGTCAATCACCACCACTTGATTGTGATCTTCAGCAGCAATGATCAGATGGGCATCATCGGCCGTGATGGCCAAAGCGGAAGAGGCCGGCGCTTGGCCCGGTTCAATGGGTCGTGCATCTTCAGGACCGAGCCCCGGAATACAGGCTGAGAACCCCAGTGCAGCCAAAATCACCAAATGCTTTTTCATGCTTTCCTCCCTCAAAACCTCGATAGACAAGCTTAGCAAACTTGGACGCAGGTTTGCGACCGAAGATTCAGTCCGTATCGATTGGGATGTGATCTATGTCACACCCTAGATTACAAAGGATATGCATCAAGATTGATGCCAATCTCGTCTCTCATAAAAAATATCGAGATAACAGATGCTTACAGGTTTTTTAGATTCATGCGACGTGAGCGTGTGGGAATAAATGCGGCAGTCGAGTCGCGGTTGCGAACTGGGTACCGCAGCATCAAAGGCCGAAAATGGCCACCTTGAGGGTGCGAAAGATGAAGCGAATGGGGGCAAAAAAGGCCAGGAGGGGCTTGACACTTTGTCCTTCCAAAATGGTTTGAGCTTCCAAATGCATGTCTTCTGGCAACCATTTTGGCATTTCTAGGAGGGTCTGTTTCACCACCAGACGATAGAAAAACCAGGACAACACGGAGGCCGCGGCAAGAGGTTGCCAAGCCCAATAGCTGAATTTGGCGAACTTTCCACCGCCCACTGAGCGCACCACGAGCCAAAAAAGCACCAAGCTGGCGGTCAGTGCGAAGACGGATTTGACGAAGGGGGGAAACCAACGCCATAAGGGCTGGTTTTTCCGAAGTTTCATGAAGGTGAACCCCACCAGGTGTTCACAAGCGTCCCCTAAGGCCCGGGATTCCGCTTTGTAGGGGGCCACTTCCCGTCGGGTCTCTGAGGAAAGCTCATCGAAGAAGGCGAAATCACGACTGGCCGATTTTTGGGTGGGAAAGTCGGTGGATTCAAGCAAATCAGAAACGGTTTTTTGGTGTGGCAATCGCAATGCGCGCAAGCCATTGAGGCTGCGCCAACGCCACTGAAAATAACCGCTGGCAGCGATAGAACAGGCAAAAGGTAGGAAATAAGCCATTTTCATGGTTGTGAACGGTGCCTCCAACTGAATCCAAAGTCTTTTATTAGTGAGCTTATTGCAGTAACGCAAGGGACATGTCCTGGGCCGATCAAATAGCAGCAAATGATCTCGCGTTGTTGACGCGTCTCAAAACGCTCACTGTGAGCGAACTCGAAGCGCTGGTGGCCCAGCACAACGCCGCGTATTGGGACAAAAACACCCCAGAAATCTCCGATGAGGCCTACGATCGGCTGGTAGAAGCCTTGCGCAAAGCAGCGCCTGATTCTCCTTTGTTGGTGGCGCTCGGTGAATCCAGGCCTCAATCTAATGAAAACCGGCGTTTTGATACGGTATCCCACGAAGTGCCCATGCTGTCTTTGGACAAGTGTTACGATGATAAAACCTATTTAAAATGGTGTCAGAAAATCAAAGGTGATTTTTTGGCCATGCCCAAGATTGACGGGGTGGCGTGTACCTTGCGGTACGATCAAAAAGGGCAGTTGTTTTTGGCCGCCACGCGGGGAGATGGCAAGCAAGGCGACGATATCACACAAAATGTTTTGCAAATTGACGACATCCCCAATCAAGTGTCGCCTGAGTTGGTGGCAAAAAACTTGGAAGCGGGCCGCACCTACATGGAAGTACGTGGTGAGGTGTTCATGTTGCTCTCACGGTTTCATGCGCACTACGCCGAAGATTTTGCCAACCCGCGCAACTTGGCGGCGGGCTCTCTAAAGCAAAAAGACCCACAGAAAACCAACGAAGCGGGGCTTTCCTTTTTTCCTTACGGGGCCATGTATTTGGCATTGGATTCCGAAATTGAAAAAGTGCGGCTTTTGGCCAAAATGGGTTTTCGCGAAATCCCCACACTTTTGCTTTCTGTCGATGACGATTTAACCCAAGGTCATTTGCATTTTGCATCGCAACGAGACCAGCTGGACTACGAAACCGATGGGGTGGTGATCCGTGCCGATGCGGTCTCAGAGCAAGCACGCATGGGAGAAACAGCGCACCACCCCAAATGGGCCATCGCTTACAAATTTCAAGGCGAATCCGCACAAACAAAGTTGGAAGAGGTCACGTGGTCTTTGGGACGAACCGGGGTGATCACACCCGTGGCCGTGGTGGCCCCGGTGGTGGTGTCAGGCGCCACGGTCACCCGAGCCTCTTTGCACAACCTGGCCATTCTCAACAATTTAGAACTGACCCAAAACGCATTGGTGGAAGTGGTGCGCCGGGGAGGGGTGATTCCCCACGTTGAACGGGTGTTGAGTGCAGGGGCGGGGGCTGTTGTTGCGCCGACGGATTGTCCATCATGTGGCGGGCAAACCTTGGTCCAGGGCGATTTCCTTTATTGCGCGAACCCAGACCAATGCGAGGCTGTCATTAAAGGACGGGTGGCGTATTTTTGTTCGGTGATCGATTTGCAAGGGCTCGGCGATAAACATTTGTCCGGGTTGATTCAAAAAGATTTGTTGCGCACCCCTGCGGACCTTTACGCGCTTAGCGTCAATCAACTGGAACAATTGGAGCGGATGGGCCCGAAGTTGGCGGCGAAAATTGTGACGGAAGTTCAAAATAAAAAAGAACTACCGCCCGCCGTGTTTTTGGCGGCTTTGGGCATCCCTGAAATTGGCCCCACGGTGGCAGAAACATTGTGCGATGCTTTTGGTGGCTTCGAACCCTTGTTCGCGGTGACTGAAGAAGACATTCAAAATGTTCACGGTATGGGTGAAGCCATTGCAGCCGCATTGGTGACGGGGCTGCGTGGGCGTCGCGACGAAATTGATGCCATGTTGAGGGTTGTCACTCTGGTGCAGCCTCAAAAGCCCAAGGCAGGTGAGCTTTTGTTCGAGGGCCTGAGTTTTGTGTTCACTGGCAAGATGGCGCAGTTGGATCGAAAGTCAGCCCAAAAAGCGGTGCAGGCTCAGGGTGGCAAGACCCCTTCGGGCGTTTCAAAAGACCTTAGCTACCTGGTGGTGGGGGATGATGGGTCGCCTTTGCTCGGCGAAGGACAAATGAGCACCAAGCAAAAAAAAGCCGAGGCGCTGGTAGAAAAAGGGGCGAGCATTCGCATTATCAGTGAAACGGATTTTCTGAAAATAATGGCCGGTGAGACGGAGGCATCCTCTGAGCCTTCTGTGCCCGTAGACCAATTGAGTTTGCTTTAAGCGGCCCCGTGACATCGGACAACCGACCGACCCATGATCGCAAGGTCAGCGACCGCTGAAGGGCACGGGGGACCGAACTCCTAACTGTCTGTTTTATAATCGTCTTTTCTTGTTTAGACGCTTGTATAGGGTTGGGGTTTGACGACTTGGAAAACAAAAAGAGAGGGGACACCCGATTGACCCGCCCCTTCAGTTTGGTAGTCACAACCTTTAAATCGCGAGTTTTTGGGCGCGATCCAGCCGAAGAGGTTTACATGAGATTAAAAACCGGTCCTTTTGCTTTGTCCTGGTTCACATTTTGCTTCTTGTTCGCGGTTTCATTCTCAACCCCCCTGCAGGCCCAAGGCCTTTTAGACCCCAACGACCCCAACAACGCACTCGGTGGTGCGGGTGATAGCCAAGCCGCAGTATTCCCCTTAAGCGCCAATGTCATTTTGAGTAACTCCGTGGGCATTGGGACCTTCATGCCGGAATACCAACGCATGCCTTCTTGGGGAACCGGTTTGACTCTGATGATGGGTGTTAATGTGCCAGGGGTCGGTGTTGTTCCGCGCGGCCGGTTTAACTTGGCGTCTTCGATATCTGTTCCTTGGTTGTTGGCGTTTAATGGGGGTAATAACGCCAACCTCAATCAGCCCATGGTTGGCGATGTCAGAGCACTGTACGCACTGGGGTCGATTTGGCGTATTGCGCCGCTTAAGCTCAACGTGGGCTGGTCTGGTGGGGCATCCTTACCCACTTCCATGCGGTCTCGTTATAATAATCTTGCCACCACACTCCGAACGGCCATCCCCATTAGTTTCTCCGGCTTGAACCCGGTGTCCGTTATTTGGATCCCAAGCTTTGGGTATAACGTTTACACCCGAGCCACCCCGCTTACCCAACGCATGAACAGTGAAGAAGAAGCGAATGCCTTTTTGGTGGTGTGTCGTCCGCAGGAAGTCCTGGGGGAAAACATGTGCATGCGCCGTGGTCGCCCTTCTGATTATCGCCTATCCAATACGATCGCTTTGGGCTACGGCATTGGTGGCGGGCACAGTGTGGGCATGAGCCTCACTTGGAGTATGGGATTCCTTCGGGCGCTCAGCGAGGCCCCAGAACTCCAGAGTCAATATGCTTCAGACCAAAACTTTACCGAGTCTATGTTCGGTAGCATCAACTACAACTATGTGTTCAAAAACCCATTGGCGCCAGTGCTGGGTTTTGCATTGAGCACTGGTGGGCCTCCGTACACGCCCACTGGCGAAATGCGCTTTTGGTTTTTTGATCACATCACGCCATCCAACAACCTCACGCAGATCGGTATGAATCTGTCTTGGCGCATGTAAAAAAGATTTTTCAAGGAGAACGCAACATGAAGTTTTCACTGACCCGACCCGCCACTGTCCTCGTTGCTTTGAGCATAGCGCTGCTCACCGTTTCATCGGGGTGTTCCAACCGGAATGATACCATCAATCGGATTACAGATCCGTACTGGGATAAATCGGATTTTAACAAGAATTGGCAAACACAGCCTTTGGGTGAAGCTGTTTGGCACATGCGTAAAACCATTACGGACACCGGTATCAACGAGGGTCGTATGGGTATTGCGGACGGAGATTGGTTACAGGTCGAACGTTTGCGTTGGGAAATCACCGAGCGCGCCCTGATTGGCTGGCGTGATTACGTGGCCGTGCCCGGCGCCGATGGTGACCAACTCGAAGGCGGCGCTGACATGATGCGGGGCGAGCGCGTGATCTCTTTTCCCATCACGGGCCACTTCGACCTTCGTAAAGCCTACGATGCTGTGACCGGTCAAGAAAGCAATGTATTGGTGGAAAACCGCGAGAAGCCTTGGTACGACCGAGCATTTTTCCGCGTGGAATGGTCAAGAACCCTGGCATTTAGATCGTTGGTACCTCGAAACGGCTACACCGTTCAGCACAACGATCCGGCCGACCCCGATCGGTGGCGTTTCGAAATGAACGACGGCTACTTTGAAGCCACCACGCGCCAGGAATGGCCCACTGATATTTACGGTTACTTCGGATATTACGACCCCAACTATGCTTATGATGAATATGCATCAGTGCTTAACATTCGTTGGAGCTTCAAAAAGGTTGATCCAGCCAACGATTACCAGCCTCTTCATTTCCCCGATCATGTGGTGATGCTCGATGAAAATGGTGATGAGATTCGAGATGAGAATGGTTTGGCCAAGCGCATGCCTATTTTTGAAAAGTTTGGCCTGTACCGGGTGAATTTTGAAGGGCGAAAAACCTGGGACGAAGAACGCGCCATGTTGACCAGTGGCATGGACTACAACGTGACTCGCTTTAATATTTGGGAAGAAAGTGTGGATTCAGACGGCGATGTGATTCCGCTCCACAAGCGAACCGTTAAGCCCATCGTCTATTATCCCAACGTTCAACACCCCGAAGACCTGCTCGATGTTTCAGAAACGGTCATTGGTGAGTGGAACAAAGCCTTCCAAGAAATGTACTACGCCATTCACGACGAAGCCGGTACCGGAAAATACGACTCTGTAGACGACGTGGATGTGGAGCTGGTGGAGTTTCGCAAAAACAGTTGTCACATCGATAATGTGGTCAAGGTTGTGGCTGATTTAGAGGCCGACGTGGCAGACAAAGTGCAATCCGCTGCTGGTTTCACGGCCGATGAAATCAAGTCGCGCATGTCGGATATCTGGAGTGGCGATAACCCAGCGACTTTTACCCAAAAAACCGACGACGAAGACCAAGCGCATTTGGACTTAGAACGCATCTGTACTGCTTTGGAATGGTACACCGCAGATGATGAAACGCCCTTCCGTTACCAGCGCCCCGGCGATCTGCGTTACAACATTATTAACTTGGTGCTGAAGCGCGCTCAAACTGGATGGCTTGGTTTGGGACCCATGCTTGCAGACCCCGTCTCCGGTGAAACCATTCAGGCCGTTTCTAACATTAACATGGCTTACTTGGATTACAGTGCCGCCAACGCGGCTCGCCAAATGGGAACTCAGTTGGGCGAGCTGGAGTTGAATGATTTGGTTCGAGGCTTCGACATTCAGCAATACACCCGTGAGCATCTTGCTCAGGTTTCCACGGTGGCTAAAGGTGTTCCCACCGAGCACATCATGCAAGAGATGGATCAGCGCATGGACAACTTGCGCGAGGCTGGACAGCTTTTCCAAGAAATTTCACCCAACTACGACCGGGCCCAACGCGATCGCTTGGTGGGCACGCCTGTAGAGCTCAAAATGATTGCACCTGATGATGTGGCATTATTTGGTGGCATCGGTCCTGATGCGGACATGCTCACCGACGACTTAGACGATTTGTTGTTGGACAAGGTGTCACCATTTAGAGAGGGCAACCTGTGGGAGGGGCTGCGTGCTGATGAACAGCGCTTGGCTGAGCAAGTCAAAATGCCCTTTGACGGGCCTGAATTTGTAGACCAACTCACAGTGGGTATTTCATTACAGTATCGCGATATGAGCTACGAAGAGCGCTTTAATGCGATTCGTCGCGCGACTTTCCGTTCTGTGTTGCTACACGAGCTGGGTCACAACATGGGCTTGGGTCACAACATGGCAGGCAGTGGCGATGCCCTAAACTTTGGCCCTCGTTTTTGGTACGTCCAATCCTTGGACCCTGATTTATTCACTGCTGCTAACACCGAAGGCGTCTCAGCCGCGGACAAAGAGCAACTGGAGCTGTGCTTGGCCGAAATGGATGGAGACGACCCCAAAGACTTGGTGAACCTGCACGATGGCTTTACGATGACCACGCAAGATTGTTTGCGTCAACAAGAAGGCATGTACTCCTCCATCATGGATTACCATACCTCCTGGAACTCCGACAACAATGGACTGGGTCCTTACGACATCGCCGCCATTAAGTTTGGCTATGCCCAGTTGGTGGAAACTTTCCCGGAAGAAAACATTGTTGCCAGTGGTAACATGAAGGATTGGATCTTCCTGAACGACTGGCGTGATATTCCCCAAGACTTGGTCGCGAACACCGACGCCATTCAAACCCGCGGGCATTACAAATATGATTGGGGACAAGCATCCACCCAAATGACGCCACCGACCAATGAAGTACCTTACAAATACTGCTTGGATTCGGGTGGTAACTTTGGTCCGGAGTGTAAGGCCTGGGATTTCGGTCCCGATTTCCGTACCCGCGCGAAATGGATGGAAACCACTTACTGGCAATACTATTTCTTCAGTCACTTTTCACGGGACCGGTTGTGGGATTGGCGCCGTGGTGCATGGCAAGGTCCGGTGAACCGAGACCTTCGTGTTTTCCTCAACTACAACCAGATCATGAAATGGTACTATTTCTACAAGGCCACCATGCCGGAGTTTGAAGGTTCTTACGCTGAGCAAGACTTTTTACAGGCCACCATGATGGGGCTGAACCACTACAGTCACGTATTGGGTCACCCCTCTTCCGGTGAGTTCATTAATGTTCCACGTTTCTCGGTGGAGACGTTGATGTGGGACACTGTTCCCGCCGATGGTACTGGCGACCGATTTGAGGTGACCGATAAAATGATACCTTATGATTGGTTGGGAACTTGTACCGCCTACTACGCCGCCGATGTGGAGAATGGTATTCCTACCGAAGCATCCGATGGCTTCACTTTGACCAGCATTCCTTTGGGCGACGGACGTCCCTTCTTCGCTGAGTGGACTGATGATTATGAAGACTGGTACGTGTCTTACATCGGTTCCTTCTATCCCAAGCGCTATGTGGGATTGGCCATGGGCTCATCTTACTCCTTCTTCCCACGTGTCCAAACCATCGACGACCGGCGCTTTTTCCATGTGAACTGGTACCGTTTGTTCCCCAAGCAAGTGGCTAAAATGATGCATTCGGTTATTACCAGCAATAACTTTGCTTATGGGCCTGTGGTGGATCCTGACGGCAACTTTCAGCATCGCGATCTGATTGACCCCGCGACCGGCGACTCACCTGACTATACCGGTTACAAGCAAGTTTACCCTTATGTGTCCAGTTACCTTTCTTACTATGCGATGGTGGATGCGGCATTCAGCATGTCTTACACCGGCGACGGACAGTTGGACATGGTGGACATGATGCGCGTGGCATTGGAAGGCTCTGAAGATGATTTGTCAGCCTTTGAAGATGCTGACCCCGCCGATGTCTCCACTTTTGTGCATCCGGTCAGTGGTCTCACATATCGCGCATTAAAGGTGGGCGATACGCCAGTTGGTTTTGACATGGTGGAGCGCTTGAATACTCATAAAGATCGTTACCTGCGTTTGAAGGCCTGCGTGGAGGATGAAGCTCTGAGAACCGTTGACACCTATTGTCACTGTATCGAGACATCAACACCTGCGGGCTATTGTTGCAATGAGCGCAATGATGATTGTTTAGAACCTTATACCTTGGTGCCTGGCTCCGAAGAGGCCGGAGAAGAATGCACCTTGGCTGATTTACAAGACCGTCGCGACTCTGCCCAAGAGCGCATGAACCTGGCTGCCGATTTGGTGGATGATTTACGATTCTTTGTTCAAAGATTCGACAACCGCTTCTAGGCATAAAGGATAATGGAGATGATTCAGATGAAAAATAATCAACAAAAACTTTTTCGCTCTCGTTTCCCTGCCTTGGGCCTGGTTTTGGCACTGTTGGCGGGTATGGGATGTGCGCAAGAAATTGTGGACATCAATCGAGTTCAACCCAACTACGTGGACAAGAGCACCTTTACAGGTGAGTGGTACCACCGTGCAGTGGTGGTGGATAAGCAATTCTCATCCGGCTATCCCTTTGTGGGTTACCAGGGCGACATGGAGCGCATCGTGTGGGAGATTACCCGAGATGCATTGCTCGTGTTTCGGTCCTACAGCAAAGCACCCGGCGCTGAAGGCGGCGATGCTGGTTCGCAAACTTTGATCGCATCCTTTCCCATTCAAAAGCACTTTGACATTCGTCGTGAATACAACCCTGCGAATGGGCGGGAAAGCAATGTGGTTTCTGAGAACGATTTCGATAACCCCTGGTGGGAACGGCAATACATGCGCGTGGACTGGTCGAACAACACCGTTCAGGATTACGACCTGAATGGCTGGGTCCGATTCTACATGGGGTCTGAAGGAACCACCACTCGCAATGCAGAAAACGATACCACCAACCCATGGCGCGTTCGCCTCTCAAATGATTACATTGAAACCACCGTTGAGGCCAATATGGCCATGACGCCGCGAGCGTGTAACGCCACCGGTGATTGGTACGTGACCTGCAGCACCAATTTGGCGCCATCGACCCGTTACAAACTCTCGTTTATGCGCATCGATCCCAAAGACGACTATGAGCCCTTGCTTTACCCCGATTACCAGTCGATTCGGTACGGATTGCGCACCACGGCCACTGGTGAAACGGAGTTCTGTTATGAGGACGAAGAGGGCTGTGAGGCACGCGATCTATGGTTGTACTACAATCCTTTTGGCGACTATGAGATCTGTGATCCCACCCGGCACGATGTGGACGAGTGCTTTCAAGAAACCACTCGCATTCATTCTCGCTTTGGGTATTTCAGAACCGAACGCTTTTTGTACGACCGTGAAAATGGGACCACCCTTTCTGCTCGAGAGCAGTTGGCCAACCGTTGGAACATTTGGGAAAAAAGCTTTGATGAAGACGGCGAGCCAATCCCCTACGCCGACCGAACCATCAAGCCCATTGTCTACCATTTGAACGTAATGTTCCCAGAGGATTTGCATCCCGAAATTCGTTCTATCGAAGCCGATTGGAACGGCGCCTTCGTGAATTTGCTCGATGCACTTGGTGTCGAAACGGATGAAAATACCGAAGTGTTCAAAATTGTCGAAAACAGTTGTTCCCTTAAGTCAGTGAAAGACTTCGCGGACAAGCACGACTTAAACGGTGAGTTAGAGTCTGCGGGTATTTACCCGGTGGCTTACGGCAACCTTGAGCGCGCCTGTGCGGTGCTCGAATATCATACGGCAGGTACGGATCATGCCTTCACCTGGGAGCAGTTGGGCGATCTGCGTTACAGCTTTCTGAACTGGACGCATAAAGCCGAACAGTCCAGCCCGTTGGGCTACGGCCCGTCTTCTGCAGATCCTTTGACGGGACAAATCGTTTCAGCCAATGCCAACGTGTACGGCACGGTGGTCAACCGCTACGCAGCTTGGGCAGCAGACATCGTTGAACTTATCAACGGTGAAATCGACGAGAATGATATCCTCAATGGCACCAATGCGCGGGAGCACATCGAAAATGCCCGTCAGCGCTGGCACAAAAAACTTTCGCCTGAAAAGCTGGCTCAGTTCAAAGACTTGTTTCATCAACGCACCGAGCACCTCAGTGACGAACAATACCTGGTGGAACGCCCCTTGCACGCCGTGAATGAGAACATGCACTTGTTGAAAGACTTAGGCTTTGACGAAGAATTGCTCATGACCGAAGATGTTTTGCGCATGATGGCCGGTCCAGAGCTGTACCAGCCCGGTCAGGATATCAACGATGAGGCATGGGAACGTGCGCGCCCGTCCAACTGGGGACGTGCAATGGTTCCAGATGATGCGTACCGTCAAGGGAGCGGACACTTGGGCGACCCCGAAGAGGGCCACGCTCACAGTCACACCGGCGGCATTCACGCTTTCGCCCAAAAAGAAGACTTCTTGGGCCGACAGAACTTCTGTTTCCTAGAGGAGATGGTTGAGCCGGCCATTGCCGATTTGGCGCTCTCCCTGCAAGGAAAATCCCGAGAAGAGGTCTATAACGCGGTACGAAAGAGTGTGTTCCAGGGCGTGATGGCTCACGAAATCGGTCACACCGTTGGCCTGCGTCACAACTTTGAAGGTTCTGCAGATCCGCTGAACTTCTTTTCTCAGTTCTGGGACGTGAACACGGCAGACAAGTACCAGTCACGAATTACCGAGAGCAGCCATGAGCAGCGCTACTCTTCCATTATGGATTACCATCAACGTTTCAACAGTGATTTTGGTGGAATCGGTTTGTACGACAAGGCCGCTATTGCCTTCGGTTATGGCCAAATGATGGAGGTCTTTGATGAACGCGCAGGAAGTTTTGTGCCCACACAGTTCTATAATAATCTGGGCTTGTTTGATTATGATGATTTGCCGTACCTCTTCGAAGGGGCGGCGAATGACCCAGTGTACAATGAATACCGTGCTGCATACGACGCTTATTGGGGGGGAGACCGAACGGCCTCTATCAATATTAAAGACCTGGGCTTAAATCCCACCCAAGGTAAAACCAACATGTACCAACGGCGCATGGTACCTTGGACGGATCAAGTGAAACACATCACCTACCGTGAAATAGCCTCTTCTTTGGGACTGGGCTCCACCACCTTTGAGAATTCGACGTCTGCGCTCCAATGGGAAGTGCCGTACCAATACTGTACCGACCAGTTTGCTTGGGGCGGAAACCTGACCTGTAACCGATGGGATATGGGCGCGACCTCGTCCGAAATCGTGTCCAACGCTGCAGAAATGTATGATGCCTATTACATTTTCAATAATTTCCGGCGTGACCGAATCATGAGTCCTTACTGGGCGAGCAGCTATATCAATCGATTGTACCAACGCACCTATCAGCCCATGCTGAATGCATTCCGTTATTACTATTACTACCAACGGTCTTCGTCCCGTATTTGGCCCATGGTTCAAGATTGGGCCGGCGCCACTTTCTCGGGTCTCGACTTTTTCACTACTGTGTTGGCCGCACCCGAACCCGGAACCTATTGTCTGTCGGACGGGGCCTATGTGCCAGAGGCTGAAGTGGGCAGTTGCGATGATTCGGTGAACATTCCCTTGGGCATGGGCCGTCATTTCACCACCACATGGACCGACGAGTTTTTCTACCGTCCTGAAGTGATTGGGCAGGTTTGGGACAAAGTGTTGGCCATTATGGCCATGACTGACTCAGCCGCATTCTTTACCAAAGATTTTTCATCCTCATTTAACCGTGGGGCTTTCTCTATTGGTTACTACCGCGTGTTTGGCCCTGAGCTCACTGAATACTTCACGAGCTTCATGAAGGGCGAGCCATTGGGTTACAGCGGCCACTTGTACGTGAACGATGGGGTACCGACCCTGACGCCGCCATCACTGGTTCAGCTGGGTGAAGATGCAGCACCAATTGACGCGCCCAAGATCAAAGCCAGTACCTCTTGGGGCTTAAGGTATTACGGGACGCTCTATCCGCTGATTCGCTACTCCAGTACGGTGGATGCGCAGTTGGATTTTGGGAAGCGTTCTCGGATTGCTTATTTGGGCGGCGCTCAAGACCCAACCGTCTCTGATGATGTGGAAGTAGGCCAGGCACTGTTCACCCATCCCATCACCTTGGTTCAATACACCGCGTACAGCGTGGATGGTGATGAGAACTCTCCAGGCTATCAGCTGCTGCAAGAAGCCAATGCTTTGGTGAGCGACGGCGGTGCTTGGCACATGGCGAATGCGGCTTACGAGGCGGCCTTGGCCGATTACGAAGCCAGTGCCAGTGAGGCCAACGAGACTGCTTTAGACCAAGCGGAAGCAGCTCTAGATGTACAAACGGGCTTATTGCAAGAGAAGGTACATATCATTGACATGGTACGTTCATTGTCTGAAGCTTTAGAGTACAGCAACTAGGAAGAACATTTCCTGATACAAAAAAGCTCCGGTTTGGCCGGGGCTTTTTTAATTTAAAACGGGAAACCAAATTGTAAATGGATGCGCCAAAGTGGTCCACCGGTCAATTGTTGGTGCAGGGGCGAGACGGCGAAATCAGCAGCGATGGGGCCTACCGGAAGAATGTACCGCAAGCCCGCACCCACGCTCAGCCCGAATTGGTTGGGGTCGTCTTGATTGTCAATGGCATTGGAAATGGCAGAGAAGGCTAAAGGGTTATCGGCCACTGTGACGAGACCAAAGTCGGAAAAGAAAGCGCCCTGCAAGCTGTCATTGGCCGTGTCTCCAAGTAGAGGAAAGCGCAGTTCGGCGTTGAGTAAATGTGACAGGTTACCGTTGTGAACCCCCACTTGTTCCATTTGGGTTTCTTCGTCCACGAGATTTTCGCCCTTTTGGTCTTTCAATACGCCGAACACCCCGATGGTTCGGTCTCCGTAACCACGAATGGTCCGATCGCCGCCGAGGGTAGAGATTTCGTTTCTGAGAAAATACCAGTTGCTTTGTGGGTTATCGATAAAACTTAACTTAGAGAGTAACCGAAATGCTGTGGTGAGCGGTCCAAAGGTTTTCACTCGGGAAAGATTGGCCGTAAAGGCGGCAAAGGGTGCAGCGCTGCCCAACGATGGGTGACTGAGCCCCACTGAAAACTCCATTTGGTGTCCTTCTTTGGGGTTAAAGGGGTTATCCAACTTCATGGAGCGGTAAGCGGGACGTAAAAGACCTTCTTGAATGGGAGTGGATTCGGTGACTGTCAACAGTCCATCCATGGTGTTGATGGCTTCGTTGGCGTCGCGCAGCAAAGAAATAGCGCGTCCGGAAGAGTCCCACCAAGCCCAACGCAGTTCGTAGCCAAGACTGATGGTGTCGAGGTTGGACAATACCCAATCCAAACCTGCAGTCATCCGTGTTTGAAAAACCCGTTGTCGCAGGGCGGCCGCTTGTGAATCCAAAGAGATGGGTTGGGGGCGGTCTTCATACAGCAGTTCTGGAGCGACGACCGAAAAATTAAGGGGCGTCCCCAAAATATGAGGCCACTTTAAGGTGGAGCGAATCTGTGAGACTCGACCCCAAAATAAACCGTTGTCCACGAGGGCTTCATAATCCAGCATGGCCCCCAATAAATTACGATGTCTAAATTTTGTTTGCCAAGAGAAAAAGGTGTCGGTGGAAAAGGATAAGGAAGTGTCTAATGAGAAATATGATTTCTCTTCTACAAATATTTGTGCGTGTACGCGTCGCCACTCTTCTTCGAGACCCAAATATTTGAGCTGTACTTTGGAAAAAAGGCCGGTTTTCCTCAAACGGTCGACACCATCAGAAAGCACCAATGGCGATAAGGGAATGTTGCGATAGTTGTCAGTGATACCCATTTCGCGTCGCAGGACACTGGTTTGGGTACGCATGTTGCCATCGAATAAAATTTCACCGAGCAATACGGGAGGGACGTTTCGCTTGAAGGCTTCCATGGATTTTTGGGTCTCGAAGGAGGTGTCAGGGTCGATGGTGTAATGGACCTCTACGTGTCCCTGGTCTTCGGTTTGCTCCATTGACACATGGGCGTAGGTGTAGCCTTCTTGCACATACATCGAGACCAATTTTTGTCGTTGGGCTTCGACGTTTTCGGCCAGGTAAGGGGTGCCTGAGCAAAAGGGGCCCATGGTGGTTTCGTTCTTGTGATGCGGCGGATTGGGCACGACGCAAAGGTCGAAGACATCTAGCGCGCGGTCTTTAAGTTTATCCACACCATGGTGGATATAAACATGCTTTATTTTTTGGGCGACCCCCTCTTCGATATGAAACACCACTTCGATGTTTTGGTGCTCATCGGAGGAAATTCGGGTTTGGATGTTTGCCTTTGCATGGCCTGCCAAGCGGTAATGTTCTTGTAGTCGTGCTACATCTGCCGCCAAGTAGGATTGGACCAAGGCACCTGGCGCGAAGAAATGGAATGGTTTGGAGCCAATGAGAATTTCGTTGAGAAGCATAGCGTCGCTATATGCGTCATTCCCCTTAAAGCGAACCGATTTAATGCGGAATCCTTTGCCACTTCGGATCTTTACTTTCTGTTCGGCGATCTTTTTTCGTTTTCGTTTTTTGACCTGAATTTTCGCATCGGGAAATTGTTGTTTTTGTACCGCATCAAGCACCAATGCCTTGAGTTCGTCGTTTTTCATGCTTTGTTTGGCGAAGTCTTCATTTGTCTCCAGAGCGTCTTGGAGGGCGGCGGTGTCGAGGGGCGCGGTAACGGCGACTTGTGGACTGAAGATTTGCTGTAGCCAGGCATGCCCGGTGGTGAGTGAGGAATATAAGGATTTAAAAACGTCGACGTCTATGGAGGGGCTGGCGCTTTTTGGGTAGGATTGGATGGAAACTTTTTCATGGGGCCCTAACTTTAATTTCAGCTTTAGGTCCACGCATCGCATGTCGTCTGGTTTATCATCTGAGCGCATTTTGCAGACATTGTCACCCGGCTTTGCCATTTTGCCCGTGACAGGAATGTACTCTCCTTTGAGCCGCGCGCGTTTGTAGCCCAGCTGACGGATTTTCGTTTCGGTTTTTTTGACCACTTTTTTAAAGAGCTTGGGAATGAAGCAGGAAATGGATTGGGGACCCACCGTTTCCAGGGCCATGTCCACGGAGGCACACATTTTTTTAAAGGTATCATCAAAGGGGAAAGGAGTGCTGTCTCCTCGCTGATAAACAAAACGGACGGAAACAAAATGCCCGCCGGTGATGCGAACCAAAATATCTACAGCGTGGGAGCCAGGAACCGGGGGAGTCAACACCTGCACTTTAGAGCCAAAGTAACCCTGGCTCTCCAGATATTTTTCTAGCCGTTGTCGCTGCCGGGTGATTCGGTTGCGTCCGCTGACCTCTTGCTGGTCGATGAGTTCGCCTTCTTTGAGAAAGATACGTTTACGAAAGTCTGTTTCCAGGAAAGAAGGAGGGAGGCCCTCGGTGCGAATATAGCGGATGGTTCTGGATCGGGTTAACCCACAGGTCATACGCCCCGCATTGCTATTTTTTCCAAACCGGCACACGGCCGATCGATAGCGACCGGTTTTATTTAAAATCTTTTCGGCCTATTTGCCCAGTTGGGGCGTTGCAGGTTGCCCCAGCAAATGAGACACCAGCTGTTTCATTTGTGCTTCTTCATTTGGATCGGCCGCATTCCCCACCCTGACACGAATTTCACTGAGAGGTGCCGCATCACCTTCGGCAAAACCAGGCCCCGCGGCCAGGATCAAGGCCCAAAGGCCCAGCATGGGCCCCAGCACGGCTTGGCACAGGTGTCGCGGAGGTCGTTTCATTGCTCCAAAATCCTGTAGGTCATGCGCACGTCCCCTCGAGGCTCAGCATTTTGGTTGGTGGAGGGCGGCGAGGCCAAACCACCTTCGAGAAACAATTCTTTACCGAAAGGTAAGTGGTCAAAGATCAAGAAACGCAATCGTAAATCGTTGTTTTGGGCAGAAGCATCATTGCCAAACTGGATGCCGCCTGCACCCTCCAGTTCGAGTCGTTTGCCCAAGTGCCAGCGCACACCCGTTTTGACGCCACTGCTGTCAGCGTAGAGATCCACTTGAACATTGGCGCCCAGTTTGTTGCGCAGCAAATCTTCAACTTGTTTGCGGGTGGAGGCGGTGAGTTCTCTGGAGACGGCGCGCAGGGCATTGTCGGTACTGGGGCCGCCACCGGCGCTGTCACCAGGCAGGGATGGAAGGTACCCCAGCAAAACCAGAGCCAGCAAATCGGTTCGTGAGTAGTCACTCCCGTCTTCTGCACGAAAATCCAGTTTCATTTCATCCAAATTACCTTCGAGAACCAGCACCAGGGGCAGGGTCTCTTGGTTCAGTTGCGGAATGTCTCGTTGAGATACTTCGGACCAAGCTTCGATTCTAAACTGTGGGTCGATAAAGTGGCCCGGGGTTTGTTTGAAGTCCACCGTGGCCGACGCAAGGTCGAACTGCGCGTAGGGGAAAACAAATTGGCCTTCGGTAAGTTCCACACTGCCTGTGAGCAGCGGTTCCCGTAGGTTCTGTGCCAAGCGCAAAGAGCCTTGAAGGTCTGTCTCTAGGGAGAAGGAATTGAGCAGCGTTTGTACCCCGAAGCTTTGAATTAAAATGCCCACATCGAATTCCAGATCTTCCATAAAGTACAAGGTTTCAGTGAGTGGTGTGCCAGGGGAGTCATCTGCAGCGGTGATCACAAAGTTGTTCAACCGGAATTCTTTTTGAAGTTGGCCCTCAGTGATTTCCAGCTGCCCTTGGAGCTTGGGGGCTTTGCCTTCACCTTGGAGTTTGAGTTGGGTGGCGCATTCCACGTGCGTGGTACGGCTGTGGTAGGTGAGACCGCTGGCTTGGACCTCGAGGTTCCACTGGTCGATCGGCGTGGTGTCAAAAATGTCTGAAGACACAGGGTTGAGAAGAACATCTCCATTGAGGGCCAAGTCCCCATTGTCGGTTTTGGTTTTCAGCTCAACAAAGGAAATGCGAATTTGTTCCTCAGAGGTTTCGCCATTCTCTTGTGCTTGGGGCGATTCTTGTGCAAAAGCCAAGGCCCCAGATTGAAAAATTAAATCTTGATCAAGAGAGGTCAGGTGCACAAAAGCCCCCGGTTGGGGTTTGATCAGCCCTTCCAGTTGGGGTTGGTCCGCCGTGCCTCTGGCTTGAATCTTCACGTCGAGCAATCCCTCGCTCTGGGTGACACTGTCGGTGAATAAGCCCAAGAAGGCCAAGGCCAATTGGCCCTGGGCGTCCAGCTTCATTTCTTCTGGGGCATAGAACCCCGAGATGGTGAGTTGTCCGGATTCAGTAATGAGTTCGACTGGGGTGTTCAGTCGAGCGCTTTCTCCCGTGAATTGAATGGCAAAAGGTTGTTTCAGATCGAACCGAGGGGCTTGCGGTGATGCAAAATCAAATTCGATGAACCGTCCACTGCCACTGATGTCCCATTCTGCTTCGCTGTTGTCCCGTGCCAGACTAATGGTGGAGGTGAGGTGCATGCCGGCTTGAATTTCAGCTCGCGCTACGGAGGGGATGTAATCCGCCATGGAGGCAAAATCCATTTCGACTTGTGCCGTGAGATTGCTGGTGGATTCGGCGTCAATATTTCCTTGCACACGAATTTGGAGCCGTTCTTTTTTACTGCATGCGATGCCACGCGTGCGGCTGCTCGCTGAGAAATTTGGGAAGGCGCACACTTGCGCGTCTACCAGACCATTTTGTATTTCGCCCGCCACGCGCACCGAACCCAAGTATTTGAAAGGTGATAGGGGGCTCGGTCCGTTTTCTTCTTCATCGTCAAACTGGGGCTGGCTTTGTTCTTCGAGAATTAGTCCTAATTGCGCCACCGAGAGGTTCAAATGAATTTTGGGGTCTGAAGTGGTGCCCTTGATACGGGCTTTGCCCTGCAGGGTTCCATCCATGGGGGGAATGGATTCTGACCAACCCCCACCATAATGTTGCAGATCTAGATCTTGAAGACGTATTTGTGCGAGGACCTCATCAGTCAATGTACTTAAATAGCTCTGAAAAAACACAGAACCTTGGCTGCTGGTGATCAGGCCATTGGCCGCCACTTCATAATCAGTGGCTTCGCTTTGCTGCGGTGTTGCCACCACGCGTACTTTGCCATCGCCCAGAGCACGCTCATCGTAGACCAAATCAGACAGAAACAATCCGGCTTCCAGTTGCGGGTGTTTGATGTTCTCATGGATTTTAAGCCAACCGGCCACTTGACCTTTGGCTGGGATTTCTTGGGCAGAGGCAAAGCTCTCAACGTCCACATGGTTGATGGAGATGAGACCGGCGATGTTCATCTGGTCCAAGTCCAATTCGATGCTTTCTCCTGAAACGTTGAGGTTGGAGGAAACAACGGTGAGCCGGTTCAAAAGAACCCTTGGGTATTGTAATTCACCTTGAAGATCCATTTCGCTTTTGAGGATGCCTTCAGTATGAATATCTTCGCCATGCACCTGAAACACCACTTCGGGGGTTTCAGTGGTGCCTCCAATTTGGAACGCGGCAGAAACAGCGCCCGTCAGGGGGTTTTGTTCGGGCTGAACCATCTCCAGACTGGCTAATTGGATTTCGCGCAACTCGCCTTGACCTGCCAAGCCAATGAGGATTTCATCACTCAAATCAATGGTGAGATTTAAATTGCACATGCCTCCGGCCAACTCTGCCGTGAGTTCAGGCATGTGCACTTGGCTAGGAGACACAGTGACCGAGGTGGTAATTTCACTAACGGGCAAGCCGCTGTACTCCACTGCTGCCACGTGCACGTCACCGCTGTACAAGTAATCATCGAAGGTTCCAGTGACGGTGCCAGTGGTTTTGGTATTTCCGAGCACCATATCTTCAGGAAGACTGTCCACCAATTCTTTGATTCGACTGCTTTCCAGTTCTGTATTGAGATTGAGTGTCTCTCGTTGCAGGTTGATTCTTCCGTTAAAAGAAAAGGCGAGGTCTTCTGCGGTAATTTTATTTTGTCGCAAAGACAAAGCTTTGCCATTGAGTACCATCTTGCCTTTTAAACGACTGATGGCCGGAAGTTGAAGAGGGGCCATCACGAAATTGCGGGTGGTCAACTGGTAGCTGGCTTCAATGACCGGTGCCTCTCCTTTGAGGTCAACAGAAGCGTTGATTTTGCCTCTGACCGATCCTTTCAATTTCCTGGCGAGGTTGGTGCCAGGCACCAGGGCACGCAAAGGAATGGCGCTGAGTTGGTTGTCGAGCGTCACTTGTTTTTGATTCATCTCATAATTAATGCTGCCCTTGATGGTACCCCCTGCGAGGAGTTGTGCATCGAGCTCAGTGACCTGGACGAGGTTCGCCCCCACATTTACTTTTGCGCTGCCAGAGGCCAATGCATAGTCGTAGGCTTCTACGGGACCAAAGTTGGTGTTCAATTGAATGGTCGGGCTGTCAAAGTTACCGTTGATATTAACCCAGCCATTGACCTTTGGGGTTGCGAAATCCAGAGGCGCCAATTTTTCGGGCCAAGCATTTTTTGGAAAATTGTAGCTGCCGCTGAGCTTCAGTGAGCCAGCTCCGTCACGGTTGATTTTGCCTTTAAGATTGAGGTTGCCACCCAGGGTTTCAGTGCTGAGGCTGTCAAAACGAATTAAAGAGCCAACTAATTGGGTATTGGTCAGTTGGGTGTTGCCTAAATTCATGGCCAATGTGTCGTTTTCGAACCGTCCCGAGCGAAAAGCCATTTTGTTCAGGGCCACGATGAGGTTTTCCCCAGAGAGTTCTAAAGTGCCTTGGGTGTTGATGCGTGCGAACTGCAAGGAAAGTCCCGCATCGTTCTTAAAGCGCACATCGCCTTTGTTAATTCGCAGGTTATCGATGGTAATGTTGAGCGGTTCGCCATCATCAGAGTCTGCCCCTGACTTTTTTCTTTTTGGGGTGAAGGCCCGCTGAAGGTTGAGTTTGCCACTTTGAATGCCCAAATTGAGCGTAGGCTCATCGATGGTAATTTCCTCAAAGCGCAATTCACCTGAAAAAAGTTCTTTCACCGATACGGAGACCCGGAGTTTGCGTACATCCACCACCAATTCCCCACCCGGCGCTTTAACTTTCACTCCGTACAAGGTCACTGTGCTGGGGGCATCGTAGTCGAAGCGCTGGGCCAGGATTTCACCAGCAATTTTTTTGTTCACGGTGTCCAACAATAGCTGAGGGATATTGTCGGTCAGCCCGGCGATGCCGATGGTCTGGATCGGCGGTACCGTTTTGGGTTCCGCATGTAAGGGAAGGGCAAAACCACACAAAAAAGCCAGCCAAGCGCACTGAATTAGTTTTGGATGTTTTTGCCATGGTTTCATGGTGTCGATATTTCTTTACTTTTTGGGCTCGGGCAGTCCTTTGAGTTGGTACCGCCCATGGAGCCAGCCTTCAGCTTCCTTGTACCACGCCGGGTAATTGGGGTCATTTGAAAAGCTGTGTAATTTGAAAAGCCACGCTGCGGGCATTCCTGGGTGTAAGACCAAGGCGCGATCGATCCATTGACGTGCCTGAGCCGGTTCCCCTCTGGCCTTGGCCATCTGGGCCGCCAAGAACCAGCCGGTGGCTTGAGCAGGGTTTTTTTCAACCCAGGCCTGGGTCAACATTTGACTGCGTTGGTGCCAAACCTCGCAGTGGGCCTCGCAGGTAACCTGTTTCTCCACCACCAAAGACATGAGGGCCAAGTGCGCTTCTAGGTCTGCGGGAAAGTTTGTTATCCATGATTCTAAGGATTGTGATGCCTGAGGAAATGGGGCTTCGCGGCTTTGCAGCAACATGCCTTTGCGTTCGGTGAGAAAATAGGTACCGGCCACCGTAATGAGCGTTAGGGCCAAAATGAGAATTTTTTCATTGGCTCGAGAGGGGCGGGGGGGAGGCGGGAAAGCTTCATGTTCAGAAAAAAGAAGGAAAGTGAAAATGGCCAATAAGCATGCGGTTTGTGGCGCTTGAAAGTCATAATCGATGCATGCGTGGGCCCAAAGCGCCGCCACACCGCCCCAAAGCCACGGGGTGGGTGCTTCTTGGGAGGCGGCGTGCCACTGTTTTAAGCGCCGCAACAGAAGGGTTGCCAATAACAACAAAAGGAAAAGGCCCGCCAAGCCCAGCTCTGAAGGCATTTGAAAGAGCAGCCCGTGGGCGTAACGGGTGATGTTGGATCCCACGGGGCGCGCCATTTCATAGGCTGCACCAAACCCACCCGGCCCCACACCAATGGGCCAGTGCTGCGAAAAAATATCCAAAGCACCTCGCCAGTTGAGTAAGCGCTCGTGAGTAGAGGTGCTGAGCGCTTGAATGCCCCTGAACCCAAATAAAACGAAGGGAAGCATCACGAGCAAAACCCCAAGTTCGGACTTGAAAGACAGCCGCTTTTGGAAACGTTTCAAAAATAACACCAACAAACATCCCACCACCATGGCGAGAAAAACCCCGGTGGAGCGACTCAACCCTAGGCCACACAATGCTGGAATGAACAGGAGTGACACGCCAACGCGTTGTTCTCGGTGGCGCGTGACCATCAACCAAAGACCGGAAAAGACGCCAGCCATACACAACACCGCACTGAGATCTGGTGAACTGCTGAGTCCAAGGGTGCGCCCTTCATGGAGGCGAAAGATTTGTGCTTTGGTGAGGCCCAACGTTTCTTGCTGTTGCAAGAGATCGGGAAAGACAAAGAAATATTGCCACAAAGAGGTCAGGCCATGCAGTGCCCCAGCGATGAGAATCAGCATGGGCAGCAGGCGCAAAACAGAGAGGGGGAACCAACACAGGGCTGTGACAATGAAAAGAGGTGCCAACAGCGAAGGAAAGTGAAGCAGTTGCTGAAAAGGCGTGGGCCAAAAAGGCCACAAAACCCAATGAAAAAGAACCAGCAATACCCACCAATTAAAATACGGAATACCGAGCGTGTTGTTGGGCAGGCGCCAAACCCCATAGGCAGCAAAACAAGCAAAAATCGAAGAGGCCAAGGGATCCAGCGTGTTGTCATCACCACCAAAAACGCAAAGGCGCCACAAAAGTGCCGCCAAAAAGAGCCAACCCACCAACGGGTGGTGGGGTTGTGGAGAAGTTTCGTCCATTGGTTTTATAGCGGTGGTGCCTTCGGTCCCTCGAGGGGACCACACTGTTGAACTTTTCCTTTGGGGTCCACGTTGATGCGAAGTCCCAGCATTTTTTCTTCAATGGGCAGTACCGCCGATATGACGTTGGTGCTGCCTTTTCGAATGGGGAAGCGCCATCGTTTAATTTCACGACAAAGACAGTTTTGAACTTTTTCAGGCTTTTTTATGGTGGAGGGACCAATCTTGGCTCGGCATCGATTTAAGGTGAAGTCTCGTGTTTGTGCATAGTCGAGAATGCGTTGGTTGTCGCTTTCTTGCTCGGCGGTTTCTTTGGCGCGGCCACTGAGTTGGGTTGGCCCCGCTTTACGAGAGGTGCTCAAGGCTTCTTGCGCTTTCTTCATGTTTAAAAAGCATCCTCGAGAGGTGAGGATTCGCTGTATGGCACCTTTTTCTTCCATGGATTTCGCGGCGCGATCTGCTGTGCTTAACCAGCGTTTGGCGCATTTGCACAAGCCTTCACGGAGACCTTTGGTGTTTTTATCAAAAACAAAGGTCTCTAAATTATCTTTGGCTTTTTTGTGGGCGGGTTTGTAGCCACCCCGATTGGGAATTTCTGACAAGGCGCTCAAAACAGTCTCGATGGTGGCGCAGGTGGCTTCGCCCGCTTGGTATTGGAGGTGTTTGAATTTGGGCGGGGGATCTAGGGGGTCGTATTGGTCGATGGCCATGAAGGTATCAAAGGCGGCTTTGGCTATTGAAAGTTTTTGATTCACAAGCCACGGGGTGTTGTTTTGCATCTTCTTGGTCACTTTTTGGAGCGCCTGAAGCCTGCAAATGGTCCCTTGCAGTTCTTTGGTGCGAATAATTTTACTGTCGCAGGCCCTCATGCGTTTGTCGCTTTGGATCATCTGGTCCACTTGGGCGCCTTTTATGCTTTGTTTGACCAACGGAGCTTCTCGGTATGATCGGGCGCTTTGAGCCTCATTAGGCCCCAAGAAGGCGGTCACCATGAGCAACGCCACCACGGGTGACAGCGGGCATCGGATTTTCCTGAACATCTTAACTCCCTAAAAATAATAATGTTATTCCTTGATCGGCCTGTGGGGCGATCTCGATGCCCCCCACCTTAACGCTCTTTGAAGGTTGACGGCAAAGGGAATGAAATATTCAGTGTTTTTTTTGAAAAACCAGCAACGCATTGCGCTTGACACGGATGGGGAAATTCTTTCAGATCGAGCTCTGCTCCCCTATTCTGAGGGCCGCTCATTGTAGCCATGAATGTGAAGGAGGCATATTGCCGGCCAATCGAAGTAAAATCTCTGCCAATGTCAGTAAACTTTTGTCCCAGGGCAAATACGATAAGGCCATGGCTGAAATGGCACGTTTGGTGGAGGATGACCCAGCTGATCACCGTACTTTGCTTCGCATGGCTGAAACCTATGCCAAAATGGGGCGACCCATCGATGCCATCCAAACTTATGAAAACGTAGCCAACCAATACACGGCCGAAGGTTTTCACATGAAAGCCATTGCCGTTTACAAGCAGATGCTGCGGGTGGACACCAACTTGACTTCGGCCCACAAAGCCCTGGCCGAGCAGTACCATGCGTTGGGGATGCAAAAAGACTGCATCACCCACTACGAAATTACAGCGTCATTATTGGAACGGGGCGGTCGACTGCGGGAGGCCTTAGCGATTTTCCGCCGTATGGTGGAGCAGCAACCTGAAAATATCGCCAGTCGGGTCAAATTGGCGGATTATCTGGTCCAGCAAAGAATGAAAAGTGATGCCGTACGCGAGTACCAAGCGGCTGCAGAGTACGCTCAACAATCAGGCCTCACCGATGAGTACCTCATGGTGGCTGAAAAGTGGTGGTCGGTGGCGCCCACCAATTTAAACATTGGTAGGAATCTGGGGCGCTTGTATTTACAACGTGCCGATCCTGAAAAAGCACTCGGCAAATTGCAGCAATGTTTTCAGCAGGACCCAGAGGACGTGGAAACATTACCCATGGTGGCCGAAGCCTTCGCTGCACTGGAGCAACACAATAAAGCGGCAGCGGTCTATAAAGAATTGGCCCGGGTGTTTCAAAAAAAGGGCATGCACGCTGATGCCAAATCGTCTTGGCGCAAAGTTCTAGAGATCATTCACGACGACAAAGAGGCTAAAGAGGCGTTGGGTGATGACGGTGAAATGTTTTCGGGCCTACCCACGGTTCCTGAAATGCCCGCAATGGCGAACAGTGGCATTCCCGAAATGCTCAAAGAAGTGGATGTGTTCAAAACTTATGGTTTGCAGAAGAAAGCGGTAGAGCTCATGCAGGAAGTGGTGAGTCTCGACCCCAAAAACCTGTCGTATCATGTGCGTCTTTATGATTTGCTTCATGAAGTGAAAGACGTGCATGGCTTGGCCGGCGTTCTACAAAAAATGATTGTTTTGGCTGACGTCACGCAAGACGGTCGAAAAGGCGAATGGCAGTCGGAACTCAATACTTTAAAGGCCACCTTGCAAGAGGCTCAAGATGATTCAGTAGAACTGGAAGTGGCGCTCGCTGCTGATTTACCGGGCTCAGTCAATGTTCAAGCCGATCAGGATATTGCACCCAATGTACAGGTTTCGGTGGACGAGGTTCTGGGCCAGTTCAAAGAGGGTGTCAAAAAGAGTATCGAAGATGATGATGCAGAAACTCATTTTGAATTAGGGATTGCCTACAAAGAAATGGGTCTTTTCAACGAGGCCAAAGATGCATTTCACTTGGCTTCGCAATCGAAAGAAAAAGAAGTGGATGCCCATCACATGACGGCGGTGGTGTTGATGGATGAAGGTGATACTGAAAAAGCCATCATGCTGTTCGATGCCATTTTACAAAAACCAAACTTATCCAGCAGTCAGCAAGGCGCCAATTGGTTTCAAAAGGGTTTGTGCCACCAGCGGTTGCAGCAAGTCGATCAAGCGATTGCCGCATTTAAATCAGCTGCAGACACCGGCGAAAACATACCAGGTTTGCAGGCGCGCATTGATTTATTGTCAAACGCGCTTGGGTGAAAGTCCCAATCGTTCCTCTGCATCGATATTGGGCTTTGGGCCATCTTCAGGAAGATGCCCCACCACCACCACCACTTGTTTTTGAGGCAAGAACACCTCTTGGGCCACGCGCTGCAAATCCAATGCCGTGAGTGGATTGAGACGTTGCTCTAGATGAAGGTGTTGATCGTAAGGCAAGCCCACCGTTTGATTGATACAGAAGGCCGCGGATTGCGTTTGGATACTTTGGGCGGCCAATAATTTTTGTCCCAAAAGACGTTTTCGTGCACGTTCCACTTCTACGTCATCTAGAGGGTGCGCGCAGATCTCTTGAATTAGACCTTCCAAATGCACGATGGCCTCGGTGACTTTTTCATTGGCACATCCCAAATAAAAACCCGTGGCACCCGGGTGCATCCCGTCAAATTGAAAGCTTTGAACCTGATAACACAGACCGCGTTTTTCTCGGAGTTCCTGAAACAGCCGTCCGCTTTGACCACCCAAGCAAGCCATGAGGAGCAAAAATGCATCGCCGCGTGGATCATCGACCTTAAGGCCTTCAAAACCCAGAACAACGTGGCTTTGCTCCCCTTCAAAGGGGAAATGGGCCATGGCTTTTGATGACAGCGCCGGGGGTTGGTGCAAAAGGGGCAGACGTTTGGTCGCTCGTGCCAAATGGGCCCATTGTCGCTCAAGCGTTTCTTGAATCTCGTCGGGGTTGAAGTGACCCACCAGGGCAATCGTTGGTTGGGTTTCCAGGAAGATTTTGTGATGCCAAGCCTGGATTTCAGTCAGCTTACGCCGAGACAATGTTTCAGTGTCACCCGACGGCAACCGGCCGTAGGGATGCTCGGTATTCCAAAGGGTTTTTCGAAACAGTTCAAAGGCCAGCCCACTGGGGTAATCCACGCGCCTTTCATGACTTTTTTTCAGCATGTCCACTTGTCGGTGGAAATCCTCAGATTCAAAACGGGGTTCCTGCAAAACTTGTGCTGCCAATTCGGAAGCGGTTTCAAATTGATTGGCCACACAACCGAAATGCAGCCCGGTGGCATTGCGACCGAAGAAGGGCGAGAAACGAGTGGTGTGGCAGTCTATGGCTTCCATCATCTCTTCGCGGGTTTTGGTTTGGGTGCCCGAAACCAGCATCTCGGCCGTGAGGGTTCCAACTCCCTTGAGATGGGCCGGCTCAAAACTGATACCCCCTCGCCAAGCGGCATACATGTGAATGGCCGGGATTTTGTCGGTGGGGTAATAAACAATGGGCACATGTCCTAACATTGTTGTACGAATCGTTTCGGAGGGACTGCATGAGGGCGTTTTTTTTGGGGACGAAGAATTCTTGAATGAGGAGGTTACAGGGCTAGGCACCGAAGACAAACCTGGAGGCCGCCAAACATCCTTCCACAGTTTAGATAACGCTTGAAAATCTTCTCCTTGTCCTTTCGGTACATGTGCCACAATGCTGGCATTGGGTGTGCCAAAATATTGCCGGGCCACCATTTGGATATCCACTTGAGTCACGTTTAGAAGTTGTTCGAGAAATTGCTCTCCCAGCCGGGGGTTTTGGTGTCTTGAGAACCCTTCACCGTATTGGTGGGCTTTGCCCTCGACGGTTTCTCCCCGGTAAGCTTGAGACGCCTCGATCCAGGCACGTGCTTTTTCGAACTCCTTGTTGGAGGGGCCATCGATCATCAGCCGGTAAAGGGTTTCATAGCTTTGCCGCAGCACGGTGTGAAGGTTGTCGTGTAAACCAAATAAGGTCAAAACCCCGAGTCCTGTTTGCGCCGGTTGGAATAGAAAAGTTCCTGCTTCATTGACAAGTTGTTGATCCCAGCACAGTTTTTTTTCGAGCGGGGAAGAAGCCCCTTGCCCCCACAACATAGAAAACAGTTCTAGGGCCGGTGCTTCGGAGGCCATTACGGGCGGAACGGGCCAGCCGATGGCCAAGCGATGCTCGAAAAGATCTTTTTCAATGACTTCAACGGCAAAGCCTTGGTGTACGGGCGCGGCGGGGCGGACCATCCGCTGGTGGGATGTGGCGGTGGGCAGTCGTTCGTCCAAAAAGCGGTGGATTTCGTCGGGGATCACCGCGCCCACCACAGAAAATGTCATTCGTGAAGTCTGAAACAACTTTTGGTGCAACGCCGTGAGCTGGTGGGGTGTACAGTCTTGAACGATTTTAGGGTCGCCCAGGACCGGTCTGCCGTAGGGGTGGTCAGGGAAAGCGCAGTTGAGCAAATGACGGAACAGCTGTCGATCCGGTGCATCCTGCTCACGGTTGATCTCTTCGAGGACCACTTTCTTTTCATTTTCCAAGGCTGCCAAAGGAAATTGTAGGGGAAACAAAAGCTGGCAAAGAAGTTCCAGGCCTTCTTGCCAATGGGCCGAAGGCAAAGAGGCGTAAAACACCATTTCGTCTGGGCTGGTAAATGCGTTGAGATAGCCGCCCAGTTCTTCAAAGGCTTCGGCAGGGGCTTTCCCATGGGTGGACTCAGCTGCCTGGAAAACCATGTGCTCCAAAAGATGGCACAAACCGATCTCGGACTCGTTTTCATAGCGGGAGCCCGCTTTGACCCAAGCTTGCAAGGAGACCACAGGTTCCCGAGGGTCTTGTTGGACCAAGAGCTGGCCTCCTGAACTTAAGTTCATGTTTTTTATAGGAAATGCGGTCAAATTAACTCCTGACCTGCACATTGTATCCCCATCAGGTGTGCGTTTGAAAGGCAGAAATAGAGCCAAAGGGTGAATGCAGGGCCCATACGGTGCCCATTTGGTGCCATTGGGGACTAGCGATTTGGTGCCGCTCGTGGCATACAAAGAGAACGTTTTTTTTCTTTGGGGTCGCGATGTTTCGGTCTGTTTTTTGTCCATTATTTCTTTTTGTTATGCTCGCTTTTTCAGCGGGTTGCCCTGAGTCCGAGACGGACGACTCCAATGGTCGAAAAACCGGTGATGGGGTTCGGGAAACCCAAATGAACACGGGCGATGATGAAGACGATGAAGCTGCCGATGCGGGCACAATCGCGCCCCCAGCGACCGGTGGGGATGGCGGAACTGAGCCCACACCATCCGAATGTGGCCCTCAAACCCCCGGATACGGAGAGCCTTGTTCGTCTTCTCCCAACGGGCCTTTATGCGGCACCTTCACCTGCGATTTCATGACCGGCGAACTGGTGTGTGATGATCCCGGCCCCAATGCGTGTGGTGGTTGTGACGAACTGGACACCAGTGCGGGTGATTTGAACGATGCCTGTGGCGAACACATGTGCGGCACGATTTTATGTAACGAAGATTTAACCGCAACGGTTTGCTTGAACGATCACCCGCGCAATCTTTGTGGGGGCTGCAACCTTACTGATTTTGACACGGTGGAAAACGACGAAGGTCAGGTGACTGAAGTCCTTGGCCCCACACCAGGGGATGCCTGCTCCGAGTGCCTGACCGGGACGCAGACCTGTTCGAGAGACAGCGAAGAGCTGTTTTGCTGGGAAGGCATCTCCGAGAACGTGAGTTCTTCCTCCAACTACCAAAACCTGAACTGTGGTCGTTGTGAGCGTTGCGTGATGTACCGCGCAGTCATGGATCAGCGTCTCGAGGGCCTGTATCTCCGTTCCGGGACCGAACTGGTCATTGAACATGTACGCAACAGCCAAAGACATTTGGTGTTCGATCCGCTTGTTGAGGGACCGGGCACCAATGGATTGGTGATGGCTCGTATTTACCTGAGTACCACACCTGATTTTGACGTCAGTACCTACACCTACCGCACCTTAACTCCGGCCTTTGCACAAAGTTACAATCAAACTGAAATGGCCGATCCGCACCGACAGTACACGGTTTATAGCAGTATCGATCTCGACCGGTACAAGTACGTCATTATTTATGACCAGTTCTTCGAGAGTGTCATCTCAGCGGGCGAACTGGTTTGTGAGGATGACGGCTATGAGCCGAACGATTCGGTCGCTGAGGCTCAGCCCCTGGCCGAAGCCACTGGGGCGTACACCTTTCAGCCAGACGATTATCCTTACGGTGGCGCTTGTTCTACCGATAGCCAGTGTGGCAGTGGCGGTTCCTGTGTCGATTCGGTGTGTGTCCCTTACGATAATCTCGCCGGCGGAGTCATTTGTAATGGCAGTACCGATTATTTCAGTGTGCCGCTCGAGGCGGGGCAAACTTTGAGTATAGACTTGGTCAGCCAACGCACCAACAGCGGCTCCGTAGATAATGCGAATTTGTCTTTGGTGGATGAAAATGATGTATCCGTCGCCAGCGCCAGTCGATCGGCTTATAGTTTCGGCTACAAACATGCGCTTTCATATACCACCTCTTCAGCAGGGACTTATTATCTGAAAGTGACCGGGCAGTCTGGAACACGCATCACCTATACCATCAACTCAGCGATTACTGGTGGAAACCCTTAAGCGAACGTCGTTGGCGTATTTTATGGTGCGCCTATTTATGTTGATGAGAGGTAACGCGTTTTGATTGCCATCTTTCAGCGGTTCATAGACGTACCAGGGCCTGTGCTTGTCCCGGCCATCCGGGTGGCCATATGGCATTTTTTCTTCGTGTGGGCAGTCACCGGGGTGAAGGTGGCCACCAATGCTGTATTTCTGGCTCGTGCAGATAAAGCCACGCTACCGCTCTTATACGTGTTTGTGACCTTAGGGGTGTTGGTGGTCTCCACCTATTTGGCTCGGGTCTTGAGCCAGAAACCACCCGCCTTGGTCTTGCGTACTGCCATGTGGGTGGCGGCTTGGCTGATGTTCACAGTGGGGGCTGCACTTTGGATGGGGGTCCCACATGCGCCGGCTGTGGCCTATGTTTTCGGTGAAATTATCACCACGGCCATTTCATTGTTGTTTTGGGCGCGGGTTTCAGATGCATTTTCAACCCGAAGCCGAAAGCTGGTGGTGGGCTTTATTTCTGGTGGCGGAATGAGCGGTGCCGTGGTGGGCGGCATCTTGGCTCATCAGTTGGCCGTGAATGCTTTCTTGGTGTTGAGCCTGACGTTCTATTTTCTGTTGCCTGCCATGATGTTGTTCATGATCAAGGGCATTCGTTCTCGAAGTCGTGGGTTACTAAAAAGAGAGCGTGCCAGTTTGTATCCAGCACTGACCTACATGAAAGGGCACGCCTTTCCCAAATGGTTATCCTTGTTGGTGGTCGGCTTTGCCGTATTGGGCGCATTAACTGACTACGTGTTTCGATTTGAGTCAGCGCGCTTAAGTGAAGCTGAAATGGCATCGCTTTTTGGTTTTTTGAATGCGGTGGTGGGCGTAGCTGTGGTCTGTATTCAAATGAGTCTGACTCACCGTCTGCTGAAGCGCTTTGGGGTGTTCCTATTTATTTCCATCACGCCCATGCTCCTCGGCGCCTTGGCGGTGGTCCAAAGCGTGACCGATTCGTTTGGTATCTTGGTCTCCATGAAAGGGCTCGAAATGGCCGCGGCTTTTTCGTTGAACCCCGCAGCTATTTTTCTACTCTACAACCCGATTCCCGATGCGTTGCGTGCTTCCGTTCGAACCTTTATCGACGGCGCGATAAAAAAGTTAGGGGTGGCAGTGGCGGGTCTGGCTTTGCTCGGGATCGCCGCTTGGTCCAGCGAGTCTTTGGTGGATTCGGCCTGGGTGGCCTTTTGTGCCTTTGGTCTCTTTGCGATTTTTCCTTTCTTGCATAAGTCCTACATCTTCGCATTGGATTCAAAAATCGGCTTGGTTTTTCGAAGGGGCTTACATGCGCACAGCATTAACTTAGACGATGCCGATACCCAACGGGCCTTATTGGCACAGTTGGAGACACATGAACCCAGAAAGATTACAGTGGCATTAAAAATGCTGGCGGGTCATGGACGAATTCCCGATAATTATATGTTGCCTTTGATGGTTCACGAACACCGAGAGGTTCGCAATGCGGCCCTACAGATGGTACCCGAAGAGCCCAACCCTGCCTTGGCGGTTTTGCTCACCGACATTGTGCAACAAGGCTCTCAGCCCACGCGGGTTCAGGCGTTGCGTGCTTTGGCGAAAACAGTTCCGCAGCGCGTGGGCCAAGTGCTGCGACCCTATTTTGAAGATGTAGATCCAGAGGTTTGTATGACCGCCATCGAGCTGGCCATTCTCGAAGAGTCTGACGCAGTGGCTCAAAGTCGTTTCGATGCTTTATTGGCCGACCGAAGCACCATGTCCACTGACTGGAAACGGGCGTTGGCTCAACTGATCGGCGCTTTGGATAGAGAAGAACATGACCATATTTTGCTGGAACTCATCGACGATGAAAACATTGAAGTGCAAAAGTTAGCCATACGGGCGGCTGGGCGAGAGCAAGTGGAGTTGTATGTCCCCTCTTTGTTAAAGGGGCTCGAAAACCGTCAACTCCGTCTGGATGCACAAGATGCTTTGGTGGCCTACGGTAACAAAGCGGTTACGGCGTTGGGCAAAATGTTGGACGATCGTGGTGTTTCTTTGGCGTTACGCATTCGTATCCCTCGCGTGCTCGAGCGTATTGGCACGCTTGAGGCAGCCAATGCTTTACTCTTTTCTAACCCAGTGGATGATGCTGAATTGCAACAACGGATCGCTCTGCGTTTGTATCGCATGAGTAAGACATTACCAGATTTTCAGGTGAGTAAGGAAAGAACCGACGAGGCCATCAGCCGTCGTCTAAAATCCTTTTCTTATTACCGTTACGCCTATCAAGCCTTAAACCGTGAGAGCCATCCCGATTTTTCCTTGTTGCGTCGCGCCGTCACCTATCGAACGGTGGAGAACCTAAGAATTGTATTCGAGCTGCTTTCGTTGCACCGCGAACGCCAACGCATGATGGTGATATTCAGGCAGATCGTTGATGTGCGGGCACGCACCATGGGTCGGGTTCAAGATGCTTTGGAATTATTAGATGCAGCCTTGGTGGCGGATCCCTTGCGCATGGAAATCTTTGAGGCACTCGAGGAGCCAGAGCACGAAACCAAACACCTTTCCCATTACGTCGACCGTTTGTGCGCGTCTAAAGATCCAGTGATTCGTGGTATTGCTCAGCAAACAGTGATTCAAGCAGGTCCCACTTCCGGTTTTTCATCGGAGGAATTTTTCAGCATGGAAGGCGACCCTCTGATAGAAGGAAACGATATGCCAGAGAACATTATTGATCGTTTGTTTATTTTGGAAAATGTGGATCTGTTCGAGAACTTAGGTCCTGATGACCTCGCGGCCATTGCGCAGATTGCCGAAGAAAAAGAATATGAAGAAGGTGCGGTTATCTATACCCAGGGACAACCCGGAGACAATATGTTTGTCATCGTACAGGGCGAGGTGGTCCTAGAGCGAGATGGGCAACCCATATTTAGGTTGGGAACAGGTGAGACCATTGGGCAAGTGTCTTTATTGGACCGAGGGACCCGCCCGGTGACCGCAAAAGTAGCCTCTGGAGGAGGCGCCCAGTTTTTGGTTTTGGAGCGAAAACCCTTTATGGATTTGGTCGCTGACAGACTCGGCATGATGAATGCCCTTTTTGATCTGTTGGGTCAGCGATTCAGGCTGCTTTTGGAGCGTGAGGCCAACGAGCGAAAACAATAAAAAATCCGAATAAAAAAAGCAGGTTACAGCGACTTAGGCTCTTAAAGAGAATGTGCTTGCATTCATTTTGCCAATGTGGTGCCTTTAATAGAGCAGGTATTGAGGCTCAAGAGGTGCATTTTGGCAACTGCGCGCGAGACATTGGTAGAAGAGATTTTGGCACTGGTGGCGTCCAAGCCCGATAACATTGCCCAAGATATAGAAGACCTTCTCAAGCGCTACCGGGTCCAAACCAAACCAAGAACTGAAATCCCAGAAGGCATGACCGCTCGCGATGCGCTGGCGGATCGTCTGGTGGCCATGTGGCGACAAGGGGTACTTGGAGATGCCACACAGCTTGGTAACCTCATCGATACCTTTCGCATGCAGCACAAAAAGACGGGGGGGGGCTCCCAAAAATCTGCCCGTAAAAAGGTGCGGCCACGTGAAAGCATCATGTCTGAGCAGCTCAGTGCTGGTGAGTCGGCCCATGTGCCTGCCCCCAAACTCATCACTTCCGAGCAGACTCCGGAAGAAGGGGAGCGCTCCAGGGGGCCCATATCATCACCCGTGGCAGGCGGCCCTCAAGTCAAAAAGAAGACCCGCAGCGAATGCCCCAAATGTCACAGCCAAGGCGTGGTATTGGCACGTTCCTACGCAGGGGACGATTATTTTTCTTGTATCTATTGTGGTTGGCAAGGGTACAAACCGGTCGAAAAACCTGATTTCAGTGTACCGGTGGCCACCCAACTTTTGGGGCAAGAAGGCTCCGGAAACAAATAACGCCTAAAACAATGCGACAATACGAATCAGGTTTTGATCGCATTGTCGCTTGTTGCTTTGCCGAAATAGGGGACGTCTTCACCTGACGCCTGTTTGGCAGTTTGGATTACTGTACTGCAATACTCAAATCGTAGTTGTTCTCACTTTGGCTGAAGCCAATAACGCGAACATAGTATGTCTGATAACTTTCAGGCACCGTGTACGTGAGACTTTCATCATCATCCACCGAAATGGATTCGGCCACATTGCAAAGCCCGGTTTCGTCATCGATATAGCCGGGGCATGCTGCCGCATCATCGGTGGTGAAAAGTGCTAAATCCACATCGTCTGCATAGAGATCGGTAAAGGTGTAAAGAACGTCGATGGCGATGGTGTCGTCTGCGCTCGGATTCAGCTTATACCAGTCTGCGTCTCCGCCACAGATTTGCATGTTATTCATCTGCACCGTCCATGGGGTTTCGGCACTGAGTGACACCGCTTTGGAGGACGTGTTGTTATTTGGGGTGTTGGTGGCGTCGCTAGAGCTGGTGAAGGAGTCGAACCGGTCGTTGACGCAGCCAGATGCGGAACGGTCAGCGAACTGGATGTCCAAGCTGTACTGGGTATCCACATCGTTACTCCAGTTGAGCACGCGAACGGCGTAGGTCCCTTGGTCGTTCAAAAAGCCTGTGATGGTTTCACTGCCACCGACCACGGGATAGACGTAAAGCAGTTCATGGTCGCCGTAGAAGTTGGCATCGGTGACCTCGTGCACCGTGAGAATAATATCGCTGTCTGCCGTCTCAGTGGTGAAGTTAATGGTCACTTGCTTGGCCTCTGTTAATTCAAAAGTGTAGTAATCAAGCCATGAATCATCCACATCGGAGCAGATGGTCATATCACTAAAAGAGGCTTGGCCGCCCGCCACATCGCTGGCTTGAATGGAGGTGCCCTCTTCAAAGGAGTCGTTGGGCTCAGCTCCGTCGTCCACACAGCCAGTGCTGGTGATGGTGGAGGTCAAGGTGTAGGTCACCCGTGTTTCATTGGCGCCTGATACGCGGAGGTAATATGTACCGGCGGTGAGGGCAGTGTAGTTGAGGGTGTTGGTGGTGCCGTTGGCAGTACCACTTTGAATGACTGCGCTGGTGGCATCTACCAATGAAAGGCTCAGGTTGTCTGCGGAACCCTCAACGGTGACGGACAGCAAATCGTCCTGAGCTAAGTTGATGCTGTAGTAGTCATCATCACCGGTGCAGCGTACGCCTTCTACGGTGCTGTTGGACAATGGCTGTGCCGTTTCGGGGTTATCATTGGGTTCGTAATCGTCTTCTACACAATCGTTCAAAGAGGCGATTAAGGTGTAATTCACATAGTCTTCGTTGACCCCATTGGTGGTCAAGGTCACGGTGTATGTCCCGGCCACGGCGCCCCATTCTGCGTGCTCATTGTCGGTGGTAGAGTCGGCTGCCGCCACCACTTGACCGTCTGCATTTTTAATTTCGATATTGATGTCGGCTTGTTCATGACCGAAGGTCACATCCACTGAGACCGTGCCTTGTCCATCGACGGTTAACTCAAAAGTGTCAGTGTCATCGGTGCACACCACGCCACCGTATGGGCTACCGTCTGCAGCAATGGCCACAGGCTCGGTGATATCGTCTTCAGAACAAGGGTCTGCTGATGGTTCTGGCGTTAATGTAACGGCGATGGTGTAAGACGCGTTGGTCTCACTGGAGCTGCCGCCAAAATCGTCCAGCACGGCAATGTGATAGGTGCCAGCCGCTAAGTCCGTTAAGTTGCTAATGGGTGCGGTGGAGCCAGCGGCCATGACCTGGTGGGTGACCGCATCGCCGGAAATGGTAATGACACTGACGGCGGCATCGTCCAACTCGTTGGCAGTGAAGGTGTAGTAGTCGATGTCTGGATCGGAGGGACCGAAGTCACACAGTGAGCCGGTAACGGCTGGCGCACCGGGGGTGATGGGCATGGCCAATAAAGCAGATCCGTTGGGCTCGGTGTCCACTTGGACACAGTTTTCTGCTTGGGTGCTGTCGGCCACCACTTTCAGTTGGTAAGTGGTGTCTTCATTTAGTTTACTGGTGACCAGCAAGTAATACATACCAGTGGCTTCCAAGTCACCCACAGTGATGGGGTTGCCTTTGACCACGTTTAAGAAGGTTTGGTCGCTGGGGCATGGAACGATCTCTTCCCCTGCAGTATTAATGGGACAGCCATTGGGGCCACGCAACTCCAGCTCCACTTGAGCGGTGGTGAGCAAGGCTTGTGCGTGAAGGTTGGTGCCGGCAGTCAGACTCAGGCGGTACCAGTCATCGTCTTCGCCACAGATGGAGCCTGCTCGATTTTGACCGTCTGGTGTGATCAACGTGCCGCCCGCGGAGGTATTGTTGGCCGTATCGTCCGCATCGATGGCCACACAGCTTTCTTCGCCATTGTCGATGATGGCGGTGAGTTGATAGGGCACGTCTGTGGTAAGGTTAACGCCGGCCACTTCGATGTAGTAGTCGCCGCTCAGAGAAGTTTGGGTCAGGGATAAACCGGTGTTGCTGTTACCACCGCTGGTCACCGGCGCGTGGTTGGCAGTATCGTCCAGCAATCTCAAGGTCAGCTGCCCGGCAGCCCGGTTAAAGGTGAGATGGATTTCCGCGGCGCCTTCAGCGCTGATTTTGAAGTAATCTGAGTTGCCAGGACAAATGGTGCCTGCGTGTGTGGTACCTGAGGCCAGTGCCGGTGTGGTACTGCTCATGGCATCGTTGTTGGGCTCAGTGGCGTCAGAATCGTTGCAGCCGGGAATGCACACAGAGGTTTGCAGGTTGCAGATGCCCGATGCACAGTGACTGTTTTCGTAGCACTCCACGCAGTTGCCATGGTTGTCACAGAACTGATCGCCACAGTCGGCATCTTCGCTACAGGCGGAGCCGGCCACACAAAAGCCCCCACTGCACACACCGGTTTCACAATGGCTGGTGGTCACACATTCAACGCATTGCCCTTTGCTCAAATCACAAAAGCCGCCCGCGCAGTCATTGTCGCTGGCACAAGGGGCACTTTCCACGCAGGTGTTGGTGTTCGCGTTACAAACCAGCCCATCACCGCAATCGCTGTCGATCAGACAACTCACGCATTCGTTGGTACTGATGTTACAGCGGCCAGAAGTGCAGTCGGCATCCCCTTGGCATCCCGTTTCGGCAGGGTTTTCAGCGTCATCGCTCGGGCAGCCGGTGGTGAATGCCAGACCAAGAGCCAAAGTGCAGAAAAGGGCGGTGTGCGTGAACGGTTTCAAAAACATGAGTTTCTCCTAAATTCTATTCCAAAAACATAACCGGTATATAGGGAAATGTAGGATTCTTCCTTATATTACACGACATATAGAGTCCAGCCATTAAATTTGGCGGGTGCATGCGGTTATAAATGCCTCATACAGGGCTTTTTGGCAGGTGTCGGGCATGGCTTCCGGATGCCATTGAACCCCTAAGTAGAAGGAATATAAAGGATCTTCGATGGCTTCCACCACCCCATCTGGGGCTGTTGCCGAGATGATAAGATCTCGTCCAGGGGCTTTGACTGCTTGGTGGTGGGTGCTGTTCACTCCGATTTCACTTTCACCTGTAATTTTAGCTAGTTGAGAGTCAGGAAGGATGCTGACGCTGTGGCCTGGCAAATCTTTGGTTTGCGCCTGTTGGTGCTCCAAAACCGCCTCTTTTTGGGAGGGTAAATCTTGATACAGGGTTCCGCCCCGGCTCACATTCATGAGCTGCATGCCCCCGCAAATGCCGAGAATTGGGATCTTTCGCGCTTCGGCCCTTTGGAGCAGGGCGCCCTCTGTGTTGGTTCTTTCCGGTACGATTTTGCCCAAGTTGGGATGCGGTGCTTCCCCAAAGAGACTGGGATCGATGTCGAAATCTCCACCGGAGAGGAGCAGGCCATCCACCGTGGCCACGGCCTGATCGAGGGTGGCTTCGTCATCGCTGTAGGGGAATAACCAAGGAATTCCACCGGCGTTCAAAACGGCTTGGGCATAGTTGTCGGTGAGGGTCACAGTTTTGACTGGGCCGCGCCGGGAAGGCAGGTCTTGGCAGTCGACAGAGACCAAGATTAGGGGCTTGGGTCGGTTCATTGGAGGCTCCCCGCCATTTGTTGACCCAACCAAAGGGCCAGGCCAAGACAAACGGCATTGCGTCGGGTGGACCCCTTTTGTGCCAGAGCAGAGATGGTTGCGCCATAATCTGCCCCATTTTTACCCAAATCAAAGGCCCGTCCCATGGTGGTCAGCCCGCCAATGGCCACCAAAGGTTTCGTGATCTCTTGTCGAACGAGGGCCAGTGTCTCCAGCCCCACCGGGGTGGCGTGTCCTTTTTTGGTGGGCGACGCGAAGATGGGGCCCAGGGCCACCAAAGAGACCGCATGATTGTCGTTGGCATCTCGCGCTTGTTGCTGGGCGTGGGTGGACAGCCCAACGTGGAGGTGGGGCCAACGGTCGTGGATGCGGCTGGGAGGTGCATCTTGTTGGCCCACATGAACCCCAAAGGCCCCGATTGCCGCCGCTATTTCGGCTTGGTCATTGATGATCAGCGGGACAGAAAACTTCGATAACAGCTCTTGGAGTTGGTTGGCGATGGTGATCATGTGTGAGTGGGAACATCCTTTGGCACGCATTTGCACAAGGGCCACACCGCCTTGGCACATGTCTTTGGCGAGCCCGGTGATGTGCCCAGATGTGGTGGCTGGGGTGACATCGATGATGCCGTACAAACCTTTGCGGGCAGGATGGGAGTCGCTTGGGGGCGTGAAAAATGATGTGAGCGTCTGTTGCAGCGCATGCGGTGTTTGCCATTGGCTTTGAGGGAGTAAATTGGAAGGAAAATGGGGCCTTTCTTCACGATTAAGGAAATGGTCATGAAGCCATGCGCCCAAATCAGTCGCGTCTGGGGCGGATAACCTCAATTTTTCGGCCAAAAACAGACTCAGGTTGGGTGCATCCATGCGTTTTTCCTTTTCGCAAAACTTTGTACCTCGCCCATTAAAAGTTAAAAGAGGGGGTGCCTATTCATTTTTTACCCAAACTTGGTTTTTTCGTTCTGCTTACAGGGGTTTTGAGTCTGTGGGGCTGTACCGCCAGTCAACAGAGCCAGCCCGCGCCCGTGGTGCCGACAAAACCGCTCACCCCCGAACAGGCATTGGTGGCTCAGGTCCCCATCCGCGGACCAGCAGATTTTGGGGTGGTATTTACCAGCGGGGTGCAGGGCAGTGTAAAACCCTGCGGATGTACCCAGAGGCCTTTGGGCGGTGTGTCTCGTTTGGCCACCGCGTTGAAGCATCTTCGCGCTCATTACGGGGACAACCTTTTGTTTTTGGATGCGGGGGACCTTCTTTTTGAAAAATCAAAGCCGAGGGCTGCGGTGGAGCAATGCCAAGACGAAGCCCGAATCGAATTACTGTTATCCACGTACAAAGATTTGGGTGTGGTTCAGACCGTACAGGGAAAAAGAGACACGGCAGCAGGGCTAGAGAAATACAAAAACTGGCTTGAAACCTTTCAAATCCACTATGCCGCAGACGCTATTGTGACCACACTGCAAAGGGTAGGCAAAAAAGAAATTGGGTTGTTGGCGTTACGCCCCGAAGGCGAATGGACCAGCCTGAAACCCAAAGTGGAACAAGCATTACACAACCTGTTACAGCAACAGACTGATCACGTCGTTGTTTTGTCGCAACTTTCCTTGGAGAGCCTGAAGTCGATTTCATGGCCGAGCAAGGGTGTCGACGTCATTTTACAAGGGCATGACCCGGGTGAAGCACCGAAGCAGCCCGTGTCCCTTGGTGCGCAAGGGCCGTGGGTTTTGTTTAATGGGATTCAGGGTCAACACTTGGGCGTGGTGCATTTCTCTTGGCCGAACGGTGAAACCGATGAGCCACCTCAAGCGGACCTTAGTTTCTTTAACGTTGCAGCGGAGAAAAAAGTTTTGGCTATTCGCTTAGCGGGCATGGAGAAAAGACTGAAAGAAGCGACCAGCGATAAGCAGAAAATCTTCTTAAAAAAACGCATCAGTGACACTGCCTCGAAACTCCATGCTTTGGAGCATCAAAAAGCAGACCTGCCGCCCGAACCCGCCATGCGACTTTTTTCCTTTGCGCTTGTTCCAGAGATCACACCACACGAAGACGTAGAGATGGCGGTGGCCTCGTACGAGCAGGCCATACCTGACTTGGTGGCCCAATGTGAGAAAGATGTGATCTGTGAGCCTGCAGAAGAAGGCGACGCCGTTTACGTCGGTGTACAAACGTGTGCAGCTTGTCATGATGCCGCCGTTAAACATTGGCGTCAAGCACTGCACCGTCGTTCCCCCATGGACGATACACCCGTGGGGCACTCACGGGCTTGGCTCACTTTAGAAGAGATCAACAAAACCCGTGACCGGACCTGTGTGGGTTGTCACAGTGTGGGTTTCAATGAGCCGGGCGGGTATTGCAAAACCGATGAAGTGGGTTTTTTGGCGGATGTACAATGTGAGTCGTGCCATGGCGCTGGCAGTCTGCACAGTGTAACAGGCGATCCCAACTTTATCGATCGCGAGGTTCCAGAAAATCATTGTCGGGGCTGTCATCATGTGCCGCACATTGAATCTTACGAATCCTTTAAATACGAAGAAAACCTCAAAATCATTTTGGGGCCAGGACACGGCGAGAAAAAGTGGCGACAGCTCATGGGCGATGCTGCTTTGACCCATGATTAAAAGTTCGCAGAGAGGAACCCCTGCTTTGTTACAAGTTCACGAAGCTCAAGAAAAAATGGTGGCCTTGGTTGTGCCCACGAAAAGTGAGGTCCTTCATCTCACCCAAGCGGTAGGTCGCATCATCGCCGGCGCCCATGCGTCGAAACGGAACTGCCCGCCATGGGATAATTCGGCCATGGATGGCTTTGCGCTTCGCATGGATGATATTGCTTCCGCTACACCGGAATCGCCCATTCGACTCAAATTAGTGGGCGAGGTTGCTTGTGGCGATACGAGTGAGCCCTCGTTCGAATTGCCGCCCGCGTGCACCCTTCGAATTATGACGGGCGCGGTGGTGCCTCCGGGGGCGGATGCAGTGGTGATTAAGGAAAATACCCGTTTGGAGACCCAAGGCGAAGACACCTTTGTCATTTTCGAGGGACCGGCCAAGCGTCACGCGAACATACGGTTTGCCGGCGAAGATGTGGCGCAAGGCGCCGTGGTGGGCGACGATGGAAATTGCATCACACCCGCTCGATTGTCTTTGTTGGCCAGCGCTGGTTTTGCGCAGGTAGAGGTGTACCAAAAACCCAAAATTGCATTGATCGCCAGCGGCAGTGAATTGGCGCCACTGGGCGTCGAACCAGCGCCGCACCAAATCATCAACTCTAACATTCATGCTGTGGCCGCCGCATTGGAATCTGCCGGTGCCTCTGTCCGTCTTTTAGGCATCGCCACCGATACTTTAGATGCCCACGTGGCGTTGATGTCATCAGCATTAGAAGACGAATGGGTGGTTACCATCGGCGGGGTGTCCATGGGGGAGAAAGACTGGGTTCGACCAGCGCTGACACAAATGAATGCGGAGCAGATCTTTTGGAAGGTCGCCATGCGCCCTGGTAAACCCTTGGTGTTTGCAAGGAAGGAACGCCAATTATTTGTGGGTCTCCCGGGAAACCCTGTCTCAGCTTTGGTGGGTACAGAGCTTTTTCTCAAGCCCATGATTCGTCGAGCGCAAAACAGACACAAATTATTTAAAACGCCCGTATGGGCTGAGCTGTCCAACGAAGCGCCCATTAAAAAACGTGCCGACTTTAAGACGTATTTTAGGGCGAAAGTGGATTTTGGATCTCAGCCCCCCAAAGCTTTGGCTTTAACGAAACAAAGTTCCGGTCAAATATCAGGTCTCGCAGCAGCCAATGCCTTATTGGTAGCGCCAGTGGGGCCAGAGAGCATTGCTCCGGGCGAGCCAGTTCAAGTTTTGCCCTTCTCTTGAGTAGGCCTTAAATGAGCCAATAGACGAAACCACTACCTGCTAAAAGCGCAAACAAAAGAAGACTTGGAATCTGTAAAGACAGTGGTGTGGGTACTTTAACGGGTACCGTCCTTTTGCGGTAAAAGAAAAAACTGGCCAAGCGCAACACCACCAAACTTTGTAATGGGCAACTCAACAAAATCGCCCAGCCGGTATAAACCCATCCTTGTTCGAAGCTGAGTTGGGCCAAGCTGACACGTGCATCAAACCCGAGAGTCCCTGGAAAGCCCGACAGATTAGCAAGTCCCAGCAAAAAGACGAAAGCCATGAATGGGTTGTTGAGCCCAATCCCTGAACAGCTTTCCCAGGTGAGCAATTCTTTGGAGCGTTGTGATAATGGCAGAAAGACAAAATAGACGAGCAAGCAACCCAAGCCCAGCGAGGCGAGAAGAGCCCAGCTAGGAATCAGTGGAGATTGTTCTTGTAACAGGGAACTCAGTTGTAACGAGGGCAGCAGCAATGGCAAGTTGCCCACGATCAAAAAGGCCAAGATGCGATTTACGGTTCGTTGGTCCATGGCGGACAAAGCCGATAGGATAAAGGCGAAAAGGCAAAATCCAGCCAGAAACTGATCAGAGACCACCGACGAAGTGGACAGTTCGCCCGCGCGTGCCAATCGAAAACACAAGGTGGCCACCATGAAGGATTGCCCGATGAGTTGGACCATTGCTCCCACCGGGTGACCTCCGGTGAGTAAATCAACCCGGTTCATGTGAAAAGGTGTGATGCCCACCAATGTAAAAAGGGCGGTGGCAAACAATAGAAGCGCCAGTAAAGCAGGGATGGCACCGGCCTGGGCGCTTTTAAACCACCAAGCCAATTCCACGGTGTGCATGGTGCTTAAGCCCACCACTACCGCCATGCTAAAAAACAAGAGCGCGAACCGTTGGTCGAAGAATGTTTTGAGCAGTGCTTCGGGCCCGTGTAATTTTTTTCCGCCCACCGTGAGGGGGAGCCCTAACGCCATTAATGCGATGCCGGTCGGTAAAATGAGCAGATAGTGATCCAAGGCCATACCACTCACCACCATCCCACCACAAAGTACCAACAAGGGATGCCCCCAACTGGCAAAATGGGATCGGCGTTCGTCTTGCGCCAGTAACAACCAATGCAATCCAATTTGGATTACATTCCACAAGAGGAGGCCCAAGAAGAAAAAGTCGTCTTCTCGCCAAATGGCATTGGCGCGTTCAGTAGGGTCATGGTTGTAGAGGACATAGCCAGTTTGGATGCCCAGCCATAAAGTGGCCAGGCATGCCAATGGAATGCCGCCTGTTTGGGGCTTGCGGGTGACCTTGGGCAACACCCATCCCAGCAAACCAAGTACGGCTGCGACCAGTATTGAAAGCGCCAATAAGGATGGCACCAGAGTCATCCAACCTCCCTAAGAAAAATGAAACAAAAAACCCGTCCAAAAAAGTGCGATCCCCAAGGTGCCACTCAGGTGCCACCGCCAAACCACGGGCGGCGCGGCGCCTTCGGGCAAATGAACCCGTTCCACGGGGGCGGGCGTGTTCCAGCGACGCCATAATTGAAACAATGCGGTGTGAATGGAAAGCAGTCCAAAAATAAAAGCCATCAGCAATGCCACCAATTCGGTGAAGTGCCATTGATGGGCCACGTGTGTTTGAAAAAACGTATTTTCTGGCATTCCCAAACTCCACAGTGGCAAGGCCATCAGCAGGACCGCAAACAAGAGCACGTGAATTTGTGCGAAACTGTGCATTTGTGGCCATCGTTTGAGTAGGCCCACCTGCGCATGCTCAAAGGACGCCAAAATATCATTCTTTAAGTTGTGAAGTTCATCTACAAAAAGACCCAATGTGGCCAGGGCGGCCATGGCCCATGGCCAGGGGCCGTGAATGGAAAAAGGGAGTTTGATTTGCTCAAAGGCCAAAAGCGTAAAGGCGCTCAAAAGTAAAATAGCGTGGGTAAAGATCATCATGGGTCTGCGTTCTCCGATGGAGAGCAAACCGATCCAAAGAAAATGAACGACCAGTAAGATGGGCAAAAGGTGGGTGGCAGGTCCGAGCAATGAATCGCTCAGTGCCTGTTCTGGGGCGAAGTGAATGCCCAAGATAAATTGGGTCATGGTAAACAGCAAAGCCACTGATGGGCTGATGCTTCGTGCCACCCAACGGTGAAGAGAAAGAAAAGGAAAGATCCCCAGTCGCAACCATGATGCCAGGAACGTCCCCATGGCCAATGCCCAAGGATAGGGAATGAAATTAAAAAGGGATTCGGGCGCGAGCACAAAACCCAATGCGATGGCATCAAAAACAATGAAAAGCGAAAAAACCCGTAATGCTGTTTGTGATCTTTGGCCAGTGCCCATTTGTGTCATTAACAGCCAAAAGAAAAAATGAGTGGAAAGCGCGAGGGACAATGAAAGCAGTGTGTGGGCCACGATGAAACTGCCCAAAACGAAGGCGCAGATCAAAAGAGTGGCAGTGATGAAAGGTTTGATTTTTTCAGGAGAATGAAAGGGGTGAATGGCGGTTGTGGTGAAGAGAAGTGTGAGTAAAGCAAAACACATACCTGCATTTTGCGCGTTGAACACCAGCTGAATGTGGCGGGAGCCCAGGTGCAAATAGGCCGAAATTGGATTGCCTTCGAGAGCATGCTGCCACAGGGAACCATCCTCAGCGGGGAGCCAGCCCACCGCAAAACAAAGGCCTAAAGTGATGAGGGTATAAGGCCGCAAAAACGCATGATGCTTGGCGGGGACCAGAACCAAGCCAATAGCGGCCAAAAAAGGCAGCGCGATTGTCATACACAACAATACGGTCAAAGTTTCTGACTCCACCAATAGAGGCTGACCCCTACGAACAAAAGAAAAACGCTGAGGACGCGGCGGCTTTCGCCATTGTGAAAGAGCCAAAAACAAAAACGAATCACTGAGCTGGGCGCCCGCCAAATGTGCCACATGAGGCCACCGGCTAATAAGGGTTGGATGATGCGTCGAGAAAGGAAGGTCAGGCGCAGGACATTTAATTCCACCGAGGTGTTGAGGTGCGTATCAACGGGTGAAGGTGCTTGCTCAGGCTCGAAGTACTTTCTTAAGGAACGTTGGCCACCCGTTTGGGTGGGTTTAGCTGTCTTGCCGAAAACCAAGTAAGCGAAGAGCCAACCTCCAAAGGCTGCCCCCCAGATCCAGCCGTAAAAGAACCATTGTGCTTGGGCGTCTACCAACACATCCAAAGCGGGTTGGTAAGACGTTAATAAAAAGAGTGCGGTTCTGATTTCAGGTTCTACCCAAGATAGAAAAGGAGCGTACGCCGCATCAAAAAAGTCAGTGAGTCGGTGAACCGGCAAGGATAAAATATTGGGTGCAATGGAGATGCCTAGAACGAAGATAGACACCACGGACAAAAAGAGATTGTGGGACTTTGGCGCAGGGGCATTGGGCAGTTCATTCGATGCTTCTCCGCCGAAGACCTGAAAAACTGTTTTGAATGCACCCGCGGTGAAAAGAAACGAGAAGAGCACCAATGCAATGCAAATAATGAAATGAAAATAGGGGCGAATGGCCCAGTCCGCCCACATGAAGGATGCATGAAAAAACCAAGACCCCAGCAAGGGGCACATGGAAAAAGTCATCAACATTCTAATTTGTTCTTGGCGTCTAAAAGACTTCCACAGTCCGCCCAGCTCGCCCAAAAGATCTTCACCTTTCATGGCTTCACGAACGCTGATGTGGGTGATGACAAAAAAGGGCGTCACTAAAAAGAACAATAAAATCTGCAAAAAGCCCGCGGTGCCGTCGTAAGGTATGTTGGCCAAAACAGTGAGTGAAAAAACAGCCATGAGGGCCCAATGATCGGCATCCGACCATGTGACAGCGGTGAACAACCGATACGCATGAAACAGCGCACTGCCCGCAATGGCCACCAGAACCCAGGACAGGTTCCAAGAAATCAGAACATGGACGAGTTGGGTTTGGCGCAACACGATCAGTCCACCACCAAAGAGTACCCAGATGACGAAAACGCGGGTGATGGGCTCTTGGGCCTGCAGATGATTTTTGACTGCATTAGCCCCGAACCCCAAGCCTTGCCGGCTTAGAACACCGAGCAGGACAAATAAGGAACACCAAGAAAAAATGTGGTCGAGGTAATGACCTTGGAACAGGCCCATTTGCAACGGGATAACCTTTAATTGAGCGGCTTGCGTCAACCAGATTTGAGGGTTGTGATTCCCAAAGGTGAAAAAGAGAAAAAGAACGGCCAGAAACATTGAAGCATCGCCGAGACGATGCTGTACAAAAAGCCAGGTACTGGTGAGACCCGACTGAGGCTCGGCATTTTTGAATGACCAGGTCGCCAACAATCCACCCAGCGACAATAAACACGTGGTTTGCATCGGGTTTGCGGTGAGAAACATGAGGTTCAAGATGGACCACAGACAGGTTTGTTTAATCAGAATCGAGGACGATGGTTGGGTTTGTGATATTTTTTGCCAGATGGTCAAAAGGATGACGGACCCCGACACAGCAAAAAGTGTCAGCGCTTCAAACGCAGTGAGTTCCATGGTGGCCCAAATGGGGCCAGGCTTCATCTGTAAAATTCCGCCTTCGGGGGCGCCCAAGGCAAGATCGTGGTATCCGCCCGCGTAGAAAATTCGTTGCAGCGCCCGCCAGGCAAAAAGGCAGTTTGTGCTCTGTGTGATCAGGAGAATGGTTAAAAGAAAATTTTCAGTTTGGCGACGGCTTAGTATCCAAAGCGCCACGATAGAGCCCATGGGAATGAGTGCTAAAGGCAGTAATTCAGGTGCGGGAATCATGGAGAGAAACGGCATCATGTTCATTAGCCCCTTAGGTTGCGCCAGGCACCCAATTGGGTGGTTTTAAGTTTTTCAAAAAGAAACTGTGCGAGAATGAACATGACGAGTTGATGAATGAGCACCAAGGCCAGAAGCCCAAAAGCGATGGCATCACCCCAGGGATGTTGCCACTGCTGATTGCCATGTAGGATCGCCAATGCCACCCCCAAAAGAGCCACATCGATGTTCAGCGATACCATGATCATTTGCCGTCGAAACAAAGCGCCAAGAACACCCATGGTCATCAGCGCGATGGCGATCCAACCCAGGCTCATGACCGGCTCCTTTGGCGTATGATGAAAGGCAGAAGACCGGTCACGCTCACAAGAAAGATAGCGCCCAAATAGACGGCCCATAAAGAAAGCGAGGGATGGTTATTGGCAGCGGTACTTTTTTGAATATCGCTCAACAAGCTCGGCCACAAAGGGAGAATGGACAAAAGAAAATAGGCCGAAACCAACAGCAGCAAAATTCTTGAAATGCCCAGATGGGTATCCAGCGGTTGTGTGGGCTCTTTGTTAAAGCGTTGAACGCCTTTGATGTAAATCCATGGGGTGATGACTCCAAAACCCAAGATCAATATGAGGCACAAGATCCAAGGACTTTGTTGAGCGATCATCACGGAGGCCACCGATAGAAAGACCATCAAAAAACCGAAGACTGCCCGTTGTGGTTCTCTGACGAATAAAACCACACCGCCCCCGCCAATGGCGAAGCAAGTTTGAATGATGAGAAAGAAGGTTTCCATGGCGGTCCGTTGTTTGGGCTTTAAAACTACCAAAACCACCTTGGGAGTCCAAAATATCGTGCTAAAGTGGCCCAATAAAGGAGCGATAACGATGCAAAGAACGTTTCAAAGTGGTGCCCTTAGAGCGATTGCATGCGGCCTGCTGTGCTTTTGGGTTTTGACACCCAAATCTTTGTTCGCCAACGATGTGGACCTATCTGTGAATTCACCCGTATCCCAAGGGACCCAACCGTCATTGGTGCTCAAGTTGAACAAGGCGGTGGATCGGTTAGAAGTGGTGTTACGTTCCAATGGCCAATCGGTTCGTCAGGCCTACACTGGAGAGACCAAGGGAAAAACCATCGAAATCGAGATGCCCCAAAACCAAGTGGGCCTATGGCGATGGCAGGGAAAATTGAAGGTGACCTTCGCAGATGGGAGCGCCGGTCAGATGCCTTTGGCATTTTCTACTGAAGTGCGTCAGCCGCCCCAGTTGCGGTTGCACCGAAGCGGGCTCGATTTAATCAAGAAAGAACTGAAAGTTGTATTTGGTGCCGCCGCCCAAAAAGTTGAAATGGAAGTGGTGGGTGAAAACGGTGAGACTTTAGCTAAAAAAACGGTTCCTTTTAGAGGGGAAAAACGGGGGACGCCGCTTCACCTAAAATGGGAAACGAACTCTGAAGTGAAAGTGATGAAAATCGCGTTGGTGGCTCATGACGTCAACGGCTTTTTTTCTCCCACCTTGGCGTTGTACCCGTGGAGCTTGGCGATTCCTCATGAAGAGGTGGTGTTTGAAACGGCCTCCAATGCAATCTTGGATGCTGAAGTTCCCAAACTCAAAGATGTCCTGCCGCGCATTCAGAAACGCATCCAACAGTACAGCAGTTTAATTCCGGTACGACTGTTTGTTTTGGGACATACCGATACGGTGGGGCCCGCGGATACCAACCGTGCATTGTCGCAAAAGCGAGCATCGGCCATTGCCAGGTGGTTTCAAAACCAGGGTATCAAGGTCCCCATTTTCATCCGTGGGTTTGGTGAAAGTGATTTGCGGGTGACCACAGGGGATAATGTCGACGAGGCAGCCAACCGAAGAGCGGATTATATTTTATCGGTGAACCCGCCAAACCATCGGTCGTGGCAGGGCTGGGTTACGATTCAGGGTCAGAAGCCATCAGGCGATCAATAATGATGGCGGCGGCCGAGCGCACACTCAAATGGTTGTAGTCGGATGCGGATTGGACAGGTGGCAAAAGGGCGTCTGCCCCTTCCAGAACCGAGGGGTGCAGCCCTTGCCCCGTCCCAAAAATAAGCATGACGTTTTGACCTGACTTGATCTTTTCTTTGGCATCGGAAAAAGACAGACAGGGGGTATGCTCATTTCTTGCGGAAGTGGTCCAAACCAAAGGACGTTCTCCCAGTCGTTCTGTTTCTTGCGCAATGGCTTTTTCGATGCTCTCGGTGACATGCGTGATGGCCATGGCGGCTTCACGATCTTTATTTTTTTTAGAGCCTTTGCCAACGGTCCAATGTCCAATAATGGCGTTCGCCAATTCTTGTTGGGCGGTGATAGGCGTGACGATATAAAATGACCCCGCTTGATAGGTACGCGACGAACGGGCGATGTCATGCACATCTAAGTTGGTGATGGAGGTGGTATAGATGTTACCCTGGCGATCCAAGACGGGGTGGTGGACCAATGCAATACTCACGTGATTCATGATTCACCTTTTCGAAGCGGGGCCAAGCATTCTCGAGCTTGGGTTTGTTGATCGTTGTCGCATAGATCGGGACGGAGTCGTTGGGTGCGGGCCTGGGCATCTTCTTGCCTGGCCTGTTCAATCTTTTGGTGATGGCCACTGAGTAAAACATCGGGTACCTGCCAGTGATCGTATTCGATGGGCCTGGTGTATTGGTGATGCTCTAAAAGATTTTCCATATGGCTTTCGGTTTGGATGGAGTCTGCATTCCCCAGCACCCCTGGCCGCATCCGGGCGATGGCATCGGCCATGACCAAGCCGGCCAGTTCGCCTCCGGTAATCACAAAGTCGCCCAAAGACCATGTTTCATCCACATAGTTCCAGACTCTGGCATCGACCCCTTCATAGCGACCACAAATAAAAATGAGATGGTCTGTTTTGGCGAGGGATATCGCGGCATTTTGCTGGAAGGGTTGACCCGCGGGGTCCAACAAAATGACTTTTGACGAGGCATTTTCGGGGGTGTTGTTTTGGGCTGCCAAAATGGCGCGATGAAGGACGTCCACTTTCATCACTTGTCCGGCGCCCCCACCGCATGGGGTATCATCGACCATTTGGTGTTTGTCCAAAGCGTGTTCTCGGATTTGAACGGTGTGAAGCACGAGGTGACCGTTTTGTTGGGCCCGCCCGAGGATTGAAACGGCCATCATTGTTTCAATGGCTTCGGGGAACAGCGTTACAAAGGTGATATGTAAAGGGGTGATGGGCGCGGTCATTTTAAGAGCCCCCTTCTTCGGCAACATCGGGTTCTCCAGAAAAAAGTCCAATGGGCTCTTCGATCCAAACCTCTTTATCTGCTTCTGACAAACCTACGATGAGGCCAGCCACAAATGGCATTTCGATGACTTGACCCGACAGTGTTTTTACCCGGGCCAAGGGTTGGGGGCTGTGAATGTCGATGTGAATAATCTCACCAAGAAGGCCACTTTTTTCGCTGTGAACTTGTGCGCCTAAAAAATCCACCAAATAGGTTTCATCAGGAGAGAGTTGTGGGAGATCGTCTCTTTGTATCCATACTTCTTGGCCGCGAAGGCGTTCTGCTTCGTTTCGGTCGGTGATCTCTTCGAAGAGGACCCGGCCATTACCGTGTTCGGATTTAATTTTGAGAGAGATTTTACCTTGATCTTTGGCGGTGCGTAATTCGATCATCAACCCAGGTTTCAACGATTGGGAGTCGGGATTGTGTAATCGAATTCGAACGCCGCCACGAACCCCAAACGGTTTGGCCACCGTTCCAAGACACACCCAGTTTTCGGATTCACCGGAAGAACCGTTGGATGCGCGATGCATGGCGCTTATTCCTGTGGTGCGGATTCGGGTGTTTCGGAGGCTCCTGTTGGTTCGGTGACCACCGGGTCCATAATTTCAAGGTGAACCGCTTGCCCATTTTTACCGGCTACGGCTTGTAGCAAGGTACGCATGGCTTTGGCGGTTCGGCCTTTTTTACCGATAACTTTGCCCAGATCATTTTTGTGGACCGATAGCTGATAGACAGTGCGTTCGTCTTCTTGGACGACGGACACCGCCACCGGCTCAGGGTGATCCACCATGGCACTGGCCAAAAAATGGACGAGATCTTTCAAAATTGAATCCAACCGAAAAGTGAGGGATTAAGCGTCGCTGGCAGGCTGTGCTTTACGCACTTTTTTGATCAGCGAGCGAACGGTATCGCTGGGCTGCGCGCCCACTTTGATCCAGTGATCAACACGCTCAAGCTTGAGGTTCACTTGGGTTTGTGTGGTGCGTGGATCGTAAGTGCCCACTTGCTCAATGTATCGACCATCCCGAGGGAAGCGTCGATCAGCCACAACAACACGATAAAAAGGACGTTTTTTTGCGCCACCGCGCGCGAGTCGAATAACTACCATGGTTTTCTCCAAAAGTTCTGCTCAGTTCAAACGAAATGAGAAGTTTCAAAAAAGCATCAAGATGCTTTGTTTGCGATGCCGTCAACCCGACGGTACCCGCCTCCCTAGGAAGGCAAATGGGAAATGACCCCACGAACGGGGCCATCCAATGCCAATGAACTGGGTTTGTCAATCCAGCTCGGGCGCTTTGTGGGGGGTGGCAATGGTTGGAAAAGCGCGTAAATGTTTTCACACCGGTGGGTAGGTGAAGGTTCCAAACTGGGGCTTTTTCCTGTGGCCCGCTCGGATCAGCAGCGCGCACGGATGGTCTGTAAGACACTGTTTTTAAATAGTTAGGGAATAAAAAAAGCCAATTGGACGCGTTGCGGCATAAAGATTGCAGCCTTTAAGGTTTGGTTTTAATGGGGCCCGCGGGGTTTCTTACAATAAGGTGGTTGAATGTCAGTAGATGCGAACTTAGAGCGCAGCGCCTTTTTATTGAACGCAAACGCAAAGAACGTCACCGATCGAATTCTCGGAGAGATGGTGGGCGTGATTCCTGCTGGTGATTTGTTTTACGCCCGCTCTATGGAAGACTCAGAGGCCTTTTTGAGGACCATCGTTAAACGTGGCTACAAGGAGATTTTCACGGGTGGGGGAGACGGCACATTGGTCACCACCATGAACATGCTCCAAAAAATCATGGACGAAGAAGATCTGGCCTACAAACCAGCCATGGGTGTTTTGAAGCTGGGAACGGGCAACGCCATGGCCACGGCTTTGGGAGCTGGTCAACCGCTCAATGATGTGTCTCAAGTTTTAGAGACCGAAAATAAAGACTACAAACCCATGCATTTGGTGGAGTGTGACGATGGCACTTTGACCCCCTTTGCGGGTATGGGTTATGACGGCGAAATCCTCAACGATTACTTCGACCTTAAAAGCAATGCGGAAGGTACCGCTCTGGACGTGCTCACCAAAACTGCTGCGGGTTATGTTTTGGCTGCTTTATCGCGCACGGTACCACGGCAATTCAACCGGCAGTTGCCGAATATCAAGGTGATCACCCGTGACTGGGCCTTGCAGTTGGTGGAAGATGAGTACGGTCAGGTTCAAGAGATTCCAATCGCACCGGGTGCGGTGCTTTATCAGGGGCCGGCCCCAGTGTGTTCGGTGGGCGCGATTCCTTACTATGGGTACGGTTTCACCATGTTCCCGTTTGCTGATCGTAAGCCCGGTTTCGTTCAGTTGAGGGTCAGCGCGGTTCCGGTTTTGGAGCTGTTGACCAACCTTTATCCCTCGATTTGGAAGGGTTCCTTCCGCCATGAAAAGCTCTATGACTGGCTGGTGAAGGACGTAGAGGTGATCGCCGAATCGCCGCTGCCTTATCAAGTGGGTGGAGACGCTTGGGGCGAAAAGAGCCATTTGCGCTTCAAAGCAGCCGCCGAAGCTTGGCAAATGGTGGATTTTTCCGGTTTGGCGGCCTAGAAGACCCCAACAACCCCTTGTAAACCTGTTTGGGATCGATTAGATCTCCCCCTCAAACTGATTTTAAGGAGCAGTCCTATGGCTCGCGTTACCGTTGAAGATTGTTTAGAGCAAATTCCCAATCGCTTTGCATTGGTTCTGTTGGCTTCCAGCCGCACCCGTCAATTGATGAAGGGCAGCCGCTCCTTGGTGGACCACCAGCGCAACAAAGAGCCCGTCATGGCCTTGCGTGAAGTGGCTGATAAAAAAGTATATTTTGACCGCCCCGTGAACGACGTGTTGGACAAAACGGTCTCACAGCTGCAAGCTGACTTCGAAGCCTTGCACGCCAGCGAGTACTAAACGCCTGATTGACATCGCCGGCGAATGAAGAACCGACCGAAGGCCATTTACAGCCCACGGTCGGTTTGCCAATTGTAGCTCATGAATCTCTTTGGAACACAAAAAGCAGACGTCATCGTGGTGGGTGGCGGTCATGCCGGATGCGAAGCGGCTTTAGCCAGCGCGCGTCTGGGCCTGTCTACTTTGCTGGTCACAGGCAATTTAGATCGCATTGCGGTGATGAGTTGTAACCCGGCCATTGGAGGGGTGGGCAAAGGTCATCTGGTCAAAGAGATCGATGCACTCGGTGGAGAGATGGCCAAAGTGGCAGACGCCACCGGAATTCACTTTCGCACCCTGAACAGTTCTCGAGGACCTGCAGTGCGTGCCACCCGCTGTCAAAGCGACATGCATCGGTATCACCAGTTAATGTCGGATGTGGTCTATCGCCAACCCAACTTGCGTTTGCGCCAAGACGATGTGGTGGCACTGACCTGGGAAGACAGCACCATCACTGGCGTCATGACTGGCCAGGGTGAATGGCTGCAAGGCCAAAAAGTGATTTTAACCACCGGTACATTTTTGGGCGGCAAACTGGTCATTGGACAAGACAAAAAGCCCGGAGGACGCGCGGGGGAGGCACCGAGCAAAGGCCTTTCCAGTTCATTACAAGAAATGGGTTTAACCTTAGAGCGACTCAAAACAGGGACCTGTCCCCGACTCGATGCCCGAACCATTGCGATGGATTCGCTGGAAGAGCAAAAGCCTGAAGAGCCAGCCCCTCAATTTGCTTTTGAAAGTGTGACACCCAAGCTGCCACAAATCTCTTGTCGCATCACCCACACCAACTCCCAGACCCACGCCATCATCGCGCAAGCCGTGGCGGATGGCTTGGCACCTTTGTTCAATGGGACCATCGAGGGGGCTGGGCCAAGGTATTGCCCCAGCCTAGAAGACAAAGTCATTCGTTTTGCAAACAAAGAGAGCCACCAAATCTTTTTAGAGCCTCATGGATTGGATTCTCACGAAATATACCCCATGGGCTTGTCCACCTCGCTGCCACCCAAAATTCAGTTGGACTTTTTGCGCACCATCAAGGGTCTTGAATCGGTAGAGGTCACCCGCTGGGGGTATGCAGTGGAATATGACTATGTAGACCCCACGCAGTTGTCATCAACACTTGAAACCAAGCGGATGTCTGGTTTGTATTGTGCGGGCCAAATCAACGGAACCACAGGTTATGAAGAAGCCGCTGCACAGGGATTGTTGGCAGGGCTCAATGCGGCCAATGCGGTGTTGGGCCAAGCACCTTTGGTATTAGGCCGGCATGAAGCCTATCTCGGTGTGCTGGTGGATGATTTGGTCACCGTGGGCACCCAAGAACCCTATCGCATGTTCACCTCGCGCGCCGAACACCGGCTGGTCTTACGTGAAGACAATGTCTACCGACGTTTGAGTCCCGTGGGGCATCGCATGGGTTTGTTACCGGCCGATCGTTTTGAGGCCATGACGGATTTTGAGCAACAAGTGGATGCTGAGATGAAACGATTGGAGTCTACAGTTTGTACGCCCAATGCGCTCAGACAAGATATTTTGAGTTCGAAGAAGAGCCAACCACTCAAACCGGGCACCACGCTTTCTCAGTTGCTAAAGCGCCCTGAACTCAACGAGCACGATTTATTTGAGATTGAATCCGCCGACGACACGGTGGCCAATGCAGCCCAACCTTTGACCCCCCAAGCACAAAAGGTACGATACCGTGCTGCGGTTGAAGTGAAATACGCAGGCTATGTGGCTCGGGCACTGAAGATGATCGAAAAAGAAAAGAACCTCGAGGACGCCGTCTTGCCTCCATCCCTTTTTGAAAAGCAGCTGCCGGGAATGAGCAACGAGGTCTATGAGAAATTAGTGGCCATCCAGCCGCGAACTTTAGCCCAGGCCAGTCGCATTAGCGGAATGACCGCGGCCGCGCTTAGTTTGTTAGCGGTGGAGTTACGTCGACAGCAAGAAGCTCAGGCCAGTTAGTTCTTTCTTACCAATTCACTTCGTCATGACAGCTTTTGAAACGTTCGATAAGTTCGTCCACGTTTCGAGCGGTCCGCAATCTCGAAAGCACATCCGTTTCGGTCACCATGCGAGCCACGCTGGCTAGAATTTTTAAATGGGTGTTGCGATCTTCTAAAGTGCCAATCGTGGCTACGAAAACATCGACTTTTTCACCATCGCTGGCCCCATAATCGATGGGGGTAGCGGTGGTAAAGATGGCCACATAGCTTTGGTCCAAATGGGGGATACTGGCGTGAGGAAGGGCCAGTCCTTGACCCAGCGCCGTGTTTTGGGTGCGTTCTCGTTGCCAAAGCGCGCTGTAGATGTCTTCGGTAGGCACGTTTTGGAGTAGTCGATGGAAATCTTCGGCAATGCGCTGAAACACGTGGTCTTTTTTCTCTGTACGAATATGGGCTTCGGCGCATTCCGCCACCAGGTAATCTGTGAGGTTAAAAGCCGGTCCAATGGACGAAATGCGCTCCGGTTCGAAACCTTGGTGCGTTCGGGCTTGGGGGGTGGAGAGGGTGAGGACTGAGCACTCCGCCTTTTCAATTAAGTTGGGGACGGCCACAGATTTGATTCGGTTGAGGATGCCGCGGTTATGGGCTGCACCCGCCACCAACAGATCGTAACCCCCGGTAAGGCCGGCAATGGCATCCGATGGTTTGTCACCCTCGATAACCAAGGAACTGCTTTTGCTGCGACACAAATCTTGAAGCTGTCGGAGATAACGTTCCTCTGCAGCGCGTTTGTGCTCACCGGAGTCTGGCCCCACCACTCGCACAAAAGTGAGTTCAGCGCGAAACAATTCTGCCAGATGGTCGGCGGTGGATGCCACCAGGGCATCGTGCGGCCCAGGCTTGGCGTAAACGAGAATCTTACGCACGTAACGAACCCCACTGTCTTTAAAGACGGCCAAGTTGCAAGGAAGATTATGCACCAACCAGCCCAATGGGTTTTGTAGGGCAACACCAAACTCAGATCGTCCACGCCAGGCCATGCAAATCCATTGAGTGGCATCTTGCTGGGCCAGGTTGTAAACAGCGTAGACCTGATCGTGGGAAACCAATGGCGTGAAGTCAACGGGAAAATCTTTAACTTCGCCAGTTGCAGTGACGCGCCGTCTTAAGCTTTGAATGGTTTGGTCTTCTTCAAAGCCTGCATCAAGTGATGTCTGCTCTGGGACCTCTGTGATATGGACCACCTGGACGGGTTGGTGATTGGCCAGCGCACCGCCCATTTCAACCAGCATTTCGGGCGACCGTTCTTTGCCGAACAAGGGGACGGCCACCGGTGCGAACGCATCTAAATCGGTTTCTAGGGTGCGTGGTCCTGCGGCCATAGGGATTTGGGTGATCAAGTCCTGTCGGCGGCCCCTTTTCCCGATCACGCCAGTTCGAGTGCTAAACCGCCTTCCATACACGATATACAAAACCCCGCCAACCAGCCCGATGGCGATGGCGCCAAGTAAGCCCCAAAATCCCATGAGGGCCAATAGCAGGCCACCACTAAGCAAGCCGAAGATTTGTAAACCCGGATAGAGCGGGCTCTTGTAGGTCGGTTTGTACCATTGGATTGGCAATTCTCTCAGAACGATAACTGCAAGATTGACCATCATGAAAGCCATGATCATAAACGAGCTGGCCAGCTTGGCGATTTTTTCCACATTGAGAAACAGAATCGCGCAGCCCATGGCAAAAGTGGTGAGTATAATTGCCACCGTGGGTGTCTTGAAGCGTGCATCAACGCGACGGAAGACACTGGGCAGCAAATTGTCTCGAGACATGGCAAAAGGAAAGCGTGAAGCGGCGAGAACGCCAGCATTGGCCATGGACACCATGGTGACGATCCCGATGAACGCGAACGCCATACCGAACCAATGGCCCTTGAGGACCACAGCAAGAGTGTAAATGGGATGTAAATCTTCTTGAAAAACAGAGGCGGGGATAAAGGAAGAGAGCACAAAAACAACCACGCCATAAATGCTCATGGCGCAAATTAATGAAAGTATGATCCCCAGAGGGATGTTACGGTTTGGGTTTTTTACTTCTTCTGCAATGGCGGCGATTTTTGTGACGCCCGCAAAAGAAACAAAAACGAAGCCAGCTGCAGCAAAGAAGCCTCCGAGTCCATGCTCAAAAAATGGTGCTGGAGATTTAATGCGCAACTCCCAATCCCAAAGACCCAACGTCATCAAGATCAGCAGGCCAAAAATACTGAAAATAACCACGAATGTTTGCGCTTGGCCCACCTTCCGCACACCGACCAAGTTGAGAAATGTGATCAGAAGAAGAAGCAACAAGGCCATGGGCCGAATGTCCATATCGGCCATCACGCTGAGATAGGCCCCAAAGCCCATGAGTGCAAAAGCGCTTTTTAAAAGCAGGCTCATCCATAAACCCAGCCCGGCGATCGTGCCCGTGGCCGGGCCAAAGGTTCGCTCCAGGTAAACGTACGTTCCCCCCGATGTGGGCATGGCCGTGGCCAGTTCAGCTTTAGAGAGCGCGGCGGGAATGACAAAAATACCGGCCACCAGATAGGCCAAAAATACCGAGCTACCAGTTTTGGCAAAGGCAAGACCCGGAAGTACAAAAATACCCGAGCCCAGCATGGTACTGATGCTGATGGCTACCACCGTACCCAGGTCTAAGCGTCTTTCCAGTTGATGTGTGCCCAAGCGTTACCCTTAAGGTCTAAATTTCAGTGGCTTATGTAGAAACTGAGTGATCAGTCATGTTTATACCTTAAGGGGGTAACATTTCTCCAATTCCAGATTCAAAAATCGGTGGATGGGCAAAATTACCGCCCCGTCCCGCTTTTATTTCCCTCTCAATGGGGCAAACTACGTGCTGGGAGTTGAAATGGCACAAGTTTCCATGGATCTAAAAAGGACGGACACCATTTGCGCGCTGGCCACGCCCCTGGCCCCAGCGGCCTTGGCGGTGATCCGCGTTTCTGGTGCTAACGCACTATCCATTCGAGACCGGGTCTTTCGCAGTCACCGTGGGCAACAAAAAGATTTTATGGCCACTTTGGGGTTTGTGCTGGCGCCCCAGGGCGAAGAACCGGTGGATGAGGTGCTGTGTACCTTTTTTCCCCAGGGCAAAAGTTTTACTGGCGAACCTTCTTTTGAAATGTCGCTGCACGGCAATCCCAACTTGGCGCAGCGAACATTAGATGCTTTGGTGGCGGCCGGATGTCGTCTGGCGCGTCCCGGTGAATTTACCCTGCGGGCATTTTTGACGGGCAAGATTGATTTGTGTGCAGCAGAATCCGTACTGGACTTAATTGGTGCTGGTTCTGAAGTGGCCGCCCACGCGGCTTTGCGTGGTCTCAAAGGAGGCTTGAGTGAGCGACTGGCCCCCGTACGCCACAATTTAATTCACGTCTTGGCGCAGGTCGAGGCTCGCATGGACTTCCCTGAAGAAGATTTGGGCTCAGCGCAGGTGGACGATCTGAAACATCACTTTCAACAGATGAAAACAGATCTCGAAAACCTGATGGCTTCGGCTTCCATGGGGCAGCGTCTCATTCAAGGCGCAAGGGTGGTGTTGTTTGGTCCTCCGAATGTGGGGAAAAGCACCTTGCTCAATGCACTCACCGGCGAATCCCGAGCTTTGGTTTACGATCAACCAGGGACCACGCGTGATGTGCTGGAGGCCAATTGGGTTTTGGATGGCATGCCCATTTTATTGGTAGACGTGGCCGGTATTCGACCTTCAGAGCAGGCAGACCCAGTGGAGCAAATGGGGATCGAAAAAGCCAAAGAAGAATTATTTAAGGCCGACCTCATACTTGGACTGGCAGAGAGTGTGTCCCCGACGTTCGGTTTTCTGAAGTCCCAGCTGGAAACATGGGGAGTTGACGAGGGGACACCACGAATTTGGTTGCGCACCAAAACGGATCTTGAATCTCCCAACCCATCCTCCAAAGAAGGCATCGGTATCTCAGCCCAACACGGAATGGGATTGGATGCCCTTCAAGAAGCCATGCGGGAGATCCTTTGTTTGGGTGACGCTCAGAGTGACGAAGTATTTCTGACGCGAAACCGACAAAAAGAAGAGGTGCAAGCGTGCCTGCAAGCTTTGAACGAAGCAGAGCAAGCGTTGTCACAAGGGTGGGCCGACGAAGTTTTAACTTCAGAAATTAGACGTGCCGGGCAAGCGCTCGACCGTTTGCTGGGGGCCGATCTCAACGAAGATGTGTTGGATAAGATCTTTTCAGAGTTTTGTATCGGGAAGTAATTTAGAGGCGTTTAAAAAACTCAACGGGCTTGATGAGGTTGTCATAGTCCTCGTTGGTTTTTTCTGCTTTGGGACTGGTGATGTCTGATTCATCCACGTTTTCCAGTTCGTCAATGCGAAAGACATGGTTGAGCGGAATCATGAGGTTTTTGATGTTGGCAAATTCGCTTCGCACCTCGTCTTCAGTGGGGACGATGAGGTTGCGGTTTCGTTGAAAAATGATCTGCGAAATGACGCACATGTTATAAAATTCGGGTGATGCGGAAACTTCTTTGGCGAACAAAGAATACACTTTACCCAAATGAAAAAAATGAACTTTGAAGACTTTCTTTTCTTTTGCCATGGTGTTTACCAATCCTTTTCTGGCGGTGATTTGGGGGCGGTGAGTCGCATTTGAAAGGGGGCCAGCGGTTTTTCTTGTTCCCGCATGGCGTCGAGGAGCCTTACGCCACTTTTAGGCTTTGCCTCTTCTTCTTTGGGTTGTTGGGGTTGAGGCGCTTTCTTGTCTTTATCTTTGTCGCCTTTGTTTTTCTCATCTTCAGGCTGTGGCTGCTCTTGTTTGTTTTTGTCTTCTTTTTGATCAGCGTCATCAGCGTTTGAACCTTCTTGCTGCTGTTTCTCATCTTGGTTCTGTTCCTGATTCTGTTCTTGGTTTTGTTCGTCCTTGTTGTCTTGGTTCTCACCCGGCTCTTGCTGCTGGTCTTGTTGTTGTTCCTGTTGTTGTTCTTGCTGCTCTTTCATTTGAAGGGCCCGCAACAAATTCTTTTTGGCTCTTTCGTTGTTGATTTGCGCTACCAATGCGTCCCGGTATGCCTCAATGGCCCCTTCCAGATCTTGTTGTAAAAGACGAGCATTCCCCAAGCCCAGGGCCGCTTCGGATCTGATTTGGGGAACATGAGAGAGCCCGTAGGCATTTTGAAACGCTTGTTCTGCGCCGGCGAGAATGGCGGTGGCGTCGGTCTCAGCTTCAGGGTCGGGTAGGGGCGTAGGGGCTGGCGCGTTCGGGTTTGCCCCTGCGGCCGGGTTTTGCGCTTGTTGTTGGCTTTGGACTTGGGCTGCGCCTTGGGCCAACAGGGTAAAGGCGCGGTTGTACGCCTTGATGGCCCTTTGCGGGCGGGTCTGACCCGGTGCATTTTCGAAATGGGTTAAAGCGCTTTCATAATCCTGAGACTTCAAAGCCTGGATGCCCGCTTCGATTTGGGGTTCAGGGCGAAGAAAAATGGACTCTTTTTCGGGAGCAGGCTGGGCGTTGGCTGAGGTGGAGAGCAACCCCAGGGCCACGAACAGGAGTAGTTGTTTGGCTTGAGCATGAGCCATCCGTCCTCCAGGAGACAAGGCGGTGGCCAAAAGCCAAAATAAGAGCGCCAACCCCAAAGGCCACATGAAGCGATCCACGTAGAAGGTTTGGACGCGCGCTTGGAGTTCTTGCTTCTCAAGATTGCCCACCAAGCTTTCTACGTAGGAAAGACCGAGGTCGGGTTCTGATAAGCCATCGATGTATTTGCCTTTGCTTTTTTCCGCCAAACTTCGAAGCATGGGGGCATTGAGGCGGGTCATCACCGTTTGACCGTTTTTATTTTTTAAGTAGCCGGCCATTTGGCCCGACTCATTTTTGAGGGGAATGGGCTCTCCTAATTCAGAGCCCAGCCCAATGACCACCGAGGCGATATTGGCCTTCTTGAGGGTGGCTCCTAATTCGTCGGTGGCACCCTCGTGGTCTTCTCCATCTGTGATCAGGACCAGGATGCGACCACTTTTACGGTCTTCGTCTTGCACCATGGCTTGGGCTTCAAAAAGCCGTAGGCTGGTTTGAATGCCTTCCGACAGGGCCGTACCACCTTGGGGCATGAGTTCAGGCGACAGTGCCTGTAAGAATGTTTTAATGGCTTCCATATCGGTGGTGAGGGGGCACTGCACAAAGGCAGTCCCTGCAAAGGCCACAATGCCCACTCGATTTTCTCCGATCTGTTCTAAAAATGAGGCGATTTCAAACTGAGCGCGCGACAAGCGATCGGGACGGACGTCTTGGGCACGCATGGATTTAGACACGTCGATGGCAAACACCACATCGAGCCCTTGTCTTGGGCGCATCTCGGTTTCTGAGCCGATCAGAGGCCCGGTGAGGGCCAAGACCACAAAGAACACCGATAGCATCGATAAAAGTCGCCGGAGAAAACGGCGTTGTGGTGAAAAGAAGACGAGCATGGGTTTGAGCGTTTCAAATTGCCCCAAGACTGCTAACTTTTGCACAATGGTTTTTTCTTCGCGTCGTGCCAGTACAAAGAGCAGCAGCGGAAAAACCAAAAAGACAAAAGCCAGTGAAAAAGCAAAATTCAAAACGAACGTCCTATGGCAGTGACGACCCACGGGTGGTCAGCAACGCTTGCCCGCCGAAGAGCAGCATTAAAGCGAAGAGTAAGAAAAGTGGATAAAGATCAATGCGCTTGCGTGAAGGTGCGGCGCCTTCCAATACGGATTGGTCCATGGCTGCGAGAATTTCTTGGAGTGAAGTTTCCAGTTCTCTGGGGGCCGTGGCGGAGAAAAAATTACCATCACTGGTCTTGGCCATGCGTTGCAGTAAGCTGGGGTTGGTGGGCCACTCCACTTCTTGGTATCGTTCTCGTCCAAACATGTCTTTGCCTACGGGATAGGGGACTTTGCCACCTTTGCCCACCAGGATTGAAAATATTTGAATCTCAAACGCTTTGGCCAATTCCGCCGCTTTGAGTGGGTCAATGGACCCGGCATTGTTATCCCCATCGGTGATCAAGATAAGGGCCTTCCCTTTGGCTTTACTTTCACGAAGTCGATTGACCCCGGTGGCGGTGGCGTCTCCGATGGCGGTTCCATCTTCGATCACACCCGTACGAATGCCGTCTAAGATTTCGGCCAACATCTCTTTGTCATGGGTGAGGGGGGATTGGGTGTAAGCTTGACCCGCAAAGACCACCAAACCAATGCGGTCGGAGCGTCGGGTGAGCAGGTGCTTTTTGATAATGGATTTGGCAACGTTCAGGCGATCTTTGGGTTTGAAGTCTGCCGCTTTCATAGAGCCACTAACGTCGAGAACCACCACCATATCGATGCCTTCGGTTTCACTGGGGGCAGGTGGTGCCAAAATGCGTGGACGGGCCAAAGTGATCACCAACAAAAGCCCTCCCATCCACCAAAAGGTGCGGCCCAAATGAAAGAAATAGAGATTGCGACCCTTGGGCAGTCGCTTCATGAGGTCCATTCGTGGAAAACCCAAATGGGCACGACGGCTGAGGTCCGCAAATTGCCTGATCACCACCAGCAACCAAGGAATGAGCAGCAACAGAAGCCACGGGTTGTCCAAGACCAAGTCATTGATCCCACCTTCTTGCAGCCCACTCAAGGCGTTGTTGAGACCTTCCCAATTCATGCGGCCTCCTCTACGGGTTCTTCTTTGGTGGCCAAGATCAAAGCTTTAACTTGATTGGCAAAACTGTGAGCGTTTTGTGGAGGGATTTCGGCTTTGGCAAATTTCACCAAGTCGGTGGTTTCTAAAATGTCCTTCACCAACTGAACGTTTAAGCCTGCATCTGAAATCTTTAAGAGGTCCGCCACCAGTTCTCGGGTGGTGTGTTTTTCAGCAGGGAAGTCATACCGGCCCTCCAAATAGGATCGTAGAATGTCGTTCATGAGGACGGTGACGAACGTTTTGACTTCCCCTTTTTCTAAATGCCCTTCAGCCATCAGTCGTTCAAGCCTTTCCAAGGCGACGACATGTGGAGGGATGGCAGGGGTTGCGGGTTGTTGTTCGACCAAGGCTTTGGGCAGTTCGGGAAGTCGGCGACGCATCATGAACCACAAAAAGAGCAATAAGCATACCAGTGTGGTGGCGGCAAACGTTCCAAAGACATAAGGGCGTTCATCTGAAACCATAAAAACAAAAGGACCGGCATGCCCTTCAAAACCTTTTTCTTGCTCTTCTTTAGAGGGTGGGGGGACGGGGCGCTGGGCCAGCGCCATGGGGTCAATGATCAAGGGCTCGTCCAAGTTGGTGGGCACTTCAATGCGAGGGGTGTCAATGTCCTTGAGGTCTAAGGGCAGAAGCGGGATACGCCAAACTTCCTGGATAAAAGCGAGCCCAGCATCGGCTCCTAACGTTTTTCTTTGGTATTGAATGGGACCCACAGCACGGAGGTTGTCTTGCGTTGGGAGCTCTTTGGGGAAGTTGAGCTGAATATGCGGGAGGTGTTTGACCGTGATCACCAACAAAACGGGCTTGCCAAATTCTGCGGTGGCAGGTTCTTGGTGAAGCGTGAGTGTGAAGTCTCGACTGGGCCCAGTTCCATCGGTTAACACGCCGCCATCCAAGGCTTGCCCTGGATGCGCAGTGAGGGCGGTGAGCCAAAAGACGATGAAGAGGGACAGACGCATCATGTGGTCATTCCTCCGCTGCCCCGAGATAATAAACGGACCATGGTTTTAGGCACATCTTCCCGTTGCAGGACGGTCGCATGATCCAAACCAAAGCGACGAAAGGTTTGTCGAATGTGCGCCCGCTCTCGTTGCACCATCAGGGCGAATTGGCGTTGGCCATCTGGCGCGCTGGTGTCTACAAAATGGGTTTGTCCGCTTTCTGGATCGAAGAGCCGAATGAGCCCCACGTTGGGAAATTCGTGTTCGCGGGGGTCGGCCAGTTCCACCATCATGACATCGTGCCTTTTACCCAAGGTGCGCAGTGGCTTTTCGTAGGAGGTCACGGGTTGCTCTGGGGTTTGGAAGTCGCTCAAAATGGCCACGATGGCCCGTTGTTTTGATAGCGCGGAAAGGGTTTTGGTGGCCAAGGCCAAATCTGTTTTTTGTCCTTTGGGTTCAACCGACAAAATATCGCGCAAAATGCGCATCACATGGCCGCGTCCCTTTTGTGGGCGTACCAAACGCTCCACGCGATCGGTGAAGAGCAGCAAGCCCACCTTGTCATTGTTGCGCAAGGCGGAAAAGGCGAGCATGGCCGCTGCTTCTGTGGCCATTTGTCGTTTCGAGGCAGCGCCGGAACCAAACGACATGGAGCCAGAGAGATCGACGGCCAAAATGAGGGTGAGTTCCCGTTCTTCAGCGAAGACTTTGACGTGCAGATCACCGGTGCGTGCGGTGGTGTTCCAATCCACATGACGCGGATCGTCCCCTGGGACATAAGCCCGGCTTTCCTCAAAAGCCATTCCTCGGCCTTTGAATTTCGTGTGGTAAGCGCCGGAGGCTTGGTTGTTCACCATTTTTCGGGTGGACAACTCCAACTGTCGTACCCGCTTGAGCAGGGCGCGCAGTTCTTCCTTGGCTTCCGATTCGCTTTCCACCAGCGCTTTGCTGCGAAATAAAAGTGGCGTTTTCATAAATGGGTCTAAGGCACAGGGACCGCTTCAAAGAGGCGTTGAACCACTTCATCGTGTTTCACTTCTTCGGCTTCGGCCTCAAAGGTGAGATGCACACGGTGACGCAAAACATCCAGACCGATGGCCTTGATATCGTCGGGGGTGACATAGCCGCGATGTTGCAAAAATGCATGGGCTCTGGCGGCGGTGGCCAACGCCAAGGTGGCTCGAGGTGACGCCCCGTATTGGATGTAAGGTTCGATATCGGACAAACCCACCGTTTGGGGTTCACGGGACGCGAATACCAAATCCACAATGTATTTTTTAATCTTTTCGTCGATATAAATATTGCGAGTCACTTCGCTGGCGCGCTTGAGTTCCTCGGGGCCGATGATGTCCTGGGCCACCACCGGGTTGCCTTCGGTGAAACGCTCCATGATGGTTCTTTCCTCGGCGCGCGTGGGGTAGCCCACGTGTACCTTGAGCATGAAACGATCCATTTGGGCTTCGGGCAAAGGGTATGTGCCTTCTTGCTCCACCGGGTTTTGTGTGGCCATGACAAAGAAAGGCCAAGGCAGTTCAAACGTTTTACGCCCCAACGTCACTTTGCGTTCTTGCATGGCCTCTAAAAGTGCCGACTGCACCTTGGCGGGCGCGCGGTTAATTTCGTCGGCCAAGAGCAGGTTGGACATGATGGGGCCCACGCGTTCTTCAAACACGCGCTTTTCGGGATCCCAAATGGAGGTGCCCGTGAGATCAGAGGGGAGCAAATCGGGGGTGAATTGCACCCGTTTAAAATCCAAACGCAGGACTTGAGACAGGGTGGTCAGGGTCAGGGTTTTTGCCAAGCCCGGAACGCCTTCTAAAAGAACGTGGCCGCCTGCCAACAGGCCAATGAGCACCCGTTCCACCATGTGGCGTTGGCCAACGATGACTTTTTGAACTTCATTGATCACCGAATCCACGAAAGCACTTTCTTCACGTACTTTTTGGGTGAGGCCGGCGATATCTAAGGACGATTGCGAATTAGTGTGTTGTGCTTCCATAAGACCTAGAAAAGAAACAGAAATTACAGAAATTGCAAGGGGGGAGTCGGGAATTGGCGGTGTTAAAAAAAGCCACCAGGCCCATTGAAAAATTCTGATATTTTGGCAATTTAGCCCTCTTAAGACCCAGACTCAAAGGAAATAAAGATGGTGCTCGGACTGTTTGGCGGTAACAAGCCCACCCAAAAGAACATTGAAAAGCAGGTGGCAAAACTCAAAGAGCGTTTTGCCCAAAACGATTTTCGGCGCATGGCCATGGACAAATTGCTCGAATGGGGCACCCCGGAAGCTTACGATGGTTTGCTCAAACGGTTCACCATGGTGGCGCAATCGCCCCACTGGGATGAGATTGAGAAGAAATGGCTGGTAGATACGCTGGTGCAAAACGGCGCGCCCGCCAAAGAAGCGTTGGTGCGTTTCATCAACACCGAAAACCAAGTCACCTTTGCGTGCCGTGCCTTGGCTAAAACCTCCAGCCAAGAAGAATTGGTGCAGTACGTGGTCGATGCTCTGGGGCACCGATCGCCCGAAGAGCTGCGCTCTGAGCAGGGCAAAAAAGAGCTCATTCACGTGCTCGATGAAAACCCGGACCCGCGCGTGGGCGAAGCGGTTTTGCCTTTTCTGAATGACCATTCTGACGATGTGCAATGCGCAGCCATAGATGTGGTAAAAAACCAAAAGATCACCGACGGCTACGAGGCACTTCAGAATTTGTTGGTGGATGAACTGAGTTCGGCCCGGGTGCAACGCTACGCAGCGGCTGCCGTGGTTGAGTTGGAGTTGGACATCAACGAGGACAAGGACTTGGCGCCGGCGGTTTTAGAAGACTATGCTGTTAAAGACGGCCGACTGGCCTTGAACCGTCCCTCAGCCTAGTGCGCGCGTTTTCGTCGCCACAGCAAAAAGATCGCCAATAAGCCGGCCCACGAAATAAAAACGGGGCTGGACTTACACGAGGAGACCACACTCGGTGGGAGATCTTTACCGGTATCTTCCATCTGGGGGTTGAGCTGAACGTTTTCTTCGATGCTGTTATCTGCCTGATCGGTGGGTTCTTCAGGGGTGCTTTGGGAATCGCCTTCGGGGTCATCCTCGGGGGGATCTTCTGGGTCTACCACCGGGTCATCAACGGGGATGGCGCTCGAATCATCGTCGAGGGAGACGGCCGCATCTTGCGTTTCAGTTTCGTCGCATTCGGGATCTTCTTCACAAGGCACGTCTTCGAGGCATTCTCCTTCTGCCACAGCAAAGCCGATGTCCATGCCGTAGTAAAACCGCAAAATGTCCTCGTATCCCCACCCCGCATCGGACAAGCAGTCGCTGCCGTTTTGTGACATACAGCCCCGATTGGCGAGGTTGGCTTCATTGATCCAGCCAAGGCTGGTTTGCTCTACATCATCACCGTAAAATCCCCAGTTGTAGGTGACGTAATGTTCGGTGTTGAAATCTTCAGGGTCATCAGCGGTAGCCACACAATTGATTTGGTCAGAGGGGTGTGCACCGGCCACGTAAAAGGTGGATACCTGTGTTTCTTGGTACACCAGATGGATGCCCGCGGTGTCGGCCACTGCATCATAATGAATTTGGGAGGGGTAGCGCCCACAAGAATAGACTTGGTCACTTTGACCGTCTGCGATTTGTCCGTAGTTGATGATTTTATAGTAGAGGTAAGAACGAGCTGCCACGGCTTGGGCTTTGAGCGCTTCATAGGAGGCATTCCCGTTTTCACATTTGATCACATGGGGAAGGTAATCGAGTTCGATGTCCACACCTTCGGTGCCGATGACCGGCGCATCGCAAGGGGCCTCCAATGCAAACTGTGCTTTTTCGGGCGGTGTGAGCGTCATCCAAGCACTTGGATCACAAGCGCTGGTGCCCATCACCATCAGCATGAAAAAAACAGTCCGCATTTGAATACTCCTCGAAGGGTCTCACATGAGTTTAGCCTTGCGATATATTTGCCACAAAAAAAAAAGAACCAAAAGGGCCATTGGGCGGGTCACCCGGTGTTTTTTCGAGGAATAGCCCATGGCCTACAATTGTTAATTAATCGTTTAAATTCATTGAGATGCCCCATTCGATGGGTTAGGGCTGGAAGTTGGAGGCGAAATGCGAGGGATACAAAACATTAAGCTCATTGGGGCGGCAATGGCCCTCTTCTTGAGCGTACCATCTGTGGCGCAAAACCAGCCCATTCGGGTGTTGCAGTCACAGGGAGATCTCAGCGAGATCAGCCTCCATGAGGCGGTCAAAGAAGCGCTTTCAAAAAATGAAGATCTGGTGATCGCGGACGAAAACATCACCCAGCAAAACTACGCAGCGCTGGAGACTTGGTCCTATTTGCTGCCCACTTGGACCATTAGTGGCCAGAAACAATACAACTCCCCTGAGCAAACCGTCGAATTTCAGTCGGCCGAGCAGCTGGAAAACCAAGCCCTTCTGTACGATTCCATCGCGGAGATGATGGAGCAAAACGCCGCGATGATTCCTGATCCCTCAACTCAGGCGGATCTGCAAGAACAAGCAGAAGGCTTGAGGGATGTTTCAACAGAGTTGCGGAGTACAGACGTTGAACCCACGGTCATCACGCCCGCAGAGGTCTTCAATGCGGATACCACCCTTCGCGTGCCGTTGTTCAACGGTCGTGCCTTTCCGGCGCTTCGCAATGCGTACAGCCGGCTCGACATTGCTCATTTATCCAAAGAGCAAATGCGCCAAGGCATCGCCCAAGCCACGGTCATGGCCTACTACATGGCGTGGCTCAGCCAAGAAAATTTGGAAAGTGCCCGTCGGCAACTCACGCGGTCCCAAGAACACGTGGCGGCCACTCAGCGTCGGGTGGACGCAGGCATCTTACCCATCAGTAATCTGCACCGTGCCAACTTAGAAGCCATCCAGGCCGATCAAGGCGTGAAAGAAGCTGTGAACCGTTTGGCGCAAAGTAAGGGCGCGCTGGGCTTCGTCATGGGGCGGGAAAACGATTTCAACTTGCAAGAGCCCCAGGTGGTGAGCGACGCAATTATTGAAGAAGAAAAAACGCTGATCGAACGCGCCATGAAACAGAGACCTGATGTTAAAATTCAAAGGGTGTCTCTCATCATGAGCGAACGTTTGCGCCACGATGCATGGTTGCGATTTTTACCCTCTTTCAATTTGGTGGCACAAACCCGTTACACCGACAACACAGCAGGGTTCATCAGCGAGCCCTACAACAGCACCGTGACGGTCCAAGGCTCTTTCACCCTCTTTGAGGGCGGGCAGCGCTTCATGTCACTTCAGAGTTCAGCCTCGCGGATTCGTCAGGAACGTACCAAGCTTGAAAAATTACAAAGGGACGTCCGCGCGCAGCTTCGTGCCATGATCAAAGATATCGAAACCAAAAAAGAGGTGTACGCCCAAGCGGTCGCGGCCAAAAAGATGGCGGAGAAGACCCGCAATAACGTGGTCCATACCCAGATGTCGGGTTTAGCCACCCAGCTAGAAGTTCTAGACGCCAACCATGCTCTCTTTTTGTCGGAGTTGCGGCAAACCCAAGCGCGGTTGCAGCTGGATTTGGCGTTTTGGGCTTTAAGAGACGCACAAGGCAACTTGGTGGGTGAGTTTTCTGATAACGCGGCCAAGGCGAAGTAGGAGCCTGTTTGAGTTTTCGGTTGATATTTTTAATGTGGATGTTGTGGTGCCCGAGCCCCGCAGCTTTCTCAGATGCAACTGATGATTCCGGTTCCCAACCCGAAACGGTCGTCCCGGTAGAGGGCCACGAGGCTTCAGCTTGCGACGAAACAAAGAACCCCTGTAGCCCATCCGAAAAATGTTTAACCCTTTTCCACCAATCTGGCAAAGGGCAACAGCGCGCGTGCTATGCACAGTGTAGCTCGCCAAAAACGGATTGTACTTTATCAACCGGAGAGCCAGGTGAGTGCACCGCTTGGTCGGACCAAGGTCTGATTTGTGTGGGGCGCGCCAAACAGCACCAAGCCTGTGGCGATGCTCACAACACGCTCTGTGAAAAAGATCTCATGTGTCTGCAACAGGCAGAAGGGGCCAAAGGTATTTGCGGCCGGGTGTGTGACCCACAAGCATCAGCCACTTGTCAGCAGCCTGATTTGTTTGGAACCCCCTTTTGCGGCTGCCTCCATGGCGAGGTGTGCTCGGTCTCCCCCATGGTCATTCCCGTACCTGGAACGTCAGCCAAGGATGGCATCTGTACCCAGAACCAGATCGCTGGCGGTATCTGTGGGGCCTACGATGAAAACAGCGAGTTTCAACTTTGCCCAGACGGACAAGTGTGTGCCCACGCCAGCGAAACGGAAAGCCCCGTCTGTTGGAGTGAACTTTCCTTGATGGACGAACAGGGTCGCCAAATCACCGAACTCCGTTTGAAAGATGGCACCGCTTTTACCGTGGGCGAAAAGAAACGTCCTGAAACAGAGCTGATCGAAGACTTGGACAACCAATGTGGCTGCAGCAGTGCCACGCGTCCCTGTACCAACATCGCCAACATCTTGGGTTTTGTTTGGTTCGGGGGGTGCTGTATGCCTGAAATCTGTTCGCGTTAATCTTATTGAATTTCGCTGGCTGCCCTTACCAAATCCTGAAAAAAGGCCACGTACGCTTTGTAATTTTTGATGGAGATGCGTTCATCGATCCCATGAATTCTTTGTCGGTCTCCCGCGGTCATCCAATAGGGCGTGAACCGGTAAATGTTTTTGGTGAGGTCCCGGTAGTGACGTGAATCGGTGGCCGCGATGAACAATGATGGGGCCACATAAATGTTAGGGTAATGTTGGTTGAGCGTTTTTTCGATGAGCTGGTAGCCTTTGGCTGAAGTGGGAGAAATGGCTGAGGGCTCTGAGTAAAGTGTGTTAGGGGCCACTTCGATGCGAATGTCATCGTCCTCAATGACTTTTCGGATATGATCTTTAACCGCTTGCACTGAGTCTTTGGGGTGGACGCGGAAATTAATCACTGCGCGAGCCTCGGTGGGCAACACATTGTCTTTGATGGAGCCGGAAATCATGGTGGGGGCCGTGGTGGTTCTCACCAATGCGTTTGTCGCGTCTTTACTGGCCAACTGCCCGGTAACAAGCCCATCAAAAAGCCACAGATTGCTAAAGAGAAAGCTCTGAGGAAAGGGCATGTGCGCACCGAGCGTTTCGAAGAGTTCTCTGACGGGACCATCTAAAGCGGGCTCGAGAGGGTTATCTTGAATTTTCACAATGGCAGCGGCGAGTTTGGTCACAGCGGTTTCATTGGGAGGCATGGAGGAGTGCCCCCCCATACCCGGTGCGATCAACTCTAAGCTCACATATCCTTTTTCGGCCACACCAATGAGAGCCACGGGCCGTTGCAAACCATCGATGATGCCGTCGGCAATGACCATGCCCTCATCGTGCACCCATTCGAACGCGACACCTCTTTCTTTGAGCCGCTTTGCAATTTTTTGGTTGCCGTCGCGACCGCCGGTTTCTTCATCCTGGCCAAAGGCAAAGTAAATTGTTCTTTGGGGTTGGTGTTTTTGTTCAAGCAAAATTTCGGCCGTTTCACACAAGGCCATGACCATGGATTTCACATCGATGGCACCCCGACCCCAGATGTGCGTTTGATCGATGTGGCCTGAAAACGGTGGGTGGGTCCATTGTGCCAATTCGATGTCGGGGATGGGTACCACGTCTTGATGGGCCATGAATAACACCGGCTTAAGCTTCGGGTTGCTCCCTTCCCATTTGTAAAGCAAACCGTGTTGACCATGTTTCTCTTTGTGGAGACGTTCATGCATGAGCGGGTAGGTTTGTGCGAGGAATGTTTCGAACCGATCAAATTCGTCGTGGGGAAAGTCTTTGGGGTCTTGGGTCGAAATGGTGGGAATGGCCAGTGCGGCGGCCAATCGTTCGTGAATGGTGGCTGGACGTGGCGGCGGCGTGTTTGTTTCAGGTGCAACTGAGGCGGGTGGGGCATCGGGGGTTTGTGCCATGGCGAACGGGGCCAACAAACCGAGGGTGGCAAAGAGCGCAAAGAGCTTTTTCATTTTTGTTTCCCATGAAAGAAAAGGTCTGGATCAGGTGCAAAAGGGGGTTGGTAGTTGTCGGGGACTGTTTGAAGTGCATTTGCGTGAAGGTCTACATAGGTATCGGTGTGATAAAAATAAACCCAATAGGTGGCCTCAGGCAACGGGTGGTGGGGCTGAACGATGCGTCCGTAGCCCCATTGGGGGTGTTGGACCGATAAAACCAGTTGGTGAATTTCATACTCAGCCGATGCGGTCACAGAGACTCCCTTTCGAGAAATTCGAGTAAGCGTTGGGGATGGTCGGTGAAGATGCCATCCACGCCCAGTTTCTCCACGACATAAAACTGCCAGGAACTGTTGAGCGTGTAAACGTGAATTTTGAGTCCTGCCTCATGCCAAGCACTGACGTTCCACGGGGTACAAGAGAGGCTGTGCACGCCGACACCGTAGGCATCGACGGCTTGGGCATGGCTGATCAAACCTGCTCGGCCTAAGGAGGCCACTTTCATGGGCACCACCAACAAAACACGGGGCACATCGGGAGCGATGACGCGAAATCGTTCAAGGCTCTCTGGTTCGAAAGATTGAACCAAGACACGCGGCGGACCGCTGGTTTTGGCCATTGGCAACCAGCCGTACTGCTTAAGCAAGGCCACCAATTCTATTTCAATATTGGGATGTGCGTGGGCCCGCTTGGTTTCAAGGTAAAGCCCCGGGCCTGTGTTCGGGTCGAGCTTTTCGAGAAGGTCTTCCAGTCGTAATATTCTTGCTTGGTCAAACCTCTTTTGAGCCTTATCTTTGTAGGTAATGTTAAACCATTTACCCGAACTGAGTTGGGAGAGCTCAGCCCAGGTAAACGTTTCAATGGGCTGGTTTCGTCGATGTGGAAAGAACAGTTCAACATCGGTATCAGCCCCCAAAGATGCATCGTGAAAAATTACCAAGTGACCATCTTGGGTGCGTTGAACATCACCTTCTAAATAATCCACTGGTAACTTGAGCGCTTCTTCATAAGCGAAGACAGAGCTTTCTGGGGCAATCCCAGATGCGCCACGGTGGGCCGTCACCACCATGGGGTTGTTTTGGGTGCTACAAGCCATGGACAATGTAGCCATGAGCATGAGGCCGCCAAGCTGCATCATGCGGGATGAAACCGTTCGCCCTTTTTCGCCATGTCCACCAGCATTTGCGCAGGTGTGTAACGGGCACCGAACTCATCTTCTAAGGTTTTGAGTTGGCGGACCACCTCTGAAACCCCTTCGCTGTCCACATGTCGGAATGGCCCGCCACGCATGGGGGGAAATCCAAGACCAAACACGGCGCCGATATCTCCTTCAACAGGGCTGAAGAGAATGCCTTCTTGCAAGCACAAGACCGCTTCATTGACGAAGCGGAGCGCCATGCGCTGTTGAACCCGCGCCGGGTCATGATTGTGTTTGCCTTCAATGCGATACTGGTTCACCACCTTCATGGCTTCGGGATTGATGGGTTTGCGGTTCTTAACGCCAAAAGGTTTGCCTAAGGTACTTTTGATCTTTTCTAAAGGCATGCCTTTGTTTTGTTGGGCCCCGTAAAGGAAAAAACCTTTTTGGGATTTACGACCGTGGGCACCCGTTTCAACCAGGGCTTGCACGGCACGGGGATCAGCCGAGACCACGCGCTCACCAAATGCGGCACCCAAATCTTTGGATACATGGGCACCCACATCGAGACCCACTTCATCGAGCAAGGTCACCGGCCCAACCGGAAAACCATATTTCTTCATGATGGTGTCAAGGTCGTAAGGGTTGATGCCTTCGGCGAGTAGGATCGCTGATTCGTCCATGTATGGGGCGAGAATACGCGTGGTGTAAAAGCCAGGACCGTCTTTTACCACAATCACCGTTTTACCTTGTCGAATACCGTAATCGACTGCCGTTGCCGCAGCATTTTCACTGGTCTCATCGGTTTTAATCACCTCGAGCAAAGGCATTTTTTCAACGGGTGAAAAGTAGTGCATGCCCACCACATTCTCGGGCCGTTTGCTGCCTTTGGCAATATCGGCAATGGGTAAGGCGGATGTGTTGGTCGCAAAGATGCAGTCTTCATTGATGTGCTCTTCGAGTTCTTGGATGACCCGGTGCTTCAATGCCAAATCTTCAAAAACAGCCTCCACCACCAGTTCGCAATTTTCAAAACCGGTGTAGTTCACTTGCCCGATGACTTGTGACATCAAACGGTCGCGCTCAAAGGCGCTGATGGCTTTGCGTTTGGTTTTCTTGTTGAGAACGCTGTAGATTTGTTTTTTACCTTTACCAAGGTTTTCTTGGCTGATGTCTTTGAGCAGTACCCGAGTCCCTTTTTGGACACTCACCAACCCAATACCGGCGCCCATGAGTCCCGCACCCAGAATCCCTAAGGTTTTAACCGCATGGTCCGGCTTTCCGAATCGGTTCTTTTTGCAGGTTTGTTGTCCAAAGAACAAAGACATGAGCGAGCCACAAGCCGGGGTTTGGGACAGTTCGGCAAACTTTTCACTCTCCATGTTAAACCCAGCCCGAATGCCACGTTTGTAGCCGTGTTCCACCACGTCAAGAATGGCGAGCGGTGAAGGGTAAAGGCCTTGGGTTTGTTTGAGGACCATACTGCGTGCTTGGCGAAACAATAGCGCACGACCAGGCGGGGTGTCTTCCAGGGCCTTTTGTTGCGCGGTGGGCTCTCGTTTGCGGGTTTTTAATTGGCCGCTGACCAATTTTTGTGCGGCCTGAATGGCCACGTGTTTGAGGCCAATGGGGGAAACCACAGTGTCTACCAAACCCAATTTTTTTGCTTTGGCAGGGCGGATGTTGCGACCGGTAAGCATCATATCAAGTGCAGCTTGAATTCCGATCAGCCGTGGCAGCCTTTGGGTACCTCCTGCGCCCGGCAGTAAGCCGAGCATGACTTCGGGAAGCGCCAATACGGTTTTGGCGTGCTGGGTGGCGATGCGGTAATGGCAAGCCAGTGCCAGTTCAAGGCCACCGCCCATGCAGGCCCCATGGATGGCAGCGATGATGGGCTTTGGGCTGCTTTCGAGGCGGTCGAAAAAAGCTTGGCCGTTTTGGCTCAAGGTCTTGATGGCTTCTGCATTGGCCGCGTTGCTGAGTTCGTCGATATCGGCACCCGCAACAAAGCAGTCTTCTTTGCCAGAGATGATCACCACAGCTTCCACGGCATTGTCTTCCGCCTGCTTGAATGCTTCTTCGAACTCTCCCGAAAGCGTGGAGGTGAGCTTGTTCACTTTTTCACCTTGGAGATCTAAGGTAACCACCAAAATATTTTCAATGACTTCACTGTGAATGTTTTTCATGTTTTGCATTGTAAGGGTCTTTCTTAGGCTTCGGGGTGTTTGAGAAGGATGGCCGAACCTTGTCCGCCAGCCGCACAACCACTCACCACGGCGTAGCGCCCGCCATTTTCTTGGAGTCGTCGAGCGGCGGTGTTGAGCAAGCGTCCGCCCGTTGCCCCGAAAGGATGGCCCAGTGACAGGGAGCCACCCCAAACATTCAATTTATCCAAAGGAATTTCGCCAACGGGGGCATCCATGCCCAGTCGGTTCTCGGCGAAATCTTTGGAAGCCAAGCATTTCAGATTAAAAACCATTTGTGCAGCGAAGGCTTCATGGATTTCCCAAACGTCAATATCGTCCACCTTAAGATTGTTGCGTTGCAGCAGTTTTGGGATGGACATGGCGGGACCCATGAGCAGTTCTTCGAGAGGGTCAGCCCCGGTGTAAACTTGATCCACCACAATGGCTTTGGGTTTCAGGCCCAAACTGATGGCTTTGTTTTCTGAGGCGAACAAGACTGCGGTGGCCCCGTCGGTTAAGAAAGAGGAATTACCCGCGGTAGAAACCCCGAATTGTCGATCGAAGGCCGGCCGCAACTTGGCCAACGTCTCTGGGGTGGTATCGCCACGAGGTCCGTTGTCTTCAATGACGCTTTTGAAGCTGGGCGGAACATGCACGGTCACCACTTCATCGGCGTACACACCTTCTTTCCAAGCGGCCACGGCCCGTTGGTGAGACATGGCTGCGTAAGCATCGGTTTCCTCCCGGGTGACCCCCCAGGCTTTCGCCGCACGCTCACAACTTTGACCCATGGTGAGGCCGGTGGAGAATTCGGTGGCTGCGGGAATGTCGGGCAAAATGTCTTTGGGACCCAGAGCAGACAGAATCTTGAAATAATCGGCGGGCCCTTTGGCTTTTTGGGTTTTCACCAGGGCTTGACGCAGATTTTTGGAAAGCCGGATGGGCGGATCAGAGCAGGTATCGGTACCGCCCGCGATGGCCAATTCCACATTGCCTAACCGAATGGCATCGGTGGCATTGGTGGCGGCCACATTGGCTGAGATACAGGCCATGGTCACGGTGAAAGCCGGAATGTCTTGGGGGATGCCCGCACCCAAACTGATCTCTCGGGCCACATTGGGGGCTCGCGGGTCAAAAATGACCGTTCCCATGGTCAGCAAGCCGATTTCTTCAGCTGGAACGCCAGTTTTGGAGAGCAAGCCAGAAACGGCGTGCCGCCCCAAATCATGGGACATTAAAGAGGTATAGGCCCCGTTACTCCTCAAAAATGGGGTTCGAACCCCCTCCACCAATACGGGGGTGTTGAGCCGGTTATTCGTATTTTTTTTCGGACTCATGTCTTCCTCCTGGTGCATCCGGTGACGCACTGCGCTATAACACTTTGGGATCTCCCAATTTGCGGGGAAAGTGTCAAGATTACCAGGAATGTTTTGGTTTTTTTAATGCTTTTAACCCTTGGGAGCCCTCAAAAAACAGGCCTGAAAATGGGCAGCTCCGTAGCGAGATGACGAAATTATGGATGAATGGCCCCATTTGAGGGCGTAAATGACAGGACAACGAATGAGCAGCACGCAGCATTACAAAAGCAACCTTAGAGACATTCAGTTCAACTTGTTTGAGTTTCAGAAAGTGCAGGACTTCGCATTGGGCAAGGGCCCCTACGCGAACATGGATTTTGAGACCAGCAAAGACATTTTGACGAACTTTGAAGCCATGTGCCGGGAAGAATTTGCGAGCTCATTTGTAGAGTCTGATCGGGTGCCCATTCAACTGGACAAAGAAGGCAATGTGACCCTGCCAGAAGGCCTGACCAAAACCATCGAACTTTTTTATGAGCAACAGTGGAACCTTTTGGAGTTGCCGGAGCATTTGGGTGGGTATGGCATTCCGCGCTCGGTGTACTGGGCTTCTTTCGAACTCATCGTAGGCGCCAATCCCGCCGCCTGTTTTTACCTGCTGGGCAACTTCATCCCGGTGATTGTGGATCGTTTGGGAACCGAGTCCCAGAAAAAACGTTTTGTGCAGCCCTCATTGGACAACCACTGGGGCGGAACCATGGTTCTCACGGAACCCGGAGCCGGCAGTGATGTTGGGGCAGGACGCACCAAGGCCACCCACATTGAAGATGATGTGTATGAAATCGAAGGTGTGAAGCGTTTCATCACCAACGGCGACTTTAACGGCACCGATAATATCCTACATCTCGTGTTGGCGCGGCCGGAAGGTGCAGGGCCAGGCACGAAAGGCCTGTCTTTGTTTGTGGTCCCCAAATTCTGGGTGAACGAAGACGGCTCCTTGGGCGATCGCAACGGCGCTTTCTGCACCAACATCGAAGACAAGATGGGCTTGAAAGGGTCGGCCACGTGCGAGATGACTTTTGGTGGGGATATTCCTTGTCGAGGTGTTTTGTTGGGCGAAGTTCATGAAGGCATTCGTCAAATGTTCCATGTGATCGAATATGCACGCATGGGCGTCGGGGTGAAATCGGCCGCCACGCTCTCAACCGCATACCTCAACGCTTTGGAATATGCGAAAGACCGTGTGCAGGGGCCGGACCTCAAAAACATGCTCGACAAGTCCGCGCCGAAGGTGACCATCATCAACCACCCCGATGTGCGCCGCAACCTCATGCAGCAAAAAGCTTATAGTGAAGGTTTCCGCGCGCTCAATATTTGGACGGCAACCTTGAAAGACAAGGCGGCGCTTGCGGAAGCGGCCGGTGAAGAAAAACAGGCCAAAGACTTGGACAAGCAAAACGACTTGTTGTTGCCTTTGGTTAAAGGGTTCGCATCGGAAAAAGTGTTCACCTTGCTTTCTGACGCGCTGCAAGTTCTCGGTGGCTCCGGCTACTGCAAAGACTATCCGCACGAGCAATACATTCGTGATCAAAAAATAGATACCTTGTATGAGGGCACCACCCACATGCAGGCGCTGGATCTCATCTTCAGAAAAATCATGCGCGACAATGGTGAGCAGCTGCGCAACATCATGGGTGATATGGCCAACACCTTGGCCAGCGAAGAAGGGGGCGAGGCGTTGGCCGAAGAACGCATGGCGCTGGGCAAAGCCATGGCCGCCGTGCAGGGCATGCTAGAATCCATGTTGCCTAAGGCCATGGAGTCGGTTTACCACGTGGGGCTGCATGCCAACCGCATTCTCTTTTCGGTGGGCGATACCTTTTTGGGCTGGTTGCTCATTCGCCAAGCCGCGGTGGCCGCCGAAGCATTACCCAACGCGGTGGGCGATGACGTGGCCTTTTACCAAGGTAAAATCGCAGCGGCGAAGTTTTTCGCCCAAGAGCGTTTGCCCGAGGTGGTCTGTAATCAAAAGGTGATCGCGGGCAGCGTGCTCGATGTGATGGAGCTGGACGAAGCGGCTTTCTAACGCCCCCCCCGGACTCACTTAAAAGCCGCCCTCGGGGCGGTTTTTTTTGTCCAATGTCGATTTGGCGTTTCCACAGTCGCTGTGCTTGTGAACACCCTGCGAATTTGTGTAGGCTTTTCGTAACTATAATTTTGGGGAGCGCACATGGGGCGATGTTTTTTTTGGGTGATGCTGTGTGGTTTTTGGCTGCCACTTCAGGCGCAGGCGCAGGCACAGGCGGTAGAAAAACCCCGATTGTTGTTTTTAGATTTAAACGCCATTTTAATGGATACCGATGAGGTCACCATTTTAACCAAATTGGTGGGGGCTGAGTTGGGCGGTTACTCTGAATACAGTGTGATCACTTCATCTGATTTGCGGCAAATGGCCGCCCTTGAAGCCGAAAAGCAAACCATGGGCTGTACCGACAGTTCTTGTTTGGCCGAGTTGGCTGGTGCCATGGGGGCCCGGTACGTGGTGTTTGGCGATGTGGGCAAGTTGGGAGAGAAAATCATTCTCACCCTCAACCTTTTTGATTCCCAAGAAGCCAAATCCGTAGGCCGTGGCGTACTCAAGGCCAAAGACATGGGTGAGATCGCCGACAAGCTTTCCAACACGCTGCACCAAATGCTGCGGCCCAACACGCCGTTGCCGGTTGATGAATCGCCCGTGATGCAAGCTGCGGTCACCACACCGAGCGAGCCAGCGCCCCCGGTGAAACAAGCTGCGCAAGAAACAACGCCCCCGGCGCCCGAGGAATCAGCGCCAGCAACGGTGGCGCCTGGCAATGCTTTTCCTTGGGTGCGTGTGCTCAGCGCCTCAGTGGTGGCTGCAGCGGGTGCCGGATTGGCTTTGGGGTGGGGCCTGCCTGCTTACCTCGAGGTGGCAGACAAACAAGGGGTGGTGGACGCGGTCAAAGCCGCCGGCGATGATGTGTCCCAAACCCAATACGAGGCCATGACCCAAGCGGAAGATGCTTATTTGGCGGGGCCGATGTACGGTCTGATCGGTGGCAGTGTTTTGGCTGCCGTGGGTGTGGGCTACGCCCTGTGGGTAACCGTGAACGTTTCAACGGAAGAGTAAAAACAATGACGGCACGACTGATTTATACAACCATCTTGAGTTGGGCTTTATTGCTCGGTTGTCTGCGCGAGCGCGAAGAATGGACGCCGCCCGAGGATGTGGGTGGTCCCGGACAGCCTTGCTATTCCGACAACACCTGCAACGAAGGGCTGGATTGCGAAGAAGGGGTTTGTGTGGATCCGGCAGCGCTGGCACCGGCTGGGCCAGATGCTGGACCAAAGCCAGCCACTATTCAAGTAAGTACGGACTCGTTGAATTATGGTGTGGTTGACGTTGGCTCAATTTCGACGCTCCTTGTAGACATAACAAATACCGGCGATGAAGAACTGGAAGTTACGAACTTTTCCATTATCCCGTCAGGCTATCTTTTTGCTGTAGAAGAAGATGCACCTTTGTGGGTGCTGCCGGGCCAAAGCGAAAGAATCCATGTCGCTTTTTGGCCCACCGCGGTGGACCAGTACATTGGCTCACTCAAAATCTACAGCAACGATGACAACCGAGGGGTTGCATTAATAAATCTTGATGGTGTGGCCGAAACCTTTTGTGGCAGTTGCAATTCACCGCCTGCATCCATTTGTCACCCCAGCGGCGATCTTTTACATTTTATTGAAGATGGCCCTTGTTCTGATGGAGAAGGCAGCTGCTCGTACACCGCGGTGATGGAAGAATGCGCAAATTTTTGTGAAATAGATGTGTGTCTCGGAGGAGCATCAAGTACCGACGGTGGTGCGCCAGAAACCGCTGAGCCTGTGGACGCCGGCCATACCGCTAGTCCCTCTCATGACGCCGGCCATTCCTCCAGTACCTGCATCGACCCAGACGATGACGGTATTTGTTCTGAAAATGACAACTGCCCCCTCATCCCCAACTCCGAACAAGCAGACAGCGATGGGGACGGTGTGGGAAACCTTTGCGATACCTGTCCAGAGGGAATGTCACCCGATGAAGAAGCGGCAGGGCCTTTCAGTGATTACGATTACGACAGCGATGGTTGCCAAGATCATATTGAAGATAACGACGATGATAACGATGGGGTTTCAAACAACGTCGATAATTGCCTAAGAGGCGAATTGAATTGGACCTCCGATTCACAGACCGATATCGATAGCGATGGGTGTCGTGACGACAGCCTTGAGGACCTTGATGATGATAATGATGGGGTGTCCGATGGGGTTTGGGTAAAAGTAGTCGCCAGCCGACAACATGTGTGTGGGATTTACAGTACCGGAGCCTTAAGATGCTGGGGGGAATACCCTTTTTCAGAAGGAGACAATTTTTCATCAACCGATGGCTCCGAAGATGGAGGCAACAAAGATTCGACAGTAGGTTGGCGTGATGTCACAGTATCTGCTAACTATGGGACTTGCGGGGTCAGAAACGATAGTTCGCTCGCATGTTGGGATGGGCCTTCTATAAATGAAATATTTACGGCCTATTCTGGTGATGAGGAGAACCCCACTCAAGGATGGAAAACCATTAGTCTGGGGGGCTCGGATTATGAGGGAGTTTTTCTTTTTTGTGGTACCAAGGAAGATGGCACCATAGCTTGTGGCGGAGATTATGAAGAACCTGCGAATACTCAGGTGCCGATAACCTCGACTACTTGGCAAATGGTAAGTGTTGCTATGTCATTCGCTTGTGGTTTACACGGCTCAGGTGAGTTGACTTGTTGGGGATGGAATAACATTACCGATCATGAAGAGGAAACACAACGAATAGGTGGAACCGAACAGCATGTTAGCGATCGTCGCTATAAATCCGTTTCTACCGGAATATACGCAAGCAATAGGCAGTATGTTTGTGCCGTTAGAAAGAATGGTGTTTTAGACTGCTGGGATTACAGTAATGAAGCGCAATTGACAGAGGGCTTTCCAAGTTTTGCGCAAGGGAAATGGGAAAGTGTCAGTACGGGGCTGCATCATGCATGCGGTATTTTAGACGATGGAACTATGGAGTGCTGGGGGAATTGTGACGGATCAGGTTATTGCGATGTGCTTGATAATAGCGATTGGATAGCAGTAAGTGTAAACAATAGATTTTCTTGTGGCATCAGAAGGAACGGCACTTTGGAATGTTGGGGAGAAGACTCTAACGGTCAGTTAAGCGTGCCCGAAATGAGCGGAGGCGACAACTGCCCCCTCATCCCCAACCCCGATCAAGCAGACAGCGATAACGATGGCATTGGCGATGCCTGTGATGGGGATTCATCGGTGGTTGACGGCGGTACCTAAACCACAAATTCAGACGCCGGCAATACCGCTGCCCCCTCCCATGACGCTGGCCAAATCAATTCTTCGCCATTGATTGATGGAGGTGTCACTGAAGTGCCTTAGCGATACAATGAATCATTCGCACCCTTACCGGCTACAAAGTTAAAACCCCCCCAAAAGCCGCCCCCGGGGCGGTTTTTTTGTGCGCTCGAGTTGAGTCCTGCGAGGGGAAACCCTATATTTAAAAAAAGCACATGCATCGGACATGGGGATGTCCAACACTGAGGTGCGTGTGCCTAGGGGAGGAAAGATGCTTCACAAATCAGCTGTTATGGCCAAAGACATCATGATTACCACGGTGCGTTCGGTGCGTGCCCGTGACTCCATTTTCGACGCCACACAGATGTTATGTAAAAACGGGTTTTCGGGGGCACCCGTTTTGGACGATGATGGACGTCTGCAGGGCATTCTGTCCGAAAAAGATTGTATTCATGCTTTTTTAAATGCCATCCATCACCGCTCACCGCCCGTCCTGGTTGAAGAGGTGATGACCACGCAAGTGATCACCGTAACCGAAGAAACCGGCATTTTAGATGTGGCCCATTTGTTCGTCGATAAAGGATTGCGAAGGGTGCCTGTTACCCGTGAGGGTTTGCTGGTGGGTCAAATCAGTCGCCGGGATTTGTTGCGTCAAATATTACAAATCTTTGAGGGCTCTAAAGATCATGAAGCCGCCATCTTATATTTGAGCGCGCTGGAACGAAGCGCCCCCGTATAGGTAAGATGGTGCCCCAAGATTCCTGGGCCGATGCGCTCATTTGGGCCTTTGGAGGCACGGCGCAGGAGCAAAAACCCGAATTGCTGAACCAGGAATCCCATCATTTGAGCTGTTTCGTTCGGTGCCCCAAAAATAAAAAACGTTTAAAAACAGTTAATTAAAGCGTTTTGGCCCCCAATTGACAGCATCCCCCATTTGACGGACGCCAAAGAATGATTTTAGTGGCTATATAAAACCGAACGCTATTCGGTTTTTTTGATCTGACAGGGAAAGGGGCGCCACATGAGCATGACTCACCATTATAAAAGTAACCTTCGAGATATTTACTTCAATTTATTCGAAATGAATGGGGTGCAAAATTACGCCTTGGGCAAAGGGCCTTATGCCAACATGGATGAAGACACCATGAAGGACATCCTCAAAACATTTGAAGGGGTGTGCCAAGATGATTTTGCCCGCTCCTTTGTGGAATCTGATCGTGTCCCACTGCAACTGACTGATGAGGGCGATGTGATTTTGCCCGAAGGTTTAAAGCAAACCATGAAATCCTTCTTTGACGGTGAGTGGCACCGTATGGAGTTGCCCGAGCACCTGGGTGGTTACGGCATTCCTCGGTCGGCTTATTGGGGCGCTTACGAGCTGATGGTGGGGGCCAATCCCGCCGCGACCTTTTACTTATTTGGTAACTTTGTGGCCATGGCCATTGATGGCATGGGGACCGAAACGCAAAAGCAGCGATTTGTGCAACCCATTTTAGATCGCCACTGGGGCGGCACCATGGTTCTCACCGAGCCGAATGCAGGCAGCGATGTGGGCGCGGGCCGTTCCAAAGCACGACACATTGAAGGCGACGTTTATGAGCTGGAAGGCGTCAAACGTTTTATTACCAACGGTGATTTTGACGGTGTGGAAAACATCGTCCACTTGGTGTTGGCACGGCCTGAAGGTGCAGGGGGCGGGACCAAGGGGTTATCCTTGTTTGTGGTGCCCAAATACTGGGTGAACGAAGACGGTTCTTTGGGTGAACGCAACGGCGTCTTCTGTACCAACATCGAAAAGAAAATGGGCCTCAAGGGGTCTGCAACTTGCGAGATGACCCTGGGTGAAAACATGCCTTGCCGTGGCTTGTTACTCGGTGAAGTGCACAGCGGCATTGCTCAAATGTTTAACGTGATCGAGTTTGCGCGCATGGCCATTGGGGTGAAATCAGCCTCCACTTTATCGACGGCTTATTTGAATTCTTTGGAATATGCCAAAGATCGTGTTCAAGGGCCGGACATGAAAAACGCCATGGACAAAAGTTCACCTCGAGTGAGCATTATCAACCATCCCAACGTGCGCCGAAATCTGTATCAGCAAAAAGCATACGCAGAAGGATTGCGTGCGTTGAACCTTTACGTGGGATCTCTTCAAGACAAAGTGGCTTTGGCTGAAGCGGCTGGCGACCAAGAGCTGGCTGAAGACCTCGCCTTGCGCAATGACTTGTTGTTGCCCATCGTCAAAGGTTTTGGTTCTGAAAAGGTGTACCAGTTGTTGTCTGATTCGTTGCAGGTTTTGGGCGGCTCAGGCTACTGCATGGATTATCCTCACGAGCAATACATTCGAGATCAAAAAATCGATACGCTCTATGAAGGAACCACGCACATTCAATCTTTAGACCTCATCTTTAGAAAGATCGTTCGAGACAATGGCGCCTCCTTAAAGACGTTCTTAAAAGATGTGGAGTTAACGATTTCTTCCGAAGAGGGAGGCGAAGAACTAGCGGAAGCACGGGGGGCCTTGGCCAAGGCGTTGCATTCGTTGGGCAGCATGTTTGAGGGGCTGCTGCCCAAAATGATGGAGTCGGTTTACCACGTGGGTCTCCACGGTAATCGGATTCTGATGGCATTGGGGGAAACTGTGGTGGCTTGGTTGTTAATTCGACAAGCGGCTGTTGCCGCAACAAAGCTGCCCGATGCGGTGGGCGCTGATGCCCACTTCTATAAAGGGAAAATCACGGCGGCACGTTTCTTTGCACGGGAGCGTTTGCCTGAAGTGACTTTGCACCAAAAGGTTGTGAGTAACAGCGTTTTGGATCTGATGGAGCTGCAAGAAGAAGATTTCTAGCGTTTCTCATTCCCGGGGGGGAAGTGAAAATCAGACTTGGGGATATGCCCTCGCTGCAAGGCGGGGGCTTTTTTTATGCCTGCCCCAGTTGGCTGGCCAATTCGCGGGCCTGAACAATGTTGTCTTCAATGGCGCAATAGGTCCAATCCCCGTACCGGCCAATGCTGTGAATGCCTTGGGCTTCCAGCTGGGGTTTCAAGTTTTGCCATTGGGTGAGCGCCGCTTGATTGATGTGGACATAGGCGGGATTCATGATCACGGAATGCCAAGAAATGAGTTGTTGTTCCTTAACGATGCCAGCTTTACTCAAATCCGCTAAAACCCGCTCTTTCTCCGCTTCAACATCCAGTGCCTCGTCGTCTTTGGCACCAATTTCCACGTACAGGCTCATGCGATCGGTGCCAAAAATATTGTCATAAAACCCCACCCGATAAAATCGCAAATCTCTTTGGGGGAAATAAAGCCAGTTCACATTGTCAGGCCCTTTGGCATCAAACCCGAGATTGAACACCAAGACTTTGTTCCAGGAGAAAACAGTTTCATCAAAGGGCAAGCCACTCATGCGCAACAGGTGCACCAAGGGGACAGAGGAAACCAAATGCGTATATTGAACGGGCCCTTGCGAGGTGTGCGCTGTTTTTTGGGCCACGTCCAAACCATCGAGAGAGGTGTTGTATTGCAGCAAGTCTTCAGGCAGATCGTGCAGCAGTGCATTCACGTATTCGATGGCGCCACCTTCGGGGTAGGTGAAGGTGCTGTTGTAACTTTGGTTGTTGGCCTGCCGCATGTTGCGAATGATATCGTCGGTGTCGGCATGGGGAAAAAAGCGCCCCATGGCATTCACATCGAGCTCACCCAAATCACAGGCGTAAAGCTTTTCATTGTACGGAATCAGGAACTTCTCGGAGATGCCTTTTCCCAAGCGCGCAAAAAGCATCTCTTTAAAGTTGGCCGGCGTGTCGTAAGGGTAGTCTTCGCCTTTAAAATACAGGTCGGCCAAACATTGGGTGAATTCTTCTTGGGGCAGCTGGTGGATGTTTTTTTGAAAAGGGAAATCGATCCAGCGATCGCCATAATAGATGGATGACTTTTTGGCGACCGTTTTTATATTTTGCCCGGGCATCCGTTGCCGCAGCCAGCTTTCGATTTCAGGGTGTTTAAAATGGAAGAAGTGGCCTGAATAATCCCAGACAAACCCATCTTGTTTGATGGTTTTACAATAGCCACCGGGACCCTCATCGCGGTCAATAATGAGAATGCTGGGCATGGGTTTTTGTGCATCTTTGGCTTGTTGCCGGAGCGCATTGGCGGTGGCCAGTCCACTGATGCCAGCACCCACGATGAGATAGTCCACTTGTTTCATGATTTGAGGGCCTCTTGCTGCATTACTTCTCTACTGTGGGCTGGGTGTGCACCCGAATCAAGTCAGGTTTGCGAAAATCATCTTTCTTTTTACCGGGTCGTTTTCTTTTTTTCTTGGCCGGCTTGTTTTTAGGCGGTGGCGGTGTTTCTGCCTTGACCGGTTGTGTTGGCGGTACAGGGGCCGTTTCAATGGGGGTGGGTGGGGGGGACGGCGGTGTGGGGGGAGGCGGCTTTTGGGTGACCGGTTCGGCAGGCCGGATGGGCAGGGGTTGGGGGGCCAAAGCATAGGTGGCGATGCCCCAGGCCAGCAGTGCGCTGCAAGCGAACAGGATGACGGAAAAAAGAATCAGAGTGGGGCGGTCGTTATTGGACGTTCCTGGATGGGTAGGTCCTGTTCGATGAGAGACCGTGCGCTCATGGTCCATGCCAAAAGAAAAGCGGGTGGCTGGTGCGGTGGGGTCTTCAGAGTTGGAGTCGTGAAAATTCCCGTTGGCTTGTGCCAAAATGGCCAGTTCGCCAGCCGCGGTGGGAGGAATGGTAAGGGCGTCTTCGCGCAGGGCCGTTTGGGTTTCCTCTGGAATGTCATCAGGATTTTTGAGCGCCTGCGCCAATGCCGACTGAAAGGCGGCCATGTTTTTGTAGCGGTTGTCGGGGCTTTTGCAAAGGGCGCGCATGACGCATGCGTTGAGTGCCGGTGAAATGTCCGTATCGGAATTGACGGATGCCGGTGTTCGAGGCGGCACATGAACGTGTTGGTAACACAGGGTGGCTAAATCTTTGCCGCGGAAGGGAGGCTTTCCCGTGAGCATGGTGTATAAAACGATGCCCAGTGAATACAAATCGGAACGGCCGTCCACGTCGTAGCCTAAGAGTTGCTCTGGGGCCATGGTGCTGTACGTGCCCACAATGAGGCCGTCGCGGGTGAGGGTGTTTTCCGTTTCATCCAGAATCTTGGCCACGCCAAAATCCAATAACTTTACAAAATCGGTGTCGTCCTTTTTCTGTGTCAAAATCACATTGGCCGGTTTTAAATCACGATGGATAATTCCTTGCTCGTGAGCAGCCCCCAAAGCACTGCACATATGCGATGTAATGTGAACGGCGCGTTCAGCGGACAAAAATGGTTTGTCCCTGAGCGCTTGGGAAAGGACGACCCCTTCGATCAGCTCCATGACCAGGTACAGTTCGCCTTCTTTGGTTTTGCCAAAGTTGAGCACTTCCACCACATGTTCATTTTTGATGCGCCCGATGGAGCGGGCCTCCCGCAAAAATCGTTTTTCGGTGGCAGGGTCTGCCGTGAGATTGGGGTGTAAAATTTTGATGGCCACTTCTCGTTCGAGAATGGTGTGCACCCCTTTATAAACCACCCCCATGCCACCTTGGCCGATGACTTCTAAAAGGAGATAATCCCCCTGGATGGGATGTGGGAGCTGCTTTGCCATGTTTTCTCATAGAACCTTTTGGGGGCCTGTGTATAATCCAGGATAACGCGGCGCGTCAATAAGGTTTTAGCCAGCAAAAAGACTCAAAATACTGGAGGGTTACATATTTTCGTAATTGCTGCTTTCAGTGGTTTGTATAAAAGACGACCGAATTGATGGGTTTTCACTTGGATCATCCTCTTAATAAGGAAATCGGCGGTAACGGGCCCAGCTAAAATTGCTTCGCCATTGTCCCGGTGGTAATTCTGAGCGGTCTCTGGCCCGATGAATTGCTAGTGGCATAACCGCAGAGGTGTACATGCCTTCACAAACAGATGCTTCACAAATCCACCCCGTCTGGGAAGAGAAATACCAAGCAGGACATGCAGAACGGTACCCTTGGGATGTGGTGGTTAGCTTTGTATATAAAAACCGGCCCAAAAATAAGCGCCTCAGTGATATTTCTGTTTGTGAAGTGGGGTTCGGCAGCGGCTGTAACTTGTGGTTTGCCGCCCGTGAAGGCTTTCAAGTATCGGGCATTGAAGGGAGCCCTGCGGCCGTTCGATTCGCTCAAAATCGATTCGCCGAAGAAGGCTTAAGCGGTGATTTACGCCTGGGTAATTTTTGTAACTTACCTTTTGAGAGCCTTTCTTTTGATTTGGTGATCGATCGCGCCTCTTTGGCATGTGTAGGGAAAGCAACAAACAAAGTTGCGCTAAGAGAAATCCATCGTGTCCTTAAGCCTGGGGGGAGATTTTTGTATAACCCTTACGGAGCGGCGCATACCAGTAATGCGATGAGTTCTGAAGGACCGGATGGCTCAAGAACTCAAATACAAGGAGGCAGTTTGGTTGGGGTTGGAGATATATCCTTTTACACTCAAACCGAATTGGAAGATTCGTTTACAGGCTTGGATTGGACATTTTTATCCATGGAGAATCGTCGGTTAGTTCAACACATTGGAGATGCCGATGTTATACATGAGGATTGGGTTGTTGTTGTTGAGAAAAGATAACCGTAAGAAGGGGATGCAATGATCGTTTCCATTTCACAACCAGCCTATTTGCCTTGGTTGGGTTATTTTGACCGCTTGAGGCGCTCAGACGTGGCAGTGGTTCTTGACCATGTTCAGTTAGAGCGTCGTGGTTTTACGCATCGTAATAAAATTTTGAACCAAGGTAAGCCCATGTGGCTGAGCATTCCGCTTAACAAGAAAGGTAACTTTCAAACCACCATCAACGAGATAACGGTTAATAATGACGAGAAGTGGCAGCACAAACATTGGCAAACGATCTTACAATGCTACAAAAAAGCACCACATTTTATCGAATTGAAGAATGAACTGGCTTCATTTTACGAAAAAGATTGGGTGCTTCTTAACGAGCTTTTAAAATCCATGACGCCTTTTTGGATGGGGAAACTGGGGATAGATACTCCCATGGTGTTTAGTTCGGAGATAGAATTACAGCATACGAAGAGTGATTTGATTTTGGAGTTATGTCGAAAACAAAAAGCGACCAAATATCTTTCCGGCCCTTTTGGTCGCGATTACTTAGAAACAAAAAGTTTTCAAGATGCAGGAATTGAAATCATTTATCACGATTATGAGCACCCTGTTTACCGGCAGCAATCAGATAATTTTGAACCATTTTTATCTATCCTAGACTTGATGGCTAATCACGGTGATGAATCCTTAAGCCTTCTAGCGGCCGGAAGCCCAGTAAAGAAAGCGTAATGGATATACCTTGCAAAGTTTAAGAACCATATCTGATATGACCCACCGCCTGGTATTGGGAACTGTTCAACTGGGGATGGACTATGGAGTTAGTAATCTAGGGGGGCAGCCCAGCCGACAAGCCGCTTTTGAATTGCTAACTGCTGCATGGGAAGCTGGAATTCGGTATTTTGATACGGCACCGGTCTACGGCTCAGAGTCCTTATTGGGGAATTTCATTATCGCTAACGGCGTCAATAGCGAAATAAAGATGCTGACGAAAATCCCAGAAATTAAGAATATGAACTCTTGGGAGGAGCAGTTTAATAATTCACTAAGTCGGTCTTTAGATAATCTAAAATGTACAACTATTGATACCCTTTTTTTTCACCATGCTTCCGATGCAAATCTGTTGAAAGCACACCCAGAAACATTTCATCGCATGATGAAACAATGGCCTGTCTCAAGTTTTGGCATATCAGTATACGAGCCAGGGGATTGCTTAGCATTTCAAACGGCAAATCTTCCGGTTGCCATTCAGTTCCCTTACAACACGGTGAATCGCGTTTTTGATGCACTGGATTGGTCATTGGGGCCAAGGTTTGCACGTTCGGTTTTTTTGCAGGGGCTTTTGGCTTCAGCAGGAGCCTTGCGAGAAAATGTACCCCAAGCTGTCGTGGAATTTCATCGTTCGTATCATTCCCTCTTGGCTCAGGCTAATATTGAGCCAAAATCTTTTGCGCTCTCATTTGCTTTGAACGCCGTAAATACTGATAAAGTTCTAATTGGCGTTAACTCTGTCAAAGAGTTAGAAGAGCTACTCGCTTGTCCTTTAATGACATCTTCAGAGCAGGAAGAAGTGTCTTTTCAAGGTCTTGTGATAAATCCGAAAGAGCTTGACCCGCGCGTATGGCCTTCCTGATTATTTTAGGCTTTTTGAAACGCTCAGCAGGGTTATTCGAAAGATTTATAAGGTGACTTTTGAAGAAGTTGAATAAATATATCAGCGCTTTGTTTCATGCCAAAATGAGCTAATATTTGCAGCGCACAATCTATTTCTTCTTCCGTATTTTTAAATGTTCTTTTTTGGTAAAGCCCCTGGTTGATTTTAAATATCCATGGATGCGCCACAGCCACTTGATTAAGTGTTTTTAAAGAGACCGTTTTCTTGCAGAAAGCGAATAGTAAAGAAAACATTGCAATATCTGCTGGGTAGTCGATTGTTAGCCGGATGTTTTTTATCAGGCTGGGGGTTTGAAATTCGTGTACTCGCGCTCGGGGATGATTTTTGAAACAAAGGGTTACATGTTCTTGTTCTTCTTGGGTTAATGCTTCGGCATTTATGGATTTAAAGGCCTCTCCGGATATGATTTCAAAGTTCATTCCAATCGGAAGACCGGTGGATCTGGTGTAGTGGTTATTTTGATCTTGGTGAGCCCTAATTGTTTCATCCAAAAGGGAGGTATCAATAATAGGGTTATCACCGGTCACTCGAATGACAATATCCAAATCGTGTAACTGAGATACTTTTTGATATCTTTCAAAAACATTATTCTCATCGCCTCTAAAACAAGGGATTCCTGATTGTGTTGTGAATTCTTCGATCTTGTCGTCAATCGGGTTTGATGTTGTTGCAATAATGATATCGGTGATGCGCTCAGAGCGATTGAGCTGCGCACAAATACGACCCAATAGAGTAGGGCCATCTGGGCCTGGTATAGGCATCATAACCTTGTCAGGAAGTCGGGTGGAGCCCATTCTTGCCTGTACAACCGCTCCGATTTTTAATTTAGACAATGGTCCATCCACCATCTATCACAAAATTTTGTCCCGTGATGTAGTTCGCTGCATCTGAAGAAAGGAAAACAAAAATACCTCCAAGCTCAGCGGGGTGACCAATTCGATTTAGTGCCGTTTTTTTCTTTAGGGCTTCGGTAAAGGCAGTGTTTGCTTGGACGGCTTGTGATGGAAATGCTCCCGGCGTTACGACATTGACATTAATATTATGCTGACCCAAGTATGCCGCATAATATTTAGTTAGCTGGATAACACCAGCCTTCGCCGCACCGTAGTGAGGAGGGTTTAATGACTCCGGTGCGTTATCGTACACCGAAAAGTCTGGCGCGACCATTCCGTACATAGACGAGACATTGATTATTTTACCATAACCTTGTTTTTTCATGATTGGAATGAGTGACTTAATGGTTCTAAATGTGGATGTTAGTGTCCCATCAAGCCCATGATTGAAATCATCGTCACTCATGTTTTCGGGAGACTGCCCTTGAATAAAGAACGCATTGTTGATGAACGAATCAATGCGCCCTGTCTCGGCATGAATGCCATCAATGCTGTCTTTGATAGATTGATCGCTCGAAATGTCACAGTGTCGAAAAAAAAGTTTACTTTTATCTACTGAAGAAAACGCCTTGTTAAACTTATCCTCTGTACGCGCTAAGACATATACGGTTGCATCATGGCGCAACAAGCCGTTTACGATTTCATGGCCCAAATGGCCGTATCCGCCTGTTATCAGGACAACCTTGGAGCTTAGATTGATAAGTGGGGTTGTTTCCATTTGCAAGCTCAGAGTGAGGTTTGAATAGGCATATAATTGTTAAGATAAATCACTATATTTTAAATGACTGAGTCATGTTAAATGCATCGCAGAAAAAGTTTAGGCCGCCTCATCTTTTTTCTCTTCCTTCCAGAATCCTCTTGGAAAAGGATGTGTTTTTTTATTTTCAACCTGAAATTTAAACGCTTGGAAAAACGGATCTTCGAATGGACTCTTGTCGTTCAGTAGATGGGCTGCGTCGAACCAGACTGGTATTTCTTCGTGCGGTTCAAGGCTGCTGCATACAAAGGTTGGCATGAATTGGGATTCGATACGAGAGCTCATGTAGATAAGATGCCAGTATGCCAATGCGCGCTCTTGTTGTTCTGATGAGAATTCGAAGTGGTTTTCGATGTTCTCCAATATTTCAGAATATTCTTTTTGGCTTTTTGCCTGCATGGTGAACCCTTTGCCCCCGTAAAAACCATTTGCGGCAGTGACGGTTGGAATGCCGAGGCAAGGGAATTCCAAACCAGCCGAGCCTGAGCACGTCACCGCAGCGCTGGCGATATCGTAAAAGGTGTGAATGTGATAGTCGTCAGGTGCTAATGCTAGGTTTGGCGCGTTTTTAGCGTATTCATGGAAGATACTTTGTGCTGACTGTGTGCATTGGTAGCTGGGCTGATTAGGGTGTGCTTTTAGAAGCCAGTTCACATTCGGATTTTTTGTTGCTGCTTCCAATGTGCCCAGTAGCCATTGCACGTAATCATCAAAAATGTTTTCGGTACAAAAGTGGGGTGAATCTGTGAAGCAATGAGAAAAGATAGGCACGATTGGCTTGTTCGGGTCTAGATTTAATTCTTGGCAAAGCTCTTCACGGTTCAAAACCCTACGACTGTCATCATGTGCTTTATGGTTTAAGGCCCCGTTATACCCTAGCCGTACTTTTTGTTTCGCATCTTCTAGGATTTCAGGAGTGATGTGTCGGAGTGATTCTTCAAACTCTTCACAACTAAATTCATATTCAAAATTAGAACACCCCTTAATCGTGTCGTCTCTACGGACCGTAAAAGCCGGGTAGCTGCGCTGCTTTTTTCCGTAAACCGGTATGCCCTTTGTGATGGCCATTCGAGACATGATGCCAAAGCGGTTATATACCCGGTGTCCCACTGTGAGCGCGCCTATTTTATAGTTTTTAAATAAATTGTTAGATAGATTGTAGTAATAGATACTAGAAAGTACGGCCTCTATGAGTTTGGGCGTGACCTCTGTTATCGTTCCAGGGCTCTCACCAGAGATAAAGCTATCATATATTAAATCTCCAATCGCTAATCCGTTCAACTCGGTTGCCAAAACAAATTCACGTAACTCTTCGGGACTTTTTGCCTGATTAAAGGGGAGGGTATTGAAAATGGCAGGAGGTACACGATCGCTTTCATCCTCAAAAACAAACTCATCAAAACCGAAAGATTTGGCAATGTTAATCATCCAATCATGTTTGCGGCTGGGAGCCAGCACCACAGCTTTGAAACCCTCAAGATATTGAAGGTATTTTGCTGTGATGGCATTGCCTATCATGTAGCCTGGGTGTCCCACCAAGAAATCGACCAATACATACTCGTCTCGGCCTGATGGAATGTTGTCTTCAAATTTAGACCAATATTTTTGATTAATTTCCGCAAAAAGATTTCTACAATTCACCAAACCTTCAACGAGCTGAGCGGGGTATCTTTTTTCTGTCATTGTATTTCCTTGCCAGTGTCTCGGCGTTTTCTGTTCAACGGCTACTGGTTCAATCGGCCGATACGGAGAATTCTTTAGGCCGATTAAAGTAGATCTAAGTCTGCCCCGAAAAAATAAAAAACAAGGTAAAACAGGGGCTTACAGCGATGCGGGAGATCGTCGGGTTTGAAAGTGAAAGCAAGGTTTAAGTTTTTTTGTCGCTTTTTCGATTAGTGGTAGTGAAGACAATGACGTCCCTGAGTGAAGTAGAGGAATCCAATATGAAATATCGAATTAAGGAAGTTAGCGAGCGTTTAGCCTTACCAGTATCGACCATTCGTCATTGGCAAAGCCAATTTCCTAACGCCATCAAGCCTCTTCGAACGGTTGGAGGCCAACGCCGATACACAGACGCTGATCTACGCACTTTCAAGGAGATCAAAGTGTTGGTGTATGAAAAAAAGCTGACCATTTCAGAGGTTAGAAGTCAGCTTAACGAGCGACCAGGTAACGGTGCCGAAGTTGACTGGTCTGGAAAAACCATTTTGTTAACCGGTGGTACAGGCTCATTTGGTAAGCATTTCTGTAAGGTTCTTCTGGAAAAGCATAATCCGAAAGCGATTCGTGTATATAGCCGGGACGAGCTCAAACAGTTTGAAATGCGACAAGAATTCAACGATGATCCTCGCCTTCGTTTTTTTATTGGGGATGTACGAGATGGAAACCGACTCCGCCGCGCTATGGAAGGTGTTGACTTTGTTGTTCACGCAGCAGCTATGAAACAGGTTCCCGCATGCGAATACAACCCTTTAGAGGCTGTTAAAACAAACGTGCACGGTGCGGTGAATATTATTGATGCCGCTTTGGACACCAAAGTCTCCAAAGTTGTCGCATTGAGTACAGATAAAGCAGTAAACCCTGCGAACCTCTACGGGGCCACCAAGCTGTGCTCTGATAAGCTTATCACCCAAGCAAATGCTTATTCCGGCGATAAAGGGACTCGGTTTGCATGCGTCCGTTACGGAAATGTCATAGGGAGTCGAGGTAGTGTCATTCCTTTGTTTAAGAAACAACGAAAGACAGGATCAATTACGATTACAGACGATCGGATGACTCGCTTCTGGATCTGTTTAGATGATGCGGTGAAGCTTGTTCTAAATGCTTTTCGCTACATGGAGGGCGGCGAGATTTTTGTTCCTCGAATTCCTTCGATGAGAATAACCGATTTGGCAAAAGCAATCGCTCCCGAGTGTGAAGTGAAGCACATCGGCATTCGACCCGGTGAAAAGTTGCATGAGGCTTTAACTGGTGAAGATGAGGGGCGTCACACTGTCGCCTATAAAGGGATGTATGTCATTATGCCAGCGAGTTCATGGTGGGAAAGACGAAATTATATTGACGCAAAAAAACTGCCTCCTGATTTCGTATACACAAGTGATAACAATGAAGATTGGATGTCCGTTGAGGAACTAAGGGCGATCGCCTACCCTAACGGCATTGAAGAAAGTGCAGCTAACCTTAAGCTGGTGTCATAAAAAGACTCTTTATAGAGACCTGGAGGACAGGCATGAGCACCCATGATGAAAAAACATTCATTCCATATGGAAAACAAAGCATCAATCAAGAAGATATTGATGCTGTTGTCAGGGTACTTAAGTCGGGCTGGTTAACGACCGGGCCTGAGGTTGCCTCTTTTGAAGGTGCGCTCAAAAAGGTGGCTCAAACGAAGCACGCCATGGCTTTGAGTAACGGTACCGCAGCACTTCATGCGGTTGCTCATGCATTACAACTCGGCCCTGGTGATGAAGTAATTGTTCCAACCATTACATTCACCGCCACCGCTAATGCTGCGGTCTATGTTGGCGCAACTCCAGTTTTTGCAGATGTGCGATCTGATGACATGCTTTTGGATCCTGAAGAGGTTAGAAAAAAGATAACCAAAAACACCAAGGCTATTTTTGCGGTGGATTTTGCCGGTCAGGCTTGCGATTACCATTCACTTCGAGGAATAGCCGATGAGTATGGTTTGGCTCTGGTATCTGACTCATGTCACGCCATTGGTGCGACCTATCAAGGAAAACCCATCGCTGATTGGGCAGACATGGCCATTTTTAGCTTCCATCCCGTTAAGCATATTTGTGCAGGGGAAGGTGGCGCGGTGGTGACCAACAATGACTTGTGGGCGAAGCAGATACGTAGGTTTAGAAATCACGGTATCGATAAGGACGTCAGACAAAGGCAAGAACAGGGAACTTGGTACTACGAGCAAGTTGATTTAGGTTATAACTATCGCTTGTCTGATATCCATTGTGCCTTGGGCCGAAGCCAGTTGGCCAAGTTGCCCAAATGGATTGAAGAGCGTCAAAGGGTGGCCAAAGCTTACGCTGGGTATTTTGCTGAGCAAACCGGTGTTCGTCCACTTGTTGCTCACAAAGATCGATCACATACCTACCATCTCATGATCGCCGTTTTTGATGATCAACAAAGTCGCGATAGCGCTTATGAGCTAATGCGCGCTCATCAAATCGGTGTCAATGTCCATTACACCCCAGTGCATCTTCAGCCTTTTTACCAAAACAACTATGGTACGGGTCCTGGAGACTGCCCCGTGGCAGAAAAACTTTATGATCGTATTTTGACTTTGCCCATGTACCCCGGCTTGACTCAAGAAGATTTGGAACGGGTATTTGACTTGGTGTCGAACGTGGTTGTTCAACCGAATAACATTTCGAAGGCAGGATAAAGATGTTCTTGAACGGGAAGCGAAGGTAAGTACATGCAAGTCGTGATTCGCGCAGATGCATCCGTTGAAATGGGTGTGGGGCATGTGATGCGATGTGCCACTTTGGCCAAAGAGCTTCAAGCAAAGGGCGCGACCGTTACATTCATTTGTAGAGCTTTGGAAGGCAACATCATTCAACACGTAGAAAATTTAGNTTTTGAGGTGATTACGTTGCCAGCACCTGATGTCGTAGAACCTTCCCATTTGNATCTTCCCGAAGAAGAGCGATGGATGGGTGTTCACTGGAGTCAAGANGCAGAAGAAACAAGTTTTGCATTGCAAACGCGCCAGGTTGATTTGTTGATCATTGATCATTACGGGGTAGCCCAACCCTGGCAAAAAGAACTCCGAAATCAATGTAAACGCATCTGGGTCATCGATGACCTAGCAAANCGCGTTCATGACTGTGACTTATTACTGGACCAAACCTACGGACGGGTTTTTGAGGACTACCGTCAGTTGGTTCCTGCTGATTGTCAGCTGCTTTTGGGAACAGAGTACGCGCTGTTACGAGAAGAGTTNCGCCATTTGCGGCAGAAAGCCTTAACGAAAAGAAAAGGATACCAACGGATCAAGCGTATTCTGGTCACCATGGGNGGTACTGACGCACAGAATGTGACCGGGANGATTCTTGAGGCGTTGCTTGATTGCCAATGGAGTGCNCCTATTGAAATAGATGTTGTGCTCAGTAGTAAAGCGCCCCACTTGGCATCATTGCAGGCCAATTATGCAAACACGAGGCTGCCTGTTTTCTTTCATGTTGACGCGAAAAACATGGGGNACTTAATGTTGCATGCGGATTTAGCAGTGGGCGCAGGCGGNTCTACCTCTTGGGAGCGTTGTTGTATTGGACTGCCTTCATTGATTTCGGTGAATGCGAGCAACCAAGAAAACATCGCCCGTCAGCTAGAAGAACAGGGAGCTGTTATTCAAGTTGGAAAAACGGGCNANATCTCCCAGCAAGAGCTAGAAGAGAATATCTCAAGAATNAATTCTGACCTTATTTTATATCGGAACATGGTCGCTGCGGCATCGGAAGTGTGTGACGGGTACGGTGCAACGCGGGTCGCGGCCCATTTTGAAAATCTGGAAGTGTAATATGACAAAAAATATAAAAATCGGCGATAGAGAATTATTTATGGGCGCAGCGCCTTTTATTGTGGCGGAAGCAGGGATTAACCACAATGGCGAGTTGGATAAAGCATTTCAAATGATCATTGCAGCCAAAAAGGCGGGTGTCGACGCAGTTAAATTTCAGACATTTAAGGCCAGGGAATTTATTGCGGATGAAGACTTGAGTTACACATATAAATCGCAAGGGAAAGAAGTCACTGAATCAATGTTAAAAATGTTCGAGAGGTGTGAATTTTCCCCCAGCGAATGGCATCAAATTAAGAAGAAGTGCGATGAAGAAGGGATTACGTTTTTGTCCACGCCTCAAAATGTTAGTGATTTACATTTGCTTTTGGAGCTAGGCATTACTGCCATTAAGGTTGGTTCAGATGATTTCACCAATTTACCCTTACTGAAATCTTATTGTGAGACAGGTCTTCCCTTGATCGTTTCTAGTGGGATGGCGAATTTGGCTGAAATATACGAAAGTCTTGAAACCATAGGCGCATTCAACGGATACCCNACAATATTGTTGCAATGTACATCTTCTTATCCGACCCCGCCCGAAGATGTAAANATTAAGAAAATGAAGACACTGCGTGGCGCNTTTCCCAATCTATGCTTAGGTTTTTCGGANCATACTCAAGGTCCGCTGGCTTCTTCATTGGCCGTAGCGATGGGCGCTGTTTTTTTTGAGAAGCATTTTACATTGTCTCACGACCTACCCGGGCCGGATCACTGGTTTTCAGAGGANCCGGCGGATTTGGCTATATGGGCACATTCAATTCGTACCGCACATCAAATGCTGGGAAGCGAACATGTGCGNCCCACCAAGAAAGAAGAAGAGAACAAACACGAGTATACAAGATCTGTTGTTGCGAAAAGAGCAATTGAACCTGGCGAATTACTTACCGAAGANAACATGAGTGCGCGCCGGCTTACAGGTGGTAATGGCATCCCTGTTAAGCTGTTGCCGTTTTTGGTTTCAAGAAAGATTCTTGCTCGAAAGCGTTTTGAGAAAAACGAGGCGATTTGCTTGTAATACTTTTTGTTTTAGCGGTGCCAACAATAGAACGGAAATGATAAGCTTATGAGAGAAGAACAATTTAGAAACCTATTTTCTGATGTGACATCATTCAAGATGAACCCGTATCACCCCATGGTTTGGATTTTAGGAGAGCCTGAAATCGGTGAAAACGTGTATATTGGCGGCATGTCTATCATTCAAGCGAATGGGACACGCGTGTCCATTGGCGACAATTGTGATATNGCCTCTTTTGTTTCCATNAATAGCGCAGACTCACATAAAAGATGCTTGGGGCTGAGTGATGAGATAGACAGAAAACCAATCATTCTTGAAAACAACGTTTTCATTGGTTCTCATTCCGTGGTTAAAGGCGGGGCACGAATCGGGCATCATTCGGTTGTGGCCGCTGGTACGGTGGTCGACGGAAAAGACATTCCACCATATTCACTGATTTACGGCAATCCGATGAAGGTGAGAGAAGGTTACTATAGAGACAGGGCACCGAATCCCAAACACTTCAAGAATAACTCAGCACAAAAAGCTGTCTAATGGAGTCGTTTGATTTTTACAGAGTATGCTTTATCGGTAAAGCGACGCGCGTAACAGGGGAATAGTATGGCAGTAGGTTTTTCAACAAACTGGGACGACCGATATAAAGAAAACACACACATGAGTGTTTGGCCTTGGTCAGATTTNGTTTCAATGGTTTACACTTATTGTCAGCGCCCTTTCCAGGAAAAGAAGGTCTTAGAGTTGGGCTGCGGTGCGGGGGCGAATATCCCCTTTTTAAGTAAAATCGGCATGGAATATTACGGTGTTGATGGCAGCGCAACGATCATTGCTAATCTTCATGAACGGTTTCCGCACTTGAAAAGGAACTTGAAGGTTACCGATTTCACNAAAGACTTCTCCCATCAGGGCCNTTTTGACTTTATTGTTGATAGAGCGGCCATCACCCACAATCACACAGAAAATATTCGGCTAATTTTACAAAATGTAAGAGGAAGCTTGAAAACAGGCGGTTTGTTTTTGGGTGTGGACTGGTTTTCCACCAAACATTTTGAGTATTCTCAAGGGGAGCCCACGGACTCNATCTANGCNCGNNCNGGNTANGTTGNNGGTGGNTTTGCGGANGTNGGGATTGTNCANTTTNCNGANGAAGAACTGTTNCGNTCNTTTTTTCANGANGGNTTTGAATTGGTCNGTTTNGCGGANAAAACNAGAACNNANATNNCTGGNGNNGACCANCGNNTGTACGCNGCNTGGGATATTGTGGCCANAAANNTTTAAGAGATACGATAATGAATACGCAAGACCCCAAAAATATTCTTGTGATAGCAGCCCATCCCGATGATGAAGTTCTCGGGATGGGCGGGACCATCGCCAAGCATGTTCACCATGGCGACAAGGTTGCTGTTTTATATTTAAGCACTGGCGTTGCTTCGCGTGGTACAGGCTTAAACCAAATGATCTCTAGAAGGAAGGATGCGGCGAAAAAAGCATCTGAAGTTCTCGGTTTTGAGATCCTTGGTTTTGAAGATTTTCCGGATAACGCGTTTGATACGGTTTCCTTGTTATCCGTTGCACAAGCCATCGAAGGGGTTAAATCACAGGTGAACCCTGATGTGGTTTACACCCACCACGGTGGAGATTTAAATGTAGACCATCGAATTGCTTGCCAAGCGGTATTGACCGCCTTTCGGGCGCAACCGGGAGAAAGCTGTAGTCGTATTCTATCGTTTGAAGTGAACAGTTCTACTGAATGGATGCCACCAAGCGTTGCTGCTCCTTTTTTGCCAGATACATTTGTTGATATTGCAAAACACATCCCAGAGTTGGAAGAAGCCTGTCATGCATATCACGAGGAAATGCGACCCGCACCTCACACCCGTTCCGTAGCTGCCGTACTTGTCGCTGCCCAACATCGCGGTCATTCGGTGGGTTTAGCGGCGGCCGAAGCCTTCATGACGCTACGGCAAATTATTCGTTGAAGAGGAGTCAAACATGACCAAAAAGCAAAGATGGGCAGTATTGGGCTCTGGCTATAAAGGTATCGTAGGGGCTTATTTACTCGCGAAACAAGGCCACCGGGTTACGATTTTTGACAAGTCTAAAAAGTTGGGTGGGGTTCTCAATTCTATCCAACGTGAAGGTTACACGCTAGATTTAGGTTGCCATCTTTTTGATAATGTGGACCGGCACACCACTTCTTTAGTTCTTGAGCTACTTGATGAAGAAATTGTACCCGTAAATGTGAAGTATGGCGCTGTGATGAAAGATTTTGTGGAAGGTATTGCAACACCGGACTTGAGGTATTTGGGAGAGGAGGTAGCTGAAAATATCGTAAAGGAAATGAAAGCAGGATCTCAAAAAACGGATATTACTAGCGAGAACTATTGGGAAGCAGTGAAAAACCGGCATGGTAAAACCGCCGCCGATGTTTTGTACCGGCCCATTCAAAAAGCTTATGCGATTCCTCCCGAGAAAATGTCAGCTCTTGCTATGGACCTCGTTGGAAATTTTGGTCGGATTCGTGTCGTTAACGATGAGGAAGGGCGAAGACTGAAACAAGATCCATGGTTAGATGAACGAATCGCCGTGCCGTCAAAAAATGACCCAGTGGAGTTTTACAAAGACCAAGTAGACATTCATGAATACCGACATTTTTATCCAAAAGAGAACGGCCTTTCTTATTTCTGCGAAAAGGCGACAGAAAAACTGAAAGCCCAAGGCGTTTCGTTTTTGCTGGGACATTCAATTGACAGCGTTCGTCGAAATACCAATGGAGCATTTGATGTTACGGTTGAAAATGAAACGTCGGAATTTGATCGAATCCTGTGGGGTTTGCCTAACGAATTTTTAGGAGATGTATTCGGGGTAGATAATGCGATGAAAGATTTCATTCACCCGGTGCCCATGATTCTCTACTATTTCTTTACTGATTGTGAGAACCTCAGTGATTACTCCTATGTGCAGAACTATAATGACGAACATGTCGCCTTTCGCATGTCCATTCCAACCAACTATGGCCATAGGAATGCGCCAGATGGGAAGGGGTACTTGTGTTGTGAAGTCCCAACTCCACTGGATTCAGAACTGTGGGATAATTCTGAAAACTTAGCGGACAGATTATGGGAGGAAGCTCGTGCCATGGGACTGGTGAAAGATCAGCCTTACGATGATTACTGGACCATCAAGACGCCGGTTTCCTACAAAGTTCCCAAAAAAGGTTATGAGGCCGAATTAGAGCGTACGCTCAAAAAAATCCCTTTTCACCAAGAAATTCTTGGATGCGGCGATTGGGAATACAGCAAAAAAGACATCACCATTGGCCTGCTCGCATCCCTCAACTGAGCTTTTTAGCTCCACTCGTGCATATAAAGTAACCTTAGGTTCCGAATACGACGCACAAATTTAAGACGGTTATGTTCCAAACGTCCTGAATCGTGATACAAAGTTGACGATACAGGAGTCTTTAATGGTGAAGCTACGGTCCTCGAAGTTTATAAGTACACCCTTTTTTTTAGGGGTATTCTTCGTACTTACCAGCTTTTTCGGCTGTGACGGCTGCGACCGAGAAGTCTACGTGGTTAAAGGCAACGCTTTAATCGTCACCGGATCTGATTTGGTCGACTTCGGAGAGGTGCCGGTGGGCTTTCGAATCTCTCGAAACCTCCAAGTTTTAAACAGTGGTCAATCGGAACTCACCATTGAGGCTTTTCGCATCGAAAGTGACAATGAGGTTTTTGAAGTTGAAATGGAGCCCATGCAACTGCCTTTCCAAAGTGATGTGATGGTTCCTATTTTCTTTTGGCCCAACGAAGCCGGTACTTTCGAGGGCACATTGACCATTGTGAGTGATGCCAGCAATACGGACGCCTTAGAGGTGCGGCTCAAAGGGGTTGGCATCGAGGAGGTGATATGTGGGGATTGTACCTCCCCACCTGAAGACCGGTGTCTCAACGAAAATGACTTGGTGGTGTACGACCAAGAAGGATACTGCGAAGACGATCAGTGTCGCTATGTGGCCACCCACATCACTTGCCCGTGGGGATGTGACGCAGACACGGCCACGTGTTTTCCTGAGTGCCAAGGCGAAGACTGCCCATCGGTCGATGCAGGCCCAGAACCGATGCCCGAACCGGTAGATGCCGGGAGCCCCAACGAGATTGAGCCAGCCGATGCAGGCCCGCCCCCCGTCAGCCCGGAGGGTGAAATCATTGATGTGGCGGTTGGGCGTTACACCTCGTGTGCCTTGCGTACCAACGGAAAAGTCTATTGTTGGGGCAGTAATGGCGAAGGAAAGTTAGGTATTGGACTGCCCAGCACGGGGACGCCAAACCCAATGTCATTGGGACCGGCGATGTTGCCTGAAAACGATCCGGTCACCGATATTCAAATGGGTTCGAAAGGGGCGATGGCGCGCCTGGCCAGTGGCAAGTTATATTGTTGGGGCTCCTGCATGAAAACCACGCCCAATTCCACCTCACTGATTTCACAATACACCCCGACGCTCGTGGCAGGCGTATCTGATATCGACTATTTCGAGATGGCGCATTGGCAAGCCTGTGGCATGCAAACCAATGGCGATGTTATTTGTTGGGGGCGCAATACCAATGCGGCGTTGGGGAATGGGAATGAAAACTTGGTGGGCAGTTACGAGCACACCAATCTCGGTAACATCACCCATTTGGGCACGGGCTATTACATGTCCGGTGGCGGACACACCTGCGCTTTAGCGGACAACAATGATGTCTGGTGTTGGGGGTTCAATCAACGCGGACAGGCCGGTCAAACCAACGGCGATGTCTGTGGTGATGGCGATTGTGTGAAAAGTCCCCAAAAGGTGGCCGGTCTCGAAGGAAAGACCTTGGTGTATTTGGATGCGTCCAATGCCAGCAGCTGTGTGGTGACCGAAGAAGGCGAAGTGTATTGCTGGGGGCAAAACACCAGTGGCCAGTTGGGCAACGGGACGTACACCAGCACCGGTGAGCCCCAACGGGTACAAGGCCTTGGTGGTGTTCGTATCACTGAAGTTTCACTGGGGTCAGGTCACATTTGTGCACTGAGTGAGGATGGCGAAGTGTATTGCTGGGGTTCAAATACCCGTTGGAACCAAGTGGGCGACAGCACCGACGTCAATCAATTACAGGCGGTCCAAGTCCCTGGGTTACCGCTGCCCGCCATTCAAGTGGCCGCACGCACAGAACACACCTGTGCCCTTTTAGAAGATCAAAATGTGTGGTGTTGGGGCGCGAACACCAAAGGACAGGTTGGTATTATGCCCGAAGAGGGTGAAATTTGCAGCCCGCCCTCCAACTATTGCAGTGTGCCCAGAAGGGTTCAGTTCCCATGGGAATAAAGCACAGACTTAAAGGACATCAAGATGGCTCGTAAATCAGAACGTGATGGTATCAAGAATCCCTATGTCCGTTTTCGCCCCTTAAAAAAACCAAAGCTGGAAAAACAACTCACCACTTTATGGGATTTTCCGTCGCAGCACTACGGGAAAGGGCAACAAGGCTCTGCAGGCTACAGGGGCGCAACACCCAGTTACGTGATTTGGAATGTGATTCAGCGTTACACCAAACCCGGGGACCGGGTGTGCGATCCCTTTTGCGGTTCGGGCACCACCATTGATGTTTGTAAAGACACGGGCCGAATTGGCTTGGGTTACGATTTGGCACCTTTTCGTAAAGACATTGAGGCCAGTGATGCGAGGGCGTTGCCTTTAAAAGATCGCGAAGTCCATTTGGTGTTCATGGATCCACCTTACGGTGAGAACATTCATTATTCGGACAGTCCACAGTGCATCGGGAAAAGCTCAGCGCTGGATGGCCAATGGCAAAAAGACATGAGTCAGGTGTTTGAAGAGGCTTATCGCGTTTTGCGCAACAAAGGGATCTTGGCGGTTTATGTTCAGGACATTTGGCAACAGAAAACGAAAAGTTTTGCCAGCTTGGGCGTGGACGTGGCCCGCCAAGCATCGTCGCTATTTGACATGATCGACCACGTGGCGGTGGTGCGTCGAAACAAAGACCTTGAGAAAGGCAACTACCGAAAATCAGCCGACGAAGAAAATTTTATGTTGCGAGGCTTTAACCATCTTTTGGTATTTAGAAAAAAGAAATACGTGCCCAAGGATAAGCCTGCACCGGGTGCTCGTCGGTCCACAAAAAAACAAACACCACGCGGGCGACCACCCGCAAAAAAACGAACGGGTCGACCTGGTGGCAAACGGGCAAGCGGTCCACCTTCAAACCGTAAGGGCGGTTCGCCTTCAAAAGGCCGTAAGCGAAAATAACAATCTTTAGAAAGAGACTGGGCCGCCGTCCGCCGCTACAGGGGGAGGCTCACCGCCAGAAGACGGGTGACCTGCATCCACAGGGTGGAGGGTGATGCCGGCATCCAAAACATAGCCCGCCCCACCATCTTGACTTGTTCCGAAGAGGCCTGCGTCTGCCTGGGCTTCACAGTCAGCGTTGCTTTCGTTCAGTGTTTCACCTGCGATAAGGCCGATACTGTTTAAAAGAAGGTCTACCTCACTTGAGCACAATGCCGTGTTGGCTAGAAAGTGCACATCTCCACCCACTTCGTTCAGTGTCATTAAGCCGGTGATGCTCGTGAGCGATTCGTTTCCCTTGAGGAGGAGGTTGGAGCCAATTTTACTTACCTTGGCCAAACCATCTAAAGTGAGCAGGCCTTTGTTGGAGTCGATTTGAAGGTAGCCTGTAATGGATTCCACATTGGCAAATCCATTGAGGTTTTCGAGTTGGGTGTTGTTGCGAATGAGGGCATAGGATTCAAGCGTGGTCAGTCCTTTGAGGGCATCGATGCTTTTTAATGTGCTGTTGGCACCAATAAAAATACCACCCCCGATTGAGACGACATTGGATAAACCGTCGAGGCTCTCCAAGAGTCCGCCATAACCCACATACAGTCGTCCACCGATGGTGGTGAGGTTTTCAATCCCTTTGAGATTTACCATTTTGTTGTTTTGGTTGACCAGTAACTCGCCGCCGATTTTGACGAGGTTGGACAGGCCTTGCAGGTTGACGAGTTCATGGTTGCCCTTGAAAGACAGGTTACCTTGAACGTCTCTGAGGTTCGTTAATTCACTGAGCGTGCTTACATCTGAACTGTCAAAGGTGAGGTTGCCGGTGATGGAAACACAATCGGTGAGACCGGCCAAATCCGCTTGACTGGTGATGGTGTAATCGCCCATGCACAGACCGGCCTCATCAGGGCCAGAGTTATCACTTCCGGCATCTGTAGCAGCCGGTGGGAGAACGCCTGCATCTGAAGGCGTTGGCTCGGGTGTGGGCCCCGGTGTCTCGCCGGCATCGCTTGTATTGGAATTGTCAGAGGGCTGGCCCGCATCAGCAGTAGGCGTTTCGCCACCTAGATTATCAAAAATGGTTTCTTGCTCTTTGGGCGCGGTCTCCGATTCAGACGGGCACGCCGCCCAAATGCACAGGGTGCCAATCAGAAAAAAGTGTCGAAATGGCATGGTGGGACGGCTCCTTTGAAGGGTTGAGAGCCGTTACGCTATCGCAAAATTGCCGCCAGGCCCATCCCTCCGGGCAGAACTCAATTTAGGTGATAAAAAACAAAGGACTACAAGCTTGGTGACGGAACACAATTTTATTCGTTTGGCTCGAGCCAAAAGATGTTTTGGGCTAGCATTTCCCCATGAAAACAACAGATCCATACCCTCTCGTCCTAATTTTGATCTCTGTCTTTTTCACCGGTTGTGCCTTTGAAGAAGCCATTCCTTCAAGCGTTAAAGTGGTTTGCCAAAGAGACGAAGATTGTCCTGAAGACTACTATTGCGAAACACGCCTTGAAGAAGCCCGGTGCATCTTGTCGGCCAATCGTGACACTGAGCTGCCCGAGCCGCTGGAAATCGAAGTGGGCCCGGCCCAAGCCAAAGCGGGCACGGCGTTGCGCGCGCAGTTTCAAGTGAACGACGCAATCGTTTTCAACGAACTCAAAGTCTACGTGGGGCGTGACGCATACACCTTCACCTACAACGAAGAAGCGTCTGACCGTAGCTCAGAAGATCCTACTGAGCATGTGTACGTGTTTGACTATGAAGTGGTGGGCAACGAACCCGAAGGCAAACAGCCCATTAAAGTTTATATCGTAGACCAAGGCGGTAACCCCAACGAAGTGGATCTGGGTTTTGTGACCTTAGATTTTCAAGCACCCGGTTTTATTTCGGGCACCAGCAACCTCGATTGGTACCGCGCCGGTGATGCGGTCACTTACACCGCGCGGTTCACCGAGCCTTTGGTGGCCGCTCCTTCTGTGAGCGTGACGCGCGATGGCGTGGCTGTCTCTGACTTTCTTTCTTTGGATGAGACAGCCTCGGATGCACAAACCTATGTGTACACCTCTGCAGCCCTCACCGCGGCTGAAGACGGGGCCTATCAAGTGTCGTTTGCGGACATCGAAGATGTGGTGGGCAATGTGTACGAGGTGCCTGCAGTGGCAGACGGTGGGATGACGGCATCCGGGGCTCAAGGCTTGGGCTTTCAAGTGGATGGTGTCTTACCACAAATTACAGATGTCACATTCTTACGCGGCATCGGTGACGCTTATGGTGAAGCCAATGTGTTCGCTGAAGGCCATGAAATATTGGTTTGTTTCAAGGTGAGTGACGAAAACTTGGTCACGGACAGCCTTCAGGTGCGGGTGAACGATGGGCCAGTTTTAGTATCCACCAGCAGCTCCGCGTGTGAGGGTGATCATCAATTCACCTACACCGCTGTGGGTGATGAAAACGAGGGTTTCACCTTTTTGGTGATTGAAGCGTCTGATGTGGCGGGCAACCGCGCTGATGAGACCCGCGATTTGTCCTTTGATTTCTCACCGCCGGCATTGACGGTCATCGCCTTTAATCCGCCCAATGTGCGCGAAGGCATGACGGCCACCTTGCTGTTAACCGCCAATGAGCCTTTGGCAGGTGAGAATTTGACCAGTGCCCCCGCATTGACTTGGGTCGATGACAAAAATTTGGAGTATGAGGTCACGGGGCGCACCGCCTTTGGCTTTGAGTATCAAATATCTGTGGAAGGGGTTGTTGATGGCCTTTATGCCATCGCGACGGTGGAAAACCTTGAAGACGCGGTAGGCAACAAGAGCACCATCGACGTATCGAACTTGGATGGGACGCAACTCACCAAGTCCACTGAGCTTGCAGTGGACAGTCAAATTCCTACGGTGATGGGCTTGAACCTCAACGCTTCCAAGCTGTCTGCCAATGATGGATTCAACACCCTAACGGTTACATTCACTGCCAGCGAAAATACAGCAGAGGGGACCGATGACGACCGTAACCCCTTGGTGACTTTGGGAGACACCCCCCTCACTTGCACCCATACCGAACTGACTTTTACCTGCAGCCACACCATCACCGGTGATGAGCCCGAAGGGTTGAATTTGATTCAGGTGCAAATCAAAGATTTGGCGGGCAATGTGGGTTACGCCTCCAGCCCCTTGGAAATCGATTACAGTGCGCCTGCATTGCTATCGGCCCAAGTCTCTCCTGAATCGGCCAAACTGGGCGATGAAGTGGTGTTGTCATTGACCTTCGATGAAGCGCTGTCTGACGCCCCCACTTTGACGGATGATTTACCTTTTACGCTCATTGCGGGGACGCAGTACTCTTACTCGTTTCCAGTCACGGCGTCTTTGAGCGACGGTGAATACAATCTGGATGTCACCGTGACCGACGAAGTGGGCAACAGCATCACTTTAGAGTCGGTGTTGGGCAGTGATGATGGCAGTGGCTCGAGCGGTGGCTTACAAATCGATGCCAGTACCCCAGGTCTGAGTGCCGTGAATGTGAATGCAGAGCGTTTTTCGGTGAACGACGGACACAACCAAATTTCGGTGAGCTTTGAAGCCGATGAGGCTTTGAGTTCATTAACTGTGATGATGGGTGATACCGAGCTTTCCTGTGATGAAAGCGGCAGTCCCATCGTTTGCACCCACACCGTGACCGAAGATGATGTGGGCGCAGGCGTTGAAGTCATTCGCACCATTACCATCAGCGGGGCCGATGCGGCGGGCAACAGCGTGGGGGCCAGCGTATCGGTAACTTTGGATAACAAAGTGCCCGAACTGCTGTCCTACCAGCTCACCCCAGAGTTCGCTAAAGATGGGGATGAGGTTGTGTTGTCATTGAATTTCGATGAGTCCCTGAACGGCCCACCCACTTTATTATCGTCGTTGGACGGTGAGGTGGGTGATGGGGGCGTCAGCGGATTGCCTTTCGCTCTTATTGCAGGGACGCAGTATTCCTATTCGTTTACAGTGGAAGATCAAGTCAACGGTGATTATACGTTTGATGTCACGGTCACCGATGAAGTGGGCAACAGCATCACCATTCCGGTATTTGGTGGTGGGGACACCTCTTCAGGGTTAAACATCGATGCCACTGCGCCCCAAATATTAGATTTGGCCACCACGGGTGGACGTACCCGTTTTGCGTTGGGCTCGGTGGATAGCGACGGTGGGGTCACTGGTACGTATAGTGAAATTGAGGTTTCTTTTTCTTTGAGCGAGCCTTTAAGCGAATTGGAAGTGTCCTTGGGCGCATTTATCTTCGATTGCGGGGATACCGAGGAGTCAACTGACATTACATGCACTTATCAGTTGAAGGAGGGGGACATTGCGCCCGGTACAGATTTTGTGGGTTCGATCTTGGTGGTGGGCAAAGATGCCGCAGGCAATGAGGTGATCGCTTCGTTGGACAATATCATTATCGACAACAAGGCTCCTCAGGTGGTTTCTTCCGATTTAAGCCCTCAGCCAGCGGGGGTAGGGGACGAAGTGATTTTGTCGCTGACCTTCAACGAACCCCTGACCGAATTCCCTGAATTGGGTGGTGAGGACCCCGGTTTTGTTGAGCGCCCCGAACTTTCTTCTGAGTATACTTGGGTTTGGTCTTTGATCATTACCGCTGTCATGGACAGTCGTGACTTTGATTTCGATGTCACAGTAGGTGACGAAGTGGGCAACTCCGCATCGGTGGATTTATTCGATGATGTAAACGGCGATGGAGAGTTTGAAGCGCCACTAGAGGTGGATACCGCTTTCCCGGTCATTGAGAATGTTACCACTTCTGCCGATCGGTACAGTTTGAACGAGGGGCACAACGAGGTGATGGTGGAATTTTATGTGACGAATGGCCCATTAGACCCCGAGAGCCTTCACGTGGATTTGGACGGAATTGATTTTTCGGATGACTGCGTTGATGGCGGTGGTGAACCGCAGTTCATCTCTTGCAGTTATACATTGCAAACCGGTGATATTGCACCCGAAGAAGAAACGGCTGGCTTTCTGTTCATTCAGGGGGCGGATGCTGCGGGCAACAGTTCGAATTACAGCTTGCCCGTCGTGTTGGACAGCAAGGCCCCAGAAATTGTTTACGAAGACGTCATTTACTTGCCGGAGTCTGATAACCCTGTTTTTCAGCCCGAGGCAGGGAAAATTGGCACTTCAGTACGCCTGTATTTCACCACGACAGAAGATGTGGACGAAAACGAGATCCAAGTGACGGCCGATTGTAGGACGGATCCATTGAGTTATTACCATTGGCTAAGTGATGAGCAATCTCATGTCTTTCAATTTAAAATCGATGAAGACACCGTTGAGGGTACGAAGGAGAATCCGGGATGCTCATTAACCGCACAACTGAAAGATGGGTATGGCAATGTGGGCTGGCGAACAATATCCGAAGAGGCCGTGATTGACATTACCTCACCCAATGCTTCGATGGTGCTGGATTTGTCGGGCATTAAGCATTTGCGCGTGCCTTATGGCGCGTATCAAACGGATGGAGAAAAGGGCCAGTGGATTGCTTCAACCGCTTTACCCGACCATGTGAACATTGATTCCACGGCGTACAAGTTTGGTTATCCGGTAAATACACCCAATGAGGACCAGTTTGGAGGGGCCGATAACGTTGCCTTTGATCCGGATGCAGATGCTCAAATGCTCCAATTTTTTGATGCGCCAAGTGAGGGAACGCGACAAGGCTATTTGACTGGTCGCACCGGTGGGGAATCGCTAAGCGAAAAGTTGTCGGCCATTGACTCCGAGCGGATTTGGGTTGAAGTGGTCGATCATGCCGGCAATGTATCCAGTGAACGCCTACCAATAATGACTGAACTGGTGATGAACACCAACGAGCGAACGGCGGTG
>PBLQ01000022.1 GCA_002721815.1 Myxococcales bacterium
CGCCACAGACCAAGGTGGCTTATCCGTGGATGATAGCTTTGAGCTCACCGTGATTGAATACAACGAGTTTGCTGAAACTGAAGAGCCGTCAGAACCCATCCCCGATCAACAGGCCACCGAAGATGTACACTTTGAATATACGATTCCGAGTAGCACGTTCGCTAACGCCCAAAACCAGGCATGGCTTTCGTACAGTGCGGAGCGCGTTAATGATGACAGTTCCACTTCTCCCATTCATTATACTTGGCTGAGCTTTGATCCAGGCCAGCAGAAATTCTCGGGCATACCCCAAAACGTCCATGTTGGGGATTGGACCATCCGGGTAACAGCTAGTGATTGTTCTGGAACTGAAATTGTTGACGAGTTTCTCATCAATGTGGCCAATGTAAACGATCCGCCAACCGTTGGCGGCGGCGGTGGTGGCAACAACACCAGCGGTCCACCTGTTTTGGCTGACCAGTATGCAGAAGCGTTAGAGGCGTACAGTTATAATGTGAGCAATGTATTCTCAGACCCTGATGCGGGGGACACACTCACTTTGAGCGCCAGTGCCGATGCAAGTAGCACATGGCCATCGTGGCTCTTGTTCAACCAAGAAACCCAAACTTTTAGCAGTGACGGATTGGTTCCTGAAGAGGATTTACACAGTACCTATCTGTTGATGGTGACAGCAGAGGACGCGGATGGGGAGACGGCATCAGCCTCTTTCACGCTCACGGTCATCGTTCATAACGACCCGCCCTTTGTTCTGAATGCGATGGAAAATCAGACCGCCATTGAAGATGCCACATTCAGCTTAATCCTTCCTGCAGACGGTGATCCGGCAGCCATTTTCGGTGACCCAGATTTGGCAACCCAACCCCTAGAGGGGCTGACCTACCAAGTAGCGGCTTATCAGAACACGTATCCAGAAGGATGGAAACCACTTTCCGCTTATCCTGGTTGGTTAACCTTTGATCCATCAACCCGCACTTTTTCAGGCACCCCTGATAACAGCCACGCCAATAAAACCTATAGCCTAAAAATTACAGCCAGAGATTTTCGCAACGAAACCGCAGAAGAAACATTTTCTCTATTTGTAGAAAACACCAATGACAGCCCGCAAGTGGGTGCGGACCTTCCCGATTTGTATACGGTGGAGGGCGATGATTTCACGTACGTATTGTCCGCCAGTACCTTTTCCGATCCAGATCCTGGTGAAAGTTTTCAAACGCTCGATATTTCGGCGGAAATGTTTAATGGCGATCCTTTGCCTTGGTGGTTGCGTTTTGAAGACCGTGCCTTCGAAATCACGGGTACAGACATGCAAGATGAGAACACCGTGGGCGTATGGCCCATTCGCATCACAGCCAAAGACGTGGAAGATGTGGAAGTCTTCACATTTGTGACTTTGTTTGTGACCAGTGAAAATGATGCGCCTGAATTGGTGAACCCCATTCCTGACCAAGACGTGGATCAGGATAACACCATCACTTTCACGTTTGCGGCTGATACCTTTGCCCCTTACAACCCAGACCAAGATGTTCTGGTCTACGAGGCCAGCCTTTCAGACGGCACACCATTGCCGGACTGGTTAGCCTTTGATGGTGATGAACGGTCATTTACAGGAACACCTGGCGCTTCGGATGTTGATATTTGGAACATCAAAGTCCGTGCAGAAGATGCTGGGGCTGACGGTGACTTGAGCACTGTTGAAGACAACGGTGGTTTCGCTGAGGATTATTTTACCATCACCGTCAACAACATTAATGATGCGCCCGAAACTATTGGCGTGCTCGATGCGCAGGTGGTATTTGAAGATCAAGATCCAGAATATCTTCTCGCCTTTGATGCAGATGAGCTGTTCTACGATATCGACGGTGACCTTCTGACACTTAGCATCGCACTGGCCGACGGGTCAGCTGCACCTTCCTGGCTTCAATACAACGACGCAACTTTGTGGGGAACCCCATCCAACAGTGATGTCGGTGAATTCAATCTTAGGATTACAGCCGAGGACCCCTTTGGAGAAACGACATTCTTGGATGTGGGTTTTGAGGTGGAAAACACCAATGATGCACCGGTGTTGTGGCCCATTGACGATGTAGTTTTGGCTGCAAGTGGCTCTTCCACACTTCCCGTTTCTTTTTCCGATGTGGACATCGGAGATACCCATGTTATCGAGGCATTTGTCTCAGGGGATGCAGGTGCTGGAGAAATAGAACTTGAAATGGTGCAGAACGGCAATGGCAGCTGGTCATTGAACCTCACAGCGTTGGATGGCTATTTGGGCGAGTTCAATGTAACGGTTCGGATTACCGATGATGGCTTCCCTGTTATGCAAGATGAGGTTACTTTTAATGTAGCGGTGGAAGAAGAAAGTATCGATGGGCCAGATGCTGGAGAAGGTGATTCCGCTGCTGCACAGGACGCTGGGGCGAGCCAAGCGCACAACGAAAGCCAAGATGGTGGCAGTAGTGGTCAAGTTTCAGACAACGAAGATGCTGGGAACACCGGACAGCCCACCTTTTCTGAGGATGCTGGCAGCAGTTCGGCTTCGACAGACGATCAAGATGGTGGCAGTGACGAACAGCCTACATACACCGAAGATGCTGGCAGCGGTGAACAACCCGGGGACTTTGAGGATGCTGGTCAAAGTGGGCTATCCAGCGATGCCACCGATGCAGGTGATATGGAACCGATTGACGGTGAAGACGCGGGGACCTTGGTCTACGTGGATTGTTCTGGCCAAGAATGGGGCAGCGCTTATTTCGATGCCTGCGGTGATTGTGTGGGTGGCCAGACGGGCTTAGAGGCTTGTGTCTCGTCCGTGGACGCTGGCACCGAAAACGAATCAACCGCAGGGGATGCCGGCAGTGGTGAGCCTGCAACTGACAGTGGGGATGCGGGTGCAGACTCACTGGTTGATGCTGAAGATGCTGGCCAAATACACGCCGCGGACGCTCACGATGCAGGCGTCGGAACGTCTGTGGAGCCCACCGATGCAGGCGTCGGGGCGTCTATAGAACCCACCGATGCCGGCGGTACTGTGACCGTTGAAGAGCCAGAGGATGCCGGCTTAGAGCCAGGTGTTTCGGGCGATGGTGGTATGACAAGTGAAGACCCCTGTGAGGACTACGAGTGTGAACCAGGTTACGAATGTATTGTCGAATGGTTTATCTGCGAAGGGGAAACGGTTGATGCTGGCGAGCAATGTTTGGAATACCAAGTGGTTTGCCTGGAGATCATGGATGGTGGTCCTCTAACGATAGATGCAGGTATGTCTGCGGGCGGGATTGACGCAGGCTCTTCCGAAGAAATTGAAATGCCCGACAGTGGATCGACGGTTGACGCGCAAGCGCCCGATGCGGGGGACGGCATGCCAAGCGTGTCATTGCCGCCTGCCGAACCGAGCCTTCCAGGCCCGCCCAAAGAAGGATGCAGCTGTAAAGAAAGCAATGCTGATCCGAGCCTTTTGGCAGGGCTCCTGCTCTTCCTGATAGGTGGACGAGGCTTGCGGCGCCGGCGAAAGCCAAAGAGGTGATGAATTTGATTCCCTCATGGGGTATCTCAATGCCCTGCACAAGAATTGGGTGTCGCCCTAAGTCTCTGAAAAGAATGTTTTTTTAGGCTGGCAATGTGGGGCTGTGCGCCCCCTCACTATCTTGCGACGTAATATGTGACCCAGCTCATGGCCTTTGGTCCGGTCCAATTAGCGGCTGCGCTACGGCTTGTGCTAGAATTCTCAGGTTACAGAACCGCTCGCTCGGCATGAATTTGGGTTTCATCCGGGCAAGCTCCTGGAGGCTGCCATGGGTTTTCGTCGGGTTGTATTGGCCTTTTTTCTGTTGTGTTTTGCCAGTGAACTGAGGGCCAACAACGCGCCCGTGGCATTGCCAGATGCTTACACGTATAACGAAGGTACGATCAATAATGAGGATGCCTCTACAGGCGTACTTAACAATGACACTGATGCCGATAATGATGGTCTGAGTGCATTACTCATTGATGATGTGATGAGTGGGACCTTAACCCTCAATGGGGATGGCTCATTTGAGTATGAGCATGACGGATCATTAACGCTCAGTGACAGCTTTTCTTATGTTGCCTTCGATGGGACAGACTCTTCCAGTATCGTAACCGTTACGATCACTATCGCCAACGCTGCACCCACCATTGATCAGCCCGTGATTACACCGAGTATCCCCACCCTGATAGATGACCTATCGGCCACTGCAAATAATCTTGCCGATACCGATGGAGACCCGGTAACGGCCAACTACGATTGGCGCATTGCCGGCAATTCGGTGGCATTATTAAACCTCAGCTTTGATACCTACGAAGATGCACTCGCCGCTGGCGCCGTACGCGATTATTCCACGAACTTGAACCATGGCACCTTGGGTGGCAAACACAATATTACGGATGGTGCTTCGGATGAGGCGCCCTCTTGGATCGCCGATGGCATTTCGGGTGGGGCCTATGAATTCGATGGTGACCGTATCAATATCGAAAACGATCTGGGCGACCCGGACGCCATGACATTGGCTCTTTGGGTACGCGTGGACTCACTTACAGGCAGTACCCAAGAGGTTTTGGACGCCAGAAAAGGTGGCAATTGGTGGTTGAGACAAAATCATATCTCCGGGGTTTGTTCTGACACTAACGGTAACCTCTGTTTTAATAATTTGGTGCAAATTAACTCGGGGGCGATGGTTGCCGCGGCCGGAAATGGAACAGGCAGTAACACTTGGTTTCACGTGGTGGTAACGGCAAATTCAAGTGAAACACGAATTTATCTCAACGGGACTTTAGAGGATACCGGAGATTCGTTTGATCCGGACATCGGTGAAAACCTTTCCATCGGTGCTCAATTTTTTACCGACGATTCCGCATTGACCGGTGCGATCGATGAGGTCAGAATTTACGGACGGACGCTTTCTGCTGGGCAAATTGTGGCCATGTATAACTCAGGGAACCCCACCCATCATCAGGTCCTGGCCTCTGAAACCGCTGATGGTGAAGAGTACACGGTGGCCGTGACGCCCAATGACCAAAAAGAAGATGGGACCACCCAGGTTTCTAACAGTGTTCTGGTCCAAAATGCACCGCCGTCTTGTTTGGACACCTTTGTGACCATCGATGAAGATGTCAGTTACGCTTTTGGTGTTGACGACTTCCCATACGAAGATGCCGAAGGGGAACCTTTGGTCAAGATTCAAATCACATCTTTAGAAACGGCGGGAAGGCTCACCAATGATGGTTCGGACATCGTGGCAAACGAAGAAGTATTGACTGCCAATTTACCGAATCTTCTTTTCGAGCCAGTGGCCAATGCCTTTGGAACACCCTACGCCACCTTTGCCTACAAAGTGAACGATGGCTCTGAATATTCAACGGCTGCTTGCACGGTGACCATCAATGTGAACTCTGTCAATGATCTGCCAACTTCAGATGACCCTTTGCTGGTGACCAACCCGGTTACGGATTCCGCCACCACTGCAGACCTCATCGTGGTGTCCCAAAACTTAGGTGATGTGGATGGTGATACTGTAACATCCGTGATGGACTGGCGCGCCGATGGTACCTCATTGGCCATCCTGAACATGCCTTTTCAAAATTTTTCTGGAACGGACGATGGCGCAGTCCACGATTATACGACCCTGAGCAATCATGGCTCTTTGATGGAAGGGGCCACTTGGACGGCCAACGGGAAAGTAGGTGGTGCGATTTCGTTTGATGGGGTGAACGATTACGTGAACATCGCAAACGATTTGGGGGACCCCACCGCATTGACCATTTCCATGTGGGCCAAAACATCCGATCTCACTGGCACCAGCCAATATCTTCTTGATGCGCGCACTGAAGGCAACTGGTGGTTCATTCAAGATATCGATACGACGCATTATTCTGAACCTGCGAACCGCTGCGATCATGTAGGTAATATTTGTTTCAATGGCTTGGTGCAAATCGATGCTTCGGATTTATCCACAGATACTTGGATGCATGTGGTGGTCACCGTGGATGGCACCCAATCAAAAATCTATCTCGATGGAAACCTAAAGGATGTTGGCGGGGGTAAATCTTTATACACGGGTGCAGGACTCCGTATTGGTGCGCGGTTTGAAGGGGTGCTTAGGGCTTGGGACGGCCTCATTGACGAGGTATTAATTTTTGACACCGTACTTTCAAGTGCCCAAGTAGGTGCACTCTATAATTCGGGTAACTCCAGTTATGCAATCATCGAGTCCGACGAAACTTCCAAGAACGTTACTTATACGGCGGCGGTGACCCCGACCGACGGATATGAGAACGGAACCACGCGCAGCGCGCAAATTACCATTGAGAACACGTTGCCCGTGTGTGCATCGGCCAGTGTTGAAATCACCGAAGACTTTTCTTATATCTTGTCCGCCACCGAGCTCGGTTATGCCGACGGTGATGCCGACGATTTAGGGAAATTTGTACTGATCACCGCCCCTACATCCGGAAGTGTGAAAGTGGGTGGAACCACGCTTGAGGAGAATGATGAGATCACTGGCGACGATTCAAATAACCTAATTTTTCAGCCAGGCGCTAATGAATTTGGCAGTCCTTACGCCTCATTTGAATTCAAGGTTGGCGATGGTCAAAATGAATCAGAAACGTCTTGTACGATCTCGTTTGACGTAACCCCGGTCAATGATTTGCCGAGCATCACCGTCACCCAAGATCCTTTTGAATTTGATGAAGACACCATTTTGTCGAACGAAGTGGTGGTTGTGGATGATGATGCTGATGTATTAACCTTTACCCTCCAAACGGATGGCACCAAGGGAAGCGTCAATCTGGATGCTTCCACAGGCGATTTTACCTACACCCCCCAAGAACATGCCAATGGAAATGACAGCTTTACCGTTTCGGTGTCTGATGGTGTGGGGGCGCCGGTTATTCAAACCTACAATATCTTCATGACGCCCGTGAATGATGTCCCAGTCATTACGCCAGCAACCGCCCCCTACGAAACCTTGGAAGACGAATCTTTTGAGGGTGAAGTGGTGGCCAGTGACGCTGATGGCCAAACGTTGACCTATTCTGTTCATACGGCCGGTGAAAAAGGAATGGTTGTGTTTGCAGACCCTCATGCAGGCGGTTTTACTTATTCGCCCACGGCGCATGCATTTGGGGCTGACGTTTTTACCATAGCGGTCAGTGATGGAGAGGCAGAGCCGGTATTACAAGAATACCAAGTGAATATTGCCGAAGTGAACGATGCGCCTGAATTAGACAACGAACCCCCTCATTATGAAGTCAACGAAGATAATACTTTGTCTGGCATCATCAACGCCGTTGATGTGGACATGGATGACTTAACCTTCACCGTTATCACCGACACAACAGAAGGGCAGTTGACGATTACCAATGCATCGCAAGGGACGTTTCTTTATGAACCCGCGGAGAACTTTTTTGGGTTTGACGCCTTTGAAATTTCAGTGACTGATGGGCGAGGCGGCGAGGATACGGGTATCTTTGCAATCACGGTACAGTCCGTCAATGATGACCCCGTTTTTGCGCCAGCGCCTTCTGCGGAGAACCCACACGTCTTTTTAGAAGACAACTCTTTTTCGGGCCAGGTGGTCGCCACCGACTTGCCCAATGAAAACCAAACCTTGACTTACGGGGTGGCTTCCCATGGCTCGAAAGGGACCGTCACCGAAATTAATTCTGAAACGGGTGCTTTCACTTTTGTACCGCATCAACATCACAACCATTACAACCAAGCCCCCACGCCCATTGTGCTTTCTGTGACTGATGGTGCAGCGACGGTGACCACCAACTACTTTATTTCGATTACACCGGTGAATGATGTGCCTGAGCCCGAGCATGTGACCACCACAGGCCCTGAAGGCTGCACCCCTGGTCAATGCAGCTACATTACATTTACGATGGTGGCCTACGATGTGGAACCCATTTTTGATTGGGATACCATCACCACGGACAATTTTACCTTTACCCTATTGAGTACGCCGGTGGGGCTCACGATGGATGATCTGGACATTCTCCCTGTGACCTACAGCAGTGGGAAGTTCAGACAACAAGTGGGCTACTGGCACGACGGCAATGAAACTCGCACCGATACGCTGACCTATACGGCAGATGATGGTGAGGATGTATCAGAGCCAGCGACCATTACCATCAATATCACCGATATTAACGACCCTCCTTATATTGCTGATGAGAGTGTGAACGTTTCGATTCACGAAGATAACGGGGAACAAAACCTGGTTAACCCAGACACTGGGGCACAAGACCCTGCCCCTATGGCTTTCGCCCTGACGCTCACAGTCACAGACGTGGACACTGAAAACATGGAATGGACCATTTTGTCCAATGGGCAAAACGGTACCGCAAGTATTGCTAATTCGGCGGGTGTGGGGAATCCACTGGCAGAAGGGAATCAGGTAGAAATCAACTATGTACCCAACGCCGATTTTCCTTACGCGGATGACAGTGGGAGTGATTCTTTTGTGGTTCAAGTGGAAGATAAAAACGCACCAGAAGAAGGTGTGACCGATCGAACCGATACCATTCAGGTCAATGTTGCCGTCCAACAAATCGATGACCGACCACGCATAACCCCCTCTTTAGTAACAGTTGACGAAGACGATGTTTTTGACGGCCAAGTGGATGCTCTGGATGTAGAGAATGAAGAGTTCGAATATTCTGTGGCTACCGAGGCCTCGAAAGGGCAAGTTCACGTACATTCGATAACAGGGGAACTCATTTATACCCCAGATCCAGACGTAAATGGTGAAGATTCATTCGATATCAAAGTAAAAGAAACCAGTGGCAACGAATTGGCAACCATTGAAACCTTTATTGTGGCCATCACGCCCATCAATGATGCACCAGTTGCGGTGGATTTAGAGGAATCAGGGCAGGGCGAAGAAGGGGGGACCGTTACGGTCACCCTAACGGGTACCGACTTAGAAAATGATGCTGATGATGTGGCGGGTACCACTTTTACCATTGATACAGGTCCCTCTTTGGCCGTAGGTTCGGTGTCCATTGGGGACACCAGTTATGATGAGGCAACAGGCCGGTTCCAAGCCACCGCATCCTACACCCACAATGGTGAAGAGTTATTTGTAGACAGTTTGACCTATCGTATTTTCGATGGCGAGTTGACCTCTGAAAACACCGTGACGGTGCCCATCGATATCGCCACAATGAATGATGCCCCTGCGGTGGCAAGCATTGCAGATCAAGAAGTCGTTGAAGAAATACCCTTCACCATTGAGGTACAAATCAGTGACGTGGACCTGGCTGATAGCCATAATATTGAGATCACAGCGTCTAGCAGTCCGGAAGGGTGGGTGTACGAGGGTGATGGCTTGGTTGCGCAGCGTGATGGACAGACGTACACAGTGCCTGTCACCATTACCTCTGCCCCAGATATTTTGGGCGAAGTGATCCTCACGGTGCGTGTGACGGATAATGTTTCTTCGTCTGGCGGAGACCCTGCGGAGGCCACCACAGATTTTCTTGTGACCATCGATAACACCAATGATGCCCCGGTGTTAACGGCCGCTGCACCTGAATTGGATGAAATATCCGAAGATGATGTGGACAATGAGGGCATCAACATTGCAACCTTGTTGGGTACTAATTTTTATGATGTGGATCCGCTCTCATCACCGGGTATTGCCATTTACGGCACATCTGCCTCTGCGACCGGTGCCTCATGGCAATATCGGGTTTCTGCAGAATCAGCGTGGGCAGCCATAGGTACGGTGAGTGAATCGCAAGCGCTGCTGTTGCCGGCCACGTACGATATTCGTTATTTGCCCAATGAACAGGTTGGCGAAAGCCCTTCGGCTTCATTCAGTTTTTATGGTTGGGACCAAAATGAAGGCACCGCAGGTGCGAAACAGTCAGTGGCAACCCGCGGTGAAGGGAGCCCCTTCAGTTTGGCCAGCGATACGGCGCGTGTTTCGGTCACAGACATTAATGATGCCCCCGTAAGCAATGCCGTCGGGGCAACCGCCGATGAAGGTGGAACGGTGACCGTTACCTTATCTGCTTCTGATGTGGATGTGGGTGATGCCAGTTCTTATTCGTTCACCCTTGAAACAGCGCCCACAAACCTAGAACTCAGCGATGTGAGTTTGGGAGAGGTAACCGTCAATGGAACGACCGTTGAAACGGTCGCTACTTACACACATCATGGTGGCGAACAAACCGCTGATGTCTTTACCTTCAGTGTTTCTGATGGAGAACTTAGTTCAGAGACAGGCACTGCAACTGTGACCATCATCGGCATTAATGACCCACCTGTTTTGGTCCAAAACAGTGCTTCGGTTGAAATGCACGAAGACAGTGGAGAGGACAACCCAATCAATGAGAGCACTGGCGAGCCAGAGCCCACACCAGTCCCCTTTGCTTTGACACTCGCGGTGAAAGATCCAGACAGCAGCACTGTGACCTGGACCATTAGCAGTGCTGCTTCAAACGGAATCGCCAGTATCGCCTCACCGGGTGGGAGTGGCAACCCCATGGACGAAGAAACGGGCAACCAGGTAGAAATTGCTTACGAGCCTGCAGAGAATTACCCGGGCGCCATGCTCTCTGGACCGGACAGCTTTGTGGTGACCGTGAGTGATGGTGAATACGAAGAAAGCTTGACCGTTGACGTGACCGTAAACCAAATCAACGACCTGCCAACGCTTGAAAATGAACTGGCCAACCATGAGATTTTTGCCAACGTGGCATTCAATTTCACCGTTTTGCAAGTGCCTTATCAGTCCGGATTGAATGCACCCATTTTTCAAGATGAGGAAGATGGTTTGTATCTGTCGCTCAGTGCTGCTCAGACTGACGGATCTGCACTTCCTGAATGGTTGTCTTTCGATTCAGACAGTCAAACCTTTTCAGGGACACCCTCCAATGCCGATCGCGGTGTGTACGATATTCGCGTGACGGGTACAGACAGTTTTGGGGATACCATTACCGATGATTTTAGCATTCAGGTATTACTGTCCAACGACCCACCCGAAATCCAAAACCCGATCTCTACCAAATACGGCACCCAGGACACTGCATTTGAATTGCGTTTAACCGGGAACAAACTCCCTGTTTTTGTGGATGATACAAACGAAGATGGCACTGAGAATACGGTAAGTGTGACTTGCCCCGCCTGGCTCAATTGTGATTTGCAAGCGGATGAATATGCCTTCACCGGGACGCCCGGCAATGCACAGGTGGGCACGCACACGGTGACCTTGTTGGCGACCGATCCCCATCCTGATGCTGCTACCTTGGCCAACCCCGACGCCTACGTGGAAGAAACGGCCCATGCATTCACCATCAATATTGCAAACGTGAACGACCCGCCGCAAGTGAATGGTTCGGGCCTCAGGAACCAATGCATTATGCCCCAAGGCCATGATGCGGGCTTGAACGCTTTTGAAGTTCAAATCGCGGTTGCGGGTTCGGGAACGCCTTTTATCGATGTTGATTTAAATGTAGACGCTGATGAATCAGTCACCGTGGCATTTAAGCCGGACGAAGATCGACCTGACTGGTTGGCTTTTGATTCGAGTACCAACACGCTTACAGGAAGCATCGGAGAAGATGAGCCTTTGGGCACCCACACCATTTGGATGACGGCCACTGATGCGGCGGGTGAAACGGTTGAAGACTCTTTTGAACTTACTGTGATTGAGTACAATCCTGATGCTCAAGAACTCGAAGTGGCTGCGCCCGTTGAGGACCAAACCGTGGTAGAAGATACCGCTTTTTCACTGGTGGTACCTGAATCAACCTTTGCCAACGCGTCTCGACCGGACTGGCTGAACTATACGGCAGTTGGCGTTGATGAAAATGGCGACGATGGTGAGTTACCACAGTGGCTGTCGTTTGATGGTCGCTCCCTGACCTTTGCGGGGACGCCTGGCAACGCCCATGTGGGCGAGTACACCATACGATTGCGTGGCGGCGATTGCTCAGCCATCAGTTACGTCGACGAGTTTTTGATCACGGTGGAAAATGTAAACGATGAACCCGTGGTGGATGAACCTGAACCCGATCCAGATGCACCGCCCAATACGCCACCCGAGCCTGCCATCGCCAGTCAGTTCGCGGAGATATTCGAATCGTTTGAATTCGCTGTTCCCGAAGGCACATTCACAGATCCGGACGGCAATGACAGCTTAACGTTAAGCGCTCGCAGCTTTAACGATGGGCCTTGGCCATCTTGGTTGCAATTCGATACCAACACCGAGACCTTTACCAGTGTGGCGCTTGTTCCAGAACACGAGCTGCACAACGCCTACATCGTTGAAGTGGTGGCCGAAGACGAAGAAGGGCTGACCGCTTCCACAGAGTTCACCATCACGGTGATTGAAACCAACGAGCCGCCCGAGGTTTTGAATGAAATGGGCACCCTCAACGCGGTAGAGGATGAATCATTTAGTTACGTTATTCCTACAGAGGGGGATGAAGCCATTTTCACGGATCCAGACTTCGAGACCCAACCCCTCGAAGAGCTGGATTACGAGGCGTTTGTTTCAAGCTCGGGAAGCTACGTGGCACTGGCAGAAGGCTCTGATTGGCTAACGTTCAACCGGTATACCAAGACGTTTCAGGGCAAGCCCAACAACGATCATGTGGTGGCCGGTGCGGTTCAGCTAAAATTAGTGGCCACGGACATGCGTAATGAAACGGCAGAAAGCACCTTCAGCTTATTAATTGAGAACACCAATGACGCCCCTTATTTGAACCAAGCCATCCCAAATCAATACACATTTGAAGACATTGATTTCAGTTACACCATTCCTTCGAATGTGTTTGCAGACCCCGATCCCGGCGATACCTTGATCTATGGTGAGCCTGTTTTGGCCAATGGCAGACTTTTACCAGACTGGCTGACCTTTGATTCAGGCACCGGTACATTTGAAGTGATTGGCGATATTATGGGTGATGATGCTCTGGGGGTTTGGCCCATTCTGATATCGGCATACGACAGGGAAGAGGTTGTGGTGTTCACCTTCTTTAGTTTGTTCGTCCTGAATGGAAACGATGCCCCATCATTGTCACAACCACTGGCTGATCAAAATGCAGAGCAAAATTTTGCTTTTGAATTCACCGTTCCTGAGAACACTTTTGTTCCCTACGATGAGGCCAACGATATTCTTGTTCTGTCCGCTACTGAAGTCAATGAAACAGCATTGCCTGCATGGCTGAACTTTGACACCGCCTCTCGTACTTTCTCAGGGACCCCGGGCGCTCAAGATGTTGGCGTCTGGAACATCAAAGTACGTGCCGATGATGCTGGAAGCGATGGGGATTTGTACACCACGGTAGATAATGGTGGTTTCGCCTACGACTATTTCACGATCACCGTCACCAACTTAAACGACGCCCCTGCGGTGGCCATCGTTGTGCCGAGCCAAGAAGTTCAAGAGGACCAAGAGAACTATGAATACGTTTTGCCCGACGGTGTTTTTGTGGACGTGGACAACGATCCTTTGTCCCTCACGGCTTTAGATCCAGATGGCTCATCTATCCCCGCCTGGTTACAATTTGATGCAGCCACCGGCACTTTTTCTGGGGTGCCCCAAAACGCCGATGTGGGGGCCTTTGTTGTTCGGTTGACCGCCACCGACCCCACTGATTTGACAGCATTTCAAGACATTGCTTTTGAAGTCATGAACACCAATGATGCACCAGAGCTATGGACGGTTGGCATGCAAGCGTCTGGCGTTGGTGAGCCCATCACAGTGGCAGTTAAATATACCGACCCTGATGCCCTGGACCAACACGTACTTCGGATCGCTTTTGAACCTGAAGGTGAAGGTGCCACAGATCAAATTAGTGACGAGCGTGTGACCGTTCAAATCCAAACCAACGCCAGTACCGGACAACCCGAATTGAATCTGATGCCTGCTGCGGACTATGAAGGCGAAATTCAGTTGGCCCTGACCGTAACTGATAATGGGTCACCCGCGCTCAGTGCTCAAGACGTCTTCAGCTTTGTGGTGACCAGCTCCAACCATGCCCCTGTTCTGAACCCAATTGCGCCTCAACGGCTTGGCGAAGGCACCCCTGCCGAAATTGCCATCTTTTTCTATGACGAAGACCTCCCAGATACGCACACCTTATTGGTAACCAGCCATTCCGAACATTTGTTGGTGGAAGGTGAAGATCAGGGCAGCGGTAGCGTTTTCACCATGACGCCTGCCGCCGGATTTCTTGGGGATGCGTTGGTGGATGTCAAAGTGACCGATGATGGTAACCCAACCCTGTCTTCCACTGAGACTTTTTTGGTGACGGTCGAAAATGTCAACGAAGCTCCCGTGCTGACAGCGATCGCCGATCAACAAATTGTCGAGGGTGAAAACGTATCTCTCAACGTCTATTTTAGTGACCCAGACCTTGAAGACACCCATGCAATTTCATTTACGGTGAATGAAGAAGAGGTCTCAGTTGTGGGCGAGGGGCACACCTCGGGCAGCCTGTATACTTTTATTCCGGTGGCGAACTTTGCTGGGTCCACTTCCATCGGCGTGACAGTGGAAGAAGAGGGCATTGAGGGCTTATCAGACACCATTACCTTCGACCTCACAGTGACCACTCAAAACGACCCACCAGTTTTGGCGCATTTGGGTGACCATGGCACCCCAGTGGGTCAGCCTATCGACTTGGAAGTATTTTTTGATGATCCTGACGAGCAAGACACCCACACCATCCAAGTCATCTCGAGTATGGGTTTTAATATTGTGGTGAACGAAGATGACACTGAAACCCTGGAGCCGATTCCAGACAATCGTGTTCAAATCACAGGAGATGGCAACACGTCGGGCAGTGTTTTTACGCTCAGCCCCATAGATGGTTTTGAAGGGGAAGTCCTCATTGCGGTGACCGTGACCGATGACGGGGAAGGGGACCTTTTTGATACAGAAACATTTAAGCTGTGGGTCACCAACGATAACCATGCCCCCAGCGTACAAGCAATCGGGGACCAATCCATCTTAGAGGACGAGACGCTTGCGGTAGAAATTCTATTTGACGATGCCGACGAAGAAGATGCCCATACCGTCATTGTCCGAACCGATAATGATGCTGTGAGCGTGAGTGGCAACGGTGATGAAAGTCCAGCGCAGCGACTGTTAACCCCTCAAGCTGATTATGCCGGGGAGACGGAAGTGACCGTCACGGTGAAAGACAGCAAGGGTTTTACAGGCAAAACCACTTTTGTTTTGACGGTAGAAGAGATTAACGATCCGCCCACTGCATTGGATGTGTCTGCTGATATTTACGAAGACACACCCTTGGCCGATTTCTTAACGGGTGAAGATTCAGATGGGCAAGTGACACTGTATGCCATTACTGATAATCCCTCCCATGGTGATCTAACCTTGGACGATAGTGGCACGGGACAGTTTACCTATGTGCCCAACGAAAACTATTTTGGTGAAGACAGTTTTACATTTACGGTTACCGATGATGATGGCGATGAATCAGAGCCGGGTACCGTTTTCATTTCTATACACGGTCAGAACGACGCACCGGTTGCCACAGGGTCTGCTTTAAATACCGAAGAAGACACCGGAGCCACGGGCAGTTTGTCGGCCTCCGATATCGATGGCGAGGTTACTTTTTACCAGCTTAAAACAGGCGCTTCAAATGGTACGGTCATTATGACCAACCCCATTTCCGGTGGTTTTACTTATGAACCGGCACCGGATTACAATGGGCCAGAGGCCTTCACCTTTGTGGCCTATGATGATGAAGGGCAAGAAAGTGCACCCGCGGAGTTTCTGATTACAGTATCGCCAGTGAATGACGCGCCTGTCTTCACGGAGACAACTCCTTCGGAAAGCATCCGTATTCCAAGACATGGCGATGACCTTTCATTCGTTGTTGAGGCAACGGACGTTGATGGCGATACACTGTCGTATTCCATTGCCAATATGCCAGCGGGAGCGACTTTCGATGCCAGCACGGCAACCTTTAATTACCCATCGATGTACCAAACGGTGGGGTCAAACATGTTGGCATTGAAAGCGGACGATGGGGAGTTGTCGGCCTTGCGGCCCATTTTGTTAGAAGTGTTCTGGGTGCTGATCGATGAAGACGGGGATACCCTTGATGACTACCTAGAGATGGAATTTGGGCTCGATCCTACCACGGTGGATTCTGATGGGGACGGTATTCACGATGCCACAGAGTTTGGCGATGGTGAAACACCAACTGATACCGATGGTGACGAAGTGGTGGACGCATTAGATACGGATTCGGATGGCGATGGTCTTAGCGATGCATTTGAAGCGGGTGATAATAATGTTGATACCGATCCGGTTGATACAGATGAAGACGGGGTGCCCGATTGGATCGACTTGGATTCAGATGATGATACGGTAGGTGATGCCAACGATAACTGCCATTTGATTGTGAACACCGATCAGCAAGATACCGATGACGATGGTCTCGGGGATTTGTGTGACGGGGACATGGATGGTGACGGGCTCTCCAATGAAACCGAAGAAGAGGCGGGTACGGATCCGCTCGATGATGATTCAGACAATGATGGCATCCCAGATTCAGAGGAATGGGGTTGTGATGAAGAAGCGCTGGTGAATGCCGATGCAGGAACCTGCGAGCCGCTGGACAGCGATAATGATGGGATCGTGGATGCGGCCGATGATGATTCGGACAATGATGGGGTCAGTGACCGTGATGAGATTGGCGATGATCCAGACAATCCGACCGATACGGATCAAGACGGCATCCCAGATTACCAAGATGATGACTCCGATAACGATGGGGTGAGCGATCAAGAGGAAATCGGCGATGACCCAGACAACCCAATCGATACCGATGAAGATGGGATTCCAGATTATCAAGACGATGATTCAGACAATGATGGTATTTCCGACCAAGAAGAAATCGGCGATGATCCGGACAATCCAACCGATACCGATGGAGACGGCATCCCTGACTACATGGACGATGTAGATGACACCCCAGAGCCAGTCACCAATCCGCCGGCTGAAGAAGAAGAAGAAGGCTGTGGCTGTAATCAAGCAGACACGGGCTGGGAAGGCCTGCTGGGCTTATTCATTTTGGTGTTGGGTGTGCGACGAAGGAAAGTGCGCAATCCGGCATAAGGAGATCACACAATCACAAAAACCCATTGTCTCGACTTCTCAATGTCGCTCATCTTCATAGGAGGGTCTGCCCCTTTGACTGCTTTTTAAAAGTAGAATGAATACAGTGCTTTAAGCGTATTTTTCACTTCAACCCAACGGATGGTACAGTCAAGAGCACCAAAAATTCATGGCATTTAAGGGCAAAAGATTGACCAAATGACTTTGAACCTGATTCAATTGCCCTCTGGGCAGATTTTGTCCCCTTCAGGAAGGCGAGCAGTATGAAAAAATTGAAATCCAATACCTTATTAGCTTTGGCGACCACTTTCTTATTCGCGCTGACTGCAGCCACGGGCGCTTGGGCTTCTACAGCCACGCCGGTTCATTGCGGGTCTTGCGGTGCAGGTGGTGGTGATGGCGATCACGAGCACAAAGATAAAAAGAAAGACGAAAAGAAAGAAGAGAAAAAGGAAGAGAAAAAGGAAGAGAAAAAATAAGAGGCAGGGGTTTGCCCTTGAATCGAAGTATCAAAAGCTCTTTACTTGTGAAGTGACAAGTAGAGGGCTTTTTATTTTCAAAAAAACGAAATGAGTAGGTAAAAAATAATGTTGAACCAAGTCGGAATAAAAATTGTGTTGGTGTTCGGTGTATGTGCGCTCGTTGTGGGTTGTGAACAAAGCGAAGGGTCCAATGAAACGAAACCAGCGGTACAAACAGCAAAAGAGACGCAGCCTAAAAATACGAAAGAAGCGAAGGCGCCTGCGCCCGCTTCGGTCCCTTCAGCCAGCGAATTGGCCACAAACTATAAAGCACAATCAAAGGTGCTCATTGAAGGCATCAAAGCCAAAAAACCCGACAACGAGATTATTAACATGGCCATTGCCCTCACCGAAACGGGGCGGCAATTTTTACCAGGGCTCATTAAAAAGTATCCGGCCTGTAAAGCTTACCTTGAGGCCGTGGACGCTGTGGCTTTGACCATGAAGGATTTACCAGTGGAAGACATTGAGCGTGATTACCATCAAGATGGCAAGTTACCCAAAATGGCCGACGGCAATTGTTATCATGGCAAAGATTTGGTGGTGCATCCGGCCACCGTGGCGGCTTTGGCCAAAAATGGAATTGTCACCGATGAGCAGCGCAAGTCGGCCGAGAATGAAATTGCGGAAGTGTTGGCCCATTTGATGGCACTTGAACACTAAGTAAGGCCTCGACACCACCTTAGCTCGCAATAATATCCCAAACCGCAATGCACACGCCGGTGAGGCTGTCTCCGGCCATGACACCGGCTGCCAAGACGATTAAAAATCTTGTGGTCCACTGTTTGTATTTGCGTGCCAACGCCCAGGCAATAACGCCGCCAAGCGCCATCGACACGGAGTAAAATGCAGGGATGACAAAAGCGATGCCCACGGCGGTTGGGCTCGGAACCCAGGCCGCTCCTTTTTTGGGCAAGACCTTTTCCAAAATGGCAGCAAACACGCCAAACAAGCCGCCCCAAATCATGGCGGCAATGGCGCCTTGGGGTAAGTTACTGAGGCCGCCTTGAAAGAGTTCGGCCACCGCTTTCCATTGCACCACGGCGGGCATGGCCCATTCCGGGTCATCCCAAAGCTTTTGCAGGTTGGCGGCATCTCCCACCAACACCAAATAGCCCAAACAACCAAAAACCGCTCCGGCCACCACACCTGCTAATTGTCCGTAGGTTTGTTGCCGGGGGCTCGCGCCGATAATTAAACCTGTTTTCATATCATGCAGCAAATCGGCGCATTGGCTTGCGGCCCCACCTGTGACGTTGGCGGCCATGAGGTTGGCACTCACATTGCCGCTTTCGATCACCCCGAAGGTCAGTTGGGTCACCTTACCCATGGCGCCAACTGGTGTGATGCCTGTTTCGCCGGAAACCCGAGCCGCCACAATGGCCAACAAAAAGGTGAGCAAAACACTGAAGGTGGCCAAGCCCCAGCCAATGCCAAAGAGGGTGAATTGCAAGACCACCGCAAGCAAAGAGAAGACAATGATGAGGTTCAAATGAACTTTGCGAGGGACGTCGTCAGTAATGACATCTGTTTGCGCCTGCGCTGCGCTGCTTTGTTTTATACCTTTTAAGGCGGCCAAAACCGAACGCCATGAAAAAGCAAATGCGGTGAGAGAAGCGGTGACCATCATGGCCACGCCAGGCCACAACAGCCATGTGACCAATTCTTTAAACCAACCAGCGTCACCTTTTTTCGCGAGCCATTGAGGGTCATTCAGAAGAAGGGTGATCTTTTCACCGTCCACCATTAAAGAGCCCGTGACCCAGCCGTTTTCAATGATCATGGGACCAAAGACGCACCAGGCAGCCACGGCACCCACCAGCATGGAGAGGCCCGCTCGCACCCCGATGAGGGCACCGATGGCCACAAACAACGGGCTTGGGCTCACCACGAAAGTGAGGTTTTTGAGGGATGTGGTGCCAATGACGCCGGGAAGCATCATGTTTTTGATTTTGGCTAATTTGATGGTGAGTTTTGCGATGGTCCCAACGAGGCCGCCCAGCAAGAGCATTTTGACGCGGGCCATGGCTTCGGAGCCTTTGGCGTACATCTCTTTAATGGTTTCGCCTGAAGCAATGCCGCCAGGAAACGGCAGCGCATCGGTAATAAGCATTTGTCGGCGCAAACCAATGGCCACCACAACACCTACCAATGATACCGAAAGGGTCCATAGGATGAGGTTGATGAGGGACAGTTCTTCGCCTGTGATTAGGGTCCATGCGGGAATGGGCGCCACAAGACCCGCTGAAGAAATGGAAGCCGCTGCTGATGCCGTGGTTTGATTGACATTATTTTCCAGCATGCCCCAGTTGCGGGTGCCCATGGCTTTTTCGGTCATTTGATAAAAGCCGTAACTCAACAGTGCAGCAGTGATGGACATGTTCAGGCCCCAACCGATTTTGAGTCCCAAATATACGTTGCACAGTGAGAGGGTGCCTCCAATGAGCATGCCCGTGATCACTGCGCGGAGGGTCAGTTGGGGAGATTCGAGATCCAAAGTCGGGTATTGAGCGGGTTCGGCAGATTCAGACACAGCAGGCTCCTAAATAAAGCATTTCAGGCTTCGTTTAGATCAATCCTATAGCCCTGACAAATACGGGTGCGTCCTTCTGCCGCTGAAATGTCCGTTTTGTCAGTTTGAGGGCGCTCAGGGCAGTTATCCGATTCATTGTGTTGTGCCCCATATCCCGGCGGATTGACCTCAGAGGATAATTCGGTCAAATTTGTACCAACCCCGCGGAGGCCCCATGCGTTTCTTGCTCGTTCTCGTCCTGCCTTGGAGCTTGGGAGCCTGTTTACAGACACCCACTTCAGGTAACTCCTCTCATTCTTCATCCAACGGAGAGCAGGAGAGCGCCGATTTGCCCGCCACTGCAGTGGATTTTACCATCGTTCAAAACCCCAATGCTGATGAGCCGGGCATGGGGTTGCTGACCCAACACATTGAGGTCTTGGGTTTGGGCATTTACGCTGAGGCCGATGTTGAAGATGCCTATGTCTTGCATGCAGCTCACATCTTGGCCGAGCTGTTGGATAACGATGAAGATGGCGAAGTGGACGACCAAGCATTGTGGGCTGAACTGCTCGCGCAAAAAGCAATGGTTCCGATGTTTAACGGTGAGGGGTCACCGGCAGAAGAAGACTTTTTTGATAATTACCGTGGTAACGGGGTGAGTGCCGTGCTGTATAACAATGAGATCGATCCTTCGCGTCCCGGTTATTGGGGGGCCGATGCCACCATTGAGGAGATCATGCACACCATCAATGCCGTCGGGCACACGACGGTGTATCCAGATGCATTCGGGCTGGAGCCTAATTCTTCTTTGCTAACGGCGGCCATGGATGTGGCAAGGGGTGGGCAGTTTATCTCTCATCCCGGAACTTACCCGGATGGGTCCTGGTACCATTACGATGATACCACCTGTGATTACCAATGCATGGCCATTGAGTATTTGTACTGGGCCCAGGTTTCGAACATGGAAATTCTCAACGACCCACAAACTTGTTCTGGCATTGCCAACGAATGGGAACCGTGTAGCCGCGAACTTTTAGAGTCCATGGACACGCTGGTTTTCGAATTGATCACCGACCCACAATACAAGCTGCCCCAGTTGGCACCGGATGGCACTTATGCGCCAAGCCCATAAATGCATGCATTCATTCTGGCACTGTGTTTTATGGATGTGTTTGTCCACTGGTTGTTTCAACCACGCAACGCGTAGTGAGGTTATCTCCCCAAAGAGTATGCCAGCGACGGAGGATGTCTTGGTCCGCTTATCTCAAGCGCAGGGTGTTAATCTTGATGAAATACTCACGGAGAAGCTCTTGTTAGCGCCAAATGGCAAGCTCAAAAACCCTTATACCGCTTCTGATTTGCCATTGAATTTACCGGACAGTCAGGTCTGCGCCATGCGTTGGGATGATGGCACATTTTCCACCTATCATTTAAAAAACTTTGCGTCACACAACGAAGCACAAGCCAAAGGTTATCAACTGACGCATCATAAAGCGTGCGGGGCGTGTTCCGGGCTCCAGGACCTTTCGGTGTATTTGTCGACGACGGATTTGACCACACCGGTGAGGCGTTGTGCCTCCAAATGGTTTTTTCCGGACACCCGGATTAAAGCGTGTTTGATGGAGGAAGTGGGGTTCACGGACCGATGTGCCGATGCATGGTTGTACAACATTCTTCATACACGAGACGTTTGTTTTGATATTTGTGTCGAGGAGTATGGATGGGGCAACTTGATTCTGGGGCGTTTTCCTGAACAACACAATTTATCTTCGGGAGCGCTCACCCGATGTGTTCAATGTGATGAAGAGCGGTCAGGGCCAGGCTTCAAATATGCGGCGGGACGCACCCGAAGAAATTCAGGAATCGTTTCAGCGATTCAGCGTGGCACGCATGAGATTCAAGCGGTGGACCATACTCAATATTTCGCCCCCAACGCGCCTGTCAGACCCTAAGTTTGCGATCGGCGCGGGGGCCCTATTTGGTGTCAAAACCCATTCTAAGTCCCTTTTTTGGTGCTTTGAGGGGCCCAAAGTGGGGTTTTTGGCCCCAAAATTCGCCTAATTAAGCAAAAAAGTACTTTTAGGGCCCTTTTAAGGCCAATTTAAGGCCTTGAGCATTGCACCCATAGGCAAAGACATGTTACCGACCTGCATGGATTTTTCTGCTGCCCGCTGAAATTGGGTGGCCTTAACAGGAGGTGCCGCATGGCAAATGCAAGCGATCTTTGCGTAAAGAGCAAAATTAAAGAAGCAATCAAAACCCAAGAACTGAACTGTGCAGGGGACGTTTTTGATGCCTTGGATAGCGTGATTAACACTTGTTTGACCCAAGGTGCTGCTCGCGCCAAAGCAAACGGTCGCAAAACCGTTAAGGGACACGACATCTTTGCTTCATAATTTGAGCAGTGATGTTTAAAACAAAAAGAGCCTACACTGATGTGTGGGCTTTTTTTTTGGCAGGACATTGGCATTGGCGACAAAAACCAACACGGAACATGAAAAAAATGATCAAGCGCTTTTTGAGCGGATCGCCCACGAATATTGTCGCAAAGACCTGTTGGCGGCGTCACGCGCTGCAAGAAAATGCCGGCTAGAACAAACCATGCGGGTGATTCAACCGCAACCCCATTGGCGTTATCTCGAAGTGGGTTGTGGCGCTGGCTTTTCAGCGGAGTATTTAGCGGGACATTATGGGGAATTTTGTGGGGTGGATTACTCTGACAATTTAATTTCCTTTGCTCAAAGACAGCACAACCGACCCAATGTTCAATTCGTGGCCTCGAACATTAAAGACTATCAACCCGAACTGCGTTTTGATGTGGTTTTCGCCATCGGATTACTTCACCACCTCGATGATGTGGGGGAAGGATTGGGTCACATGTTTGATTTGCTCAAGCCCAATGGCTGGCTAATTGCCAACGAGCCCCAACCGGCCAATCCCGCAATTTCATGGGCACGGCAAATTAGAAAACGTGTTGATGCCAACTATTCTGCTGACCAAACAGAATTGACCGGCACAGAATTACGTCAGGCTTTTGAAGAGGCGGGTTTGCATTCCATTCAAGTGGTGCCCCAAGGACTGCTTTCCACCCCCTTTGCGGAGGTCGCTTTGTCTCCTCAGTGGCTTCTGTCTCCCATTTCAAATATGGCCTGCATGGCGGACAAAGTGTTGGAACGGGTGAGTGGCAAGGCGCTGTCGCCTTTAACATGGAACGTGATTGTGGCGGGCCAAAAACCCCAGCAGGGTGCCTCCTAAAGGCGGCCCACTTTCTTTCAAGAGAAGCCAGTCATTTTTTGAATCGGCGCCGTTTTCAGGTATAGCTATGGGATGAACATCTCGGTCATCGTCCCCTGCTTTAATGAAGAACAAGCCATTGAACAAACGATTCAGGAGCTGCAGCAAGCCACTTCTGAGTTCGAGCAATGCGAAATCATAGTGATCAATGACGGCTCTCATGATGGAACGCCCGCGGTGTTGCAAAGGTTGTCTGAAATGACTTCTAACTTAATGGTGATGCATCATGCCGCCAACCGGGGGTATGGGGCGTCATTAAAAACGGGAATTCGCCGCGCGAAAGGTGATTGGATCGTCATTACCGACGCCGATGGCACTTACCCGAACCATAAAATCCCCGATCTCATTCGACTCACCGAGCACAATGACATGGTGGTGGGGGCGCGCACGGGTACCGAAGTGAAATATCCTTTCATCCGTAAAATCCCCAAATGGTTTTTGTCGCGGTTTGTGGCGTGGATCGCGGCGCAGCCGGTTCCAGATATCAACTCGGGATTAAGGGTTTTTCGCAAAGATTTGGCGAAGCAATTCATGCACATGTTGCCCGATGGTTTTAGTTTTACCACCACCATCACCTTGGCCCTTCTCACCAATAATTATTTGGTCCATTATGAGCCCATCAATTATGAAATGCGCATTGGCACTTCAAAAATCCAACCCATTCGCGATACCCTCAGATTTATTCAACTCATTTTTCGCATGGGCATGTATTTTGCGCCCCTCAAGGTGTTTTCACCGCTGATCGCGATTTGGTGTGTTGCCTTTATGCTGTCTACCGCCCACGATATTTACAATTTAGAAAACCTAACCGACAAAACGCTTATCTTTTTGATGCTGTTCCTGAATACGGGTTTATTCGCCTTGCTGGCAGACATGATCGATAAGCGAAGTCCCAGAGAGCACAAATGATTTCGGGTTGGATGGGCGTACCAGAATTGAATCATTAAAGGACGCACACAACAGAATGGGATGGTTATCAACATTAACCAAATGGTGGCATCAAGAACGGGCACAACGCTTTTTTATTTGGTCCGGCATCAGCTTTGTGACTAATTTTTTGTTGTGTGTCCTTTTCGTTGAAGTTTTCTTGTTTCGAAAAGATTTGGCTTTCGCCTCTTCGGTGGTGATTGTTTTCTTCATCAACTTTGCCGCTTCTCGGTACTATATTTTCAACGACAGCAGCACCGCCATCGGGACCCAATTTTTAGGGTTCCTCGTGGGGAGCATCGGGTTTCGATTGGCAGAATACATCGTCTTTTATTGGCTGGTGAACCGTCTTGAACTCAATTATCAGGTGGTTTTTGTGGGGGTCACCGGGGTTTCAATGGTCTCGAAACAGCTCTTTTACCGGCTGAGTGTGTTTAAGCGATAGCTTGTAGAGACCAACAGATAAAAAAAGAAGCGCCATGAAAGGCGCTTCTGGATCTCAAATCATTGAGTTATTTTTGTGCTTAAACGCTTTCAATAATCCCATTGAGCGTGGCACTGGGGCGCATGGCTTTCGCCGCTGCTTCATCGTTCGGCATATAGTAACCACCCACATCTACGGCATCGCCTTGCGCGTTGTTCAGCTCATTCACAATGGTGTCTGCGTTGGCAGTGAGGGCTTCGGCCAATGGCGTGAACTTCGCTTTGAGACCCTCATCGCTGTCTTGTTGGGCCAAAGCTTGAGCCCAGTACATGGCCAAATAAAAATGGGAGCCACGGTTATCGAGCTCGTTCACTTTGCGCGATGGCGATTTGTTGTTGAGCAAGTACTGGGTCGTTGCGTCATCTAAGGTTTCACCCAAGAGTTTGGCTTTGGCGTTGCCAAAGGTGTCGCCCAGATGATCAAAGGACACCGCCAACGCCAAAAATTCACCCAAAGAGTCCCAGCGCAAATGCCCCTCTGCTTCGAATTGTTGGACGTGCTTTGGGGCGGAGCCGCCGGCGCCGGTTTCAAAAAGACCGCCACCTTTCATCAATGGAACGATGGAGAGCATTTTGGCGCTGGTGCCCAGTTCTAAAATGGGGAACAAGTCGGTGAGGTAATCACGCAGTACATTCCCAGTGACGGAAATGGTGTCTTTGCCATCCTTGATGCGCTCCAAGGTGTACCGGGTGGCTTGGACGGGGCTGTGGATTAGCAGTTCTAAGCCATCGGTGTTGTGGTCAGCCAAATAGGTGTTCACCTTTTTGATCAGCTCGGCATCATGTGCGCGACCTTCGTCCAGCCAGAATACGGCAGGGTTGCCCGTGGCCCGCGCGCGGTTCACCGCGAGCTTCACCCAATCCTGAACGGGCGCATCTTTGACCTGGCACATGCGCCAAATGTCACCTTCATCAACATCGTGGCGGGTGAGTGTGTTCCCAGAGCTGTCCACCACACGCACCGCGCCTTTGGTGGAGATTTCAAAAGTCTTATCGTGAGACCCGTATTCTTCGGCTTTTTGCGCCATCAGGCCCACGTTGGGAACATTGCCCATGGTGGTGGGGTCGAAGGCACCGTGTTGTTTACAGAAATCAAAAACTTCGCTGTAGACCCCAGCATAGGAGCTGTCGGGAATGACGGCTTTGGTTTCTTGCAGTTGCCCGGCGGGGTTCCACATTTGGCCTGAGGTACGAATCATGGCGGGCATGGAAGCGTCGATGATAATATCGGAAGGGACGTGGAGGTTCGTGATGCCCTTGTCGCTGTTAACCATGGCCATGTCGGGGCCGTTTTCGAGCGCGGCATTAATATCAGCTTGAATGGTGGCTTTTTGGTCTTCGGGCAAGCTTTCAATTTTGCTGAGGAGGTCGCCCAAACCATTGTTTACGTCCACACCCAACTCATCCAAGGTACCGCCATGTTTCGCAAAGACATCTTTGAAATATGCTTTGACACCATGCCCAAAAATGATGGGGTCAGACACTTTCATCATGGTGGCTTTCATGTGCAGCGAGAAGAGAATGCCCTGTGCTTTCGCATCGGCCACTTGGGATTCTAAAAAGTTCACCAACGCCTTCTTGCTCATGCACGTGGCATCCATGATTTCGCCGGCCAGGAGGTCGAGCCCGTCTTTGAGAACGGTGACATCTCCGTTATCGGCCACGTGTTCAATGCGAACGGTGGTGGGCGCTGTAACAGTCACGGATTGTTCATTGCTGCGAAAATCACTTTCGCCCATGGTGGCCACGTGGGATTTGGAGTCGGCGCTCCAAGCACCCATGGAGTGGGGATTGGCTTGGGCATAGGCTTTCACCGCCTTCGGGGCGCGGCGATCTGAGTTGCCTTCGCGCAAAACGGGATTGACCGCAGAGCCCTTGACCTTGTCGTAACGGCGCTTGATGTCTTGCTCTTTTTCGCTTTGAGGCTCGTCTGGGTAGTTGGGGAGCGCGTATCCCTTGGCTTGAAGTTCTGCGATGGCCGCTTTCATTTGCGGCACCGATGCGGAGATATTTGGCAGTTTGATGATGTTGGTGTCGGGAGATTGGGTCATTTCACCCAATTCGGCCAAGGCATCATGGGTTTGTTGGTCTGAAGACAGAAAATCATTAAAATTCGAGAGGATACGTCCGGCCAGCGAAATATCCCGGGTTTCCACGGTCACGCCCGCTTGTCCGGCAAATGCCTGCACGATGGGCAAAAAGGAGTAGGTGGCCAAAGCGGGGGCTTCGTCGGTTTTGGTGTAGATGATCGTGGGGTTTTTGTTCATGGTAATCTCTCTTTAAAAATCATAAAAAACAAAGTCTTAGTGCATCCTGGCCCTGATTCAAAGGAAGGGACGGACGCAGATTTGACCCCCTCGGTGTACCCGAGACGGAAAAGTTGGGCAACTGGGTATCGAGAGAAAAGCGGCACTTCTTGGAAATAAATTCAGCGGTTTAAGGCTTATAGACACAGAAAGCCACCCATACTGCCCAAGGGGAGCCGGTTGACGTCATCCGCTGGTTCGGTACCCTAAAGGCCATGGATAATTGATGCAGGAGTCAGATATGAACTACCCCCAGACTGCCATGAAGCTCATTAAAACGTTCGAAGCAGAGCGACAAAAGGCTGCTGAGCGAAAGCCCACCCGAGAAGAAGCCGAGGCGGCAGTGAACACGCTCATCCGATGGGCGGGGGATGACCCCGAGCGTGAAGGCCTGGTGGGAACCCCAGATCGGGTGGTCCGCTCCTATGAAGAATTTTTCGCGGGGTATCAAGAAGACCCAGTGGAGCTGTTGTCACGCACCTTTGAAGAAGCAGATGGATACGACGAAATGGTCACGCTCACTGACATTCGAATGGAAAGCCATTGTGAGCACCACATGGTGCCCATCATCGGTAAAGTTCATATTGCCTATTTGCCGAACAAGCGGGTGGTGGGCATCAGTAAACTGGCGCGCGTTATGGAAGTGTTTGCGAAGCGCTTGCAGATCCAAGAAAAACTCACGGCGCAAATCGCCAATACCATTCAAGACGTGTTAGAGCCCCAAGGTGTGGCCGTGGTGATTGAGGCTGCTCACCAATGTATGACCACCCGTGGCGTGAACAAGCCGGGCGTACGAATGATCACCAGTCACATGCTCGGCGTATTTCGGGAAAACAGCGAAACACGCGGTGAGTTTTTAGGACTGATAGGCCACAAGAGATAAGTCATGGACCCGCATCCTCTGCCCCTTCAAGAACCTCTGGTCATCGCCAGCCACAATCCGGGTAAATTGGTCGAGATCCAGGCCTTACTCCACGGCATTTCGCAAAAGAGCATGTCCGCACCAGCGTTACAGTTGTCTAGCCCCGCTGAAACGGAAGAAACCTTTGAAGGAAACGCCCACCTCAAAGCAATCAAGGCCAGTAACGCCACCCAAAAAGTAGCGCTGGCAGATGATTCTGGCCTTTGTGTCGACGCTCTCGCGGGGCAACCAGGAATTCATTCCGCGCGATGGGCGAGGGATGCTGGTGGTTGGGCCGAGGCACAAGAAAAATTGCAAAAGGCATTGGACGAAAGTGGGCAAGGCGGATGCCCTGTCACCGCGAAGCTTCATTGTTCTTTGGCCATTGCATGGCCGAGCGGTCATACCCGGGTTTTTTCTGGGCAAGTCCAAGGGGAGTTGGTTTGGCCGCCCAGGGGCGAAAACGGTTCCGGTTTTGACGCTATGTTTGTGCCGGAGGGTTACAGCCAAACCTTTGCTGAAATGTCGCCCACCGCTAAATCGAAAATCGACGCGCGGTCTGTGGCTTTTTCGAAATTAAAAGAAGAACTGGTAGATGCGGGGTTTTCTGAGGCTGCCATTTCTACAGACGCAGCGAGTTCAGGCGTATAACGATGTACAAGATTTTAAAGAGTATCGATATCGATTTTGCCCACCACATTCGAGGGCATCAGGGGGCTTGCATCAACATTCACGGTCATACGTGGAAGTTTGAAGTGGGCGTTCAAGCCAAAGAGCTGAATGAAGATGGCTTCGTGGTGGATTTTAGCAAGCTCAAAAAGTCTGTTTTGATGCCGTGTCATCAGCTCTTGGACCATGCTTTGGCCATCGGTGAAACATCCATTTCTGAAATTGGTGAGTTCCTGAGCCCGATGGGAGAGAAGTTGGTGGCCACCCGAGCCGACGCCAAACCTACGCCCGACAACTGGGAGTTTCATGGCGCTAAAGGGGTTTATCCCGGTGGCATGAAAGTCGCCGTTTTTCCATTCAGTCCCACCAGTGAAAAACTGGCCCGATGGCTGTACGACGCTGCTTCGGCTGAATTGGCCGATGACAGAGTACAAATCAGTTTTGCCCGCATATATGAAACCTTGCATCCCGTTCAGGCGGTGGCAGAATACTGGCCTGAATAAGAACTGTTTCATCGATTGTTATATGAAAATTTACGACCGGATTTCATGGATTGTTTTTTTGGTAGCCGCACTCATTGGGTGCGGCACGGACGAGGTACAGTCTAAACCCATCGAAGACACACCGGCTTGTGATTTGGACCTCCAGCACCATTGGTTTGCACAAGAGGTAGTCAGTTTCGAACCTGGGCCTGGTGCAGGTTTTGGGGAAGAGTCTTACCCGGATGTCGTCTTGGGCGCGCCGCAGGGCATTGGTTCTGGCGGCGGCAGCCTGGATGTCTTAAGCTTGGGCGCTGGCGGTGAAATTGTCCTGGGATTTGGTGACTTACAAATCGTCGATGGCGATGGCCCCGACTTCATCGTTTTTGAAAATCCTTTTTGGCCCAATGGAAACCCGGCCAACGTCTGGGCCGATTTAGGTCAGGTCTCTGTGAGCAATGACGGTGAGAGTTGGTATACTTTTCCCTGTGATAATACAGGCAATGGAGAAGGCCAATATATAGGCTGTGCAGGTCGGCAGCCCGTTGAATATTTCGTGGTGGATGCCTGTTTTGAACTCGATCCTGAAACCGCCGGCGGTGATGCATTTGATTTGGCGGAGCTGGGCCTAGAAAGCGCACGTTATGTTCGCATTAAAGATTTAGCGACCGAGGGACCGCCCCCCAGCGCAGGCTTTGATTTGGATGCGGTGGGCGTTGTTTATTTTGAATGATCAACCACAGTGAACGGTGCCGTCTTTCATCCAAGTGGCCATTTGTTTCGCGAAATAGGTGAGGATGATATCTGCCCCGGCCCGTCGGATGGCCATCAGAGATTCGGGCACCACTTTTTCTTCGCTCAACCAACCGTTTTGACAGGCGGCTTTGAGCATCGCGTACTCCCCACTCACTTGATAAGCGGCCACAGGAAGGGCGGTATTTTCGCGCAACAATGAGATGACGTCGAGATAGGCCCCTGCAGGTTTCACCATGACCATGTCTGCCCCTTCTTCTTCGTCGAGTTGAAGTTCACGTAAGGCTTCCCGGGCGTTGGCGGGATCCATTTGGTAGGTTTTCTTATCCCCACTTTTGGGGGCAGAATCCAAAGCGTCTCTAAATGGACCATAAAAAGCCGAAGCGTATTTGGCGGTGTAGGAAAGAATGGAGACATTGGAGAAACCGGCCTCATCCAAGCTTTGCCGTATGGCACCGATGCGACCGTCCATCATGTCACTGGGGGCAATGATGTCTGCCCCGGCTTCGGCTTGCGACACGGCCTGTTTACAAAGCACGGCCACCGTCTCGTCATTGAGAATGGTGCCGTCGGGGGCAACAATACCGTCATGACCATCACTGGAGTAAGGGTCCAAAGCCACATCGGTGACCAAAGTGGCTTCGGGAAAACGTTGTTTGACGCTCCTTAAGGTTTGTTGAACCAGTCCATTGGCGTTGAAACTTTCCTCGCCTTCAGAGGTTTTGAGCGCTTCGGGGGTGGCTGGAAAAAAAACAAAAGATTCAATGCCCACTTTTAGCGACGCTTCAATTTCTCGCAACACACTCTCGGGGCTTAAACGTTTGCATCCTGGCATGGAAACGATGTCTTCGTCTGTGGAAGCGTCATGGATAAAAAGGGGGGACATGAGATGCTGTGGGGACAGCCACGTCTCGCGATGAAAACTGCGTACGGTTTCAGATTTTCGGTTGCGTCGGGGACGTTGGGATAGGGACATGACCAAGCCTTTCTGTCTCAAATGAGCCATCTCTTTGTGTCATGGTTCAGTGAAAAAGACCAGTACGTCCCCCAGAGAAATATGGGTGATTTGTTTACTGAGCACTTCGACTTTTTCGTCCCATGACGTTCTTATTTTATAGATAAATCCCCTAAAATTAAGGGAACCCTGTCGTTTTTTTGGGGATGCTCCGGCCGAAGCTTGTGTTCACCCTCTTGCTGGGGCTACCGTCTAAGGGTCCATTTTACCCTGGGAGCGACAAGTGGCGAATGACGAAACATCCCGTGATTTGGTTGGTTATGGCGCTAACCCACCCCACCCACAATGGCCAAATAATGCGCGAGTGGCCGTGCAGTTTGTCATTAACTACGAAGAAGGTGGCGAGCATTGTATCTTAGATGGTGACGACCGTTCCGAATGGTTGCTCAGCGATATTATTGGTGCAGTGCCCTATGAAAATGCCCGTCACATGAACATGGAATCTTTGTATGAGTATGGTTCCCGGGCCGGTTTTTGGCGGTTGCATCGGTTGTTTCAAAAGCACCAAATGCCGGCCACTGTTTTTGCTGTGGCATGGGCACTCAAGAAAAACCCCGAGGCGGCGCAGGCCATGGTGGATGCGGGCTGGGAGGTGGCCAGTCACGGGTTACGCTGGATCGACTACCAAAACATGTCTGAAGAAGAAGAGCGGCATCACATCGCAGAAGCTGTTCGCATTCACACCGAAGTGGTGGGCGAACGACCCTTAGGTTTGTATCAAGGAAAGCCCAGCCCCAACACCCGTAAGTTGCTCGTAGAGGAAGGCGGCTTTGCTTACGACGCTGACAGTTATGCCGACGATTTGCCCTATTGGGTACAAATGCAAAACAAGAAACATTTGGTGGTGCCCTATACCCTCGATGTGAATGACATGCGTTTTGTGACCGCGTCAGGTTTTGCCAACGGTGAACAGTTTTTCACCTACCTTAAGGATGCGTTTGACTGTTTGTATGAAGAGGGAAAAACCAGCCCTCGCATGATGTCGGTGGGACTGCATGGCCGAGTGGTAGGCCGACCCGGTCGCATTCAAGGATTAGATCGTTTCATGACCTACCTCAAAGGGCATCAAGAGGTTTGGGTGTGTCGACGAATCGATATTGCCAATCATTGGCATGCGCATCACAGCTGAGACCGACTTCAAATATTGAAAAATTCAGCGACGAAATCGTTGGCCGGTTCGGCTTTAACTTCTTCGATGGTGCCTTGTTGCACAATGCGGCCCGATTGCATGACATAAATGGACGCGTTGAGTGCTTGTATGTCTTTGGCATCTTGGGTGACGATCAGTGACGGGGTGGTATTGGTGATGAGCATTTCCGACAAATACGAACGGAGCTGTCGCCTGACGGTGGCATCCAATGCCGATAAGGGTTCGTCCAGCAATAAAAAGTCTGGTTGCACCATGAGAGCGCGGGCCAATGCCACACGTTGTTTTTCCCCACCCGATAAGGCTTTGGGCCAACGGGAGGCCAAATGGTCACACTGGAGTTTTTTCAATAGGCTGAGCGCCGACTGCCTGCGTTGGTTGGAAGGGGTGTTTGGTTGTTGTGCCCGAAGCCCGAAAGACACATTGTCTAAAACATTCAAATGGGGAAAGAGCGCATAGCCTTGGGGCACGTATCCCATGCCCCGAATTTCTGGGGCCAGCCACACATCTTGTTCGCCGTCAAACAAAACGCGCTCCCCCAAGCGGATGTGTCCAGCGCTGGGTTTGTGGGCGCCCGCCAGTGCGCGCAAGACGGTGGTTTTTCCTGAGCCGTTGGGGCCAATGAGCGCGGTGGGTTTCTCGTCGCCCTGTAGGCTCACATCTAATGAGAGCGAGCACAGTTGCATTTGGAGGACGGCTTGCCACTTCATGAGGACATTCCCCCTTCGTTCTCTGCGGTGGTCTGAGGGTTCACCGCAGGGAGGAGGCGCAAACCCAAGAGCAGCACAAAGGCCACGGCGACCAATACCAATGAGATGGCCACGGCGGCACGCACATCAGATTCCATCGCGGTGTAAATGGCCAGCGGCATGGTTTGGGTGGTTTCAGAGAGGTTACCTGCGAAAAGAAGGGTGGCCCCAAATTCACCCAAAGCGCGCGCCCAGGACAAGGCGGCGCCGCTGATCATGCCGGGAAGGGCCAAGGGCAACGCCACCTGTAAGAACGCGCCGGCAGGCTTTTGGCCCAAGGTGCGGGCCACCCACAAAAAGTCGGGGTTCACCCGCCGAAAAGCAGTGGTGGCAGACTGAATATAAAAGGGAGCAGCCACCACCACTTGGGCCAAAATGACCGCAGAGGTGGAAAAGGGAATTTGAATGCCAAGGCTCTGAAAGATGTCGCCCAAAAGCCCCTGTCGGCCAAAGGTTTGCAAGAGGGCAATCCCCAGAACCGCGGGGGGAATCACGATGGGCAAATCCACCAACAGCGTAACCACTTTTCTTTGGTGCGGGGTGGCCGTGGCCATCCACCAAGCCAACGGAGTGCCAGCTAAAACAATAACCAACAAACTCACAAAACTGGTTTTTGCGCTAAGCCAAAGCGCCGGCATAAAAATGGGGTTTTGCATGCCCGTCCAAATATCACTGGGTGACGCAGATCCCATGAGTGCCACCAAGGGCACCAGCAGTAGCAGCAGCATGGGGCAGGCCCAAAGAGCCAAAGGCAAGGGCCCAAAGTGTTGGCGATGCGTTTGGCCCATCAGTTCACCGAAAACCCGTGTCGAACCAAAATATCTTTTCCATCCTCAGAAAAAACAAATTGTTGCCAAGCAGCGGCTTGTTGTTGTTGTTGAGAACCGATCACGTTGGCCATGAGGTAATCGGCGCGGACATTCAACCCGGGTGGCACCGCAATGCGCCGTACTCTTTTCGAGGCAAAGGCGTCGGTGAGGTAAACCAAGGCTGCATCGGCTTCACCCATTTCAACTTTGGCCCGAACCAGCCGTGCATTGCTTTCCTGAGAGACAACGCGCTTCATGACTTTTTGCTCAAAATCCTTTCCATAGAATCGGTTGGCATGGGCCAAAGCCTGACGTGCATAAATGCCTACGGGGACTTGCTCTGTCCCAATAATGATCTTTGAAGCTTTGGCCAAGTCTTCAAAACTGAGAACCTGGCTGGGGTTGTCCAAGGGGGTGATGATGGCCAGTTTGTTTTGGGCGAAGGCTTGACTGGCCCCAACGCGCTTGGCTTCCATGAGTGCATTCAGATGTGCCAAGTTGGCAGAGGCAAACACATCAGCGGGCGCACCTTGCTCGATTTGTAGGCGCAACACTTGGCTGCCCGCGAAGGCCAGTTGGATGCGAATGTTTGGATGGGCTTTTTCGAAGGCGGTTTTCATTTCCCCGAAGGCTTCGGTGAGCGATGCCGCCGCAAATATTTTGAGGGCGTTAGAGGCGTCCTTGCTGGGCAGGCAACCGTGCAAAAGCAGAAGGCCGATGCACATCCAGCCGGCCAAAATGGGGCTGCGAATCGAGTTGGGGCGTGCCGCCTGTGACATGAGATCTCCTGGGTGAGTTCTTTGATTAGTATGGTAGGCCGGTGATGTAAATTTGTCTGGGCCACCACGAACTATGGTGCACTGAATGGCCTTTCTTCCACAATTTGAAAGAGTTGGGATTGGCGGTCCTCGTGCCATGTGTACAGCGCCACCCGGTTAAGCTGAACTTGTGCTGAAACGGTATTTGACTGGTTCATCCACGTTTCGCCCAATCTTTTGGCGTCTTTTCTGGTCTTTCGTTTGGGACGGGCCACGGTGATGTGGGGCAGGGGTGGGCGTTCATCCAACCGTATTTGGAGTGCATCGCCGATGGCAGAACGCCATTGCCCCATGATTTGGGCAGTGGTTTCGTGGCCTTGAGCGAGGGTGAGGGCATAGGCAGAAGGGTGTCGAGGATGGCCCATGGCTCGCAAAGGTCCCAACTGAATCTCAATGGGTGGATGGTTTTGGGCGACTAAAACATCCCAAGCGGTGTGGGCCTGTTCGGGACCGCATGCGCCCAAAAAGGCAATGGTGATGTGAAGGTCTGCGGGGTGAAATACACGAAAGCCTTCGGGCGTGTTTTGGGTAACGGCGGGGAGCCAATCCCCGGGCGTGACGGGGAATGCCACGAACCAATTCGGTTGCATGAAACCTCCTTCGCGGAGCTTATACGAAAATGGTTCGGCTGCCAAAGTATCCTCGGAGGCTTTCACCATCCCTAGCGATGGTTTAGGTAAGGATGTTCGATTCGGAGGATGCGATCATGAAAGTCTATTTGTGGATCTGTGTTTTCATTAATGCGGGAATTGGTGTGGGGTGTTGGCTGGACCCCTTGGGCGTTTTGGGGCCCACCGGCATTTCCGTTTTAGACCCCAATGGTTTGGTCGAATTACGGGCCATGTACGGTGGTTTAGAGGTTGGCTTGGCTTTATTTTTGGCATGGTGTGCCATGGATGACCGCCGTTTTCGCACCGGTGTGATGGCCATGACTTTGATGCTCGTGGGATTGTCTTTAAGTCGTTTGGCCACTTGGTTGGTGTTCATGCCTGAAGGACAACTTCATCCCTTTTTGATCGTCATTGAGTTGGGTGGTGCCATCACTGGAGGCATGTTGTTGTGGCGCACGCGCTCAATTTAGGTTTTTTTTGATAATTCTGATCCAGCGGTTTATGGTCGCTCCACGCAGTCGGTTTCATTAAATAATTGTAGCCCACCCAAGGAAAAGCCATGGCCCATCAGCCCAAATACAGCATTGGTGACATCGTACACCATGAACGGTTTGATTACCGTGGGGTGATTTATGATGTGGACCTTTGTTTCGAGGGAACGGATGCTTGGTACGAGCAAGAGGCCACCAGCCATCCGCCTAAAGATGAACCGTGGTACCACGTGATGGTGGACGGCTCGGTTCAAACCACTTACGTGGCGGAGCGCAACTTGAAATTGCATTTTGACGGTTCACCGGTGAATCATCCCTTTATCACGCAACATTTCGATCATCACAAAGATGGTCGATATGGTCGTGTATTACATTAGCCCCGCTGAGCCACTATGACCGGGACATACACTCTAAAAAGTATTTGTGCTGACGGTGAAGACTTCACAAAGTCAGGTCGTAGAAAAGCCCCTCGGGGAAACTTGATGCGATGGGTGGTTTTAATGCTGGTAGGACTTTCTGCTTGTTTTGGGGGTGAAGAGCCCGAGCCTGCGATGATTCCCGCAGATGCAGGACAAGCCCCGTCTATTTGCATGGCCTGGTACCACGAGTGTAACTGCAGTTACGTATGTACAGATGAAACCGCGTACAACGCGCGCCTCCAAAACGGTGAGGGAAATTGCGACGTCCAGTGTGAAGATGCCAGCGAAGAAAATGTACCCACAGACCCATGCGAAGAAATAGATGGCATTTGTCAGTGGGTGACGGATTAACTTTCAAGAGGCATGACATGACAGATTTAACGCGATGGCAAGGCAAAGTGGCATTGGTGACCGGCGCTTCTTCGGGAATTGGGGCTGCAACCTTACAGCGCTTGTTTGATGAAGGCCTGTTTGTGGTGGGCGCAGCCCGTCGACAAGAACGCATCGCAGCGCTTCTCAAAGATAAAGATCCGGAAGGCAAACAACATATGGCTTTGGGGGTGGACCTTCGCGATGTGAACGACATTCAGAAAATGTTTGAGACCGTTCGGCAACAAATGGGCGGGATTGATGTGTTAATCAATTGCGCCGGCTTAGGTCACGATGCCCCTTTGTTATCGGGTGATGCCGAGCATTGGCGCGAAATGCTCGATGTGAATGTGTTGGCCTTATGTATTTGCACCCAAGAAGGCATCAAAGACATGCGGGAGCGTGGGGACAAGGGGCATGTCATTCACGTGTCCTCGATGTCGGGCCATCGGGTGCCGGGTTCCAGCGGTGTGTATTCAGCCACTAAATTTGCGGTGCGATCTCTTACCGAAGGGTTGCGCAATGAACTGCGCGCCGCCAACAGTCACATTCGCATCAGTGCCATTAGCCCGGCCTATGTGGAAACAGATTTTGTGTCGCACTACCATCGCTCTGAAGAGAAGGCCCAAGAGATTTTTGCCCGGTTTGAAGTGCTACAGCCCGAAGACATCGCTGACGCCATCGTTTACATGTTGTCTTGCCCACCCCACGTGCAGGTGCACGATTTACTGGTCCGGGCCACCGAGCAAACCTCTTAGAACCCTATTGCTACCCTTTTTCAGTGGGTTACACCTTTCTTATGGGTTTGCAGATCAGTGTGATAATTCCAACTTTTAATCGGCGCGAGGCGTTGGGCAGGGCTTTAAGCTCTATCCAATCGCAGACGGTGGCGGTGCACGAGACCATCGTGGTGGATGACGGTTCCAATGATGGCACGGCCGCCATGGTCGCCGAACGATTCCCCAAAATTAAAATCATCGTCCAGGAAAACCAGGGCGTGAGCGCCGCTCGCAACACAGGCATTCAAGCAGCCACCGGCGAATGGATCGCCTTACTCGATTCCGATGATGAGTGGTTGCCGCAAAAGTTAGAACGACAAATCGACGCAATTGAGCAAGCCCCACAGATGCGTTTGTGTCACACGGACGAGATTTGGATTCGCAATGGCGTGCGCGTGAACCAAATGAAAAAGCACGAAAAGCGTGGCGGGCATATTTTTGAACATTGCTTGCCTTTGTGTTGCATGTCACCGTCTTCTGCCTTGATTCGTTGCGACGTGTTTGATGAACTGGGCCTTTTTGACGAGGGGCTACCAGCCTGTGAGGATTATGATTTTTGGTTGCGTTTTTGTGCCAAGTACCCGGTGCTTTATGTGGATGAGCCGTTGCTAAAAAAATACGGTGGTCACGAAGACCAACTGTCTCGCAAATATTGGGGCATGGACCGATTCCGTATTCGGGCTTTAGAAAAAGCATTGGCCAGTGGTGCGTTGAGCGAAACTCAAAAGGATTTGGCTGCTGGCATGTTGCACACCAAAGCCAGAATTTATGCACAAGGGGCTCGTAAAAGAGGGCGATTGGAAGAAGCGACCCAATACGAGCAAAAAATGGGGGAGGCCGTTCGATGAAAAACCGAGTGAATGTGGTCATGGCGTTATTGCCCGAAGCCCAGCCGTTGATCGAGGCGTGGGGCTTAAAACCTGTTCTCACGGATGGGCCGTACCGATGCTTTGAGAATGATGAGGTGGTGCTGATCGTGAGTGGTTTGGGCGCCGATTTGGCCGCTGCCGCTTGTGGCTATCTGTACGGGGCGGTGGCGCAAAGGCCGGCCGGTTGGCTCAATGTGGGCATTGGGGGGCATGGACATTTGCCCCTGGGAAGCCTGCGAATGGCCGATACGGTGGTAGATTTGCGGGGTGCCATTGAATTCCCCATGCGTTTGGGTGGCCTTCCTGAGCTACAAACATCTAAAATTACTGCCTATTTTAAGGCAGAGCCCCGTTACCCGGAAGGAACCATTTGCGATATGGAGTCGGCAGGCTTTGTGGCCGCTTGCCGCCGGCTTACCGGACCAGAGGGCATTGCGGTCTTAAAAGTGGTGTCCGATAATGCCGAACACCCAGCAGAGGACATCACGCCAAAACTGGCGTTTGACCTACTCAACGAAAAAGCGACGGAGATTCGATCGGTGGTAACGGCTCTTTTACAGATGAATGCGACGGTTAAAGCATGAGCCAGCAGCGGTGCATTTTGATGACCGGTGCATCCAGTGGCATTGGCAAGTCCATTTGTGACCAATTGCTTCAGGGCGGCCACCAGGTCATTGGTTTGAGTCGGCATCCTGTACGCCAAGAGCCCCACGAAAACCACACCCCGGTCTCCTTTGATTTGCGTAACCTGGCCGAATTGCCGGCCACCCTCAAAACCATTTTAGAGCAACACCCTCAGGTGGACGGTGTGATTTCAAATGCCGGTACACCGGCCATGGGTGGTTTAGAGCAATGGTCAGCCACCGCGCTCAACGATGCCATTCAAATGAACCTCACCAGTCACATGGCTTTGGCGCGGTACGTGATGCCCCATCTTCGGCAAAAAAACACCAGTGATTTAATTTTTATGGCCTCAGAAGCCAGTCACGCCACCAGTAAGAATGGTGCCGTGTATTGCGCGGCGAAATTTGGTCTGAGGGGCTTTGCCCAAGTGTTGCGACAAGAAGGGGCGAGCAGCGGGGTTCGCGTTTCCACGGTGATGCCTGGGTTCGTGCGTACCCCGTTCTTTGATGATTTAAATTTTGAGCCTGGTGAAGAACGCGACAATGCCATCACACCTGAGAGCATTGCGGAAACGGTGTGTCACATCCTCTCTGCACCTGCGAATGTGGTATTTGACGAGGTTCGCGTATCTCCCCTCAAAAAAGTGTTGGTGCGTAAGAAACCGTCGGGGGATGCATGAGCCAAGCGACAACACAAGGCGAAGGCCGTTTGGCCCAATTGGGCCAAAATAAATTGTTCCAAAGCCTGGCTGAGCCTTACCAGGCATTCATCAAAGACGTGGCCCAACAATATCCGTTGACGCATCAAGATTTGCATCAACTCACAGAGATGTCTGTGGACTTGGCCATGTGGGGACAAATTACGCCGCCCGATTTGTGGGCCCAAGAAGAAAAGAAAGTCTTTGGGGCCAACGCCAAGCAGCAAAAGAAAAACCTGCTCAAAGGGTTTCGCGCGCAGTGGACGGCCTTAAAAGCCAAAGGTCCCTTATACCAGCGAGAGGGCAAGTTGGGGATAAAGCCGCCCAAGCGAAACTTAACGGTGCTCGAATCCGATCACACGGTTTTAGGTTGGTGTCCCGTGGCGTCGCCCAAAACAGTGTGTTGCAATTTGCGGACTTTAGATGCGGTACAAGGGTGCGGGATGGGATGCAGTTATTGCAGCATTCAAACTTTTTACGACGATCGTAAAGTGGGCGTGGATGGGCAGCTGGCAGAAAAGCTTGCAAAGCTCAATCTCGACCCTTCTCGTCGTTACCACATTGGTTCCGGACAAAGTTCGGACTCGCTTTTGTTGGGAGATCGGCAAGGCATTTTGTCCGCTCAGTTAGAGTTTGCACGCAACAACCCCAATATTGTGTACGAATTTAAAACCAAGTCCAAGAATGTAAGTGCGTTGCTAAGAGCTGATGTGCCAAAAAATTTATTTGTCTCTTGGTCCATGAACACCCCCGCGGTGATTCATGCCGAAGAGCACGGCACGGCATCTTTAGATGATCGATTGGCCACTGCACGCAAGGTGGCTGATCACGGCATCAAAGTGGGGTTTCATTTTCACCCCATGGTGCGTTACGATGGTTACCTCGAAGATTATCCCAAGCTTATCCAGCGTCTCATGACCGAATTTAAGCCCGAGGAAATCGCGTTTATTTCCATGGGGACGCTCACTTGGATTAAGCCCGCCATCAAAAGCTTGCGCATGCGGGGGATTGAAAGTGGTTTGCTGCAAATGGAAATGGACGACGCGGCTGGAAAAATGTCCTACCCCATGGAAATTAAAAAAGAGATGTTTGGGATGGCGTGGGAGCACTTCGCAGCTTGGCATGAACAAGTTTTCTTTTATTTCTGCATGGAAGACCGAGAGCTGTGGCACGCGGTCATGGGGCGGTGTTACCCGGACAATGAAACCTTTGAGACCGATATGCTGAATGCTCTTTTTGGCAAACTCGGGCTGGAATGGGATACCCCCGTTTGAAGGTGAGAAGAGGCGACACGTGCGTATTTTAGTGGTGGGACCTGAGTTTGGTGTGAACGAATCTGGCGAGTACCGTCCGGGCGGTATTGCCCAGTTCTCGAGGTGCTTGGTGCGCGCAATTGCGCAATCGCCAAAAGTAACACGTGTGGGCATCATGAGTCTGCTGGATTCAGATGCTGCCATGAAGAAAACCATGACCCGATACGCTCAGCAGGATGCAAGCCCGAACATTGAGATTCTGTCTCATGGCTTTCAGGGCAATAAGGCCGCTATGGCCCTAAGCTTGGTGACGCAACAATTTAAATATGATCACGTGATGTTTTTACACGTGGGGGTTGGTCTTTTGGCCAATTTTATCATCAACAGAGAAACGTCTTTTTGGCTCGTTGGCATCGAGGTGCGACGGCGTTTGACCGCTATGGAACGACGCGCGTATCTGAGGGCGAACACGCGTTTGAGCATCTCTACTTATTCGTCGCAAGAAATGCAGCGTTACAACCCCGATTTGCCAGCTGCTCAAACCGTGCATCTTTGTGTGGAGCCCGACCAAGCTTGGGTGGAACCTGCCCAAGACGAAACAGAAGCGATGGCAGCCTATCACCCACAAGATCGAAAACCGGCCGTCCTCGTTGTGGCACGTATGTCGGCAAGCGAATGTTACAAAGGGCACGATCAATTGATCGAGGCTTGGCCTACGGTGGTTGCCGAAAAAAGTGATGCGGAACTTTGGATTGTGGGTGGCGGTGATGATGTAGAACGACTGCAGAAAAAAGCTGCGGCGCTTGCACCGGAAGTTACTTCAAAAGTTATCTTTCGCGGAAAAATCAGCCATGAAGACTTATTGACCTCCTACCAAGAGGCCAGTGTGTTTGCCATGCCCAGCACCGGTGAAGGGTTTGGGTTGGTTTTTTGTGAAGCCATGCGTTTTGGCATGCCTTGCATTTGCAGTTTCGATTCTGCCGCTGAGATTGTTTTAAATGATGAAACAGGTTTTGTGGTTTCGCAAACCCCAGATGATATCGCGAAAGCCTGTGTGCGCTTGCTCAACGACCCTGATCTGGCTTCCTCCATGGCTCAAAAAGGGCAGGAGAGATTCGAAAGTGTTTTTACTTTCGCGGCTTATAAAAAGCGGCTATTACGAGCCATGAACATCGATTAAGGGAACCAACATGCCTCGAGCGCTCATTTGTGGAATATCTGGCCAAGACGGCCCTTACTTGGCCAAGTTGCTTCTCGAAAAAGGTTATGAAGTTTGGGGGACAGCCCGAGACACCGACATGTCTTCTTTTCGCAACCTGGCGGCTTTGGGTATTTTGGACCAGGTTAACATTCGCTCCATGCTGCTCAGGGACTTTCGAAGTGTCATTCAAGCCGTGGTCGAATCAGATCCTCACGAAATTTATAACCTCGCAGGCCAAAGTTCTGTGGGGCGCTCTTTTGCCCAGCCCGTGGAAACCCTAGAAAGCGTGGTGGTGGGCACCATGAACTTGCTGGAATGTATTCGCATTCTCAAAAAGCCCATTCGATTTTACAACGCTGGTTCCAGTGAATGTTTCGGTGATACCGGCCGGGTTGCTGCCGACGAGACGACCCCTTTCGCACCGCGAAGTCCTTACGGTGTGGCCAAGGCAGCAGCTTTTTGGGAAACCGCCAATTATCGCGAAGCCTATGACATTTACGCGTGCACCGGGATGCTCTTTAATCATGAGTCGCCTTTTCGACCGCGACGTTTTGTGACCCGAAAAATTGTCGAAGGTGCTTGTCACATTGCAGCCGGTAAAGCGGATGAGTTGCGTTTAGGCTCTTTAGAGATCAGTCGCGACTGGGGATGGGCGCCCGAATATGTGGATGCCATGTGGCGGATCCTACAAGCCGACGAGCCAGATGATTTTGTCATTGCCACGGGTGAATCCAATACCCTCCAGTTTTTCGTTGAATCGGTTTTTGCAGAAGTGGGCCTCAATTGGGCGGATCATGTAAAAACAGACGAATCTTTGCTCCGTCCCAGTGACATTTTGTTCAGCCAAGGTTGTGCGGATAAGGCGAAATCCATTTTGGGGTGGGAAGCAAAAACCCACATGAAAGGCGTGATTTCCAAGCTGGTGACGGCAGAACGCGACCGCCCAGAGTACCAATAAAAACAAGTAGTTAGGCTCTTACCCCGCTTCAAACCGCCAATTTGGGCCGCTGGGGGATAAATAGAGCGAGGGTTTGCGTTTTGGGAGATCTATGGAACTTATAACAATTAAGCCATTTCGACCTGTGTTGTTTTTAAGTCTGGCCTCTGAAGGCATGGGCCATGCCACCCGTGCACGAACGCTGATTCAGCACCTGGCCGCCAACTACGACTTGCATGTGTTCTGCGGCGGCACGGTTTATCAGTATCTCAAAAATCACCATCATCAGGTCCATGAAATCCCTTACGTTAAACTCACCTATCGAAACAATCGATTAAACTTGTGGGCCACCATTCGTTCCGAAGCACCTAAAGTCATCACTTTCATCCGTAAGATTTTTGGAATGGCCCGACTGACGCGCAAGATGAAGCCAGTGGCGCTCATTTCTGATTTTGAATTCATCAGTTCTTGGAGCGCCTTGTTGTCAGGGGTCAAAGTGATCTCTTTTGACAACATGCATTTGCACCCCTACGCCCAGCTCGAAAGAGTGGCGCCGGAAGATAAAAACGCCGCCAGAATGGTGAAACGCATTTGTCGCATCAATGTGCCCATGAAGCATAAAGTGTTGGTGAGCAGTTTCTTTAAACCACCATTGAAAGCCCGCGTGAAGGATGATTACTTTCGGTACATTCCCTGCTCGGTGCGTGATGAAGTGTTGTTACGTAAAAATAAGGTGTCCCAAAATGGTCCAGTTCTGGTGTATCAAACCAGCCAAAGCAACGACGATTTGCACGCGACCTTAGAAGAAGCCACCCAAGTAACGTCATTGAATTTTGCCGTTTATGGCAGCAGTGGTCGAGGTTCGGCGGCGGGAGGTCGCATTGAATACCGCGCCTTTAATGAGGATACCTTTTTAGATGATATGGCCGCCGCCCCTTTTGTGATGATCAATGGCGGGCACAGTGCCATTTGTGAAGCGCTCTCTTTGGGCAAGCCCGTTTTGGCCGAACCTATCCAAGCACAGTACGAGCAAATATTAAATGGTGTTTACCTCGAGAAATTAGGGGTCGGCATGGGCGTGCGAAAGCTCACCGCCAAGGACATTCAACATTTCGAAGAGTGCGCGCCATTAATGGGCCGGCGGGCCGCTCAGCTCGATGTGGTGGACACGGAAGGCATGATCCGGGAAATCCGCCAAGCCATTGATGAGGTGGGACCCACCGGGGTTTTATGGCCTGAAACCAACAAAAGTGCTCGTTCACGCAAACCTGTTCGATTGCGGGCTTTGAAGGGTTTGGCTCGGCGTTAAGCACCAATGCCGCTTGATTGACTTGCTGTGGATTGGCGTCTTGGGTATGTTCTACCCTCTGCCCATCACAGGACACGCCCATGGCCCATTTGGAATACCATTTCGATATTGTTTGCCCTTATGCTTATTTGGGCTCCACCCAAATCACTTCCATTTGTGAAAAACACCAAGCATCTTTGAGTTGGCACCCTGTGCTTTTAGGTGGCATTTTAAAAAGTGTCGAAGTGGATCCCATGTTCACAACCAAGCTCTCGCCCGCCAAAGCCCAGCACAATGTTTTGGACATGTACCGACACGCTGACATGATGGGTGTGCCTTTTCAATTTAATCCCTTGCATCCCATTCGTACGGTCAAAGTTCAACGGGCCTTGGTGGTGGCTGAGGCCCCCCCTGTTTTAATTAAAAAGCTTTATGACGCTTATTGGGTCGACAGTTTGGATTTATCCCAAGAGAGCGAACTCAAAGCGGTGCTCGATGATGCCGGGTGCGATGGGCAGGCCATTTTAGAAGAGATTGAAAACCCTGCGGTGAAAGCCCAGCTCAGGCAGGCCACCGATGATGTGGTGGCCCGTGGCGCTTTTGGGGTGCCCGCCATGTTTGTGGGCAATGAGTTGGTTTGGGGCCAAGATCGTTTGCATTTTGTGGAGCGCTTACTCGAAGGAGGCCAGTTGTGAGTCACGTGGATTTTTATTTCGACTTTTCAAGTCCCTTTGCTTACCTCGGTGCCACGCAGATCGAAGCCATTGCGGAGCGCGCAGGGGCCACTTTGTCTTGGAAACCCATGTTTTTGGGTGGGGTTTTCAAAGCGGTGGACACGCCCATGGTGCCCTTTTTTGAATTGAGCGAACAAAAGCGCCGCTACATCGCCACCGATATGCAGCGTTGGGCAAAATGGTGGGATGTCTCATTCAATTTTCCTTCGCAGTTTCCCATGATGACGGTGAAACCTTTGCGCATGTGTTTGACCTTAGATAACCCAGCGCCATTTATTCACCGGGTGTTCGCAGCTTATTGGTCCGAGGGCTTGGACATCTCTACCGACGATATTTTGGCGCAGTGCTGCAAAGAGGTGGATCTCGATCCTGCCTTGGTGCAAAAAGCCAGCGACCCTGAAGTGAAAGCAAAGCTTCAAGCGGCCACTTCCGAGGCCATTGAGAACGGCGTCTTTGGTGCGCCCACCAGCATTATCGATGGCCATGTGTTTTGGGGGCAAGACCGTATGGACATGGTGGAAAAAGCCCTAGGTGGCTGGGTACCACCGGTTTTGGATTAAGCGGACCCAAATCGCTGACAAATATTTTCCCAGTTAAACTCAGTGACGGTTTCGATGACCCAATCCGCCATGTGTAAATCCGATGCGGGTTGTGATTGGGCCACGCCCACACAAGGCATGCCCGCAGCATGGGCGGCAGCAATACCGTGGGGCGCATCTTCAATCACCAAACATTCCGATGTCTGAAGGTCGCGCAACGCAGGCGATTGTTCTTTGAGCGCTTCGAAGGCTGCCAAGTACCCATCGGGCGCCGGCTTGCCGTTGCGAATTTCATCGGCACTGAACACGGTTTGAAAACAAGAGGTGAGTTCTGCCCATTTTAATGTGTTTTCAATTTCGTGTCTGCGCGCACCAGAGTTGATGGCCAATGTGACGTTTTGGGCCAGGTGTTGAATGCAGCTTTTTGCACCAGGGAAGAGGGGCATTTCGTTGGCGAGCAAGCGCAGGTAAATTTCGGATTTGGCTTCGACCCATTGGTCGATGGAGCGGCCCTTGGCATGGGTTGCGTTGTGGTCTTTGAGGAATGCTTCGAAAAAGCCCCAGTCGTTCAGGCCCAAATAGTGGGTCAGATACAAATCTTGGGTCAGTGTCAAATCCGCGTTGGCCAGACTTTCTTGAAAGGCTTCAAAATGCAGGTGCTCATCATCGAGGATAACCCCGTTGAAGTCGAAGATGATGGCTCGGATACTCATGGTTTATGCCTTTGCGTTTTCTGTTTCGGGCGTGGTGTTCCACAGCGTGCTCATCAAGAGGGCCCCCACGATGCACAAGGGGGAGAAAATCATAAAGACCGATGACCAACCGTATAGCTCTGAAACGTAGCCCACCACCACGCCAGACAAAGCGCCACCAATGGAGCCCAGGCCGTTGACAAAACCTGCTGCCAGGGCCGAGGCGCGTCCGTGTCCAAAATCCACTGCGGCCACCCCGCTGATCAGCGCGTCCGGACCGTACAGCAGAAACCCGAGTACCGCGATGCTGATAAGGTTTTCGATTTTGCCCAACCCGCTCACTTCAGTGTACGCAAAGGTGGCCACGGCCAACAGCAGCATCATGATCACTGCGGGTGGGGCGCGTCTGCTTTTAAACAAGCGATCTGAAATCAGCCCGGCTAAAATGACCCCGAGGACGCCCGCTACATCGAAAGCAATGGAGGTATACCCCGCCTCGCCCGTTTCATATTTGAGTTCTTGGGCCATGTAGAAGGGCAACCAAAACAACAGTGAGTACCGAATGAATTTAAGAACCACATAACTCAAACCCAAAGTCCAAATGGGCCGACTTGTGAGAACCAAGCGCACATGTTGCCAGTTGTCGTCTTCTGCATCCTCTTCGTTGTCGGCGACCAGCATCTCGGTGTTGTGTTTGTGGGCGTGGTACACTTCCACATGGGGCAGGCCTTCGGTTTGTGGGGACCCGGGCATCTTCCATTTGAAAAGCAACGCAAAACCAAAGATGATCAAGGCGGGGCCGAACAGGGCACTTTGCCAACCGAAATGAACCAGTAAGGTGGTGGCCAAAAGCGTGGCGATGACTGGACCTGCTTGATAGCAGGTGAGCCAAAAGCCCATGGCGGATCCACGTTCGCCCCTGGCAAACCAGTCCGAGAAAGATTTGGTGCATCCGGGCCAGCCAGAGGATTGGGCAAAACCATTGAGTACCCATGGCACCAAGAAAAATAAAAAGCCTTGGCCAAATCCAAAACACAGGTTCATGAGCGCGGTGAAAATCAACCCGATGCCCACCACTTTTTTACCGCCGAAGCGATCGCCCAAGGTCCCGCTGATAAACTGTCCGATGGCATAGGCGATGAGGTAACCGGTATCGATGGCCCCCAGTTGGGTGTTGGTGAGCGCGAAGGCTTCGGCCAAGGGGTCTTTGAGCACGCTGAGGTTTTTTCGGCAGAGGTAAAAGCCGGCATAGGCGCACCAAGTGAGTGCGAAGGCATGAATTCGGGCTTTGCGGTACCGAATTTCCCAATCTGAGGGCAAATGGGGGTCGATTCCTTGTGGGGTGGCGGTTGCAGTGCTCAAGCTTTCTCCTGGATGGTGTTCTCATACACCGCTTCGTGTTAAAAGCTAGGGGGCTCTCCTGCACAATCAGGTGGGCCAGCAGCGAAAAGAGGGCTTTTGTGTCACAAAACAGCGAATCCGTCCGCGAAGTGGGTCTTTATATCCACGGTGAGAGCACCCCAGCCAACTCTGGGGAAACCTTTGAGAGCATCAACCCGGCCACGGGCGAAGTCATTGCGAGGGTGCAAAATGCCCACGAAGCTGATGTGGATCGCGCCGTGGATTCGGCACATCAAGGTTTTGTTCAATGGTCGCAGATGCCCGGCGCTGACCGTGGACGGGTTTTAAATGAAGCGGCACGTATTCTTCGCAGTCGCAATAAAGACATCGCCGCTTTGGAGGTGAAAGACACTGGTAAACCCATTGCCGAAGCCATTGCGGTGGATGTGCTCTCAGGGGCAGACGCCATCGAATATTTTGCGGGCTTGGCCAGCACCCTTCATGGTTCCCATTTTGATTTACCGCCTACCGCGTTTGCCTATACGCGGCGAGAGCCTTTAGGTGTTTGTGCTGGCATCGGTGCTTGGAATTATCCCATTCAAATTGCTTGTTGGAAATCTGCACCGGCTTTGGCGTGCGGAAATGCCATGGTGTTTAAGCCATCAGAACTCACGCCTTTAACGGCCATGGAGCTGGCGCGGGCTTATACCGATGCGGGCGTGCCACCGGGTGTATTCAATGTGGTGCAGGGGGACGGTCGCACGGGGCAGGCGCTATCGCGTCATCCACGCATTGCCAAAGTGTCGATCACTGGCGAGGTGGAAACGGGCAAGCGGGTCATGGCGGATGCGGCTGGCACGCTCAAACACGTCACCATGGAGTTGGGCGGGAAATCACCCTTAATTATTTTTGCGGATGCTGATTTGGACAATGCGGTGTCGGGGGCCATGCTCGCTAACTTTTATACCCAGGGCGAGGTTTGCTCCAATGGCACGCGGGTGTTTGTTGAGTCCTCCATTCGAGAGGCATTTTTAGAAAAACTGATTCCGCGGGTGAAAGCCATGAAGGTGGGGGACCCCATGGAGCCGGACACCCACATGGGTGCGTTGATCAGTGCGGCGCACATGGAAAAAGTGCTCGGTTATGTTGAGGCTGGCAAAGCGGCGGGTGCCCAGCTCTTAGCGGGCGGTGAACGTTTGCAAACGGGGGCTTTAGAAAAGGGCAACTTCATGACGCCTGCCGTTTTTGATGCGTGCCGTGATGACATGACCATCGTGCAAGAAGAGATTTTTGGGCCGGTGATGTGTGTGTTGGATTTTAAAACAGAAGAAGAAGTAATTCGCCGCGCCAACGACACTCGCTATGGTTTGTCGGCTGGCATCTTTACCCAGAACCTACCCCGGGCCCATCGGGTGGTGGCACAAATTCAAGCGGGCACCTGTTGGATCAACAACTATAACTTGGCGCCCATCGAAATTCCTTTTGGGGGCATGAAAGAATCGGGTTTGGGACGCGAAAACAGCTTTACCACCCTCGAGCATTATACCCAGCTCAAAACTGTGTACGTTGAAATGGGAGATGTGGAGAGTCCCTACTGAACGCCAACAGGGTTTATGGCCCTACTCGGCACAGCCCGCATTGTCTTCATACCCGATAACCACCCCTTCAGAGAGCGACTCGGTGTGATAGATGACGAAGGGTTCCCCGTCTTCGGTGGTGTCCTCGCGATTCGGATCTCCAAATATCGGTTTATCACGGGTTACAGCGTGTCTGAAGGTTTTCGGGTTGGTCCCGTAGTTGTCGTGATCATAAATCATACGCGGGTTGTCGTTGTTGACCCAACCCACTTTCTGGTATCCGCGATCAAACACGGCTGGATAAATACCGCTGCCAGCGCCATTGCCTAATAAACTACGTTCTACACTGGTGTTTTGGTGATCGTATCGATAAGCATAAGCATCGCCATCACCATTAATGAAAATAAAATTATTCGCACCGCTGTAACTCGAAGACTGGCTAAAGTGGAAGTTTTGCGCGGGGCTCACACTGGTGCCGTATGGCGAGAAATTGTTGCCATCACTGTTGGTGAATTGCGAATTGGGTATGGTCATGATGGTGCTGCTGCTCGTATCTTCACAGTAAGTCGTGTTGTAACACTGGTGATATATTTTCCAGCTACTGCTAGTGGTGAGTTTTTGTAACCAAGAGTAACCAAAGTTGTTGATGACGCTCAGCCCTCGCAGGTGGTTAAAATTCACGCCCAAGCTCCTTGTGATACCATCAATGAATGGGCTTGCCTCGGCGGTATAACCCGCCGACGAGGAATCACCCGTTAGGTGATGCAAGCGATGGTAATAGGTTCCTGAATTCAGTCTTCTTGAGACCGTAATGAGGGCCGTGAACTCGTTGTTTGTTCCCCACTCCAAAGCGTCGATGGCGTTAATGGCCATGTAATAGCCATTTTGATTTTCAACTTCTGCCAGTTCAATGCTGGTTTGTTCAGTGGTGCCAAAAGGATCGGTGTACACCCAAAGTCGGGTGTTGGCTTCGTTATAGGTCTCGGTACCCATAGTGCTACAGCTGGGACCCAGTGCGGGGCTGGCGATTAACAACGCAGGTTCTTCATCTTTACCCGAACAGCTGGCATCTATAATTTGAGATTCGAAGATTTCCATATCTGTGGTATTGGCGCAAAGATCAAAGCTGGTGAGGACGGGACTCAAGGGCCGATATTCGTAGGTTCTTAAGTTGAGTAAGGCGTGTCGAGGAAACTGTACAAAGCGTACAAAACCGCTGGACACTTGCAGGTAGGCGGAATTCTTCACGCTCAAGTCTTTGAGAATCGCGTATTCGCCACCATTACAGATTTGTTTGATTTCCAGATCGGTGGGGATGAAGAAACTCGAAATTTCTTCTGCGTACACTTGACTGCTCTCTCCGCGGTTGCCCGCTTTGTCCACGGCACGGATTTCAAGGATGTTATCACTGTCTTGCTCAAGATTGAATTCGATGGGGGCTTGGTTCACGGGAATATTGCTGCCATTGGCATCGGTGGTTTTCCAATTACCACCGTTTTCTCGAACTTCCCATTTCCAAAAGTTGTCATCGAGCGAATTGGGATTGGTGCCGGGGGTGACCTCTGCGCATGAATGATTGGCGCCGATGATTTGTTCGTTGGTGACGCCAGGTTGCGCAGGCAGGGTTTGATCGAGTGTGATGGTGTCGCTCCGAACAGGGGACACATTTCCCGCCTCATCCGTGAGGGCTACACAAAGCCTCTTTTGACCGTCGCCGTTGATGGCCAAAGTAAATCCTGAGGTGACCGCAATGGTATCGCTCATTTGGGTGACGGAGCTGGGGCAAGTCAGGCTCCCAGGACTTGCCTTTAAAATATAATGGATCTCATGGGCCCCCTCAATATTCGTTATCTCTACGGTGACAACGTTGGACTTGGTGTATTTGAGGTTACCACTGGCACTGTCATCTCCAGCTAGAAACGAGACCGAACCAATGGTGGGGCGAATGGTGTCTAAAATGACAAAAGCGCTCAAGGAGGCACTGGCATTGCCCGCACGATCCAAAACGCGGGCATACAAAGTTTTAAGGCCATCGAGGTCGCCGCCTTGATCGTAGCTGTTCAGAATGTAATTGCCCGCGGACGTAGCGCAACTGTAGGTTTGGGTTAGACTGGTATCGAACGCAGCGCTTTCAGATATTTCATAGGTGGTACACTCGCCGCGGCCTGTGTGCCCCAGCTGTACGAACGGCACGGTTGGCGAGTTGGTATGGATTTGGGTGGGGCCATTGGCATTGATTTGAAAACCGGTGAGTGTGAGAGGCTCGGTATCCACGCGAATTTCATCGGTGACGCAATCGGAGATGTTTCCTGCGTGATCTTTAAATATCACGGAAATAGATTGTGATTCATTGTCGGCGGGAGGCACCAGGATGCTGGTGTTCAAAATATTCGCTTCGGTGTCCCATATTTGCCAGGCGCCTCCGGTGCAGGCACTGTTGGTGCTGAGTTTAAACTCGGCGACGCCACTGGTGTTGTCTACAGCCGATACGGCCACATTTAGATTGGTGCGGTTTGTTTCTATGGCGTTGTTTTCAATGACAATGCTTGCCGAGGTGGGCGCTTGGTTGTCGACAGTGTAGCCAAGTTCATAGGGTGAGGATGTGTTTCCAGCGGGATCTTCACAAGTTATCTCCAAAGATGAAGCTCCTTCAGTGCTGGGAAGTAACACATTGAAAAGCGGGCTGTACGCACCATTGTACACCACATTATTAGCCGCATCGGTTACTTTGAGTTGGAGTTGATTGCCACCGGCCACCAGATCGTAACAAGTGGTCTCAATGGCCACCGCCGAGGTGTCTTGAATGTAACTGTTGCCAAAATTAATTTTGGCGCTGACAATGGTGGGGGGTGTCTCATCGAGGATGGTCGAGACAGCCACACTGGCGCTGCGATTGCCTGCAATATCTGCGAATCGTACATAAATTGTGTAGGGACCTTCTTCGTTGCTTGGCATGGCGTAAACGATTTCACTCTCAGAGGAATTGGTGATGAGTGCAGAAAAATCAGGTAGCCAACTGGCCTCCACCATATCTGCCGTATTGTTGTTGCTGAAAAGGACGGTGAGTTCGTCCGTATCGACAAATGCGGCCGCGGTGACAGCGGGGAGGGGTGGTGGCGTGCTATCGAGGGAGACGGACTGAACCAATTCTGTACTTTGGTTGCCGGCCAGATCTTTAAAACGGGCGTATATATTTTTTGAGCCATCGCCTTCAGGCAGGATGACGCTGGTGCTGGTGCTAAAGGTTTGCCAGGGGGCCTGTGGCAGACCGGCCGTGGTGCCCACTTTCATGAAATCAGCCCCCGTGGCGGCCAGTGTGACGGGCGCATTCAACGTATTGATCAGGCCAGAGCCATTCCCCACTGTTAAGGAAATGTTCTGAGGGCCTACGGTATCGATGATGGTGGCTCGGCCCCAAATGGCAGTCTCGTTACCGGCAAAGTCTCTCAGCTGAATTTGTAAGCCCACGCCCCCTTCGTTGGTGGGGAAAGTGATTGAAGAGTTGCTAACGAGAGGGGTCCATGGTTGAGAATCGATGTCGACATCACATTGGTATTCCTCTGGCTCTAAAACGCTGATGGCATCATTGGCATTGGGCACGGTGCAGAGGTTGGTGCGCATTTCGAGGGTTTCTGAATATTGATCTGAGGCCACGACTTGCAGCGATAAGGTATTGGATGTGCCATAAAGGTCACCTTGATTTAAAATAAGGGCTTCAAAGGCGGGTGGATCCGAGTCGCGAAGCAGGTGGAGCTGTTCCACTTTGGAGGTGTACCCGCATGCATCCTTGAACTGAAAAGAAATGGTGGTTTCACTGCTGGTGAGTTCTTCAGGTGCCAATGTGCGACTGCCGGAGAAAGCCGTGAAGATCGGACGGTCGCCTTCGGGCAGATCTCCAATCCAAGAGCGCATCTGGGTGGCATAACTGGCGACCATGTTGATGGTAAGGCTGTCATTTTGGAGGAACCAAGTGCGCCTTTGCGTGGGCTCGAACACTTGGCCAGTTCCCGGCAGAAAACTGACCTGCGTAGAGGCCAAATCAAAGGGGTCTAGGACAACAGTTTCCCTGCTTTCGTTCACCGACAGTGCACCGAGGCAACCACGCAAGCCTTCCCCCGAGACCACCGCTTCGTAGCGACCGATACCAACACTTTCAAGGGTGAAGGTACCGTCTGTGCGCACGAAAGCATCTTTGGCCACATTGTTGTAATTGACATTTTCTGCAGCGGCTTCACTGGTTTCGTTCGCGATGGGGACCAATTCAATCAAAGTGCTGTCAGGAATGTTTGCGCCACCGGGGCGGTTCACTTGACCGCTCACGGTACCCTTGCCCACCACCAAAACAATTTCTGGAAGGTGAATGGAGCCTCCTTCGTTGGCTAAAATCCGGGTGCTGTAGGGTTCGTAGGCTGAGCCACTGGCATCGGAGGTGAGCCCGCCCACGTAGGTCACTTCAAGCTCGTAAACATCGGGCTCGAGGTCAGAGAGAGAGAATGATCCGTCTGCTTCAATGTTGGTGCCGCCTTCGCCTTTACCGATGTCAACGCGAACCCGGCTGGGATCGTTCAAGCCAGACACGGTACTGAGTATGACGCGGCCGGAGATGCTGGCGCGGGTGGTGGCACGGGTATCGTTTTGAGCAGAGGGGACGCCTAAGCTACAAGCAACCATGGATAAGATGGGTACCAATAAAAATGATCTCAACACCGGTGGCCCCCTTCTTTGAGTCAAAAGCTAAATTGGTGCCTCAGTAAAACAGTATCGCCCAAAAAATGGGTTTGGTCTTGTCTTACCTTCAAAAATGTAAGCTGGATCACACTGAAAGCGTCATTAAAAAATAATCAACTAGCTCTTTGGTGAGGGCTTGCCGCCACCAGAACGTGGTTTTCGGCGATCAAAATGCCTTCTTTTCCCCCGCCGATTGCGTTGACTGGGGCGAGATTTGTCGTGTTGGGGGCGTTGTTTTGTCCAGGCAGGGGGTTTGCTGTCAGGCTTTTTGTTGAGTCGCATTTCTTTTTGCTCGGCAATGATGGCGATCGCGGCTGCCGCAATATCCATCTCGTCCAAATCCTGATTTTTGAGCATGGCGAAAAGCCACTTTTCTGCGTCATCAAACCCGGGCTTCGCCACGGCGTTGACCAGTTCTTCCCACAGTTCCTGGCGCTGCACCATGGCAATGTCACGGTCTGAGGGGATTTCCATTTTTTCAAACTCAACGCCCAGATCTTTTTGAACGTAGCGGAGTTTGCGTTGTTCATTGGGTTCCACCAGGGTGATGGCCGTACCTTCTCGGCCCGCACGCGCCGTACGTCCGATGCGGTGAACATAACTTTCGGTTTTGCCTGGGAGTTCCATGTTGATCACATGGTTGATGTGCACAACGTCAATGCCGCGGGCTGCCACGTCGGTGGCCACCACCAGTTGGAGATCGCCAGACTTCAGTCGGGCCAAGACGCGTTCGCGGGCCGGTTGGTCCATATCACCATGTAAGGGATGGGCGCGAAAGCCTTTGCGTACCAAGGTTTCCGCCACGTCGGCACAGTCCCTTCGGGTATTGGCAAAAATAATGGTGGTGCCGATCAATTCTGTTTGTAAGATGCGCATGAGCGCATCCATCTTGTGTCGTCTCGGGGCTAAAGCATAGCGTTGTCGAATGTGCTCGGTGGTGAGGGCACTCTCTTCCACCTGGACCACCACGTGGTCTGGGATTTTTTTATCCACAATACGTTTGATGGGCTTGGGCATGGTGGCAGAGAACAGGGCCACTTGGTTGTCATCGGGCATGCGTTCAAAAATACGCTCCACCTCTTCGATAAAACCCATGCGAAGCATTTCATCGGCTTCATCCAGCACGAACATTTCTACGCCCGAAACATCGAGACTGCCACGTTCCATGTGGTCAATCACCCGGCCAGGGGTTCCAACCACGATGTCCACGCCCGCTTTCAAAGCTTTCAGTTGCGGGGGATAAGGCGAACCACCGTAGATGGATAGGATTTTGATAGGGCTTTTTTTATGGCAAAAGGAATTGAGCGCGTCGGAGACCTGAATGGCCAATTCCCGAGTGGGCGCCAAAATGAGAGCGCGCACCTTGCCGCCCCCTTCCATCACCTTTTGCAAAACAGGCAAGCCGAAGGCCGCTGTTTTTCCCGAGCCCGTTCGCGCTTTTCCGATAATGCTTTTCCCTTGGAGCAGCACTGGAATAGCGGCTGCTTGAATCGGGGTTGGCTCAGAAAAGCCTTGGGCGGTAATGGCTTTAAGGAGCCCGTTGTTAAGCTGAAAATGGTTAAACTGGGGCGTTTTGGTTTTAGGCATGGGTCTCACCAGTGGTTGCAGGGGCCGGGTATATGGTTGGTGCCCGGGAAATGTCTGCTGGAAGACCCAGGGGAAAATTAATGTATGAGGAACTCCTACCCGGTAAAATAAGGTTGCGCAACCACGGTCGTTTCATTGACAGTAACCCAAATTTTGGGCTTTCGGGCTGCATTTCGCTGATAAAACGCCTTTTATCGAATTTGGGGAATGGCAAAATACCAAGCGACAAAGGGAAATGAGCGTGTTAGGCTGTCCAAGCACCAACTCGCGGATTTTTTATGCAACATCTACTCATCAGCTCTATCTGTTTCCTTTTGCTGGCCGCCTGCGGCCCGGTTGATGGCAGTGATGCTGATCCCGAAGTGGACGTCAACGCCAACGCGGATGGCGATTGTATGACCGACCTTGAAGAAGAAGAGCTCGGAACAGACCCACAAAAAGAAGATACGGATGGCGATGGCTTTAGCGACTGCGATGAACTTGATGCCGTCAGTGATCCAAACGACGCAGATGAGGTGCCGTATGCTTGCGGCTGGGCTCACAATAACCCAGGCAACATCCAGCCTACCGGTGCAGCCATTGGTGATGTGATGTACGAAGCGTCGCTCCCAGATCAATGTGGCGATGAGGTCAATCTGTGGGATTTTTACGGCAAGTATCACGTCATCTACATGACAGCGGCCTGGTGACAAGGCTGCATGACGGAGGTGGGTCGCCTCCCAAGCATCAAAGACGAGTTTAACCAAGATTCAGGGCTGGAAACTGGTATCGTTTTCTCCTTGTATGAAGCCACCAGTGGTGCACCACCTACAGCGGTCGACAGCGCAGCATACGCCAACCAACTGCTCGAGCACGGCTGGGTTGAGACCAACGACTTGCCGGTCTTGGCCGACGGAACGCAAACCTTGGCGACCCTAACGCCCATGACTCAAAATGCACATCCTGAACTCTGTGCAGTAACGCCTGAGTTAATGATCATCAGTTGCTATAATGGCCATGGAACCATTTATACGGCCCTTGAAGACATTCGTGAGCACGCGGCCGCTTCGGAGTAAACTTGCTAAGGCGTGCATCGCTGCTTCTGGTCATTCTCTTTGTTTCTTCCTGTGTCATTGGCGACCCGTTATCTGAAGGCGAGTCAGAACATGATCCGATTGCTCCCACAGAGGCTCACGAGTCCTCTCGGGTGGACCGTTGTACCAATAGCTATGGCGTGCTTACCGAGCTTCCTCAATTATTGTCTCAAACAGGTCTGTATGCGGACATCCAAAATAAAGAAGTTCACGATGCCCTATGGGCGTTCGTTCCCGAATTTCAATTGTGGTCTGACACCGCCGATAAACAGCGCTGGATTTACGTTCCCGAATGTGACCCCATCGACACCTCCAATATGGACGATTGGTCATTCCCCGTGGGGACGCGTTTTTTTAAGGAGTTTTCGGTAAATGGTCAACGCATCGAAACCCGGCTTATTTTAAGAACGGGCGAAGGCGCCTACGATTTCCTGTACGGGACTTACGAATGGAATGACGATGAATCGGAGGCCTCTTTAGCGCCTTCGGAAGGGGTCTTGGAGGCGAAGGGCACTTCCCATGATATTCCCAGCGAGGCTCAGTGTCGTCGATGTCACGGGTCGCATCCCGATAGGGGCGGTAGGCCATCTCGTGCGCTGGGTTTCTCGGCCCTGCAACTGAACCATGATGGGGCAGGTATTCGCCTCGATGATTTGGTGGCGCAAGGGCGCCTGTCCCACGCACCTGAAGGCGCGCTGACGTTTCCAGGCAATGATGTGGAACGACAGGCGTTGGGCCATTTACATGTGAACTGCGGGGTTTGTCACAATGCGACCCGCGATGGGGTCCCCCAAACCGACATGAATTTATGGGTCAATGTAAACCAAACCACCGTTGAAGGCACGTCGACCTATCTCACCGCGGTGGGAAAGGCCAACGAGATTTTCAACGATCAAAACGTATCGGCCCGTATCCAGCCCGGCCAACCGGATGTCAGTTCTATCATTTATCGAATGAGTCACCGGGGAAACAATGCACAGATGCCGCCTTTGGCCACCAAAGAAGTGGATGAGACTGGGGTGGAAGCGGTGAAGGCATGGATATTGAGTTTGCCATGAATCGTGTATTGCCTCCATGGCCCCTGACAGGCGTCTTGATGTCTTTACTGGGTCTGTCGGGCGCCTGTCCGGCCGAAAATACCTCGGGATTCGATGCGGGACCCGCTATTGAGCTGCCTGCCGAACCGTTCGATGCTGGCACTGGCCCAACTCCCTTTCTAGAGGTCAGTGGGGTGGTGGTGGATCAAAACAATGCGCCCGTGGCGGGTGCATGGGTCATGCAGGGGGGGCGTGCTGAAGAACGGATTCTCACCGAAGATGACGGCTCTTTTACCTTCGTGCTCGAGGATCCAGGGTGGGGGTTATCAGTCTTGGTGGCTGCCAAGCCCGGATACCGCGCCATTGGCATGGAGCACTTCATGCCTGGGATGCCGGTCACTTTAACCATTCATGAACTCGCTGCGCCGGACAATGAAGAATATATCTATGAAGAGCTGGGAGATGGGTATGATATCGACAAAGAAGACTGCACCCATTGCCATGCAATCTTAGTGCGTGAATTCTTGGATTCAAAACATGCCCAGTCTACACGATCACCACTCTTGCAAGACCTTTATGCAGGTGTGAACCGAACTTTTGAAACCCAAGCCAGTTGTGAAAATGCTGGGGGTGTTTGGCGTCAAGGATTGAGCCCCGGTACCGAGGATACGCCCCTAAACAAATGCTATATTGGGGGTGGTGTCTTGGGTGACCTGAATAACGGCTGTGGCGGCGAAAACCAATCAGCCTGTGACGATCCTGTAATCAACCCAGAGGCGGCACCGACTGTTTTCGGCAGTTGTGCAGATTGCCATGCGCCTGGCATCAATGGGGTTGCCGGAGGGCGAAACCTTCATGAGGCAACAGGCTTGGCCTATGAAAAAGGCGTCCACTGCGACGTCTGTCACAAGGTAAAAGACATCGATATGAGTCAACCGCCTGGTGTGGGGCAGCGGCTGGTCATGGGACGCCCCGGAGAAGAAGGATTTAATGTATTTAAGTGGCGCCCAGTCTATTTCGGCCCATTGATCGATGTACCCATCGTGGCCATGGGGGGAAGTTACCAGCCCAAATTCAATGAAGCGGTGTTTTGTGCCGGTTGCCATCAACAAGAGCAGCCAGCGCTTTTGCCCAACGAGAGTTTGGACAACGAAAAATGGCCGAAGGGTCTGCCCATCCATGCAACTTATGAGGAGTGGTTGGATGGCCCGTACAACCAAGAAAGCACTGCATGTCAGTTTTGTCACATGCCCGAGCGTTACGGGCGAGCCAATGCGACGGATTTAGGGACCGTTGAGAACCAGAGCATCATGTTCGGTTTTGTGCGAGAACCAGAAGATAACCGCCAGCACATTTTTCGCAGTCCCCTACACGGCGACCCACGGCTCATCGACAAGGCGTTGTACACCAGCATCAATCTAACCACTGAAGGGTCATCATTGGGTGCCACCGTCAGTGTGTCAAATGTTGGCTGCGGTCACGCCATTCCCACGGGCGAACCCATGCGTTCTTTGATTATGGTGGTCGAAGCCACAACCGAGAACTGCGGGCAGTTGATTGCAACCGGTGGCATGACTTTATCAGACACTGCTGGCATGTTGGCGGAGGGTGTCGAGGGCGAACANACCNANACCACGGAAAGCACCATNTCATGGGTGCAGGGGGCGGCCATCGCACAAGCAGGGCACATCGTTAGAGTGACCCGAGCNACCGGTNNTTTTNATGACTATGATGGGGTTGGTTATTTCGGTGAGGCGGAACGAACGNCTGAAGAAAAGGGCCTCGAGATTGATGCGCCCGTGGGCGAGGCCACGGTACAATCTGTGGNAGGTANCGANATNANTTTNAGTNGGGNCCTAGATATTCAAGAGGGCGACCGGGTGTACCTGGGTGAGGCCNTGCCCGATGANTTTCAAGATGGCGACGANGCNCTGCACCTTGCTGGCAAACCAGGCTATGCNTTNTCAAAAGTATTGGTGGACAGCGAAGGNNACCGACATGTCCCGCATTATAAAGCCNTCGATATGGTCAGTGANAACCGGATTCCCCCCGGTAAGCGCGCCATCACCGAGCACGCCTTTGAGNTGCCTTCTGGNTGTGGNCANACNCGTGTCACCGCCCGCGTTTACTACCGNCCCATCCCTTTGCAGNTNGCCACCCAAAGGGGATGGGACTCTAAAGATTATCTGATTAACAGTGCTGAAGCAGNCTTACCTTAACNCTTTATTGAGGCCGGTAGCGCACCCCAAAACGTAAGCCGGCCAAAGGACCAATNTCGTTGATAATGGACCANCCCGTNTAGGTTTGGGCATCAATGGACCATTGCGCGTTAATGTCGTAACTGAGCCCCAAATCCATTTCAACACCCGTTCGAATGACCGGNGGAGCGTCTGAAATCCAGATGAAATCTTCTGTAATNGCGATGCCAGCCATGGGGTGGAGGGCAAAGTCGAAGTACCGTCCTCGGATGCCCAAGCTCAAGGGCGTTGAGAAATATTCCGGTCCCGGCATGANGCCGAAGGACGCTTTNGCTTCGAGCCACTTCGCTTTTTCGAAAGGCGTGTAAACGAGTTCTGGTTTNATACCATACGTNAGCCCGACCACCGTCACTTCCGTGGGGATGACATAGGACAGGCCGGTCGAGTTNTCCGCGNCGGCGTTCGTCGCAAANAANCCACTCNNGAGCACCAGACTTAGAATTTTAATACGCATATTTATCCCAATCTGCGAAAACTTCGCCAAATCCGTCAGAGAAATCCTCTTCNACGCCAAANCCTAAAGTNGCGGGTCCGTATTGCCCATCCTGTGCCCAAAGGTGNACGACCGTGGTGCCGCTGCCCAACGGGAGGGCCACTGGGCCCGTGGACCAAAAAACACGCCGGGTGAAGCTTTCAAAAATGACCATACGCTGCTCTTCGGTGTGAAGGTTGACATATGCACCTGAGCCATCGGGTATCTCAATNCCTTGGGCTTCTAATGCTTCAAGCTCTTCACTGGAAGGTTGCGGAAGCCCCGGGGAGACCACCGCGATGGCAGGCCTGAAATCNTTGAGTTCATCCCGATGTGGAACCAGCACCTCGAAGGGCATGGCGAAGGGGTCGCGAAACTTCATGGTGACTTGAAAATGGGGCGTTTCTTCTGAGAATACACCATAAAGGGCATGAGAAATATCCGGGTGATCGATGGACATTTCCTCTGTCAACACTTTAGGTTGGTGCGCCCAGAGTGGGGTCGCAAACAGGAGGACTAACAATACTAGTTTTCTTTTCATGGTTGGCATGCCTCCGGCGCAGTGGCATCGCGCTCTTGCAAATATTTTAGCCCGGCTTCGCATGAACGATCGCAAAGCTCCTGCCCTGCGGTAATGCCACCCCAGCAGACCCCATCTGCTTTGAAGCGATCAATGTTCGTAGTGATACCTAAAACAGCGTCTCTGGCCTCCAGACATTCGACATATTTTGCGCAGCTGTCGGTTTGAGATGTGTCNACGGCGCACCCTCCCAAGAAGAGAAGGGCCGAAAGACAAAGAAATGGCTTAACCATGATGCCTCCTGCGTGATTCTGCTATAACTCATGCCACACTGAAGTGATTCCATAAAAATTTTTGCTGGAAAATTTAGCGGTGGCCATCCCAATTTGGGTCTTCAAAACGCTGAATTTCGATCAAGTAGCCGTTTGGGTCCCTTAAAAAGGCGTTGGTGATATTGAACCGTTCGTTGAAACTGGGCATCTTTTCAAAGCTCACACCAGAGGCTTTTAAGCGCGCGCACACCGTTTCGACTTCCGTGGTCACCAAAGTGATGATGATGCCATCGGTATTGGTGGATTGCCTGTGGGTGCAAAAGCCAACATAGCCATCGACTGAGATTTTAAAAATCTGACAAGCGCCTTGATCCAGCACCATGGGGAGGCCCAACTGGGTTTCATAAAAATCGCGGGTGGCCGCCAAGTCCGCGGTATGAAAAAAGCAGACGCTTTGCTCAAAAGGTGGATGGACNGTNTTCATACAAGCTCCCTGCGCTCGATTGCTTTAATGACGGCTGAATTAAAAACGGCCCTGACTTCAAGGAAATCAGAGCCGGTGACTCGGAACAGAAATGGTTTACTGTTCGGTGGCTTCGACGATCAGCGTTGCGACGCGATAAGGATCGCAGTTGGAAGCAGGTCGTCTGTCTTCGAGGTAACCTTTCCAGTCTCCCTTNGCCACGGCGTTGGGGACGCGAATGGAGGCACCACGATCGCCCACACCCCAGCTGAACTTGCTGATGTGTTGGGTTTCGTGAAGNCCNGTGAGCCGTTGATCGTTTTTCTCGCCGTATGCTTGAATGTGAGTGTCGTGACGCTTGGAGAANCTCTCAAGAATCGTNTTAAAATAAGCTTCGCCNCCTTCGTCGCGCATTTTGGCGTTGGAGAAGTTGGTGTGACACCCCGAGCCGTTCCAGTCGCCGTGNACTGGTTTGGGTTCGATNTTGATATCCACNGTNTACTCTTCNGCCAATCGNTACAGAATGTAGCGTGCCATCCAAAGATCATCGCAAGCTTTNAGGGTATCAGAGGCGAAGCATTGNAATTCCCACTGNCCCACNGCNACNTCNGCNTTGGTGCCNGTGAGTTCGATGCCNATTTCGAGNCATTTNNGCAAATGACGCTCGGCCAATTGNCGACCGCGCACNTGGTTNCTGCCCACGCCGCANTAATAAAGGCCTTGTGGTTTNGGGTAACCGCCTTCNGGGAAACCNAAGGGGATGAAATCTTTGGTGATGAAATATTCTTGCTCAAAACCCCACCAAAANCCNGCTTTGTCAAAGGTTGCTTGGTGTTTGCGCAGNTCCGANCGTCGNTTGGTGGCGTGNGGNGTNCCATCGCTGTTCNTNACTTCGCACATGACCAAGTANTGNTTNTCGGNCCANTCGTAGGTGCGTACNGGTTGNAGCATGCACTCGGATTCATTGCCAGGGGCTTGCTGGGTGGAGGAACCATCGAAATTCCATACGGGNCAGTCCGACACTTGTGGNGCTTNTTTCCCNTCATGATTGATGACCTTAACTTTCGANCGCANGTTAGGGGTGAGATAGCCATCGAGCCACACGTATTCGAGCAAAACTTTCGTCATCATTNCCTCCTGANGACGGATAATTGAGGGATCGGTGACGACTTATAATGCTTGCCAAAGGGGTGTCAACCAAGCTCCGACACATTCCTCTANAATACGATTCGGTAGGTCTGATNNGGNCNCNGTGTGCCTGGNGAAACCCGCTGGNAGGGATATTTTACGGGCNCANCNAGGTAACAACCTAAAAATAAGGCATTTTTGTGTGTACCAAAGATCTTGAAAAAGGGGCTGGCTTGGCTTTATATTCCNCCTGCTGGATCGGTCCGAAACGCTATGTTTCCNCACGTCGACCAGGAACCAACTNGAATAAACCATTTTTAAGATTAGGAAATCAACATGTTAGAAAAAACCATCAATCATCTTCGCACCCGTGATGACGCCCCCGTTGCTCAGGCCCACTGCGATGGCCCCTGCGGCGTCTATGATCCAGCNTCNGTTCGAATTGCAGCCGANGCAGCCGTGTCCATGACCAAGAAGATTTTGGCCCTGACCCCTCCTGATCCTTCCAACGGNGAAGCCATGGCNGCNTANCTGAANACNNTGAGCCGCTATGTGGCCATCAAAGAAGAGCANGCNCATTTGGCCAAGTCCGANNTANTGGTNCTNTGGACCGATTTCTTCAANCCGNNCCANCTNGAGGCCAANCCTNAGATNCACAACATTTTTTGGAANGCCGCNAANNTGTGNTCNNCTGTNAAGGTNGAAGTNAGTGCNCAGCANGCNCAAGANCTCATGGANGCCGTTAAAGAAATNCACGANTTATTCTGGTCTGTGAAGGGCCGAGATGTCGCTTGGTACACCGCAAGTTAAGGTGATTCCGAAAGCTGGCGNGCTGGAACTCTTACTTTGGTTTTGCCGNCGGCGAATTCGGTTTCAAGTTGCCGGTTCTTCCATGTCACCCGTGCTCATGCCTGATGATGAGGTTCTCATCTCTCCTCGGGCGCCGGTGGCNCCCGGCGATATCGTGGTTTTGCAGCATCCTTTTCGTAAAGATGTCACCTTGATCAAGGGNCTCAAACAAATCGATGATGCGGGCCAGCTGTTGGTACAAGGNCTNAATGCNGATGAGAGNACCGACAGTCGTAGTTTTGGTGCGGTCCCCAGGCGTTTGCTTTTAGGAAAGGCAACATCCTGGGTGTTCCGNGGAAAAGAGCGTGANGNGTGATTGTTTTTGCAGGCTTAATCNCNGGTGCGGCCCATGTGCTCACCGGCCCNGANCACTTGGCTGCCCTGACGCCTTTGGCNATNGATGACCCCAAAAGNGCCCGTCGNTTGGGNTTTCAATGGGGCTTGGGNCATGGCTTTGGNGCCGCCNTNTTGGGNCTTTTGGGCATCGNCATCAAAAGCAGTTTGGATGTGGCCTCATGGTCGGCCTGGACCGAGTTCTCGGTGGGNTTTTTGTTGCTNTTTATTGGGTTGTGGAGTTTTCGAAGGGCTTCGCGCATCGTGGTGCACAGCCATCCNCACGTGCACNAGCANGGGGAACACCNTCANGNANAACACCACGCGCACATGCANATTCACGAATCAGACCACGANGGTGANGCGCCCGAGAAGCACCAAGCACATTCCCACGCAGCTTTCGTAGTGGGCATGTTGCACGGTGGTGCGGGCACCGGCCATCTTTTGGGGGTCTTGCCTTCTTTGGCGCTGCCAACGCATCAGGCCATTGTTTATTTGCTCACTTATTTTGTGGCCGCCGTGGGTGCCATGACCGGGGTGGGGGCCCTCATCGGACAGTTGGTGCGACGATGGAGCCAAAAAGGCTTAAAAGTGATGATGTACGGGGCGTCCGGTGCTGCCATGCTGGTGGGCGCTATTTGGATCGCTAACAACTGGCCCGCGTGATCATGGCAAAGACCCCCAAATATGATTTTGTGATTGTTGGAGGGGGTTCGGCAGGCAGTGTCCTGGCCAATCGCTTGAGTGAAAACCCCAATCACAAGGTCTTGGTCTTAGAGGCCGGGCGCCCGGATTACCGATGGGATTTTCGCATTCACATGCCCGCGGCTCTGACCTATCCGCTGACCAATCGGTTTTACAACTGGGATTACGCGTCAGCCCCTGAACCCTTCATGCACAACCGCCGTATTTGTCAGCCTCGGGGTAAAGTGTTGGGGGGCTCCAGCACCATCAATGGCATGATCTACATCCGTGGAAACGCCATGGATTTTGAAAAATGGGCCCAAGAAGATGGCCTGAGCAAATGGGGATACGCCCATTGTCTGCCTTACTTTAAACGGGTTGAAAACAGGCTCCAAGGTGCCGATGACTACCACGGTGACGAGGGCCCGCTGTATCTCACCACGCCAGAATGCGACAATCCTCTTTTCGATGCGTTCTTCAAGGCTGGCCAACAGGCAGGTTACCCGCTCACCGATGACGTGAATGGATACCAACAAGAGGGCTTTGGGCGTTTTGACCGGACCACTTACAAAGGCCGTCGATACAATGCAGCGCGTGCTTACCTGCACCCCATCATGAAAGAGCGGAAGAACCTCACCATTCAGTGTCATGCATTGGCAGAAAAGATTGTCTTTGAAGGCAAGCGTGCTGTGGGAGTTCAGGCCAGCGTCAAAGGTCAGTCGCGCACCTTTACCGGTGCTGAAATTATTTGTTGCGGGGGTGCGATCAATTCTCCGCAGCTCTTACAACTATCTGGTATTGGTAACCCCGATCATTTGGCATCTCTGGGTATTGATGTGGTTCAGCCGCTGGAAGGGGTGGGTGAAAACCTGCAGGATCATCTCGAGGTGTATATTCAGTACGCCTGCAAACAGCCGGTGAGCCTTTACCCCGCGTTAAAATGGTGGCGCGCCCCTTGGATTGGTTTCCAGTGGTTGTTCATGCACAAAGGCATCGGGGCCAGCAATCATTTTGAGGCCGGCGGTTTTATTCGTGGTAACGATCGGGTGGCGTACCCCAATCTCCAATACCACTTTTTGCCCATCGCCATTCGGTACGACGGTTCGAGTCCGGAGTCGGGCCACGGCTACCAGGTACACGTTGGCCCTATGAATACCGATGTGAGGGGACATGTAAAAATCACTTCGTCCGATCCGAAAGTTTATCCGGAAGTCCTGTTTAACTATTTGTCCACTGAACAGGAACGTCGCGAATGGGTTGAAGCCGTGCGTTGCACGCGGAATATCATGACCCAGCCGGCGTTTGACGACTACCGGGGAGAAGAAATTGCACCAGGGCCTGAAGTGGAAACCGACGAGGAAATCATCGACTTCATCGCACGAGAAGGCGAAAGCGCTTACCACCCCAGTTGCACTTGCCGCATGGGCACCGATGACATGGCGGTCACCGACCCCGAACTCAAAGTACATGGTATAGAAGGCTTACGCGTAGTGGATGCGTCGGTGATGCCAGCTGTGACCAATGGGAATATTTACGCACCGGTGTTGATGATCGCGGAGAAGGCTGCGGATCTTATTTTGGGGAAGGCCCCGCTTGAACCATTACAGGTCCCATTTTATCAGCATGAGCCGTCAGACGAGCGTTAAGGTTGTTGCGATCGCTGAGTGAGATCGAGTACCACGTGATACCCATCATCATAAATCACCTTAAACTGCTTCTTAGCGTCGAGCAGTCGATCTTGAAAATCCAAAGTACGTTGGGCAATGGTTTTCCAAATGGGATTTGGACCACGAATGCGAAATTCGTTCATGCCGCGGGAATACCCGGCTTGGTCTCTGTAAGCGTAGAGAATAAAATGGATGTCTTGGCCCAGGAAATAAGATTGAAGTCCTGAAGCATCGTTGGATTGTAAAAGCGAACATTGATCAGGACCCGCACTGTTGGGCCAATCCGAAACAAAAATGGGGTTACGGGCAAAGTCTAAATTGGCCGGCCGCGATGCCCGCACAAAAAGAGGCGCCCCCTCAGGAATGCTGTTTTGTGCTTTTTGGATTTCAGCCCGTAAAGCTTGAGGACTTGAAACGTCGGCGTGCTTGGACCGTATGTTCATGAGCTGATGGGCGCGTGTGTTCACTTGCTGTAGCCAGTTGAGATTTCGCTCCACGGGTGTCCCCAACAAAAGCAAGAGGATGAGCAGCCAGAGACTTCGAGGTATCTTTTGGGGCCATTGTAAACGTAGAATGCAAAAAGCGATCATGGCTTGCCAAAAAGGCGCAGCATACCGCAAATAGCTCGCTGATTCATCAAGTTGATGGGGGCCCATTTTACCCAAGACAATAAAGCCCCACAACGTGCTGCACAGAATCAACCACAAAGTCCACGTTCGGTTTTGTCCGGGCACGGCAAAATGAATGCCCAATAAGATACCCAACAACATAAAAACGGGGTTGTTGAGCAAGCCACTCGCAATAGCTTGTAAAGCGGTGCCGAGTTGTTCGCTTTGCGCCATTAAAAAGGCCGGTGTGGAAAAGCACGAAGCGCCTTTGCCCAGCAAGGGATAGAGAAAGCTGCCAGTGCTTTCTTGGTGAGCGAAACCCCAGCACCCTATCAAGACCAGTACCCCAAGCAGCATGCTGCCCAACTCAAGGCATTTGTTTTCGAGCTTTTTGGGTGCGTGCCAAGAATAAAGGCCGACGCATAAAAGGGCCGGAGCCAAATTGCTGGTTTTCAAAACCAAAAGCGCAGCGGCACCCACCATCACCGGCCAATGATGATTGGGGATGGTCGGTTTGGATTGCTGTCGTTCATAGGCCAGGGCCAACAACCAGTAAAACAGAGGTATGCTGGTGAAGGTGCTGGACGCATTCACGGTGTGTTGGAGGGTCACAAAAAATGAACAAAGACCTGCCATCAACAGCGCAGGGGGCATGGGACGTTTGCGTGCGTGCCAAGCCACCACTTCAACAAAACAAGCGAACCCGATAAAAAATTCAAAGACATAAAAAATATTTTCATCGCTCAAGACCAATGCGTAGGCGAGAAAAAATGGATGCCCGCCCAAACCACTGGTGAGCATTCTAAAATTAAAAGGGTCTTCGCCAAACCACCCTTGTTGCAACAGCCGGATGGGGTGCACCAAATAGGCATGGTAGTCATCGTGCGGATTGAACCAGGGCTTGTAGGTCAGGTGGGTGATGTATCCCACCGCAAAGAGGAGAAAAACCCCAATCAGCAAATAGGGCAGTGTTGTTTGACTGGGCTTTAGCGTTTGAGACCATTTCTGTTTAAGCGCCCAGCCACCTGCGGCCGCACCCAGTACCAACAGCCCGAGCATCGCAACCCAAGAGACCCCATGCAGCGTTACCCCGATGCCTCCAATGAGTAAAAAGATCGCAAAGCCAAGGGTGGCCAATGGCATGGGCGGTGCCGCCGTGTATTGGCTAAGCAGTCTTTGGCCAAAGCTCCCAATGCCATAAAAGGACAGAAGGTATATTCCACAAATACAAAGAGGTTCTATGACGGTCGCCCACATTGAGGATAATCTATGGGGAACATGGCGTAAAATAAAGAAAAGAGCGGTTACCGCGCAAAAGAAAACGACTGAAGAGATTTCTCTTTTCAGGCGCTCGGGTCATTTTAAATAGGTGGGCGTCGGTCTTATTGGGGATCGTCTTCCTCATCCTCATCTTCATCTTCATCTTCATCGTCCAATAGGACCCATTCGTTGTCTTCACAGATATAGGTTCGGGTTTCACCTGTTTCTTCGTTGACTCTGGTGAGTGTCTCACCTTCTTCGCATTCATCATCATCACCTTCGTCGTCCTCTTCACCTTCGAGTTCGGCGCGGATGTCTTCGAGTTCATCACAGGCTTCTTCATCGCCTGCTTCACACTCTCGTTCCAGTTCTTCTACATATTCCTCAAAGCGTTCGTCTTCGTCTTCATCACCTTCTAATTCTGCGAGAATGGCTTCAAGTTCTTCGCAGGCCTCTTCATCGCCGTCTCCACATTTGCGTTCGAGTTCTTCGCGATATGCCTCTAAATCCTCTTCCCCTTCGTCCTCCAATTCGGCCAGGAGTTCTTCGAGTTCTTCACAGGCTTCTTCATCGCCCTCTTCGCAAGCGCGCTCTAAGCGTTGGATGTATGCTTCGAGTTCGCCTTCATCCTCATCTTCATCGCGCTCTCCTTCATCGCTTTCGGCCCTGTGGCATCTTTCGCGGCACAGTTCTTCTGCATCTTCAGGGGTTCTTTCCATGGTGTCGCCATCTTCACATTCAGGCTCAAAGTCGTCATCTTCACGGTCTTCGTGGTCGCCCCGGCCGTCTTCGTCTTCACGGTCACCCCGGTCATTGCCATCTTCGCGGTCTTCCGGGTCCCCTTCTTCACGGTCCTCGCGGTCGTCTCTGTCTTCCCGGTCATCCCGGTCACTGCCATCTTCACGGTCGCCTCGGTCGCCTTCTTCACGGTCCCCTCGGTCATCATCGGCGGGGAAGCATTTTTCCCAGTCGTCGCTCCATGCGCATTCTTCGGCGGCTTCGCATTCTTCAACGCCCAGATCGTAGCACCAATCGTTTTCCTCTTCTTCCCAGTCTCTTTCTTCACGATCGCCTTCTTCCCAGTCTTCTTCTTCTTTATCGTCATCGAGGTGTTCGCGAACAACGTGCCATTTGCCTTCTTTGCAAATTAGGGTTTCGGTAATGCCGGCCATACACTCATCGAAACATGTGTCATCTGTTTCTTCTTCCGCTTCGTCTTTGGCTGGAATGGCATTGCTGCTATCGCCAAAGTTCAACTCTTCAAGGCAGCCCAGAAGCAGCATGGATGAGGCAAAACAGGCGAAAAGAATTTTCTTGGAGAACTGTGTTGGCAAAGGTCGAGAGACGGTCATTATAAGACTCCTCTAGGGAAGTTCCAAGGCAGTGATGCTGCGAAAGGGAATTGGCAGCTGCAGACGGGAAAGATTGACTCCCACTTTCTACCACTTTTACGAAAAAGATGCAGTTCTCAGCTCAAAGTCTCAAAAGGAGCATTTTTTCAATGTGTTATATGCGTAACACCGTACAAACTCGAGTTCTTCTCATGAGGAGAGCTCTTCTGTTTGTTTTTTATAAGCTTCGTAAATGGTGGCGATACCGAATGTTACGGGGTGCGCCTGAACCTTCTCGAATCCCGCTTCTTTAAGTAACTTGCAAAACGCATCACCGTGCGGGAAAGCTTCGATACTGGTATTTAAATATTTGTAAGCCGCATAGTCGCCTGAGAGCAGCCCGCCAATAACCGGTACCACCCAACGCAAATAAAAGACGTGGCCTAACCTAAAAATGGAGTTTTCGGGCATTGAAAATTCAAGGATTAAAGCTTTCCCCTCTTTATTCAACACCCTGTACATCTCTTTCATTGATGCTGGAACGTCAGAGACATTCCGGATACCAAATGAAATGGTGATCACATCATATTGTGCATCTTTGATGGGAAGCTGAACAGCGTCCCCAGTTTTCATTTTGACCTTTCCATTGAACCGGGACGTCTTTTTTCTGCCAAGTGCCAACATCTCCTCCGAAAGGTCCATGCCCACTGCGGATTCTATATCGTGACTCGAATCACAGAGCATGATGATTTGGTCACCTGTGCCGGTTGCGAGGTCCAACAACTTTAATCGGGTGCGGTGAGGGAGAAACGTTCCCACTTTTTTACGCCAACCCGCATCCAATCCAAACGACAAAACCCGATTTGCCAAATCGTAACTTTTGGCGATACGATCAAATATTTCAAAAGAAGTCTTTTTGGAGTCATCCCGTAATGAATTCATGGTTACATTTCCATTTCTGGGTCATTAAAAAGGCATTGTAAAACAACTTTAATGGGTTTTTCTAGCACTGTCTGCCTTGGTAAAAGAATCACAGCCCATTTCACAAATAAAAAAAATAATTGTATCCTCGCGGCAGGTCGCTTGCGTGTGCTGTACCCACTGAAACAAACCTGTTGTGAATATATTCCTTCTTTTCAATGACAGTTGGTTACATGCTGCTTCATGAGGGCGACTGAGCAATTGGTGGGTGACACCTCTGAGTAATCTACCGCTTCATTTCACCTGATGGAGAGCGTCATTCTTGAGAGCCGCTCACAGGCTCACAGTGATTATTCAACGGTGCTTAATAAATGAGCTGGTGATGATGCCCCCTTCGTGTGTTAAGGTGGCTCAATTGTTATAAGGACCTGATGAATGGACACCCCTTTTTATGAGCGCTGATACTGATCAAGTCACATCTTCAAAGGTGCAAGCGAAAAAACGCACAGATTGGCAACGAATTGTGGGGCTCGCACGCCCTGAAAGCGTGACGCTCATCGCGGGAACGATAGCTCTTCTGATCAGTACCGTAACAAGTTTGGCGGCACCTTCTTTGGTGGGATTGTTGATCGATGGTGTCACGGAAGGGACCGGCAGAGAGGGGATCAACCGGGTTACGTTGTGGTTATTTTTGGTTTTTGGGGTGAGTGGTCTCGCGACCGCACTGAGGAGCTATTGGTTCACAGTGGCAGGTGAACGTGTGGTCGCTCGACTGCGAACGAGGCTGTATTCGGCTGTTATTTTACGCGAGATAGCATTCTTTGATGAAAGACGTACCGGTGAACTCACGAATCGTTTGGCATCTGATACGGCCGTTTTGCAAAACACGGTAACAATCAATCTATCGATGGCGCTGCGCTATTTGTTACAAGCTGTAGGCGCGATCGGTATTCTGTTATGGACTTCTTTCAAGTTAACTTTGGTGATGTTGACTGTCGTTCCCATTGTGGTCATTGGCGCCGCATTATACGGAAGATTGGTACGGAAAGTGAGTCGGCAAGTCCAAGATGCGCTTGCGCAAGCGTCAGAGGTTGCGGAAGAAACCATCGCAGGGGTAAGAACGGTACGCGCCTTTGCGAGGGAGACCTCTGAAATCGCGCGTTATGGTAAAAGTGTTGATGAAAGCTTTCAACTGGCGAAGTATCGTGCATGGCTAGGAGGGGTGTTTTCTGGCGCGGTGAGCTTTGCTGGTTACGGGGCTATCGCCGCCGTCCTGTGGTACGGAGGCATTTTACTCAGTGAAGGCGAACTCTCTTTCGGGACCTTAACAAGTTTTGTGCTGTATACATTCATGGTGGCTTTTGGAATAGGGGCTCTGGCTGGTTTGTGGAGCGATTTCGCAAAAGCAGCTGGCGCGAGTGTTCGCGTTTTTGAACTTTTAGACCATGAAAATTCTCAGGAAGGGCAGTTGGGTATGGCGCCTGAAAATGCCCAAGGCGCGTTGATATTTGAAGAGGTAGACTTTTTTTACCCAACGCGCCCTGATAACCCGGTTTTAAAGAATTTCAATTTAGCCTTGTCGGTCGGGGAGATCGTCGCTCTCGTGGGCTTATCGGGGAGCGGTAAGTCCACGATCGCTGCTTTGATCAGTCGGCTTTACGAGCCCCAATCTGGTACGCTTGTTTTCGATTCGCAGCCCTACGGCACTTTGAATGCGGATTGGTTAAGAGGACAGGTCGGGGTGGTGAGCCAAGAGCCTATTTTGTTTGCCACCACCATTGAGGACAACATTCGTTACGGCCGACCCGAGGCCTCCATGGGGGACATAGAGGCTGCCGCGCAGGCAGCGAATGCCCACGGTTTCATCACATCGTTTTCGCAAGGGTATCAAACCTTGGTGGGGGAACGAGGCGTACGTTTGTCCGGAGGACAAAAGCAACGTGTGGCCATCGCGCGAGCCCTTTTAAAAAACCCAAAGATTCTCATCTTGGACGAGGCCACCAGTGCTTTGGATGCCGAGACCGAGCATTTGGTGAAAGAAGCGCTGGAGCACTTAATGAAAGGACGAACCACCCTCATTATTGCCCATCGTTTGAGCACCGTACAAAAGGCAGATCGCGTTTTGGTCCTGGAAGAGGGGCGGATTGCTGAAGAGGGGCCCCATGCCCAGCTTATTGAAAAAGATGGTTTGTATCGGCGTTTGGTGGCTCACCAGTTTGTCTCGGAGTAGGCTCGCTGCTAGAGTCCATGGCGTAGAGGGAAACAAAGGTCTGAGATGTCTGTGACTCCTAAAGCTCTAGCGCAACTCATGGCGGCAGAATTGCGCTGTCACCCTCAGTTTCTCGATCATGAAACAGCCTTAAAAGTCCTGGAGCAAAAGTTTGCCAGGCCTGCATTATCTCGGGCCCATGAGAACGGTGAAGCGCACGTTTTGTTTGATGAAGGTGTGTGTCGGGCCGTGGTGTTGAGGGGCATTCAAACCTCTGAGCCTTTCGGGTTTGATACTGAGATTTTGAATATCCATTGTATTCCCGCTGATGTGGAGGCATTGGCTTGGGTCGAGAATAAAATTACGAAACTCCCACCCATGGGAAGCTTGGTGCGAACGCTCACTTTGAGCAGCGCCCACCAAGGGCTCCTGCCGTCTTTATTAGCGTCAGGTTTAGGGATCGAGGCCTTGGAGTTGCTCGGAGACACCGAACCTTCGTTAGAGCGGTTGGTCGCGGAGAAAAAGCCGTTACAACATTTTCGTGCGGCTGGACTGTCCCATGTGCCGATGGCCCCTGCGCATTTGGAGGCGGTAGTGGATTTGCGTCGTCGTACATTCATGGCGCACCCCGAATATTGTTGGTTTGGTGCCCACCCAAAACATTTAGAAAAATACCACTCAAACATGAAGCAAGAATTGCAAGAGGACCACTGGTGGTGGGTACTGCTAGACGGTGACAATGTGGTGGGCAACTTTGGGAGTACGGTTGCTCCTAATAACCAGCTGTGGGGACCTCGGGGTGGGTTAGAGATTATTTTTGAACCAGAGTACCGTGGCCGCGGGTTGGCCAGCACGGCGTACTGCCTCACGTTGAAAGGCCTCAAGGCAAAAGGCTTACCCGTTTATAAAGGTGCCACCGCTCAGCCGGCGGTGATGGCCTTATCAAAAATCATGGGGCGTCAGGTGCAGCAAATACATTTGAGAAGCAATGCCGATTTTGAGCCCGCGCACTTTAACCTGCTTTTGCCCGACAACAGCTAAAGTGTTGTATCAGATGTTTTACCGAGATGATTGAAGACCAATTCTTCGATCACTTGCGCACCACGCTCTCCCAAATGAATTTGATCGAACAGCAGCCACTGTCCTCTTGATTCGGCGATGGTGTCCCAAGGGGTTTTGAACAAATAATGTCTCATACAGGCTTTAAGAATGCGCGGCCCTAAGACCGACATTTTCGAATCGTAATCATGAATGACCGGATAGGTTCTTTGGTTGAGTTGTTGCCACATGGCAGCCGAAACATCGATAAGGGTTCTGTTTTTATCTGACGTGATCTCTTGGATGAACTGATTAAATTGAGCCAGATGTCGATTCATGGGCGAATCCGGGATCTCCCCCACCGGGGGTAAGGTACAAACAAAGACCTGAGGAACATCTGCAAGGCCATCCAGTAAAAGACCAAGGTGCTCTTTATAAAGCTCGAAGGAGGGTTGTTGGGGCAGTTTGTTGGATTTTTGGTAGCGTTCGCCTGAGCTGGGATTGAATGACCCCATGGCATCATTACTGCCGATCAAGAGAAAAACAATATCGGGTTTGCATTCCAAAATGGGTGGCAGTCGCTGCAGAAGCTGCCAAGCCACATCCCCGTTGATGCCTTCATTGATTAAGAGATGATTTGGAAGTTGTTTTCGAAGATGTTCCACCCAGCAAACACCGATGTTTCCGTGGGTTAAAGAATCACCCATACACGCCACTACTTTTCCTTGATGAGCTTGATTTTTTTGAGAGGCATCCCTCGCGCGGCCTTTGGGCGGGGTTGCGATGATTTTCAAAACATAAGCGAATGCGAGCACACACGCCAAAGCAGGAAAAAGCAGTAGAAAATAGGGGGAGGCAAGCATCAAACTTCTGTCCTTCTCTGGATGGATTCGATACGAAATATTTATGAAAAAATATGGGACGACTTCTATAATTTCAAATTGGACACATGTTTTTTTGATGATTTCATTCGCTGCGCTATGCGCTTGTGCCCATGTGGGGCGACCAGCCGATAATTACGCCTGTAACATCAACGAGGCTGGGTATTGCATTTTTACAGGAACCCCTCACCAAACGGGCTTAAAGCCCGGCACTGATGATATCATCGATCGGGATGGCCATGTTTTGTTTGCCATTCATGATGCCGTGGCTGCCAATTCGGACGGACAAATTCTAGAGGCCAAGGGCACACCAGCGGCTGACGGTGACGATCTCATAGAATCCCCTCAAGAAGGGTTGAGCGACGATGAAAAAGCGTTTCATCGAGTGATGGCCATCATGTTTCCAATCCGCAATGCGCTGATGTACGACATTGAATCACTGACCCAGGAGGATTGGGACGCATGGGTGGCGGCGTTAGCCAGCCGAAAGATCAAGGAAACCACGTTTACCGAAGGCCCCACACCGAAAGACAACTACTACAGTCGACAGGGTATTTTCGATTTGGCAAAAAATCCAGATGGGCAAGACATTCATCATGATGTGATGAAGTTTCTTGAAGAAGCTGGTTTATATTTGTTGTGTCATGTGACCAGCAACGACTTCAATGAAATGCTTAAGGAGACCCATCCTGAAGGTCACGATCCTTGTGAAGATGCAGGCATCACTGAAAAAATACCTTTCTAAAAGAGAAGGTGTATCGAGTCAAAAGCGGCTTTTTGCCAAGCGAAGCAGGTATATGATAAAGATTTCGTACCGATGGATATTCTAGAGGCAGTGCTACCGCTCATGAAATGCGGCATTTTTTGGTTCTCACTTTGGGGCCTGGGTCACCTGTTACTCGATGTATGCTGTCCCAAAGCTTTTGCTCAAAACGCATTGCCGATGGGGGTGTTTGGCTTTGGCACCTTTATTGTGATTGGCGGATGTCTCACGAGTGTCCATTGGGTGTCATTACCTGCGCTCAGCCTTTTTCTGTTAGTGGGGGTGTTACGGGCGGCATGGGCAATCAAGCCAAAATTGAACCAAAGTTATGCAATGGTTTCAAAAGTGAAATCATTGGCTGCATCCCACCCTGCTTTATCCTTGCTCAGTGTGGTTGTTTTCTGCTTTTGTTTGTATGAATGCGCTTTGTTCTACCGGCCATTTTTTAATATTCATGATGATTATCACAGCTATTTGATTTCTATCCAAAGGTTACTTCAGCAAGGCTGGTTTGGTTTCGAGCCATTTAACCTTCGATTATTGGTGAGTGCCATTGGCGCGCACAGCTTTTTTACCGCTTATGCTTTTGTGTTAGCCGATGAGGAACTTCTTTATTTATACGAATTTGTGATTGGCTCTTTGATGTTGCTCGAGGTGATGTGGTGTCATATTCATCTTTCCAGGCATCCAAAGAGGTGGTGGGTTTGGGCCGTCGTACTCAGCGTATTCATTGCTCAAAACATGGTGAATGTGACCAGTACCTTCACAGCCATTTCCCTGTTGTACTTTTACTTGGTGCTTGCTTTGTATGGGGCTGAGACCGGGCTTTCGTCTAAACGACTCCTGGCGACGAAAGGATTGGTGGCAGCAACGGTATTTTGTTTAAAGACCACCCTTGTGCCCAGTTTGGCTATCGTCATGCTTTTGGATACTTTTCTTTCAAAAGATAAATCCATGCTGCAATGGCGCAATGTTGTTTTTTTCGGTTCGGTCTTGGTTCTTCTGGCGTTGCCATGGTGCTATGCCCATTATGAGGCCACGGGTTCTTTCTTTTATCCTTATTTAGGCAAAGGATATTTGTGTTTTGATTTCCCCACCTACCTGCTCGATGGCAATGGCACGTTGGGCGAGCGACTTTTCGCGGTCCTGCGCATGCTCGGTGGATATTCCTTGTTTCAATTGACCGTCGCCATACTCTGTTGTGCTTTTTTGTTGCGCGGACGAAAGACTCAAATGTTCGAGATCTGCTTATTGTTAAGTCCATGGCTGGTCGGGGGTATCATTCTGGGAAAAACGGGCGCTTATGACTTTGGATTTGCCAACCAACACTTGAGATACGCGGCCCCTTTGGCCCAAACAGCCATCCTCTTTTGGTTTGCCAACGAGGCGCCTAAGCTCGAGTCTGAATTGAGGCCCGAGCGACGTTTACAGCTGTTGGCTGGTTTCATTTTGTTGTTGCTTTGGCCGTTGGTTGGCGTTGCTACATATCGGTATAGAGTCACTGAGAGGTATTGGCAGATGAAAGTTGAACGGGAGCGAAATGATGCCTTGCATTCACCCACTGCCGCTTTGAGCGACGTCAGGAACGCACAAGCAGCCGTGCCGCCAGGGGAAACCATCTACGTTCGGTTGTCTCGTGCGAACCTGTTGGATTTCAGTCGCAATCCCATTTACGTGGGAGACTTTCCCAACCAAATGGGGTTAAAGGGCTGCTTTGAAGAATTGCCAATTGCGCCCGCTAAGTTTGCTAAACATTTTTTGGATCAGGGCATTCGGTATATCATGTATAACCATAGGACCGAAGGTGGGTATCCAAGGTCCGTTTTTGGTCGCACCAGTGCGCACGAGTGGGACTATTATCGGTATGGGGCCCAAATGAGTTTTGCTTTGGCCGACCAGTTGGAAATCATGATGAAGGCCTCAAAGCAATTGTTCAACAACGGCTACCAAGTGGTGATCGATCTGGGACAGCCAGCCCAAAAACCTTAGCGTTTGGGTGGCCACAGAAATAAGACTGAGGTGCTTTTGCGGTAGTTTTGGTAGTTCACATCGTTGCCCCAACGTTTTTCGGCGCGTTCATCCAGCAAATTGATGCCGCTAATTTTGGTGAGCAAGACGTAAATAAACAGGGGGGAGAGGATGGCCAGCCATTGGGTGCCTTGATAAAACCCCACGCCAACAACGAACATGCCGGTCCAAAGCAGTATTTCACCGAAATAGTTGGGGTGCTGACTCCAGCGCCACAGGCCGGACTGAATGAAATGGCCAGCGTTTTCTGGATCTTTGCGAAAGGCGGCTTTTTGGGCATCGGCGGTAACTTCGATGGCGAACCCCAACACCCAGAAGACACCACCCAGAATATCGGTCCATAAAACAGTGGGACGGTCTGGATTTGTGGCCATCATAACAATGACTGCGAGGCTGGTGAGAAACACCCAAAGGGCCTGTAAAATCCAGGGAATGATAAATGTACTGGGTTGCTTTTTGAGTTCGTCGAAACGACCGTCTTTGCCATCGGCATGAATGCGGCGCATGAGATACGTGCCCAAACGAAGTGCCCAGATGCAAACCATCAATGCCAGGCAGATGGTGCGTAGGTTGATGCCATCACCCAGTGCAAATAGTGCCATGGCCATGACGAGCAAGTAGGTGATGCTTCCGGTGACATCAAAGTACTTTTCTGTTTTGGCCAGGGTCGCAGGAATAAACACGGCCAAGTTGATAGCAAGGCAACAAATCATGCTGGCCATGACCAATGGGATTCCTAAAAAGCTGACGGTTTGCCCTTCGACGAAATAGGAAATGCTGCCCATGATGAGCGTCACGAAGAAAACCAAGCCGATGGCTTTAACCAAATTCATGCATTTATCCTTTGTTGAGCGCCGCCGTGAGCCAGCGATCGAGCGCATTGGCAAAAGCTTGCTTGGCCTTGTTGTCATAAGGGGGCGGCCCGCCGGTCATCACGCCCGATTCTCGAACCTCGTGCAGGAAATCGCGAATAGATAATTTTTCGCGGACGTTCTCTTCGGTCCAGGTAACCCCGTGTAGGCTAATGGCCAAGGCGCCTTTGCCCACCACTTCGGCAGCCAGCGGTACATCTTGGGTGACCACGAGATCGTCGGGGGTCACGTGTTTGGCAATATAGGCATCGGCCACATCTGGGCCTTGTTCTACTTTGACCGCGGTGATCCAGTCGCAGTGAGGGGTCGGGATAAATTTGTTGGCCACAAAAGTGAGGGGCACCCGTCGCTTTTCAGAGGCTTTCAGCGCCACTTCTCTCACTGCTTTGGGGCAGGCATCTGCGTCAATCCAAATCTTCATCAATCCATCGTAGCAATTATGAAGCCGAGGGCGAAGTCCCTGACAAAAAAATTAAACAACCAGTGGTGATGATCACCACACCCAAAAGGTTCAACCAAAAACCCGTTTGCGCCATTTCCTTGGTGGTGATTTTTCCAGAGCCCAACACAATGGCATTGGGTGCGGTGGCCACCGGTAACATAAAGGCACAGCTGGCGCTTAAAGCGGCGGGAATCATGAGCATCAAGGGTTCGATTTGGGCCGCCAGCGCGGTGGCCGCCAAAATGGGCATGAGCAAAGTGGTGGTGGCGGTGTTGCTGGTCATCTCGGTGAGAAAGGTGACCGATAAACAAATCACGCCAATCATGAAGACCAAGGGCAAGGCGGTAACACCACCAAGCGAGTCACCAATGGCCGCGGAAAGGCCCGAAGCACCAAATGCCTTAGCAATGGCGATGCCGCCACCGAATAAGATGAGCAAACCCCAGGGGATCTTGCTCGCGCTTTCCCAGTCTAAGAGTTTGTCTCCGTCACCTTGACCGCTGGGGACCACAAACAAAAGGGCCGCTGCCGCGAGCGCGATGGTATCATCCCCGATGGTGGTAATGCCCAACAAACCACTCCAGCCCCCAAAGGGTTGGGCGCGTGTGATCCAAGCCAATGCAGTGAGGGCAAAAACAAAGAGCACTCGTTTTTCGTGACTGTTCATGGCGCCTAACTTCGGCAGATGGTCCAGACTGTCTTCGTTTTGGCTGCTTTCAAGGCTGCGGGTGAGGTAAAACCAAGCGACGAACAAAAAGACAATGGCCAAGGGGCCCCCGAGCATCATCCAATCCATAAACCCGATGCTTTTACCGGTGGTCTCCTCATAAATGCCCATGAGCACCACATTGGGCGGTGTGCCAATGGGGGTCGCGATACCGCCGATGCTGGCTGAATACGCTAAGCCCAACATGAGTGCGCGGATGCTTTTGGGACCGGGCAGCTCACCGGACAGAGCAATGGCCACGGGCAACATCATGAGTACGGTGGCGGTATTTGATATCCATCCACTCAGCAAGCCAGTGGCCAACATGATGCCTAAAATCAACCGGGCCGGGCTGGTGCCGCCCACCAAACGAATCATGCCAATGGCAATGCGCCGGTGTACGCCGCTCTTTTCCATGGCGGTGGATAGGATGAATCCGCCCAACAGCAATAAAATAAGCCAGTGACCGTACGCTTGGGCAATGACTTTGTTGGGCAGGACCCCCGCCAGAGGAAATGCTGCAAAGGGAATGAGAGACGTTGCCGGCAAAGGAACCGGTTCAAAAATCCACCACAACCCTACCCAAACCGTAATGCCGGCAGTGGCCGCTGCCGCTTGGGGTAAACCCAAACCTGATGTGAGTGCAGCCACCAATAGTCCTAATAAGGGGCCGATGATGAGTAGGGCGGTGCGTGTTTGTTTCAGGTTCATGGGTGTCCATTGTTTTTCAATGGACTATAACAGGAGAACCCCGAGCCTCAAACTTTTCATGGGGCCTCCCGGTGTTTGGCTTTACTCTCCAAAGAACAAGTAGGACACGCCACCCTCTTCGTTGGGCCCTTCGGCTTCAGGGGCGCCAATCATAAAATCAGGCTTGTTATCGCCGTTGAGATCGCCCACGCCGGCCACCGGGCCTGCTTCATCACCGTCGTTTTCGGCAAAATAACTGGTGCCCGTATTCCATGACAGCGTGGCGGTGCTGTGGTTGAGCAGGGTGTGTCCAGACATGAGCACCGCTTTCCCTTGGTCAAAATCAAGATTACCCGCTGCCACTGTGACGGCCTGCGGGTTGCCAATGAGCAGGTCGCCTTTTTGATCCCCGTCCACATCGCCCACGGCGGACACAAAAGTGCCAATCTTATCGTCTTGCGCATCGCCAATGATGGTTCGATGGGTGACGCTGTTGAGCATTACGGTGCCGGAGAGGGGTAAGTTGTCAGCCAGCACCACATGAATCGCACCCTCTCGCCGGCAAGAAGAGCTGCTGCACCGGTCACGCTCTGGGCTGACCAAAAGAATGTCATTCAGACCGTCTCCATCAATGTCGCCCGCTGAAAGCAATCGGGTTCCAATCTCATCATTTTCGTTGGCGCCTGTGAACACGGCATCGGCAGTGCTGAAGTCTTGGGTCGAAAAGGAAATATTCTCGCCTAAGAAAAGCAACACTTGACCCGCGTCATTGATGCTGCCGGGCGTCGAAGACCAGGCCGTGGGCAGCCCTACTAAAAAGTCGTTTTTTCCGCCGGCGTTGATGTCACCGATGTTGAGCAGTGCAGCCGGGGAGGCATCGTTGTGCTCCCAAAGACTCAGGCTTGAGTTGAAATCGACTTGGCCGCCTTCTTGCAAATCATTTCCGGATAACAAGGCCATGGCTCTGGATGGATAACCGCCGGCTGCCACCAACAAGTCATCCATGCCGTCCGCATTGAGATCGCCCATATTTTGAACGCTGGTAATTTTTTCACTGAGACTGGTGGAGGTGCTGTCTCGGGTAATGATTAAATCTGCATTGCCCACTTCAAATGTGCCACCCACAGCGAGCGTATTCCCCCAGAAAATGAGTAGTTTTCGAAAAAAGATAAACCCAAGTTCATCTTTACCATCACCGTCAAGATCGCCCAGGTTGTGTACGCCTTGGCCCAGCTGCTGGTGGTCTTCATCGCCATAGAGTTTAATGTCTGCGCCGTTGGTGTTGAAGGAGCCTTGAGAAAAATCATGATTTTTACCCAAAAAGATCACCACGCGTCCAGCGGTATTGAGTGAATTGTGATCCACGCCTTTTTCGCCAATCAAAAGATCTGGCAAGTCATCGCCGTCTACTTCGAGTGTCTCAAAAAGGCTGCCGCTGTCAGCCCGGCGTTCGTTGTTGTAGAATTGAGCCGGTGCATCGGACAGAGGCATATCATCTTGGAGCACCGGGAAGGTGCCCGGGTCGTTTTCATTGTCGTCCTCTGTGCCTGTTTCGGTCCCTGTGTCTGTCGGGTTGGTGCCGTTTTCACCATTGTTATCGTTTTGTTCGGTATCCAAACCGTCACCATCGATGCCGTTGCCACTCTGTTCATCGAAATCGGTGTTGTCGTTTTGGTTTGAAGTCGATTCCGATGCCTCAGAAATGCTTGTGGAATCAGTAGGCCCCAAACAGCCCACAGCGAGACAAAGGCACAACAGTGCCTGCGTAGTTTTGATCGTATTCATAATTTTCCCCTCAATAAACGCAGGGTAACATTCCTACCTGTACTGTCAACCGGGTGGTTAAATGTAAGATGACTGGAGAACGCCATTTTACGGCAGCCAGGCATTCGAATGATTTTAAATATGGTGTCACTGGGTGACCGGTGGAAGTGTCGCGAGGAATATACGAGGCGAATTCTTCGGTTAGAAAATTTGGTACAAGAGCGATTGGATTGTTTGAGTCAGTATGCCGATCGGAGACCTGTTTGATTCAAGATGAAATCAGTACAAGCCAATCCCTGAATGAGTAAATTTTGGAGACCTCGATTCGATCTCTTTAAATAAATCGTGGCCATGAGCGCCGAGGTCGTTAATCATGCCCTCGTTATATTCATTTTCTTGCGTGTTGAATAAAACATCTTCTTTTTTTAAAATCATGTCAGGGACTAATTCTGGAATCAGAATCGTTCGTTTTACGTTGCTAATTAATTCTTTGTTGAAAGGGACATACAAACACCGGTCTGTTTCTTTCTTAAAATAGACGAAAAAGTATTGGAGCTCATTGATACCTAATGCCTTCATGAGATTATCAACCTGAAGGTGGTTTTTGATTTCTTGCGGGTAAAGCATATAGAACGCATGCCCTGTATTATATAGCTTTTTTAACTCGACAAATCTTTTGTTGAAATACATGATATGACTATAACACTTTTACGTCTGTATTTAATATTTATGTAGAGAGATGGCTATGAAAGTCGACTGTTTTGATGACATCTTGCCAGTGGCCGATTTTGAGCAGTTAAAGAAAAGAGCAGAAAAACTCTATTCAAAAAGCAGTTCTTACTTAAAAAAGCAGCCCCTCATTATTTCGAGCACGAGCCGATTCCCCCAGGATTATTTGGGGGAAAGTAAAGAGGTTCAAAGTGCAATTAGGGTCATATTTGATGAAATGTGTGTGTGTTTCGATTTAGACAAAAAGAAGAGTCATTTTGAAACGTGGAACATTTTTAGTGAGGTTCATGGGATGCATTCCTTGAGCACAAGTCATGGGGCTCATTTTGATGATAATAAGTGGAGTGTGTTGCCAAGTGATGAGAATAGATTTGCGGCCGTTGCTTCAGGCGTTTTATATTTCAATACAACGCCTACATATCTTCGAATTTTCCCAAAGAGACACAGCACAAGAGACGCCCCAATGAAACCTGCCGAACTCATAAAATTTCAAGAACATCAATGTGTTGAAAATAGGCTGGTGTGTTTTGAGGGAGATTTGATGCATACCGTGTGTGGTAGATTCAAAGCCAGCGATGGTGTTTTTTCGAGAATGGGGATGGTGTTTAATGTTTGGGATGAATCTCCGGCGAGGCCTTGGTGGTTTTAGTGAACCCTAAAAGATGTTTGAACATGGGTGATGTTCTGTGGGCATTGAAATTGTTCTTTGGTAAATAAATGCTAGCACGCCCCGGAAAAGGCATTTTAATACTTTGCTTCAGAAAAAACACCGAGGAATGACCATGAAAGCCATCGCCTACAAAAAACATGGCGGCCGGGAACATCTGAAAATGATGGACTGGCCTGAGCCCAAAATCAAACGTGGGCACGTCAAAATACAGGTTCATAGCATCGGCCTAAACCCTTTGGATTACCGCATGCGTCGTGGTGAAATGGGCCCTTTGACCCTTTTCGGCCCATGCATGACGGGAAGCGACTTCTCCGGCACCATCATTGAAGTGGGGCAAGGCGTACAAAACTTCTCCGTTGGCGATGAGATCATGGGGAAGCGCATGTGGGGCACGGCGGCGGAGCGTTTGGTGGTTGCCGCGAACAAAGTGACCCGTATTCCCAGCAATCTGGATTTGGCCACAGCAGCCACCATTCCTTTGGTGGCCTTAACGGCCTATCAAATGGTGCATGAACAAGCGAAGGTGCAGACAGGGCAACATGTGATTGTGAATGGTGCCTCTGGTGGTGTGGGGACTTACGCTGCACAATTGGCGAAACACGCGGGGGCAACCGTTACGGCTGTGACCAGTTACCGCAACATGGATTGGATGTCTGAACTTGGCGCTGATCACACGATTGATTATACGAAAGACAATTGCTGCACTGGCGAAGCCACTTATGATGCTTTTTTGGATTGTCGCAGCAATCTTTCGCTCAACAAAGTCAAAGGTGTTTTGAGGCCGAAAGGTGTTTATGTGACCTTGGAGCCTTTGCCGTCTTTGGTGAAAGACCCATTTGTGAACTTGCTGAGTTCGAAGAAAAGCCGGGTTGTGCTTTTACAAAACAAACAAAACCAACTCTTAGAGATCAAACGCTTAATTGAAGCGGGCGTACTCAAAACCTTCGTGCATGCCCAACTGCCGGCCAAAGAAATTGGTCAAGCATTCGAAATCTTAGAGTCGAAACGCACCCGCGGTAAATTGTCGGTCAAAATATTAGATGAATTGGGCTAAACCCTTTATGTTTTGAAAACCTTTGGAGGGAGCGGTCTCATGCGATTAATGGTTGTTTTTGCTTTGTCCTTCATGGCCACGAAGGCTCAGGCTGAAAAAATAGAAGTACCCATCGATGTTGGCGTGGGCCCGGCCGGGTTGATGTGGAACGGTCCCATCTCTGCAGACCAGCCGCTGCATTATGCGCTCTCCATATCGGGCGGTGCGGTGCTGGATAAAGCACTCATCAAAAAGAATGGCAAACGCATTCCCAAAAAGTATCGCCGAATGGCCAAAAGCCTCGATGAGGTTCGCATCGGCCATATTTTAATTCCGGACACCCTCATCATTTCGCCACAACTAAACAACACAGGAATTTACGGGGTGAGTTGGAGCCCACTCAAACTGGGCGTGCCCTTGGTGAAGAAACCGTTTCGGCTCAAGCTCACCGCCAACCCGGTTTTCACCTATGCGTTTATTCATTCCAACCAACCCCAAATTGGGAGCATGCATTTTGCGCGACCCGGCCTTGCTGCCGGCGCCAGTTTGGAGTTTAAACTGTTTGGCCCTCTTCGTTGCAGCCTGCACGCGCGTACCCAATTATACGTGCCGCAGGCCACCGGTGGCAGTGTGGCTGATTTGGGTTTGACGGATAACGGTTTGTCCGACAATGCCATTTGGCATGTGGAGCAGTTCGCCTTGCGCATTCATTATCGTTTTCCGTATCGAACGCGTCTATAAGCCAGCTTGTTAAACGTCATGATATGGTTAAAAACCAAATTGATTTAAAAAGGCAAGTGTATGACCAAGCTTCATGTTCAAACGGCAGGTGAAAATGGTCCGAGAGTGATCATGATTCAAGGAACTGGTGTTGCTGGCTGCGGGTGGTCGCCTCAGGTGGAAGCACTGCAGGACCGTTATCAGCTCGCTTGGTTTGACAATCGTGGTATTGGTAAGAGTCCCGGCAAGCCGACGACGCTCCACGCGATGGCCAAAGATGTTGAAGAAGTCCTCGAGCACCTTGGTTGGGCAGACGCGCATGTTGTTGGGCACAGTTTAGGCGGCGTCATTGCCCAGGCGTTTGCGATTCACGCTCCGCAGCGGGTACTTTCTTTGGCGTGTCTGTGTACTTTTCTCGAGGGACGAGCAGCGGTGGCTTTAGATTTTTCACGGGTTTGGATTCAGGTGCGGACTTTGATTGGAACTTCAGAAATGCGTCGCAAAGCATTTTTCCAACTTGTGAGTGCGCCAAATGTGGCTTGCACAATCGAGAATATCGAAAAACTGGAACACGTCTTTGGTCGTCGACTGGAAGCATTACCCTCTGTTGCGATGAAACAGGTCCGTATTCTTGCGGGTGCGGGGTTCGCCGAGGCTCTTAAGGAACTCGATGTACCATCTCTTGTGCTTTCAGCTACCGAAGATAAGGTCGCGCCTGTTCAACAGGGGCAAGCGCTCGCCGAGGCACTTCGGGCTCGATTTGTTGAACTCAGTGGCGGTCATGCTGTGCCGGTCCAAAATGCGAAGGGTGTCAATGAGGTTTTGGACACTTTTTGGCAAAATTGCTCATGACAAGAAAAAACTCTAAGCCTAGCCTTTAACCAGAATGCCTCGTTGACGAAGAGGTTTTATCACCAAGCGTTCTAAAGAGCGTTCGGCTAAGGCGAGGTATTCGGAGGTGCCAAGCCAGCCGAGCGCGTAAGCTTGATCCACGTCTTTATTGTCTCGTTGCCGCATTTCATCCCAAGTTCGGTGCACGTTGGAGATGACTTGATCCGCTGTTTGGGCAAGTTGTTGTCGTTCTGCATCGTTTAAATGTGGGTTCGCCCAGTCTAAGAAAGTCCAGCCAAAAGTGCCGTGATCTGCTTCATCTAAAACGATGCGTCGGAGTACCGCCTGGATGAGCGGATGGGTGGATGCCTGGCCCGTGCCGTGAAGCAGGGGGATGGATAATGCTTCGCCAACGCAGAAAAAGGCCACCACAAGATGGGCAGCTTTGAGGAGGGGGTAAGCGCCAGCGCCAATATCTCCCACGAGCGTTTCGGGGTCGTATTGCAACTCGATACCGCCACCCAGCTCGGATGCAATTCGAGAGCACAGTTCCGTGTGCACCATTTCATCCAAGGGGAAACGCGATGCAAGGCCAATGAGATCTAAAGGGGCGCGCGCTTCGATCATGGCTTGGACAGTGGCGGCGCAGGCAGCTCCTGTGCGAAACTCTTGAAAGGCAGCGGTGGTCCAGGCCTGTTGGGCAGCAACGATGGCATGTTGCGGAAAACCCGAGAGGTCTAAGGTGCCCCAAGGCATGTCATTAATTTCAGGACGCATTTGGCGGAAGCGGTTTTCAATTTTACCGCCCAGCATTTCTAATTCAAAAACTTCCAGCAAGGGCTTTACTCTCCAGCATCGCTTGGATCATTTGTGCCTGCATCCGACATGTCTGTATTCGACGTGCCTGCATCCGATGGATTGATGGGAACCATATCGATTTTCACATCGGTTCGGGGTTCATCCAACCCGATAACAATTTGGTACTCACTCAAGAAATCTTCAAAACCATCAGCCTTGGCAGAGATTAATACTTCCGATGAGTCTACGTTTGTACAACCTCTATCCTCAATGCGTATACCGTACGGCAATGCGGAAACATCGCTGTATTGTATATTACCGCCATCGGTCCCCGCTAATAGATTATCGAGGTCGTAATTTTGAAAAACCGTCACTTCAGCATCATCAGGTGTTACGTCAATGCAGAGCAGTGCCAGAGGATCAAGCAGTGACACAGGATCATCAGGATACGGCGTTGGCACTGGGTTCCCGGTTATAATTGGAATGCAACTGGTCAATGTGACTGTGGTGGCAGCAGTGGCTGTGAGCAAGGGTTTCCCAATGCGTTTGCGTCTTTTGATGACCATGAGCAACTCCTTTGACGATGCGAACAGTTTAGCGCATAGATACTTCAAGCGAAACACAAAGGTATTTTAGGAGTGAACTTTTTTTTCGTGGGTCATTTCTTTTTAGGGCAAGCTTTCTTTTTCCCTTTTTTACTCCAACACTTGCGCTTGACCTTGCCGCCTTCACGGATCTCTTTCTTTTTGAGCTTTCCGTTTTTGTACCAACGTTTGTAGGTTTCCTTATCGTCTTGAATCACCTTTTTGCTCTTGAGCTCTCCGCTTTTAAACCAACGCTTGCGGATGACCTCACCCTCTTTACGAACCTCTTTGCTTTTGAGTTGCCCGTCTTTGTACCAGCGCTTGCTGGTTTGTTGTTCGTAACACGCGATGCCTTCTTCTTCTTTTTGGCCATCTTGATAATATTTGGTGATGCGCCGGCAGCGTTCTTTCGTGAAGTCTGAATCCAAGTCTTTTTGGCCATTGGGATACCAAGATTGCATCCCCGATTTGAATTTCCCTTTTTCGTAAGAAAAAAGAAGTCGTTTTTGACCACTGGGATAAAAGTAGGTGACATCGCCGTGGAGTTGGCCGTGCAGGTAGTTGGCTTCAGACACTTTTTTGTCGTTTTTGTCGGTGGCAATGGCAGTGCCTGAAAACGCCATTTCTTCTTTGGGCATTAAGGCCACGCCCTGTTTGAAGCGCAATTCGTTTTGATTCATTTGAAGCTTTTGAAGGTTTTTAGAGCGAAGGGCTTCGGGCGCCATCTCTGATTCATCCCAAGAGTGTTCACCAGGGATCCACACGCTATAGGCACCCTCACCGGCGCACGCCTTTTCGCAGCTGTGGTATTGAAAAAACACGCCAGGATGTTGTGGTACTCTGACTGAACACACGTCTTCATAGCCGGACGTCATTTCATAAGAGCCGTGCGCCTGCAGCAATTGGCCTAGGGTACTTCCTACGCCGGTGCCCTCTGGGGTACGTAACCCCGGGCCTGGCTCTAAGCTCATAACGAGGTTGTTAAAAGATAACACCACGGTGAGGTCGATTTTTGAAAGCCGGATGGTGCGGTGACCGGCTTGATCAAAGTGGCCTTCCATCATGGCCTCGTAATGGTCTTTGTTTTTGATGGGCCCGAAATAAAGGTCGTGAAAGCTTTTTTGTTCGAGGTCTAAAATTTGGATGGGAAAGAGGCCGTCTGGAGGAATGTTACCCACGCCGTCTGATTGGACCAACCATGGGGTACCTGCTTTGGGTTTTTGAACCGGTTGTTTTTTGACTGGGGTTTTACAGGTGGGGTTTTTGGATGTGCTGTTCGGATTGGGCTGTGTATGGCCCGTACCGCTGAAGGTCAAAAGAGGTATGAACAAGAATAAACTGAATGAGATTTTTAGCATATGATTGATGTAGTTGTTTTACACGTTCGGCGAAAGTCAAACTGCGTTAACGGCAAATAAAAAAGCAACGATCAAACATAAGATGATCGTTGCTTTGAAAATGACACGTTTTGTGGGCTCAGTATTCGCCCAGAGAAACGCTTTAAAATCAGGGGGTGAAAGGCATAGATGAGTGATGAAGGTTAATTCTCACTTTTCCTGCATCGTCCAAGAAGTAACCAAAGGAGTACTCAACTTTAACTTCGTCGCCCTCAGGGGTGGTGAAGAAGTAGTTGCCCATGGCCATACCGACTTTACCTTCGGTGATGATATCGACATTTTCAAAACGAACTGCGGTCCAGCCTTTGATCGCAAATCCTTTATCTTCTGGACAAGCGTTGTTGGATGCAACGAAGTATGAAAGCGCATCATCAAAAGTGGAACGAAACTGCTGCTCTGCTGCCAAGGTAGGCTTAAAAAGAACAGGTGTCATGCCGTATGCATACAGATTGGTGACATGATCGTGAGCCACTTGTGTAAAATCGCCACCGGACGTGTGCGCGGCCGCGATTTTCACAATGCCGTCTCCCCATTGTTGTTGAGCGTCTTTGATTTGTTCTGTTGTAATCATTTTTTCTCCTCGTTTGTTATGGTAAAATTACTTTGTTTGTAAGACTTTGGCAGCCCTTAGGGGACCAAAGAAAAATTGTGAAGTGTTGCGCCTTTGACTCTCCAAAGACGCATGTTGGTTTGAGCACTCGCTTTCTTTAGAAAAAGAGCCAGGCTCCCATGAGCCAGCGATGCACTAACTCGGAATCGTACTTTGGTGTTCTTTGAGTGCGGGTTCAAAAACACTCAATTGGTTTTCAATGGATTGGCTTGTCACCTCTATCATTTCAACCGTGATATTTCGGTATTTAGCGCCTTCTTCGAACTCCTCGATGATTTCGCGAACATCGTGATTCAAGTTGATGGTTTTTGAGCCATCGATCACCACAGAACAACCATCCGGGAGTTGACTCAAGGTTCTTTGGATGGAGGCCTTATTCAGGAAGGTGACATCTTCGGCCAGTTCCAGGTGGATTTTGCCATCTTGAAAATGCTCAGAAGCATTAAAGAGGAATGGCTTTTTGTAGTTGTTGAGCAAGATCTCAAATACGGCAACCACGAGACCCATGATGATACCCATCAATAAATCGGTCATGTAAATACCAACGACCGTGACCATAAAAGGAACAAAGTTGCGATGTCCGAGTCGGTACATTTCTTTGAACAAGGAAGGCTTGGCCAACTTATAGCCCACCACAAACAGAATGCTGGCCAAACTGGCTAAAGGAATCAGGTTTAAAATGTGAGGTACGCTCATGGCGCATCCTAACATGATAAATCCGTGGAGGATGGCTGACATTTTGGTACGACCACCCGATTGGATGTTGGTGGACGAACGAACGATAACTTGCGTTACGGGCAAACCGCCGATGAGACCGGCAAGAAGGTTACCCACACCCTGAGCCTTGAGCTCTTGGTTAGCAGGTGAAACTCTTTTGAGGGGGTCGAGTTTATCGGTGGCTTCCAAGCACAACAGTGTTTCTAAACTGGCTACCACGGCAATGGTAGCACCGGTAATCCAAATGGCTGGATCAAGAATTCGGTCAAAATTGGGGAAGGTGAAAAGTTTAAAGAACCCCATGAAATCCTCTGCCACAGGAATGGCAACCACTTGATTCGCTTTGAGCGCCAAGCCGGGGTTACTTTGGAAGATGAGGTTAAAAACGATGCCCAAAGACACCACGACTAATGGTCCTTGAATGAGTTGGAACGCTTTGATCTTTTTCATAAAGGGGCGTTCCCATAAGACCAAAATAACCATGGAAACGGCCGTGATGATAATAGGCCCCGTTGTTACGCTACCGAAAACACCGGACAAGCCGCCGTCATATCCTGCGGGCAAACCCAACGCATGGGGGATTTGTTTGATAAAGATGATGATACCAATGGCAGACAACATGCCTTTGATCACGGAGTTAGGAAAAAAGTACCCAACAATACCCGCGTTAGCGAAGCCAAGGGCCAGTTGAATTACCCCGCCAATAACGACAGCCGATAAAAAGATGTCAAAGGCGCCCAAATCTTGAATGGCTGCGAGCACAATCACCGCAAGGCCGGCTGCCGGACCACTGACGCCCAGTTGAGAACCACTGAGAATGCCTACAACGATACCCCCAACGATGCCTGAAATAACACCAGAAAAGAGAGGGGCACCGGAGGCAAGTGCGATGCCCAAACAAAGTGGAACCGCTACCAAAAACACCACGATGGATGCAGGGGCGTCGTATTTTAGGTTTTGAAACATACCGTTGTGGTTTGTTTCGGAATTGGAAGAACTCATTTTTTTCTCCTAGGACGGGGCATGAGACCTTTGGGGTCTGCCCTGATGTGATTCAATTGAAGACTTAGACGAAACGAAGTATGGCTCGCGTAAGAAAAGCGTGAGCCTTTCAACAATTCGGCGGTGGTGTGGGCACGTCACGAATGGGGCCCGCGCATAAAGTAACGGCAAGAGAATTGCCACTGGCAATAGAGGAATGAATAGCCAAGGATGAGGTCTTAGCGTCTTTGTTCATTTCTTCTTTATCGTCTTCCAGCTCTTTTTCGCCCTTTTCTTCAAGCTCAAACTCACTTTCGTGAGATTGCTGGGCCGGGCTGGAATCTCTGGGCTCGGTATGATCTTGCGCATGCTGCTCTTTGGTGAGGCAGTGGGCGTTTCCACCGACTTTTTTGTCAATGCAATCCACGGACTTGGCTGCTTTTAGGGTGGTCGAGTTGTAACTCGCGGGAGTGGCGAGGCTTTGGGAGCACATCAATAAAGCAAATAGGGCTGACAGCCCGGTTTTTAGCACTCGATTGGTCCGCCAGGAATTCATGGGGGCATAATAAGGAAATGGGACTGAAAGTCCAGAGATTATGCACAAGGCGAGCGGTCGGACAAAGATTCGAAGAGGCACCTGTCATGGAAACCCCTTAAAATTAGGTACTTGTTGAGTTGGCTGGGCTTAATGGCTCAAGGGCAGCCGCATAGGTGCCGTTGAGCCCGGTTTATTCAGTGAAGACGCGGTAATCTACGGTATGGCAAATTAGGCAATGATTATTGGATCAGGTTGAAGTGCGGATCATTCTTGCAATTTTCCCAACTCTCTTTGAGAACGGGTTTTTCCAAAAAAATGAATCACCCCGACACCAGTACCTAAGATACCCACACCCGTGATGACCCATCCAGCCGTTCCATAATCGCCACCAGTGTTAAGCGCCATTTCTAGGCCTGCGCCCAACGCAGAGGCCGCTTGAACGGTGGTGAGTAACCCGCCCATAAAGCGTGTATTGGCTGACAGGTCCGCTCTGTAACGTAAGAAATCCAAAAACTGTTGATCGGTGGTATTCGGGTTGTCGAGGAGCAACTTGGCCGCCCGCGCACTTGATTGCCTTTCACCCATGCGCATACCACCATGTAGGAATTGGCCAAGTCCAGAGCCGGCCATTAAGATGGCACTGGAAAGTATCAGCGGAGAAGGTGCCCCATCTTTCTCACCGGGTTGAGCGTATAAAAGCCAGCTGCTCAGCCCCAGCGCGGCCCCTCCGCCCACTGCAGCGATTGAGTAGCTAAACAGTTGCCCCGTCGCGTCAACATCATGAATCCTTTGGGTGATTGCACGGTATTGAGAAATATCTTGAGACGGTTCGGGCGCTGTCTGTGCGTGAGCTGCAGTGCTGAGTGCAAAAGTCATCACAAAACAGAGGGAGTAATTATACTTCGAAAAATCAACCATTTGGAAACGCTCCTGAAAAAGGTCAATCCAGCCTATAGCACTTGACGTTTCGTTTGGACATAGTACTGAGAATGATTTGCATTCTCATTTTCTGCGGCCGTTAAAAATGCCTGCTTGCAAGGTACCATGGTTTTCATAGGTGATTGAAATTGAATGTGTTTTTCGTTGGTAGCTGGTCTCGGTCCAACTCTGAATCTTCAGAGGAGTCGGTGTGCGGTTTTTGATTCATTTGGCATTTTGCGCCTTCATCTTTGCAGGGTCGTTCCCTGCTGGGGCTGAAGACCAAGTGAAGCCATCCTCTGATGATGTCATCGATGGTGATGAAGAATTGCAACGTGTGGACGAAGTGGTTGTGACCGGTTCGCGGACTGAGCACCGGTTGTCTGATGCCCCGGTGGCCACCGAAGTGATCACACGCAAAGATATCGAGACCTCGGGAGCTGTAGACGTTTCAGATTTGCTTGCTTCTCATCCAGGCGTGGACATTTATGAGTCTTTTCGTGGTTCGGGAGTACGCTTGCAAGGTCTGGATTCCAAGCATGTTTTGATTTTAGTCGACGGAGAGCGCGTCACGGGCCGGATTGGCGGCGTTATTGATTTACGCCGTTTCCTCCTTGAAGACATTGATCATATTGAGATTGTTAAAGGGGCCAGTTCGGCGCTTTATGGTTCCGATGCCATGGGCGGCGTGATCAATATCATCACGAGAAAGGCCAGCAGTCCTTTGGGGGCAGAGCTGTATGCATCTTACGGCTCGTTCAATGCCACTGATGTGAACGGTGTTTTGTCGGTGAGCAATGATCATGTGAATTCCCGTACCTCTGCTGGTTTTCATCAAATCGACGCCTATGACTTGATGCCGGAGGATGAGGCCACCTCGGGCAGTGCCATTTCGGAGTTCAATGTGGCCAATCGGACAGAGTTTGAGTTGAGTGAGGCCTTTTCCTTGATGGGCACCATTGATTACTTACAACGNGACATGCAGGGTGTAGACAGTAATGCTGCGGGCGCCGTTTTTGACCGCCGTAACTTAACTGAGACTTTGTCNACGACCCTGAGACCAGATATGAAGNTGCCTTGGCTTTCGCAGGTGAGCTTGATTGGNCGTTTNAGNCTTTTTNGAGATCANTANTTNTANGANCANAGGAACTCNNACGCNCTNGANCANTANCAAGAAACATTGGANCAGNTGGNNCANTTNACNGNGCAATATNACCATNTGTTGTTTGANNANCANNTGNTNTCNNTTGGNGCNACNTCNAGNTANGAGTTNTTNGAGTCCGAGAGNTTGGTNGATAATACGGGNGATAGANTNCGNGGNGGGNTNTTTNTNCAAGATGAATGGACCATATTNGACACNCCNTTTTTNGTNTTGGTNCCGGGNGNAAGATATGATTTTGATTCACAGTTTGGGTCTTATCCCACACCGAANATNGCATTGCGGTATGACCCTTTTGAATCCCTCGTTTTGCGTGCGAGCTATGGGACCGGTTATCGGGCGCCTGTCTTCAAAGAGTTGCTCTTGTTGTTTGAAAACCCGAGTGTGGGTTACGTGGTATCCGGAAACCCTGAACTCAAACCGGAGATGTCGCAAAGCTACAATGTTGGTGGGGAGTGGTGGCCNGTTTACTGGATGTGGCTAACATTGAANATTTTTTACAATGACATTGATAATTTGATTACCACGAATTCAGGAATTGATGATGGCAGTGGTGGCCCGGTTCGATTTTACTATGACAATATAGCATCGGCACAGACGCGGGGGATTGAAACATCTGTCCGTATTCCTATCGGGCAGTATGGAATGCTTCAAACTGGGTATGCACTCACTGATACTTGGGATGAGTCAACCGATAGGGCCATTGAAGGGCGTGCTTTACATCGACTNACNTTTGACNTGAGATTTCGTCACAAAAGTTGGGGCACCGAGGGAACTTTTCGCGGAAATTTTGTTGGGGAACGACCGTTTTACTTNGATACAGATGGCGANGGTGTGGAAGAGACATTGATGGCGGAGCCGTTCAGCAACATTGATNTTCGANTNGGNCAACGCTTATTTGGNGCAACAAAAGCGTTTGTGGGGATCGAGAATCTNCTAGACGCTGGCAACGTGGTTTATTTNCCCATTCAACCGCGNACTTTTTATGGCGGAATAAATCAGCGTTTTTAATTTTTTGAGCACCAAAACAATAAGAGAAACTAGCATAAANNNTAGGGAGAACGAAAATGGTAAGNAAAATGNTGCGACAAGGTNTTTCGCTAAACTTGACTTTGTTGGTGTTTTTATTGGTGGGGTGCGCAGAAAGTATTAANACCAGCGAGGATGAAAACACAGAAACGGATGCTGGCATAACGAGTCTNGTTTCCAGCGTTGAAAATGGCGAAGGCATTACGACCACGCATGTTGATGCAACNGCAGATGATANNTGGGTGTATTTCAGTTTAGAGTCCGGCTTGGAAGTCGTCCCCCTNAATCCGGATGAGGNGCAAGATTGGGATGCTGAATGGGANCTCGCTTTTCAACGTTTCAAAATNAAAAGTAACGGTGGNATCAGTGGGACTGGCGGNGTTGAAATAGCGCGCTTGCCTACGGTNGATTTTGACACGCTGGAAAAGGCCCCAGAGCAAGGNTACCTCACAGATGCTGACGATTCTGATGATCAAGACCAGGACCCNGACTATGTGTTTCTTGGGGCTACACCTTGGTTCGATTACGANGGTACCACGCATATCTTAACGCCNGCCGATATGGTTTACGTCATTCGCAGCGTATCAGGACAGTATTATAAGTTTCAAATGTTGAACTATTACGATGATGCCGGAACCAGCGGTCATCCTTCTTTTCGATGGGGTTTGGTGGAGGCACCCTCAGGAACTGGCGGGGGAAATGCAGAGCTCACGGTTGATGCATCCACTGAAAACGAATGGAGCTATATGGACATGACCACTGGTTTGACCTTGGCCCCCGCATCTCCAGAAACTTCTTTAGATTGGGATATTGCATTCAGCAGAACACAAATCAAGACCAACAGCGGCGTGAGTGGCGCTGGCCTCGGTGGGGCAANGATTGCNACTGGTACGGANTGGGATGCGATGTCAACGAGCCCCACGGTAGGGTTCAGCGCGGATGAGATGNTACCTTTGCCNGGCCCCCCTGGNTCTGGAGAGTTTGCGGGNAATNCGNTTTTAAGCGATTGGTATGATTATGATATGGAAACCCATGNTGTNAGNCCCAAGGCNNTTNTNTTNCNNGTNCGTAAAGCCGATGGANCGTATGCNAAATTNCAGATTCTCTCCTACGACGATGGTGTTTTTACCTTGAAAACAGAAAGTGTTGAACGAGAAGTAGAAGTTCATTCAAACTTAATGCCTTCTTCGTCAGAAGACGAATTTGTCTACTTTCGCTTTGATAAAGGTATCGCGGTAGAACCCGAAAGTCCTGAGTCCACGACTAATTGGGATATTGCTATTTCNCGTACAAAATTTCAGACAAACAGCGGAACGAGTGGATCCGGTGAAGGTGGCGCTGTTGAGTCAGGCGTGGCCAATCTCGCAGATGTGAACAGTGCGCCTGATGGATCTGGGTGCTATTTGATGAACCAGGGCCATGTATGCGACTGTGAAATGTCCTTAGAGGAATGTACTGAAGCATCTGGTATTTGGACATCGCAATGTGAGTGCGAAGACGCATTCGCCGTTGATGAAATGTTAGCNGTATGGGGAATGTCTGCAATGGGTGAGTACTCTGGAAATCCAGTCTTAGATGAATGGTATGATTACGATATGAGCACCCATGCTGTAACACCAAAAGATACATCCTTTATCGTCAGGACCGCAGAAGGGAACTACGTTAAAATGAAAGTCACCGATTATGTGGATGGNGAGGTNAGTATCGACTGGTCGTATGCGGGTCCGGGTAGGACAGACTTTTAGAGTACAATCCAGAAGTGAGGGCAGATTTTATTCTGCTCTCACTTTTTCTGTTTGATTTCTGGCCCGTCGCAACACGTCAATAACAGCCACGCGCAGTGCTTCAGCATCAATCTCTTTACCAAAGCCAAAGAAAAGATGTCGCTGGGGATTCGTGGTTTGAATTTGGAAGCCCGAAGCGTCTAAAGCAATCATTTCTGCAGAATCGGGCGTAAAGCCGTAAAGGCCGGTGCACATTTCGATCATGTTGTTGGCATGATCTTCATTCATGTGTTCAATGGCCGGTGCGGCTGCCTCATCGAGACCACCGCCTAAAGGGTCTCTTAGGATTTTTTCGCCTTGTATCCAGCAAATNCGTCCAAAGCCAGCAATGTAACGGGCCTTGTGTACCTCTTCCATGCGCCAGTAATCAAAGTTATGTTGTTTGACGTAGGATTCTGCAGCGGGCACGCGCTCCACATATCGTGCGTGTAGATCGGCATATTCAGCATCATCAATTACATTTGCAGTTTCTAAGTGACGGCTATCGCTACCCTTGGGAAGGGTTCGGTTGAATTGCCCCATGACTGAAACGCGCCAACTGGATTGCGGATCGCCAGANGCATGTGGGTCGTGAATAAAGAGTGTGCCTCTGGGGTTCTTNCGCAGGTTGGCCGTGTGGGCGGCGATGTCTGCAATTAAGATAAAGGGACGCCCTTGGGCATCGATGGCGAAAGGGACCACAGAGCCAAAAGGGTAGCCCTCAAGGTCACGTTTAACCGATAGGGTACACAGCGTACCGTGGTGCGTTTCTAAGAGCCATCGTCTCACATCCCCTGCAGGATCTCCGGTTTGCTCTGCGATTTCGGCCGCTGAATCAATTTCATTTTGTTCTGCTTTGGTTAATTCTGTCGCAGCATCACTCATGGGAAATCTCCTTTTGGGGGCGGACCACAAATACCGGGTGGGGTACTTGAGGGGATTCNATAANGGTGCCCTCCACACCGAAAGCCTTATGTAGCAAATTNGGTTGAAGAACGTCAACGGGGGGCCCGTNNGCCAGGACGCGCCCATTTTTCAGCAAGAGAATTTGNTCGGCATATTGGGAAGCTAGATTGATATCGTGAAGAACNCAGAGAACCGTGCCGCCCACCCGCGCGAAGCGTCGAACACATTCTAAAACCAAATGTTGCGCATGGANATCTAANTTGGATGTNGGTTCATCAAAAAGNAGNTAGCGNTCAGATGAATTGTCNTNNGCNTCTTGTCCCANTAGAGCGGGCGTCCACACTTGNGCCAGAACCCTCGCGAGNTGTACCCGTTGNTGTTCTCCNCCTGAAAGCTGAGTGTAAAATCTGTCNNCAAANCCTTCNAGGTTNACCACNGCCAACGCATCGTGGGCAATTTGTAGATCTGCTTTTGTTTCATNTCGCTTAATATGAGGCGAGCGGCCCATCAGAATGACCTCTAGGACGGTGAACCGCAGATCCAGTCGTGGACTTTGTCGCAATACGGCGCGATGCTGTGCTAATTCTGGGGCAGGCCATTGGTTCAAGGGGCGGTTGTCTATGAGAATTGTGCCCTGGGCAGCTGGAAGATCACCAGCAATGGTTTCGAGCAGTGTTGATTTACCCGCGCCGTTCGCACCAATCACCACACGGACTTCGCCCGGCGTCACTTTCAGGTTAATATCTTGGAGGATTTCTCGGTTGCCTCGGGTTACCGTTAGTTGTTGAACTTCGATCATAATCGCAAGCTCCGACGACCCGCTAAAAGAAGCCCAAGAAAAAAGGGTGCGCCAACCAGGGTGGTGACAATCCCCACAGGCATTTCAGCGGGAATGACCACGGTTCTAGACAGGAGGTCGGCCCCTACCAAGAGTAACGCCCCCAACAGAGCGGATGCGGGCAAAAGCACACGGTGGTCTGGGGTGCTTCCCAGCCGAATTAAATGGGGGACCACCAACCCAATGAATCCAATCATGCCGCTGATGGACACTGCCGCACCAACCCCCAGAGCTACCAAACCAATGGACAGTCTTTTCAAGTTTTCAACATCAAGACCAAGATAATTAGCTTCGGCTTCTCCAAGTTGTAGAACATTCAAGCCACGGGCTAAAAAGGGTGCCAATAATATCGGTAAGAGCAATAAGGGACCGATAACCGTTAAACTGTCCCAAGTGGCGCCGCCCAGACTCCCCATCATCCAAAAAGTTAAACTTCGAAGCTGGTTGTCATCTGCTAAGTATTGGAGAATGCCCAGCCCAGCAAATCCTAGGGCGTTAAAGGCAATGCCGGCGAGGAGCATGGTGGAGACAGATGTTCGGCCACTCACCATAGAGGCTCGGTGGATAATCACAGCACATCCAATGGCTCCGGTGAAGGCGGCGATGGGTAACCCATATAAAGCGAAGTCATCACTGAGGTGTTTGGTGAGCGGTGCACCGAGCACCATAAAGGTTGCGGCGGCCAAAGAAGCGCCCGCTGAGACTCCTACCAATCCAGGCTCTGCCAAAGGGTTTCTGAACAGTCCTTGCATCATGGCGCCCGAAACGGCCAGGGTTCCACCAACCAAAACAGCCAACACAACGCGTGGCAAACGGATGCCCCATAAAACGGCGGCTTCTTGTTCAGTACCCATATGCTTGAGGGTGACCCCCAACGGTTCGAGTAAAATAGCAATCACCTTCAAAGGCGGCAATTGGAGGGCGCCTGTCCCAATGGCAAGGATTGCGCCCACCATAAGCAAAAAAAACAGTATGACAATGACACCCGTCCCACGCAGGGCGATTTTGGACGCACCTGTTTTGTCGGTTGATTGGGTGTTATCGTTCTCAAGCATGGTTATTTTTTCTGCGGTGCAAAGAAAGCTTGGCGCAGTTCTTCCAGAGCCGTGCCAGTTCTGGGACCAAAACCCAGCAGTTTCAGGTCGTCCATGATGACCAATCTTTTATTTTTGCCTGCAGGGGTAAGCGCAACACCTGGTGTCTTCCACAAACCGGCCTCCCCCTTTACGGCGCCAAGACTGCGATGGGTGACCAAGATAATATCTGGCTTTGCTGCAAGGACAGACTCCGCAGTTAGTGGGCGATATCCATCATAACCACTCACCGCATTTTCTCCGCCTGCGGCTTTAATCATGGTTGCTGCACCGGTTTTTCCGCCGGCCGCCATGAGGCTTGTTCCACCATGCCCAAACAAAAAGAGAACACGAGGCGCTTTGCCTTTGGGATTGGGTTGTGCAGCGATGGTTTCTACAGCTTTAGCCAGTGATTCGGCTTCTTTCTGTTTGCCGACGATGGCGCCCAAGGCGCGAATTCGTTTTGCAGCCGCATCAATAGATTTGGCTTCTGGCACGAGTTGAAGTTGAATACCACTGCTTTTCAACTGTTCCTTAACCGTTGGCGGACCCAGTGCATCTGACGCAATCACCAAATCAGGTTTCATGGAGGCAATGCCTTCGGCCGAGGTGGCACGAATGTAGCCCACTTTAGGAAGCTTTGTCGATTGCTCTGGATACAAACTGGACACATCGGTTGCAACGATTTGATCGCCAACACCAAGCGCAAACAATGTTTCTGTAACACCACCCCCAAGGCTCACGATTCGTTTTGCCGGAGAAGCCGCATGACTGCCCACGGCGGACAAAGTAAAGCAGAGAAGATAAGTCATAGACAGGAGGGTATGTTTCATAGTGAACTCCAGGATAGGTTTGGCATGAGATAGAAAAACGGCGGTTGAATGAGAATTATTCAGCGGGCGCCATGATGGTGGCCCATTTAAATTTGAGATAGCCAGATGTGCCCGCGTCATCGTAGTAATCTAAAATTTGTAACTTAAAATAATCACCGGAAACGCTCTGAACAATATAAACTTGGTCTTTGGGCGTAAGTATGTGCGTTTCCTGATCGTAATCATACCATGGCTCTGGAGCCAAAAAGGCAAAATCAGGATCTTCGCCTTCATCTTCTGAGTCCTCCGCGTCGCTGAGATAGCCCATTGCGGGGGCCTCCTCCAATTCGTCGAAGGTTGCCTCTGAAGTCATAGCAACCACCACATTGCGAGAACCGCTGATACCGCCGTTGCTTTTGATTTTAAATCTTTGAAACCCCAAATCCCATTCTTCACTGTCATCGGGGGTATCAGGCGTTGCTTCCGCTTTTTCGGAGAGGTTAAGATATACCCAATTTTCTTCGCAGGAGGCATTCACTGTGGTGGTGGATGAACCATCGTCGTGTTCAACATGGGTGAATGGGTCGCTAGAATCACAGGGTGTTTCTTCCTCACATTCGCAGCGTTCGGTCCAGATCCCGAAAACGGCGCCGCATTCATCAGTACTCAAGGCGCAATCGCATTTGTGTCCGTCATTGATTAAGTAACAGCCGCCAGGCTTATCTTCGATACTCGGCGCGCAACTGACTCCGATGGAAAGGAGCGCGGATAAAAAGGCGAAGTAGAGGACTTGATTGAGCTGAGTCAGGAGCATGCTTTAACCCATATTCGAAAATGCAATTGGGCGTAAAAAACGCCGACAAACTTGAGAATGCAAGTCATTCTCAATTAAGGGTAGCACTTCAGCAGAAGTTATCAAGCCTAGGATCGGTTGATTTATGCCGAATTAAGGCTATTTGAGCCAAATTCTTTTTGTTTCGATTTCCGTTGCACCTTTTATTGAGAATGATAATGATTCTCAATCTCAATAAGGAGTTGGGCCGAGGAGCCTTGTTATGCAGGAAAATATCCGCAAATGGTTTTGGGCACCTCACAGCTTTGAGCGTTATTTGAGGCTGTGCAAGCGATTGGTGATTAACCGGGCACGATTTTTATTTCTGGCGGTGCTTATCGTTCTTTGCTTGAGTGACAATACCCGGGCCGTGACACTGAATGTGCTTTCTGATGCATATTGGCAGGTGTCGTCATATGTGGCTGCGACTTTGGCGCTGTTTTACACGGTTTCTGTTAAGTTGGATCGTAAAGACAAGCTGGCAGCTATATTGGGTAAAAGCCCTGTTTATCAGGTAGGGTTTGCGAGTGTTTTGGGCGGGGTTCCCGGTTGTGGAGGCGCCATTATTGTAATCACCCAGTTCGTGAAAGGCCGACTTTCTTTTGGTTCTGTGGTGGCGGTTTTAACAGCGACCATGGGTGATGCTGCCTTTCTTTTGCTTTCCGCTGATCCGTCCAGTGGGATTTTTGTTTTGGCGCTATCTGTTATGGTCGGGTTGTTATACGGCTTGCTCATTGATCAGCTTTGTGGCGTTGATTTTATGAAGCCTCGCGCAGAGCAGCAAAATCAGAATAAGAATAACATCCATCCCGCTCATGAACTTTCAGCGGCCATGCAACCCGAGGGCCGTTTTTGGGAAGCGATGCTTTGGCCTACCATGGTGATCGCTGTTTTAGGGTCTTTTCAAGTGGACCTCGATGGCTTTTTTAAGTTTCAAGAGGGCACCATGACGTGGATTGGTGCCACTGCGCTTTTTGTTGCCATGTTTCTTTGGGCCTTGGGTGGCGATACAGAACCATCCCGGCTACTGGACGCGCCCGACTCCGAAAAAAGTGGTCTCCCTATTTTCCAACGTGTGGCGCAAGAAACTAATTTCGTCACCTGTTGGGTGGTGTTGAGTTTTCTTTTGTTTGAGCTTGGAATGCTGTGGGCACAGACAGATTTGACGCTTCTTTTTACAGAGGTACCCAGTTTAATGGTGTTATTGGCAGTCGTGGTCGGTTTGTTACCGGGCTGTGGCCCGCAGATTATTGTGACCACATTATTTATTAACGGTTTAATCCCGATGTCTGCGCAGTTGGGCAACGCCATTAGCAACGACGGTGATGCTTTGTTTCCAGCCATTGTTCTTGCCCCCAAGGCCGCCATCGTTGCAACACTCTATACCACTCTGCCCGCGCTTGCAGTTGCATACGGCTTCTATACATTTTTTGAGTGAAAAAATGGAAACGCCAGCATTCGCAAGGCCGATTATTGGCAATGTTATTCCACCTCTGTCACGGCCAACGAGAAACCATCCAACCAAGCATCCAGGGGCATTTCGTTGTGGTCTCTTTTGCGCCAGCAAGCATAACCCCCTGCGGTATAGCGTTTGATGGGTTGAATGGTGGTCATACCGGGAACGGCACTTTCTGATCGGTCGGGGTAGAGGGTTGGCCCTTCATGCTCAAAGAGAAGTTCGGGTCTTTGTTGCCCATCGCGGGTGAAGAAAATTCGTACCAGGCCAATGCTGTAAACGAATGGAGGCGGAAAAAAGGTGAACTTAGAATGACGGTCTGGGAATATTTAAACGGCCAAGATGGTTAATGAGACATAGGGATAAAAACGGAGAACTCCTTGTGACCGAAAACCGCGACAACCCTTTTAACAGCTCGACCCTCTCTTTGGACCAGACGTCCTCTGTATCGCCGGGTCTTTGTTGGCGTTTGTTTAAACACGGTCAAAGTGTAGGTTTTGCCAAAAAAGTAGGTCCGGGCAGTATTTTGTACTCTCGCGATGGTCAAAAATGGACAGGCTCAATCCTCGATTCAGACGCTGAGGTGCCGCAGATTCCAGATGGTTTTTCTTCTAAAATGCTCTTTCACGGAGACGTGGTCCGTATGCCTGCTCACTCGGGCGCACAAGTTTCTTGCGAAAAGGTCATCCTTTTGGGCCCAGACAAGCAGGTATACTTAAGCGACCCTACATCATCCGCACTCCATCGCTTGGTAGAGCTTTGGCCACCGCCTTCCAGACCCCGAGTCAACCGGGTCTTGGGGACCGTGGTGGGGGATTCTGCAGCGATGCGAAAGTTGGAGCGCGCCATTACAAACTTATCGGGTCATGGTGTTCCAAGCGGGGTCATGTTGACGCTCTTGGTGAGCGCGATTTTTGTTGGCGTGGGCCTCTCTGCGTTCATTCAAATTGTAACACTCGGCCATATTGGGCCCCTATGGGCCATGGGTGGTGGGGGTGCCGGCGCTTTGGTTTTTTGGTGGGGATTGCGACGGTGGGACTGGCACGCTCTGAGGCGAAAACAGATGTTGGTGATGAGTGCTCGGGCAGGACTGGTGCTCATGGTGATTGGCTTGTTTTTATTCCCCCTTTTTAACCGGGTTCACGGCGCAGGGGTCGCGATCGAACGGGTTTTATTTCAAGCGGGCGCAGGCGCCACGCTTGGTTTTTTACTCGGTTTGGTCTGCAGCATCCTCGCCGCGGACTTGGTCTCTTGGCGCACGGGTGGCTACGCCGGGGAGGCTTATCCTGAAATAGGCTTTCGTCAATAGTCGCTAATTTTTAAAGCTGGCTGAGCGTAAAAATCTTGGCAGTCTTGGCCCCTAGGCGCGTCTTGCCTCGATGAAACTACGTACGAAACAAACGATGGCGTAAAGCGTGACCAACTGCATCAAACCCACGCGACACATACCCATGAAGTCGTTGGCGGCGATTCGCGTTTTGAGAGGCATGAACAAACTGGCAAAAACCAACAGCATGAGCACCAAGCAAATATGGGCCACGACCTTGTTGTTTTTATCGTAAGTCAAAAAACATATGCCTAAGAGCACACCAAAAGCTGCAGGAATCAGAGCCGTGGGGGACGACTTGAGCATGAATGCCACGACACCGATGATGATCAAGGTGAAGGCGTTGATGGCGATGGCTTTTTTGGGAGGAATGAACATGGTGGCCCTTTGGTGAAACAAGAAATAAATTATTGGGAGGCTTAGTTGCCGCAACTGGCGGTGTCTTGGTTGCCCATGAGGGTATTGATACAGCTTGGGTAGGCAGGGCAAAGATTATTGTTCGAGATGCTAAAGTTGTCACTTTCCCAATCGATGTTGAGGGTGCAGATGGTTTCGTCAACGAACCCCTCGAACTCATTGTCGGCGACAAGTAACCGTGTCAGTTCCACCAGCTGGTTTAATGTGGGGGGTAAGGGCCCCGAAAACTGATTGTTGCTGATACTCAAATACTGAAGCTTATTCAGGTTGCCAATATCTGGAGGCAACGGACCTGAGAGTTCATTCTGAAAAAGTTCAATGGATCTCAAATCACCTAAAAGCGCGAGCGTGGGGGGAAATGGCCCGGTAAGATCGTTGTGGCTCAGCAATAAATACCTCAAGTTGGTGATGCTGGAAAGGCTCTCCGGAATAGAGCCCTCTAGTTGGTTCACACGCAGATCGAGCGTGTTGAGTTGATGAAGCTCACCCATCTGTTCGGGAATACTGCCGGACAGTCGATTGCTGCCGAGGTTGAGAAAGGTGAGATTGGTTAAGCGTGTGATGCTATCAGGAATAGGACCTTCGAGTTGGTTTTGACTGAGGCTGAGATTGAGTAATTCCCCTGCGTCCCCTACGCGTGGTGATAGCGGCCCCGACAAACCAGAGTTACCGGCATACAAATTGGTGAGCCGTCCATCGGCCCAACTTTGGCTGCCTACTTCGAGGATGGGAGTGGTGAGACCACTGTTGTCTGCGAGAGATTTCAAGAAAAGCAGATCGCAACTCCAGTAAGTTTCGAAGTTTCCCAAAACGCCCGCATCGGTGACTGGTGAACTGTCAACCGGAACCAGTTCGTTGTTGACCACGAACACCCACTCGCCTTCGCAAGGCACATAAAGTGTTGGCGTGCCGGTGGGGCCACCATCCGTTGTTTGGAGAGCGATGGCCCCGGCATCCATATCGCTGGTCGCCGGGCCAGAGCCTGCGTCCAGTTTGGCGTTGTTCTCGGGTGTGCCGCCGTCTGTTGTTGAATTGGGCGTCATAAAAGGGTTGTTGCTGGGGGTGTCAATAGACGCAGGGCCTTCAGGACATCCCGATAACAGTGCAGCCAATAAAACAACATGAAGAAAAATAAATCGCATAAACAAACCTATACAAAGCGGCCCAAGGGCCTTAGGGCAAGAAGGGGATTACCTGCACTATGGTAGGGCAAGTTGGGTTCGTCAAGCCGCGCCCCAACCAGGTCACGGCGCTTTATGCGTGTTTCTAGTGATCATTTGTTTGCAACTCGTCCTTATGGTAACCTTTATTCGCGAAGCGAAGACATCTCAAGGGGGCGGCCATGCGTCTTTTAATTTCATCCACTTTTCTTTTATTAGTTGCATGTGAACCGATAGTAGAAGAAGCGACGGTACTGGGGCCACCCAGCAGCATGACCCGTTTTTTGAGTGTGGCATCCACCGAAGACTGTCCGGCTGGTGGTGTTGAACTTGAATATGGCATCGACCAAAATACCAACGGCGAATTAGACGATGATGAAGTGAATGGCACGCAGGTGGTTTGCCATGGCACGCCGGGTGTAAAAGGTGACCAAGGCGAACAGGGCCAAGCGGGTGTACAAGGAGAGACAGGCAAAAATTGTTCTGTAAGTCGAGTCGATGGAGGGCCGGCCGTCATCACCTGTGAGGATGGCACCAGTTCTGTGATTTATGATGGTGAGCGAGGCGATCAAGGCATCCGAGGAGAACAAGGCGATCAAGGCATCCAAGGAGAACAAGGTGATCAAGGCATCCAAGGAGAACAAGGTGATCAAGGCATCCAAGGCGAACAAGGCGAACAAGGAGAACAAGGAGAACAAGGAGAACAAGGAGAACAAGGAG